>NZ_CP036291.1:6000000-6618662 GCF_007750855.1 Pirellulimonas nuda
TGTGACGTTAAACGATCGGCGGATTAAATGCGAACGGCCTTGCGGGCCTTTTGCGGGCCGGGGCCCGGCAGTCAAACCTGCTGTGACGGCCTAGAAGAAGTCGATCCGATGCTCGGGGTCGAGGGTAACGATCGCCTTCTTCCAACTGCTGGTGATTCCGATCCTGGCGCGCGTGCGACGCTGCTTGCCGGGGCGGTTCTGCGTGTGAACCTTCACCACCTTGACGTTGAACAACTCTTCGACCGCCCGTCGCACGTCGCTCTTGGTCGCCAGTTTGCTGATCTGGAACGCGTAGGCGTTGTGACGGGTCGAACGGTGCACACCCTTCTCGGTCACCAGCGGCTTCAGGATGACCTGGTGCGGCTCGAGCGTAAGTGTGGTTTGAAACGGGATATGCCGGGGCATGATTCAGCTCGACGTTGTGTTGTCGACGGACGTAACGCGATGAACTTATCTTCTCTGTCTGCAAACGCAGCGAACTCAGGAGGCCGCGGCGGCCTCTGGCTTGGCCGCACTCTTTCCGCCCGGCTTGGCTCGCAACGCGTCGAGCGCGGCCTTAGTGACCAGCACCTTCTTCGAGGCGAGCAGGCTCAACGCGTTGAGCTCCGACGCCGGCGAGATCTTGGCCGAGGCCAGGTTCCGCACGCTCCGGTAGACGTTCAGGTCGTGCGTCTCGGTGGTCACCAGCGTCGAGCACTGGTCACAACCCAACACCTTGAGGATGTGGGCCATGTCCTTGGTGCGGGGCGCATCGAAACGCAGCTCGTCGATCACGATCAACTCGTCGTCGCGGACCTTGGAGGCCAGCGCCATACGGGTGGCGATCTGCAGGGCCTTGCGCGGCAAGCGGTACGAGTAATCCCGCGGCTGCCGGGCGTGGATGTGACCACCACCGCGACGCACGCCGCTCCGCTTGCTGCCGGCGCGGGCGTTGCCCGTGCCCTTCTGGCGGTACATCTTCTTCTTGTTGCCGGCCACCTGGGCGCGGGTCTTGGTCTTGTGCGTCCCCTGCCGCAGGTTCGCCTGGTACATCACCACGGCGTCGTGCAGGAGCTGCTTGTTGATACTCGACGCGAAGTCCTCGGCCTCGACGTTGTACGTCCCGACCTTGTTGCCTTTGCGATCGTGAATGGTGAGCTTGGGCATCTTGCTTCGCCTACTTCAACTTGTTGGTCTTCTGGACGATGACAAATCCGCCGTTCGGCCCCGGAACGGCGCCGCGGATCACCAGCAGGTTGTTCTCGGCGTCGATCGACACGAGCTTCTGGTTCCGCACGGTGCAGCGGGCGTTGCCGTACTGCCCCGGCATCTTGATTCCCTTGAACAGGCGGCTGGGGTAGGCGCTGCAGCCGGTGCCCCCCATCGCCCGGTGGCACTTCTTCACGCCGTGCGTGGCCCGCTGGCCCTTGAAGTTGTGACGCTTCATGGCGCCGGAGAAGCCGCGGCCCTTGCTGGTGCCGATGACGTCGATCCGCTCGATGCCTTCAAAGGCGGAGACGTTCACTTCCGAGCCAACGGCCATCTCGCCGGTTTGGCCGCGGAACTCGCGGACGAACCGCTTGGGCTCGCAGTCGGCCTTGGCGGGGAGCTCAACGCCAGCGGCGGAGCGGGACTTCGATCGCTTGCTGTCGAGCTTGGCGACGTGGCCACGCTCGCTGCGGCTCGCCAGGCGGCGAGGCTTGTCGAGGTAGCCGACCTGGACGGCGGAGTAGCCATCGGTCTCGGGCGTGCGGACCTGCAGCACGTGGCAGGGGCCGGCCTGAATGACGGTCACCGGGACGACAACGCCCGCTTCGTCGAAAACCTGCGTCATCCCCACCTTGCGGCCGAGGATTCCGATAATCTGCTTGTTAGCTTGCTTGTCGCTAGCCATCACGCCACGCCTTAACGCAGGTTCGATTGAAGGGGTTTGTCGTCGGACGGGAGGCCGGCGATCCGCCTACTGCGGACACCGCCTTACCCGACTGACTTCCAGTCATGTACTCGGTCGGCCGCCGGGAGGTCGCTGGGACCGCGGACGGCCTGATTGGTCTCTAAGTTGGCTTTCTGCTAGACGCGCCGACCGGAGGTCGGCGGCTATAGCAATCACGATGGCTTGCCAGCCCGTCGCAGGACTGCTCAGCCCGTGGTTGCCTTAATCTTGATGTCCACACCGGCCGGCAGGCTGAGCTTGTTCAAAGCCTCGATCGTCTTGGCCGTGGCCTGGACGATGTCGATCAGCCGCTTGTGGGTGCGGATCTCGAACTGCTGCCGCGACTTCTTGTCCACGTGCGGGCCGCGGAGAACGGTGTAGCGTTCGATCCGGGTCGGCAACGGGATCGGCCCGTGGACCATGGAGTTGGTACGCTTGGCCGTATCGACGATCTCGGCCGCGCTCTGGTCGAGCACCGCGTGGTCGTAGGCTTCCATCCGAATGCGAATGATTTCTTGCGGCGACGCCACTCTGCAGCTCCAGAACCGGACCCGTTATCAAACAACCACCGCTACCCGCTTCTCCGCGACACACGACCACGTGGCCGAGCGATCAGCGGCGAATCGACGAATGTACGTCGATGGCCAAAGTGTGTCAACGGGCGGTAGGGGCGCCCGCGGGGCCAGGACGCCCCGAGAGGGGTCAGAAAACCGCGATGCTGGCAGGCGCGTCTGCGCAATCGGCAAGCTCGCCGGTCGGCGTCAGAAAACAGCCCCCCCTAGCGAGGCGGCCGCTGCCCGGCGGGCCGCCTCGCCAAGGGGCGCAGTCGGGCGGCGGCAGGAGGCCCACTGCCCATTGGCCCTAGCGTTTGGCGGGCATCCCGACGATCGACAGCTCCTTGTCGTACTCGACCCGCAGCGTGTATTCCACCGCGGCGCTGTCGGCGCCGGTTGAGCCGGCCGGGGCTTCGAGGTCCCACCGCAGCAGGCCCAGCTTGCGCTCGGCGGCCTGGTCGGGGTAGTCGGCCAGCTTCTTGCCGGGGTCGACCAGCGTGATCTTGATGTCGTCTTCTGCAATGGTGGGGATGCGGTCGACCAGCCGTACCTGGGCCTCCTCGCCCGCAAAGTTCTCTACCGTGAGCCGGTAGACGAAGTCGACGATCCGGTTCCCCCCCTGGATGGTTTCTTCCTTGCTGACCAGCTCGCGGCCGGCGCGGAGCGAGGCGTCGATCCCCAGCCCGACGGTGAACGACTCTCCCGCCGCCACGGTCGGCACCGCGCCGCGGCCCACGAACTCGTCTCCCAGGAAGGTCGAGGCGGGGCCGGCAAGCAGCACCACGTCGCCGGTGTTGGTGAGCTTGGCTTCTTCGTAGACGTAGCTAGTGAGCACCGGTGTCGCCAAGCGGTAGAAGTCCCCCTTGAGGGGCAGCCGGGCGATCTGGATGAGCTGCCGGTCGCTGCGGCTGGGGAGCGACGTGCGCCCCGCTAGCTTGTAGCTGACGCTCACCCCCTCGGCGGGAGGCTGTGATCCTCGAGAGTCTTTCGATTTCGCGACGATACCCTCGGCGTTGAAGTCTAGGATCTGCGACTCGTTGGCGAAGTAATTGAGGCCGGCGTCGCCGTTGACGCCGAACCCGACTTGAAACGACTGACGACCGGCTGCTTGCCCGTCGCCCCCCATTCCGCCGTACGGTTGCCCAGATTGTTGGACAGAGTGGTCAAATGAACCTTGCCGATACGGCATACTTGAGTCCGCGGCGAAGGCGGGCGCCTCAAGCGGTTGCTGCTGCTGCGGCTCCGATGCAGGCGTCTGCTCCACCGCGGCGTTCAGCTCGCCCAGCCGGTTGCGAACATCCGATAGCTTGTCGCGGCTCGCGTCCAGCTGCCGCTTGAGGCGGCTGTATTCCTCGGCGCCAACGGCGACCTTGGGGCCGCCGCTCGCGGGGCTGTCTCCCAGGCGGATCGCCAGCGGGTCAAGCTTGGGGGGCTCGGCCACCAGCGACGGCGTGGCGGTCGACAGCGTCATCGCGACGTCGGTCCAGTCCTCGCCGCTCATCTGCTGCACCTGGGCGTTGTACTCCACGGTCACCTGCTTGCGGTCGGTCCCCGCCCGCAGGTTGTACGACGGGCTCCAGCCGGCGCCCGCCACCAAGTAACGCAGCCGCAGCGAGGCGCCCGCCTCCTGGGCGTCGACGAACACCACCGCCTCGCGGACCGTGGTCGCGGAGCCGCTGGTGATGTTCTGGCGTTTGCGGGTCGCTAGGTTGATCTCTTCGTTCAGCCCCCGCTGCGCCTTGGCGAGCTCCAACTCTTCGGCCGCTACCTGCTCCCGCCGCGAGAAGATCAGCTCGGTCAGGCTGGTCAGCGTCTCGGCGTTCAGCACGCCGTGCTCCAGCTCGTTCTTGGCGGTTCCGGCCGTGAAGCCCTCGAGGCTGTTCAGGTACTTGGTGCGATCGGCCAACAGCTTCTGCTCCCGCTCGACCGCCGAGAGCTCGTCCCGCAGCTCCTGGAGCTGCTCGTCGAGCTCGCGGACCTCCGCACGCACGTCCTGCTCCACCGGCCGGGTGCGGTAGCGGACCGAGCGGATCTCGAGGCCCTCGCCCGGCTCTGCGTACAGGCTTTCGGGCAGGATCAACGCCGGCAGGTTGGTCACCACCACCTCCTGCAGCCCCGTCTGGTCACCCGGCAGCGTCACCGAGCGGGTGACCAACGCCTGCCCCTGGTAGACGGTGACCTCGGTCACATCTCCGTCGGTGAGGCGGTCGGCGTCGACCGGTTCGGTCTCCTGAGCCGCCACTGGGCGAGACGCGAACGCGTAGAGCAGCAGCAGGGTCAGCGTGAGGGTTCGCGTCATCCCAGTAGTCTCCGGAAGTGAATCGATGAACCGAGTAGGGTGGTCGCCCCAGCGTCGGACGCTCCGGGGGTCATCGTAGTTCCCTTCCGCCGCCAGATTCTACCTACTCGCAAAAAAAGCCCGCGAGAGAAAGCTCTCTCGCGGGCTTCGGGGTTAAGCCCAATCGTAAGCGCCGTTACCGGTCGCCGCCGCGGTTTCCGCCTCCATTTCCCCCGGAGTTGCCGCCGGCATTGCCTCCGCGGTTGCCGCCACCGCCTCGGTTACCGCCGCCGATGTTCAGCGAACCGACTCCCGGCACGTTGATGCTGGCGCCGCCGCTGCCGCGATTGCCGCTGCTGCCGCGGTTGCTGGGCATCGGCTGGCCGCCGGGCTGCGGCCCGCTGGGTTGGCCACGGTAGCCGGGCAGCGACTGCCGCGGCTGGAAGTTCTGCTGCGGCCCGACGCTAGGCTGGCGCTGAGGGCCGGGCACACCGCGGTAGCCACGCACCTGCGGCTGTGCGTTCTGGCCGCGCTGCAGAGCGTCGCGAGCCGCCTGCTGGGCGGCGCCCTGCGCGTTGGCCGCCGGTCCGGGGATCGTGCCGCGTAGGCTCTGCGGGATCGTGAACGACCCGGGGCGGAAGCCTTCGGGGACGCGTACCGATCCGCGTGCGCCGGCTTGGGCGTCGCCACGCGCGTTGCCGGCGCCCGCTTGGGCCTCGGCATTGGCGTTGGCGTTGCCGCGTACGTCCGCGTTGGCTCGCACGTCGGGCCCGCGGTTGGTTTGGAAATCAAAACGGTTGTCGACTTCTGCCTGGGCGCGGGTACGCGAGAACTCGCGTAGCTGCTCGGCCCGCTGGGTGGCCTGCTCGCGTTGCTGCTGGCTCACCGTGGCCACCCCCAACGCCCCTAGCGGGTTCTTGGCGACCTGCTGCGCGTCGCGGATTAGTTGCGAAGTAGCCGCCACGTTGGCGTCGGCGTTCGCCCCACCGCGGCCGGGTCCACGGCCGTCGTTGCCACGTCCATTATTACCACGACCGTTATTGTCTGTGCCGCGACCGGCGTTGTAGTCGCGGCGGAAATCGTTCTGCCAGTTGTTGCGGTTGTGGCCGTAGTTCCACGCGTAGTAGGCGGTTAGCGGGTCGTACCCGCCACGGCCGTAGCCACGGTTGTTCCCTAGCCACGGCGAGTAACCGGGGTGGTTTCCGTAGTAACCGCCGCCGCCGTAGTAGTAGCCGCGTGAGGGGCCGATGAACAACGACGAGAGCAATAGCGACGTGTTCAAGATATTGTTCGGCCGGTAGCTGTAGCCGGCGCCCGGGTAGCGGCCTCCCGACCAATAGACGGGGGCGTACAGGTAGCCGCGGGACTGCACGGGATAGTCCCAGTAGCCGTTCACATACAGGCAGCCGCGTGGGGTCTGCTGGTAGTAGCTGGGGACGTAGACCCAGTTGGGCTGACCCTCGTACCAATAGCCGGCCCGCCAGGCGTAGTCGCTATTGCGATACTCCCAGCAGCCGGGGACCCAGAAGTAGTTCTCGCCCGGCGCGGGGCTCGACGGGCCTTCTTCAAGGCTGGCCGGGGGAGGGGGGAGGTAGCTGAGCTGCTGGGCGCCCGCGGTCGTCCAGAAGCCGGGGATGCGTTGGAAACCATCGGCCGCTTTAGCCCAGTGGCCCGGCACCCATTGGCGGTCCGGGGGCGTTACCCGCCACACACCGCTGACCCACACAAAGTCGTCGCGCGTGCCGTCCCAGTCCCAGTAGCCGGGGATCCACTCGACGTTGGCGCCATCGGGCTTTACTTCGGGGGGGACCTCGTTGATTGGTTCGGGGGGCTCACGGTTGACCGTGACCGGCTCGGCCGCTTCCAGCGTGACCCCTTCGGCAAACGCCTCGTGGATCGGGCCGGCTTCGAGCACTTCCGGCTGGCCAAGGTTGGCCTCGGGCCGGTCGTTGGACTGCGGGGTGCCGGGCAGCGCGGGTGGCTGCTGGGCGGCGCACACGCCTGCCCATGGCAGCAGCGCTGCTAGGCAGAGCAGGGCGGATTTCCATGTGTCTGGCATCGAAAAGCCTCCGGAAAGAGTCTGTGGCGGGTGGGTCGAAATCGGGGCGCTCCATCCCCCCAGGACCGACACATGCAAAGCCGGCGCCGGAACGCGAAAATCAGGGGCCAAACGGGCGAAACCCTAGACAGACGCCGCGGATTGGCCCCGGCTGCTGATCGGCCGTCAAACAGCGGCCGCGTGGGCGCCGTCCAATACGGCCACCTTGCCATCAGGGCGATGGCGCTCCCAAAATGCGGGATTCCCTCGGCGCCCGCCCCTCAGGACACTGCGATGCCCACCGCTGAATCCCACGACCCCTCGCAAGATCGCTCCGCCGGCCTCGGGCTCACGTTCGACGACGTGCTGCTAGAGCCCCGCTACAGCGACGTGGTCCCCGCCGAGGTGAGCGTCGCCACCCGGCTCACCGAGCGGATCGGGATGGAGATCCCGATCCTCAGCTCGCCGATGGACACCGTCACCGAGCACCGCATGGCGATCGGCCTGGCGCGCGAGGGGGGCCTCGGGGTGATCCACAAGAACCTCTCGATCGAGCTGCAGGCCCAAGAGGTCGAGAAGGTCAAACGCTCCGCCAACGGCATCATCGTCGACCCGGTGACGCTGCCCCCCGACGCTAGCATCCTGCAGGCGCGCGAAGCGATGGCTAGCAGCCGCGTCTCCGGTATCCCCATCGTCGAGCCCGGCGGCAAGCTAGCAGGCATCCTCACCCGGCGTGATTTGCGGTTCCAAGACCGCGACGACGTGCCGGTGAGCGACGTGATGACGCGGCAGGAAACACTGGTAACGGCCACAGGGACTGTGACGCTTGAAGAAGCTGAAAAGATCCTAATGGAAAAAAAGGTCGAGAAGCTTCTGCTGGTTGACGAAGATTACAGACTGACCGGCCTGATTACGATCAAGGACATCGACCAGCTACGCAGTTACCCGCAGGCGGCCCGCGACCGGAGCGGGAGGCTGCGTGTCGGAGCGGCGGTTGGGGTCCACGATTACGAGCGGGTCGAGGGGCTGATCGCCGCCGGAGCCGACTTCGTGGTCGTCGACAGCGCGCACGGCCACTCGAAGAACGTGGTTGAGACGGTCGCACAAATCAAGAGCCGCTGGGACATCGACGTGGTGGCCGGCAACGTAGCGACGGCCGAGGGCTGCCGGGACCTGATCGGGGCCGGCGCCGACGCCGTGAAAGTGGGCATCGGGCCCGGGTCGATCTGCACCACGCGGATCATCTCCGGGATCGGCGTCCCGCAGATTACCGCGATCCAGAACGCCGCGCGGGCGGCGCAAGGAACGGGGACGACGATTATCGCCGACGGCGGCGTGCGGTACTCCGGAGACATCACCAAGGCGCTCGCCGCGGGCGCCCACGCCGTGATGATCGGGGGCCTGCTCGCCGGGCTCGACGAGAGCCCGGGCGACCGGGTGCTGTACCAGGGACGCACGTACAAGAGCTACCGCGGGATGGGTTCACTGGGCGCCATGGTGCATGGCTCCAGCGAACGCTACCGCCAGGGCGGAGCGGAACGACAGGGAAAAGGAAAACTCGTCCCCGAAGGGGTGGAGGGCCGCGTCCCCTACAAGGGCGCGCTCGGCCCGTTCGTCTACCAACTGGTGGGCGGCCTCCGCGCGGGGATGGGGTACTGTGGAACCAAGACCATCGATGAGCTGCGTACGGAAACGCGGTTCATACGGGTGTCGCCGGCATCGGTTAGGGAGAGCCATCCTCATGACATCGCCATCACGCAGGAAGCCCCAAATTACTCGGCTGAGTACGCCGACGGCGACTCCGTCTAGCGACGCGCTCGCGCCCACCGGGCGCATGCCCTGGAGGGGCGCCGTGCGTGGCGGAGAACCGATCTGGCTGCCCGCGGGCCTGCTGGCGGTGCTGCTCACGCTCACGATGGCCCTCTCGGCGTTCGGCGCCGAACCGGCCTCCAACGCCTCAACGCTCACCTGGCGGCCCGCCCGCAACACGCCGCGGGCGCCGCGGCCTTTCGTCGCCACGCCGGCGATGACGTCGATTCAGTCCGCGCCGGTCAACCCGCTCCGCGCCACAACGCACTACGACTCTTCGGTCCGCACCGTCGCCTACGGCGACGACCCGTTCGGCCCGACCCTCGGACCGGCGCAGCCCGGCTCTGCCCGCTTGCAGTCCGTCATCGTCCACCGCCCCGGGGCGCCGGTGCGGCTTGCACAGCTCGACTCCAACGAGCGCTACGGCGCCGACGACCTCCGCGACGAGGTGGAGTCGCCGTTCGGCGACGGCTTTGACGAGCTGCCCGCGCCGGAGCCGATGCCCATCGACCCGTCGCCGCTAGACGACCAGCCTGACGGCCCCAGCGGCCTGCAACCCCCGCGGGAGGTCCCCAACCGCCCGGGCGACCTGGCCCCGCCGCGCAACCCACAACCCACGCCTCCGAGCGTGCTGAACCCGCCCCGCGAGACGTCTCCCTCGGACGGGAGCCGCCCCAACGGCGCGGGCCAGGACGCGGCCGACGCCGCCCGTCAGAAGGGCCGCGAGAAGGACCTGCTCGACTCGCAGCGGAGCTGCGTGGAGGAGCTCGCCGCGCTCAAGGCGAACCGCATCGACAGCGTGAGCTTGGCCATCGGCGTCAGCGGCGAAGCGGGCAAGGACTTCCCGTACAACTGCAGCGTCGACGACGGCACCCCGTTCGCGGGCCGCTGCTGGCCGAGCGTCACCTACATGTGGAAGGCCTCCGCGTTGTGCCACAAGCCGCTCTTCTTCGAAGACGTGGCGCTGGAGCGTTACGGCCACTCGCACGGGCCGTTCCTTCAGCCGCTGGTGTCCGGAGCGCACTTCTTCGGTCGCCTGCCGGCGCTGCCCTACTGCATGGGCCTGACCCCTCCGAACGAGTGCATGTACACGCTGGGCTACTACCGCCCGGGCAGTTGCGCCCCGTACCTGGTGGGTGGCATGCCCTTCACCTGGCGTGCCGCTGCGTTCCAAGCAGGCGCCGTGGTCGGGGTCTCGGCGATCATCCCGTAGCGAGGCCAGGGGCCAGAGGCGAGGGGCGAGGCATAGAGAGCGCGGGCGCAATCGCGCCCCCGCTCACCCCCGATAGCGGCCGACCTACGGTCGGCCCGCCGCTGGATTGAAGCCGCTGTTGGGTAGCGCCAGATCCGTGGAACGCGCCGACCGTAGGTCGGCAGCTATCGCCAGCAGATTGCCCTCTCTCTGCTCTGCGCGTCGCGCGCAGACGCTAGCTCCCCGCACGTGGTATCTGCGCCGCGCCCGCTCCGCTACACTCTCCGGCGTGGTCGCACGCTTCGGGCGGAGCGATGTGTGCCCCCAAATCGTCTACGTCAGGCCAAGCTCCGCTCGCGGTGTGCGAAGTAACCTTATTCGCCGCTTCCCTACACCCCCAGGAGTTTCGCCATGGCAGCCCCACAGTACGAGTTCAACGAAGAACAAAACAGCTTGTTCCGCAGTCTCGGCGGAAAAATGGGGGGCGTCGGCCTGGTGATGGTCGTGGTCGGCCTGCTCAACCTCGTGGCTGCCGGAATGCTGGTCGCCGCGATTTATCGCAACGAGTTGCCGGCCGACTGGGTGAACAAGCTGCCCGTCGAGGCCAAGAACCAGCTCGCTACCCTTCCTCCGAACCAGCAGTTGATGCCGTTCGCAATCAACGCCGGCTTGCAGGGCCTGGTGTTCTTCCTGCTGGGCATCTGGACCCGCTCCGCGGCCGGATCGTTCCGCAAGGTCGCCGGCACTCAGGGCAACGACGTGTCGTGGTTGATGTCGGCCCTGGGGGCGCTCAACAAGGCGTACGGGCTCATTTACACGCTGATCATGTTGACGGTGCTGCTGACGCTGGCGCTGGTGGGGTACAACGTCTACCAGCAGATGCAGAAGGACGGGAAGGTGAACATCGAAGAAGTGCTGAAGGTGCCCGAGGCGCCCAAGTTCGACGGCGGGGCCCCAGCCGACGATCCGGGCGCCGATCCAGCCGCCGACCCGGCGCCCCAACCCGAAGCAGAGCCGGCCGCCTAACAGGCCGCCCGATTACGCACGGCGCCAGGGCCGGGGGCTTAGCGTCCCCGGCCCTGGTTCTGTCTGGGCGAGGCTCTAGCGGGCAGTCTGTCTGGGCCGCCGGACGAGCATCAACAGCGCGGGGATCAGCAGCAGCGCGCTGGCCGGCTCCGGGACGCTGGACGCCGACACGGCCGCCGCCGGCGGCAGGTGGTCGCGCCACACCGTGTAGTCGGCGGCGTTGACCGCGCCGTCGCCGTTGCCGTCGCTAAACAGGTCGCCCGACATTCCGAAGTCGGCCCGCCACACTTGGTAGTCTTCTGCGGTTACGGCGCCGCTGAGGTTGTAGTCTCCAAAGCCAAAGCCGGTCACGGTGATGACGGAGGTGACGTTGATCCGGCTGAGGGGGACCGCGCCGAAGCCCAGGTCGATGGATCCGAGCATGATGTTCGTGAAGTCGGCCTGCCCGAAGCCGGCCGAGTCGACCTCGACAAAGATGTCTGCCGAGGTCCCCGAAGCGGGGTCGTTAAACGCGTCGTCCAACAGCACCGCCGGCAGGTTGCGCGTGTAGCCGGAGCCCATCCGCAGCTCGGGGGGGAGCTCGTCGGTGATGTCCACGGTAATGACCGCCGTGCCGGTAACCTTGGTGATCTCGAACGCGTACTGCCACACCATCTGATCGAGGTCGATCGCCGTCGGAGACGTCCACGAGCTCGAGGCCTCGCCCCGGTCGAGCTGCTCGTCGATGGTCCAGCTCACCGGGTTATCGGCCAGCGCGGGAACGGCCGCCACGAGCACCGCGGCTAGCATCAGGGGCTTGGACATCACTTTTCCTCCGTTCAACCGAGACAAGCCGGACGCTATGGCGTTTCCGGGCGCCCATCTAGCCTAATCAAAAACAGACGCAATAGGTCGGACGTAAAAAGGTGTCAGGAACCTTTTTCGACCTTCCGCGGCCTCCCCCGCGGACGCACGGTGGTTTCCAGCCCCAGACGCTGGACCGCCCGCTCCGTCCAGTCGGCGCCGCCCAGGGGAACGCCGCGGTCGATGCTGCGGCGGATCGCTTTCAGCTCCTGCTCGGTGAGCGGCGTGTTGACGTGCTCGGTCCAATTGGGGCTGCGGCGGACGGGCCACGCCGACAGCAGCGCCCGCCGCTGGGGGTCGTCCGAGCTCCAGCGGGCCAGGCTCCCCCACCGCCACGCCTCGGCGCGGGACACCAGCTTCGCACGCAGCGCGTTGCGTTCGACGTACCGACACACGGTTAGGAAGTGGCTGTCGTCCTGCACCGGGAACGACTTGAACCTCCCCTGATAGACGTGCCCGCTGCCGGCCGAGCCGCGGTGCGCGTGCCACCGCTGGGTGTGGGTAAGCGTCAGCCAGCCGACGAACCGCGACAGGTCGCCGTCTTCGCGTGGCCAGACCACTAAGTGCCAGTGGTTGGGCATCACGCAGTAGGCCAGCAGCCGCATCGCGGTGCGCCGGGCGGCTTCTTCGAGCACGCGCTCGAAGGCGGCGTAGTCTGCGTCGTCGTCGAAGATCGTCATCCGGGCGTTGGCCCGGTTGAGCACGTGGTACAGCATGCCGCCGCTGGCGGCGCGGTGAGGTCGACCCATGCGGCGAGTTTAGCGCAGCGGGGGTGTCGCGTCAAGAAAAAAGGTTCCTGACACCTTTTTGCTGTCACGCTCGAAGGCGGCGTAGTCCGCGTCGTCGTCGAAGATCGTCATCCGGGCGTTGGCCCGGTTGAGCACGTGGTACAGCATGCCGCCGCTGGCGGCGCGGTGAGGTCGACCCATGCGGCGAGTTTAGCGCAGCGGGGGAGTCGCGTCAAGAAAAAAGGTTCCTGACACCTTTTTTCTCTAGCCCTACGTCCGCGTGGCCTTCCGCTCGACGTCATGGGCTGATGTGGACCCGCTCGAGCCGTGCCTGTACGCTTGCACTGAAGTTGAATGCCTACGACTTCGGAGCTGTGCCCCATGCGTGCATCACGAGCCGTTTCCTTCGTATTGAGCAGCGTTACTTTGCAAACATGCTTTGTCGCTCAAGCGCAGACGCTCGCGTGGGCCAAGCAGTTTGACCAAAACGAAGGGGGGAAAGTTTACTCGGTTGCCGCAGACAGTCACGGGACGGTCGTTATCGCGGGCCAAACTTTCGGAAATCTTCAGGGAACGCACGCCGGAAACGGCGACGCCTTCATCATCAAGTACCACGAAGATGGCGATCTCCTTTGGCGCCGGCAACTTGGAACTCCTGACACTGATGTGGCTTCCGCCCTGGCCATTGACGAGAACGGCGACATCTTCGTCTCCGGCTACACCTTCGGCGACCTCTTCGACGAAAGCAGGGGAGACTATGATGCGTTCGTCGTGAAGTACGCGGCGGACGGCACGCCGATCTGGGCAACTCAATTCGGCGATTCGCAGCGCGACTTCGTCGATGCGATAGCGCTCGATCGCCTCGGCCGCGTCTACGCTGCGGGCCGTATCGAAGGCATCAGTGGCTCGAACGTCGCCGCATCCGTCCACGGCTTATCGTCCAACGGCGACCTCACCTGGACAGCGACTGCGGCGACGCCGGTAGAGGCCATCGCGTTTGGAGTAGCCACCGGCGAAGACGGCGTCTTCATCACGGGGCGGACACGCGGTGATTTGGGAGGCGTCAATGCGGGTAGCAGCGATATATTCCTGCAGAAGTATTCTTTCGCCGGGAAGCTTCAATGGAGTCATTTGCTAGGCACTCCGGGGAATGACGAAGCCCGATCAATCGCCACCGACGGTCGGGGCAACGCCTACGTTGCTGGGTATTCCAGCGGTCAGCTCGGCGGCGGCAACGCGGGCGGTTCGGACGCGTTCCTTGCCAAGTTCAGTGCCGACGGCGATCTTGTTTGGACAAGCACTTGGGGCACGCCGTCACCTGACTTCGCCTATTCAGTCTCGGCGGATCAATACGGGAACCTCTATGTCGCCGGCTTTACGCATGGTGACATCGAAGCGAGCAACGCGGGGTTTGCCGACGTGTTTGTCGCCAAGTACTCAACCGACGGCGACGTTGTTTGGCGGCGGCAGTTTGGAAGCGCTCAGTGGGAAGAGGGACTTACCGTATCCGGGGACGGAAAAGGGAGCGTGTATGTAGCGGGTTGGACGGGCGGCGAGCTCTTTGCGCCCAATAGTCGCCGAATGCTTCACGGCTTCCTGCTGAAGCTTACAGACCACGCATTTGTACCGGAACCGGCTTCCCTTGGCACGGCTGCTGTGACGCTGCTGTCGGGTGTGTTTTGCTTGTACTTCCGGGACGCAAAAAGGTGTCAGGAACCTTTTCGTTGAACGACGCGGTATCGACCGAAAAAGGTTCCTGACACCTTTTTCACACCCGCTCGAACACCGTCGCGATCCCCTGCCCAGCGCCGATGCACATCGTCGCTAGCCCCAGCGTGGCGTCCGACTGACGCATCGCGTGCAGCAGCGTCGTCGCGATACGCGCGCCGCTCGCGCCTAGCGGGTGGCCGATGGCGATGGAGCCGCCGTGGACGTTTAGCTTCGCCTCGTCCAGCTTCAGCATCTGGATGCAGGCCAGCGCCTGGGCGGCGAACGCCTCGTTCAGCTCGATCAGGTCGATGTCGCCGATCGACAGGCCGGCACGCTTGAGCGCCTTCTGGGTCGCAGGCACGGGGCCGGTCCCCATCACCGAGGGGTCGACCCCGGCGACCGCCGTGGCGCGGACCCGTGCGATCGGCGTGAGCCCAAGCTCTTTCGCCCGCGACTCGCTCATCACCAGCAGCGCCGCGGCGCCGTCGTTCAGCGGGCTGCTGTTGCCGGCGGTCACGGTCCCCATGCCCGGCATGAACGCGGGCTTGAGCGCCGCCAGTTGCTCCAAACTGGTGTCGCGGCGGACGCACTGGTCTTCGCGGATCAGCGTCCGCTCACCCGCGTCGTTCAGCCCCCACACCGGCACGATCTCGCTGTCGAACCCGCCCGCGTCGAAGGCCGCGGCCGCCTTCTGGTGGCTGGCCAGCGCGAAGCGGTCCTGCGACTCGCGGTCGATCCCGCGCGTCTGCGCGAGGAACTCGGCGGTGACCCCCATCATCAATGCCGCCTTGCTGGTCACGGCGAACAGCTTGGGGTTGATGTCGATGCCGGCGTCCATGGGGAAGTGCTGCATGTGCTCCAGCCCCCCCACGATGTGCGTCTGCTCGGCGCCGGCGATGATCGCGTGCGACGCCTGGCTGAGCGCCTGCAAGCTGCTGCCGCACAGCCGGTTGACCGTCGCCCCGGCCGCGGTGGGGGGCAGGCCCGCCATCAGCGCGGCCAGCCGGCCGACGTTCAGCCCCTGCTCGCCCTGCTGCTGGGTGCAGCCCATGGTGACGTCCTCGATCGCCGCGGGGTCGACGCCGGTCCGCTCGACCAGCGCCCGGATCACCTGGACGGCCAGATCGTCGCTTCGCACATGGCGGAACGCCCCGCGTTCGGGGTGCGCGCGGCCAATCGGGGTACGGACGGCGTCGACAACAACGGGCATGATCGCTGCGCTCCCGGCGCGTTGGGGGATGAGTTACTTGGCGGCGGCCGCGTCTGTTGTGCGGTGACACCCAGCCGTCGCCCGCCTTAAGGGTAGGCGCCGGGTCGGCCGAGCGTAAAGAGTTCAACACAGAGATGGGCCGCACGCGGCGGCCCGTCCGCGGCCCGAGGACCTACGTCAGGCGGGAGTACTGGTCGGTCACGTGGCCCGGCCACAGGCCAAAGAACCGCTCTACCCAGGCGACACGGGCCGAAAACTCGTCTGGTTTCCACACCTTGTGCCCCTCGTACAGGCAGCAGTAGCCGCGGGCCACCGCCACCGTCGGGCCCCGCGATTCTTGCAGGAACTCCATCATCTGCGGATGGACAACCGCGTAGGCGTAGCGTTTGTCGCTGCTGGTGACGTGGAACTTGCGGCTGAACTCTGCCGACTCGAAATCGATGTCGTCGAAGCCGAACAACGCGCTCACCCCGTCGAAGAACCCTTCGGGCCGGATCAACAGGTCGGGGGCCGACGGCAGCGGCGAGCCGGCCACCAGGTAGCTCAGCGTGTAGGTCCGTGTCTTGCGGTCCTTGCCGGAACCGCTGGTCTGTTTGTAGAGGAAGTCGCCCATCTGCGCGTGAACCTGACGCCCCCCCAGCGTCAAAGAGCCGTGCAGCGTGTTGTACGCCTGCCGGCTGTGGCCGCTGCAGAACACCGAGAACTGCGAGAAGCGGGAGTCGTGGTCGTAGTCGCTTTGGGGGTCGAACCGCCAACCGATCTGCTGGGCGAGCTCGGCGAGGTCTGCGCGGCGCTGCTTCGCCTGCAGGTGAGAGAAGTAGACCGCTACGCCGATAAATAATCCGATTACAACGAAGATAAGGATGTGCATCGGCTCTTCTGGCGGCTTCTTGGCGACGAAGGGGGCAACGACGGCGTGCTGGGCGTGGTTGCGATTCGCCGCGGCGCGCCGTTTCTTGGCCGTGGGCCGCGACCATTCTACCGCGATTCTGGTTCTGCTCGACGCCAGTAGGCGCCGCAAGCATGCTGAGGAGGTACGACCGGGCCCCGCCGCAGTCGCCCCGCCCTCTAAGCACTCCGCCGATGATCGCCGCTGCCGTCGAAGCCGCTACGTCGCCTCGGGCCGCCCCGCACTGGATCGTGTTTGGCGTCGCGCTGGTAGCCGGGCGGATGGCGGGCCTCCCTCTGCCGGCCGCCGGGGGGGTGGCGCTGGCCGGCTGGGGGGCGACGCTACAACTGGCCGCGATGCTGCGGACGCGGCGCACGCCGCCGGCGGCGCTGGGTTCGGCGATCTCGCTGCAGGGGTTGCTGTACGGCTCGCTGGCCTGGCTCTGCCTGGCGGCCGACTGGAACGCCACGCCGGGCGAACCGCTCCGGCACGCCCTGAGCATGGCGATGGGCGCCGCGGTGGCGGTGGCCATCGTGCGTCTGGCTGCACGCGGGCTTTCTGAGGTAGATCGCGTCTAATCGCGGCGGCGTCCCCCCTTAGGGGCCGTTGTCATTCTGCGGGATCGGGTATCCTCTCTAACGGCGGCCCGCTGCCGGAAGAGCCGCTCACACCACCCCACAGGACCCCGCCATGCGCCCGCTATCCCAAGCCATTTATCTGTTTTGCTGCCTGGCGCCGCTGAGCGTCTCTGCGGAAGACTGGCCGCAGTGGCGTGGCGCTGAGCGTGACGGGGAGTGGAACGAGTCGGGCGTGCGGCAGTCGCTTCCCGAAGGCGACCTCCCCGCCAAGTGGCGTACCCCCGTGGCGCTCGGCTACGCCGGCCCCGCGGTCGCCGACGGCAAGGTGTACCTGTTCGACTACAAGCTTGAAGCAGGAGACGTCACCAACAACGCCGGCGCCCGCGCCGAGCTGCAGGGCGAAGAGCGGCTGCTCTGCCTCGACGCCGCCACCGGCGAAGAGCTTTGGAAGCACACCTACCCACGCCAGTACCAGATCTCCTACCCCAGCGGCCCGCGTTGCACGCCGACCGTGGATGGCGACCGCGTCTACACCCTCGGCGCCGAGGGGGACCTGCGCTGCCTGAAGACCTCCGACGGATCGCTGGTGTGGAAGAAGTTCTTCCCCGAGGACTTCGGCGCCAAGACGCCCATCTGGGGCCACTCTGCCCACCCGCTGGTCTACGGCGACCTGTTGATATGTGTCGTGGGGGGCGAGGGAAGCGTCGCGGTCGCCTTCAACAAGGAAACGGGCGAAGAGGCATGGCGCGCGCTCACCTCCATCGAGCCCGGCTACTGCCCGCCGACGCTTATCACCCACGGCGGGAACGACCAGGTCGTGATCTGGGACGCCCAGAACATCAGCGGCCTCGACCCCAAGACGGGCGAGGTCTTCTGGAGCCTGCCGCTAGAGCCCTCCTACGCGATGTCCATCATGGCGCCCCAGCAGAAGGGCGACCTGCTGTACGCCAGCGGCATCGGCAACGTCGGCGCCCTGATGCGTCTAGACGCCGACGGCCGGGGCGCGGACTACGTGTGGACCGGCAAGCCCAAGACGGCCGTCTACTGCTCGAACAGCACCCCCTACATCGACGGCGACACGATCTACGGCGTCGACATGCAGCAGAGCGCATTGATCGCCGTCGACCTCGAATCGGGCCAGCGTCTGTGGCAAGAACGCGAACCCGTGATGGGCGACCAACGCGGCCGGCACGGCACGGCCTTCTTGGTCCGCCGGGGCGATCAGACGGTGCTCTTCAACGAGCTGGGCGACCTGATCTTCGCCACGCTCACCCGCGACGGCTACACCGAGCATGGCCGCACCCACCTGCTCGAGCCCACAGGCGAAGCGTTCGGGCGCCCGGTGGTGTGGTCGCACCCGGCGTTCGCCCAGAAGTGTGTATTCGCGCGGAACGATAAAGAGATTGTCTGCGTCGATCTCTCGGCCGAGGGGGCCGAGTAAGACTCTCGCAGAGGCGCGGAGACGCAGTGAAGCGTAAGCGAACCTCGAGAAGGGAGCCGGGGCGTCCTCGCCCCCGGCGCGCCAGAATTACCACCTGCCATTTTGACGTGCGCCAATCTTCGCAAGCTCTGCGAAGCTGTTGGTAAACCTGCCATCATGGCATTTGCCATGACAGTGGACTGCATTTCAAAATTGCGCAACATGTTCACAAATAACGACTTGTGAACACCAGCATGACATCGGCACACGACTTGCTTCTTCCTCAATCAGGCCCCACGGTGGGGCAAAACCGAGAAACCAATCCCCGTTTTCTCCATTTCCTGAGGAGGAAAAAAGCCATGTCTAGCGCAGTTCAGTCCAACCGTTTGCGGAACGCCCTGCCGGAGATCGACACGTTGTTCGATCACTTCTTCGGCAGCGGCGCGGTGAAGTCCGAGGGCCCGTCTGCTTGGCGGACCCCGGCGACCGTGTGGGAAGCCGGCGACAAGCTGCACGTCGAGCTCGACGTGCCGGGCGCCTCGCCTGAGGCCGTTGAGTTGACCTTCGACAAGGGGCAGCTCTCGATCTCCGTAGAACGGCCCGCCCCCGCGGCCGACCAGGACCGCAAGGTCTGGCACAACGAGCGGGCCTACGGCCGCGTAACGCGGACCCTCAGCCTGCCCGAGACGGTCGACCCCGACACCATCGAGGCCGACCTCAACGCGGGCGTGCTCCACGTGACCATCACCAAGCGGCCCGAGGCGCAGCCCAAGCGGATCGAAGTCCGGGGCTCATAAGGCCTTACGGCGCCAGCAGCCCGAGTGCGAAGGGCGCCCCAGCGAAAGCCGGGGCGCCCTTTGTTTTTGCGCCCCCCCATCCCGACCAGAAACGCGGTGAAAGCGCCTACTAAAAAAATTTGAAAACCGAATTTGCGGGAATTACGCTGAGAACGCGAAAGCGGCCCACCCAGCGGTCGCAACACCCCCGCTGGGGCTGGTGAAGGAGCACGGCCGTCGGCGCTGACAGACGGAGTAGCTGACGATGAGATCTCCAGTAGTAGTATCTTGCGTTGCAGTCACGGTCGCGTTGCTCACAGCAAACCAATCGCCTGCCGACCTCGTTGTCGGCTATGACGCAGCCATCGTTGGGCAACGTTCCGTTGCAGCCAACGCAGACCGGAGCTCCGTCCTAGTCACGGACTTTCCTCTCGTCGCCGGGGCTGACCTGGTAAATCCTGGTACGCTCACTTTCGGATTCGACGACTGGGACGGCGAAGACGATGATTATTTTCGCTGGGGTTTCCGCGTTAATGAGGGTTTCACGACGAAACTGGATTCGTTTTCAATCGGTCTATCCCGATCATCAAAGGGTCCTCCCTCGGTCTCGATTGATGCGATCGTTGAACGCAACTCTCTTCCCGTGTGGACAGACAGCATTGCAACTATTTCATCGATTCCAAGCAATGGACAATTTCTGCTCGAGAATCAGACTCTTGCCTCGGTCCCGGATCTCTTGCCCGGTGACTCGATTATCTTCACATTGCGAGGGTCAGGCGCTTCCGGCGATACAGGAATCCTGCGGCTCATAGCGTTGGATAACACGCTTGGTATCGCCGTATACGGCAACATCTCCCCCGCCATCGCCGCCATCCCCGAGCCCAGCGCCTCTCTGTTCGGCGCCGTTGCCGCCATCGGCGCCGCGTCATACCGCTTGCGGTCCGGGCGATCGCGAAAAAATCGCAAACCTCAGGATGCAACAGTCGCCTAGCAGCACGTTCACCGCTCGCCGCTGCTCAGGAAGGTGCGGTGCGCGACCCAGCTCCGCCAATGTTGCAG
Organism: Pirellulimonas nuda; assembly: GCF_007750855.1. Lineage (GTDB taxonomy): Bacteria > Planctomycetota > Planctomycetia > Pirellulales > Lacipirellulaceae > Pirellulimonas > Pirellulimonas nuda. Next base: position 6,020,023 of record NZ_CP036291.1, read on the forward strand.
CCCTCACCCGCAAGGCTTCGCTCGATGAGCCCCCTGCTGCCACTAGCCGCGGTAGCGTTCCTATCGCTGTCCGCTCCGGCCCATGCGGTGTTGATCGCCTACTGGGATCAGAACTCAAGCAGCTTGCCGAGCGGCTCGTTGGGCTTTACGCCCAGCGACTTCCCACAAGCGGCAGATCGGGGGACGGGCGCCTTAGCTTTGGCGCAGTTCAACACGGCGACCGCCGGAGACGACGGCGCCTACACCGCCATCCAGCGCTTTTCGGGCGATGAACTCAACGCGCAGCAAGGGGCCCCCGCCGGCCAATCTCTTTCTCCGTTGGTTGGCGCCTCGGTTGATGGCGCCTTCTCGAACAACGGGATGAGCATTCTGCTGTCGGTTAGCACAGCTGGGTTCGAGGACATTAGGGTGTCTTGGGCGCAACGTGGCACGGCAACTGGCTTCACCAGTCGCGAATTCCTCTACTCTACCGATGGCGTCAGCTTCACTTCATTTGAAACGGACACCGGGGTGCTTTCCTCGACGTGGACGCTTGAGGCTTACGACCTTTCAGCGATCTCTGAAGTTGAAAACGCCCCGTCGGTTGTCTTCGCCATCAAGCTCGATGGAGGAACCAACGCCAGTGGAAACAACCGCTTTGACAACATCACCATTGAAGGAACCGCGACTGGCGGCGCCCTCGGCGACTACAACAACGACGGCTCCGTCGACGCCGCCGACTACACCACCTGGCGCGACAACCTCGACCTCGACGGGTCAGCACTCGCCAACCGCGCCCCGTCCCAAACCGGCCCCGTTGACGCCACCGACTACTCGGTCTGGGCGGGGGCCTTCGGACAGCCCGCCGTGGGCGCCATCGGCGCCGCTGCGGTCCCCGAGCCGGGTGCGTTGTTGATCGCCCTCTCGGGCGGGCTGGCGCTGGTCGGCTGCCGCCGGCGGCGCGTTTGCTAGTCGCTTCGGCAAATTCAATCTACTACCGCTAGCGTGGCCGGGCCCAATGCCCGGCCACGCCCTTTTTTTGTTGCCTCCCGCTCGCCGCCGTGCGCTCCGATTTGACGCGCCACGCGAGCGGCCGCCGGCTTTCACGAAAACTTCATCTGCTATTCACCGATCCTTAGCCCGCTCAAAACGCCGGCCAGAATAATAGGCACTCTCAGAGAAAGCCCCCTCCGTGTGGGAGCGGGCGGTCGTTCACCTCCTGTGGAGTGTCCTCATGAAGAAGTTGTCGTTGTTGTTCTGCGCTGCTGTGGCGTTGTCCGCCGCGCCGTCCTTGGCCGCTTTCGACCTGCGCCTTACCGAGATGTGGATGGGCAACGAGCCCGGTTCCAACCTCACCGCCGACTGGGTAGAAATCAGCAACGTCGGCGACATGGCCTGGACCGCGTTGACCGACGGCGACCTGTGGTTCGACGACGACTCGTTCGACGCCGCCGCGGCCGACCTGATGTCCGGCGTCCCGTCGATCGCCCCCGGCGAGTCGGCCGTGTTTGTCAATAGCGATGGCGTCGACGGCGCGGTCGCCGAGTTCCTGGCTGCCTGGGGCAGTGCGGTTTCTGGAGTCCAGATCGGCATCCACGACGGCTCGGGCCTGGGTCAGGGTGGCGACGGGGTCGGCATCTTCTTGTCGTTCGGCCCCCCCACCGGCGCCGATCAGATCGACGGTCAGCTCTACCCGGACGCCAACGCCAACGGCGGGCAGTCGTGGGACGTGAACCAGATGGCGTTCAGCACCGTCGGGGTCGGCGGCGCGTTCCAGTCGGTGCTCGCCAACGACGCGAACCAGTTCGGCATCGGCTCGCCGGGCACGACCGGCGCCGCGGTCCCCGAGCCCGCTTCGGTCGCCCTGGCTACGCTGGCCGGTTTGGCCCTGCTGGGCCTGCGTCGCCGTTAAGGCCGGACGCAGTGCTGCTTGCATTGGGGGTCGCGTGGCGGATCGCGCCACGCGGCCCCTTTTTTTTCTACCGGGCCGCCCCCGGACGCCGCCACTCCAGAGTCCGCTATGATCGCCTCGCGCTGCGCTTGCTTCTTGTCTGTCTGCGTCGCCACAGCGCTGGCCGGCGACGCCTCGGCCGCTTCTTTCCGGTTCGATACGCCGGCCAGCCCGCTAAACGGGCAGGCCGCGGGCGTGCTGGTGGCCGATGGGGTCGCCATGAACGCCAGCGCCTTGCCGTCGGGCGGCTGGTTCGATGTCCGCAGCGCCGGGCTAGGCATCAACTCGCGCCCGATCGCGGGCGCAACTGACGGCGAGATCGACAAGTTCAACCTGCTGGGCGGCTCGGCCGCCGGCCAGCCGGAGGCGATTGCCTTCTCGTTCGACCACGCCGGCGTGATCAACGCCCTCTACTTTGACGGTGTGAAGGACGAGAGCTTCGAGTTCTTCCGGCTCGAGGGGCCCGGGGGATTGCTGTTGTCGATCTTCGACGGCCAGATCGGCCTGCGTCTGACAGACGTCGCCACGGTCGCGGAGCCAAACGTCACGCTGCTCGACGAGGCGCCCGGCACCCCGGTCGACGACGACCTGTTCGGCCTCTCGATCCCGTTCCAGGCCGGCGACGTGTTCACGCTGACCTACGGGGAGTACGCGCCAGACCCGGCGACGTTTGTCCCCGGCTTCTCGCCGCTGGCGCCCAACGGCGCGCGGTTCCAGGGCCTAGACATCACACCGGCGCCGGTCCCCGAGCCCGCCTCGGTCCTCACTGCGGCGGCCACGCTGGCCCTGGCGGCGGGCGTCGCCCGCAAGCGGACCTAGGAGTGGTCATAGGACTGGAGCCGGCCGGCCGACGTAGAGCAGATCTACCGAGCGCCGAGGGGTTGATGTGCGCGGCGTTAAGGCAAAGCCCCGCCCCGATCGGCCGCTACTTGAACTGACCGTGCTGCTTGATCTGCTGCGTGGTTAGCTCGATCACGATCTGGTTGTCCTGGCCGTCGACCACGGTGACGCGGTTGGGCACGGTGACCCGTTCGGCCTTGATCCGCTGCCCGGCCGGAGACTTGGGGTCGAGGTTGATCAGCGACACCCAGTGCTCTCCGACCACCGCGCCGTCCTGGTCGGCGTAGGTGCCGACGGCGTAGCTGCCGTCCGCGTCGATATCGGCAAAGCCCGGCTTCCCCGACTTGAGCGCGCCGGGGGCGGCCACGGGTGCAAACATCAGCCGGCCCCCTTCGAGCGGCTTGCCGTCGATCGAGACGACGCCGTGGACCGGCGCGATCGGATAGTCTGGTCCGCCGCCGCAACCCACCAGCGTCGCCAGCGTCGCGACGCAAAACAATCGCCGATTAAAGTTCGCCATACACTTGTTCGTCACGTCGGTCACCCAGGAGTTGAAAGATCCGCACGTCGAGGTCTTCGGTGAGGAAGTGCACCGAGCCGTCGACAAAACCGAATTGAGCGCCGCCGGGGTGCCAGCTGTAGGAGCAGTCGTCGGAGCCGGAGCCAGAAGGAAGGTACTTGCGGTCTTGGTCGGAGAGCGGGAACTGACGCGGCCCGCCGAGGTTGCAGTTCACTGGGTCGCGGGTCTTGAACATCACGGCGCCGTCCTCGTAGAAGGCGCCGGCCCAGGTCGGGAAGCTGGTGAGCGACACAAAGTAGGCCGACTCGCCGACGGAGATCGTCTTCGAGGTGCCGTCGAGCACGTCGGTGATGCGGACGCTGCGTTTGGGCTTCTTCTCGACCTTCTCCAGCGTGCCGTCGCCGTCGTAGTCGGCCGAGCACGACCCCGACGCGAGGGCCTCTTCGGTCCTGAGGAACATGCCGTTGTCGCAGAAGCCCCGCGACCCCTTGTAGTGGGTCGTACCAAAGGCGTAGCGCAGGTCCTTGCCGTCCCCGGCGTTAAAGTAGGCCGAGGCGGGCATCGACGTCGGAAGATCGGTGCTGGGGCACAAGAACGTGGGAACCACGGTGTCGGCGCCGGGGAGCGTCTCGACGCCGGCCATCGCGGCCTGGACGAAGATGTAGGGCTTCCAGGGGTCGCCGTTGTAGCCGGGCACCCCGTTGTTCACCAACCGGTCGTACGCCCCCTGCTCTTCGAGGGCCGGGAGGATCTTCGACATCCAGCTCAGCCCGTCCTCGGGGCTCTGGTTGGCGTCGTTGGTCGACTTTGAGGCGGAGTACAGGCCCTTGGGGAACTCTCCCATCGAGTCGTGGGTGTTGAGCAGCGCGAGCTCGATCTGCTTGACGTTGCTTGAGCAAACCACCCGACGCGCGGCTTCCCGCGCTGACTGCACCGCGGGTAGCAGCATCGCGACGAGCACGCCGATAATGGCTATCACCACCAGAAGTTCTACCAGCGTAAATCCAGCACGAGGTCGCTTGGGCATCGATCGATCCGTGGGTTGGCGGCCAAGGACGACTCGCGTTGAGTCGCCGTGGTATTGGTTTGACCAGGAGCGCAGAGGAACGGGAATAGCCGGCGCGGCGCCTTCACCAAATCTTCGCGCAGCCTTAGGCGAACCTTCACCGACATCCGGCGCGCGGCTGCTATCTTCGTGGTTCGGCGGGGCCGCACGGGCGGCCCGTCCTTCCTGGCAGTCCCTCCATCCACGGGCCCCCCATGCTGCTGAGTCTCCGCGCCGCGGCTACACACACGCTCGCCTCCCTGCTTTTGATCGTGGGCGCAACGCAAGCCCCCGCCGATCTGTTTATCAACGAGATCTTCTTCGACCCGGGTGGCGACGGGGTCGAGCTGCGTGACGAGTTCATCGAGCTGCGCGGGGCCCCGGGCATGTCGCTCGCCAACCACTTCTTGTTGTTCATCGAGAACGAAGACAACGTCAGCCACACCGGCGGCGCGGGGCAGATCGACAACATCTTCGACCTGGGCGCCGCCTCGATCGGCAGCAACGGCTTCTTGACGCTCCGCAGCGGGGGCGACGCGGCGGGCGCCGGCGGCAGCCAGTACTCGGTCCGCCCCGGGACGACCGACCTGGTGAACACGGGCTCCGGGCCCGGCTTCGGGTCGGGCGCCGGAAGCAGCATCGGCGCGTCGGATGAATTCGACGAGGGGGTCATCGAGAACGGCGGCTTTACCGCCTGGCTGATCCGCAACGACGGCGGCGACGCAGTGAAGCCAACCATCGCCTTCGACCTCGACAACGGCAACGACGGCCTCGATCTTCCGACCGGACGCGAAGGCTGGGTGATCCTCGACGCGATCGGCATCCACGCCGAGGCCCGCGAGGCGGTCTTCGGTCGGACCTACGCGCCGATCACGTTCGGCGTCGAGACGCCCGGCACGACGGTTTTCGTGCCCGGAGCGGGGCAGACCACCGTGACGCCCGGGCTGGAGCCCGGCGGCGTGTACGTGGCCACCGGGGTAGAGACCGAGTACATCGCCCGCTGGGGCAACTCGACCGGTCAGACCGCCGCCGATTGGCACATCAGCAACCTGACGGACAACCCCGGCTCGGGTTCTGCCGGCGCCCCGCTCGACTACCGGCAGAGTTTCACCGGCTCCCACGGCGACCTCGCCAGCAACGACCCGACCGTGCCGCCGTCGCAACCGACCGCTTCGCAGGGCAGGCTCGAATCGACCAAGGGTGTACCCTACGGCACGAAGCTGCTCACCAACGTCGGCGGCCCCAACTACATGACCGGCGACTACAACGGCGACGGCTACATAGACGCGGCCGACTACACCGTGTGGCGAGACACGCTCGGGCAGCTCGGCAACGAGACCAACCACCCGGCCGCCGACCACAACCACGACTTCATGGTGGACCTGGCGGACTACGACATCTGGGTTGCCGCCTTTACCGGACCCCTCCCGGCCAGCGCGGGCGTGGCGGCGGCCTCGGTGCCGGAACCCTCAACGCTGGTCGCTCTGTCGCTCGTCGCCCTGTCGCTGGCGACGATTCGGGGGACGCGGCGCCGCTGATCGCGAGCGGGTCGGGGCCCGCTTTCCGCGACGGAACCGCGGGCCCAATGCGGGCGGCTTCTGGTCGAGAATGGCCGCCGGGGCTACCGACGCGCGACCTTCACTCCTTCGGAGACCCGGTCGCTGGGATGGACGATCACGACGTCTCCCTCGGTAAGCCCGTCGGTAACCTCGGCCTGCAAGCCGTTGTCGCGGCCGATCTCCACCAGCCGCTTCACGGCGGCGCCTTGGGTAACGCGGCCCGAGCCGTCGAGCGTCGGCTGATCGACCACGAACACCGCCCAGTCGTCGCCCGAGCGGAACAACGCGCTGGTGGGGACGCGGAGCGCGTCGGCGACTTCATCCACCACGATGCGGGCCTCGACCCGGAAGCCGTCGCCGATCTCGGACCGCTCGGCGGGTGGGTCGACCAGATCGACGATCACGTTCACACGCTGTTCCTCAACGCCGAGGGTAGAGATCTTGGTGAACCCGGCCGGCTCGACCAGCCGCACGCGTCCCTCGAGCGGACGATCGCCCCCCCAGTGCTCGAGAATCACCCTCGCGCCGGGCTTGATCTTCACCGCGTCGCTGGAGAGGACGTCGATCTCCACCTCCAAGTCGGAGGGGTCGCCCAGCTCCAGCAGCGGCGTCCCCGAGGCAAGCACCGCGGAGCTCTCCTGCAACACCCGCAGCACGCGTCCGTCGATCGGCGAGCGGATGGTGAAGGTCCAGCCGTTGCCGGCGGCGTCCGAGATAGCGTCCGATGCGTCGTCGTCCGCGCCGGGGCGCGAGCGGAGCAGCGCAGAGCGGGCCTGCTCCAGCTCGAACTGGGCGATCTCTTCGCCGTACCGGGCGGAGCGGACCGCCTCGATCGCGTAGCGGTTGCGGAGCGAGATGGAGTCGACCTCGCTCTGCGTGGCCCCGCCGCCGCGGGCCGCGCTGCGCACGCGCTCGACCTCCGCCTCGGCGTTGGCTTGTTCGAGCTTGGCTTGTTCGAGCTGGGGCGCCACCTGCCGGAGCGCCGCCTCGGCGCTCTTGACCCGCGCTTCGGCCTGCGCAAGGGCGCGGGCGTCCAGCAGGTCGGGGTCGCGCGGTTCGATGGTCGCCAGCAGCGTTTTCCCCTTCGCGACTGGGTCGCCCGGGTCGAGGCCGATCCTCAGCAGCCTGCCGGAGAGGGGAGTCGAGACGATGTACTTCTCGCGGATGCGGGTCTTGCCGTCCTCGTCCACGGTGACGGTGATCCCGCCGCGATCGATAGCGGCAAGGTCCACGGGCTCTGCCTGGGGCCAGAACGCGACCGCGGCGAGGCCCACCACGGTGACGCCCAGGCCAATGAGGAACAGTCGACTGAGCCAGTAGTTCATGGACGACGCCGGACGGTTTTAACCACGGATGACACGGACAACACGGATGAAGGACGATAGCCGCAAAAAGGCACAACGAAGCACAAAAAAGGGCATACCCAACGGCAGAGCCGGAGTGACCAGCGCGAGTTCACGAACGATCCGCGCACGGTGTTCATTGGCAATCGTCCGTCTTTTTGCTTTTTTGTGCCTTTTCGTGGCTGTCCTTCGTCATCGAAGGTGTCCTGTTTCAACTGCGTGACTTGAGCACGGCGATCAGGTCGAGCTCGTCGAGCCGGCGGCGGACGATCAGCCCCGACGCCAGCGACGCCGCCAGCACCACCGACGCCGCCAGCCCAAAGGTGGCGCGGCTGACCACCAGCGGGAAGCGGAACACCTCTTGATCCATAAAGTACGCCAAAGCCCAGGCCATGTAGTACCCCATCAGCAGCCCCAGCGGGGTGGCCATCAGCGTGACCACCCCCAGCTCGCCGAGCAGGATGGCGGAGATCTCGCCCCGGGTAAAGCCGATCACGCGCAGGGTGGCAAGCTCGCGGCTGCGCTCGGAGAGCGCAATGCGGGCGCCGTTGTACACCACGCCGACCGCGATGATGATCGCGAACGAAAGGTTAATGACCCGCATGAAGCCCAGGTTTTTGGCGATGGTTTCCTGGAAGCTCACCAGGGCGTTGTTCTTGACGGTGACCCCGGCCACCATCGGGACCTCCTTGAGCTGGCGGTACACCTCGTCGCGCGTCGCGGGATCGATCGTCAGCACGGCGCCGTTGGCGCGCGGGCCCTCGCGCATGAGCTTCGAGAGCTGGTCGAGGCTCAGAAACGCGTTTAGCCCCGCCACGTCGTCCAGCAGCGCCACCACGGGCAGGTCGACGATGGGACGCTTCCCCTCGAGGATCTCGACACGCACCGTATCGCCGGCGCCGAGGTCGAGCGATCTGCCCAGCGACCGAGACAACACGAGGCCCCCCGGCGGGATGGCGTAAGCCGCGCCGCGGCGGTCAAGCGTGCGCGTGAGCGTAGCGCCCGATTCCATCGCCAGCATGCCGATCCGTCGATGGCGGCGCCCGTTGACCAGATTGGCAGACACGCCGCGGGTCGGCTCGACCCGCCACACCCCCGGCAGGTGCTGGAGCTCGTAGACCATGTCGCGCGACAGGGGCTCCGCGAGGGCAATCTGCAGGTCGTACTGCTGCACGCGGCGGAACTGCAGGTCCAGAACGAAGTCGATCGAGTCTCGGATGAAGTTCCCGACGACGACGATGCCGATCGCGGTTGCGATCGCGAGCACCGAGAAGGCGGTTTTCACCGGCTGGCGTTCGAGTTGGCGGAGGATCATCTTCACCACGTTGGGGGTGAACCGCCCGAGGCCAAGCCGCTCGATAAGCGTGGGGCGGAACGACGCGGGGGGCTCGGGGCGCATCGCTTCAGCCGGGGGCAGACGGACCGCCTGCCACACGGCGCTGATCGCCCCCAGCACCGACGCGCCGATCGCAACGCCCCCGGCGGCGCCCACCACCCCCCAACGCCCCGCGAACAGCAGCTCCGGGTACTGGTAGACGCGGGCGATCATCTCCGTAAACCCGCGGCTCAGCCAAACGCCCCCGATGGTTCCGATGGCGGCGCCGACGATCGCGATCAGCAGCACGAACTTCAGGTAGTGCCAGCCCACTTCGACGTTCGAGTAGCCGAACGCTTTGAGCGCGGCGATCTGTTCGCGTTGCAGGCTGAGCATCCGAGTAAGCACCACGTTCACCAGGAACGCCGCCACCGCAAGGAAGATGGACGGCGCCACCAGGCCCATCGTCTTGAGTCCCTGGATGTCGCTCTCCAGCAGCATGTGGGAGACCTGATCCTTGCGCCCGTAGGCGCCCCGGCCGCCGTAGGGGCGGATCAGCTTATCCATGCGGAACAGCACGTCCTGCAGGTCGGCGCCGCGGAGCAGCTCGGCAGAGACGTCGTTGAACGCCCCCTCCATGTCGTACGCCATCGCGAGCACGTCGTGGTCCATCCACAGCACGCCGTAGTGCTTGGGGTCGGGGACCAGGTCGCCCGGCTTGATCTGGAAGACGTACTCGGGCGAGAGCACCACGCCCACGATCCGCAGCGGCTTGCGCGTGCCGTTGAGGATCGCGACGATCTCATCGCCGACCCGCAGGTTGTTCTCGTTGACGAACTTCTCGCTGGCGAGCACCTCGTCGTCGCGCCGGGGCGCCAGCATGCGGCCGCGCCGGAGGTAAACCTGATTGAGCAGCGGTGGGGTCGACGTACGCATCGAGATGATCTGCCCAACGGCGGGCTCGTCGAGGCCCGGCACGGAGAGGTTCACCCCTTCGACGATCCGCGTCTCGACCAGCGCCACCCCGGGGATGTCCGCGATCCTGTCGGCGAGCGAGTCGGGCGCCCGTTTGACGTTGGCGAACACGTCGGCAAAGCGGTAGCGGTCGTAGAACGCCTCGCGCGTCGCCTCCAGCGAGCGGAGCATCGTCTGGTTGTTCACCAGCGCCGCCACCCCGGCGCCGATCACCAGCGCGATCATCACCACCTGGCCCGCCATCTGGCCGAGGTCGCGGAGCAGCTTGCGGTCGAGCGCGGTAAGCACGCATTACACGGCCTGGGCCGAGCCTTCGGGGCGGGGTGATGACTTCCGGGCGCCGACTACTCCACGGTTACGCTCTTGGCTAGGTTCCGCGGCTTGTCGACGTCGCACCCACGCAGCACCGCGATGTGATACGCCAGCAACTGTAGCGGCACGACCGAGACGATCGGCTGGGCGAAGTCCGCGACTACCGGCACGCTGATCACGTCGTCCGCCAGCTCTGCGGCGCGGCTGTCGTGCTCGTCGACGATGGCGATCACCGGGCCGCCGCGCGCCTTGATCTCTTCCATGTTCGACAACACCTTCTCGTACACCGGCCCGTGCGGCACGATGAACACGCTGGGCGTGTTCTCGTCTACCAGGGCGATCGGGCCGTGCTTCATCTCTGCCGCGGGGTAGCCCTCTGCGTGGATGTAGCTGATCTCTTTCAGCTTCAGGGCGCCCTCGAGCGCCGTGGGGAAGTTGTACTGCCGGCCCAGGTACAAGAAGTTGTCCGCCGAGGAGTACTTGGCGGCGACCTGACGGCAGATGTTGTTCGTGTCCAGCGCCTGCTCTACCTGCTCGGGCAGCGCCCGCAGTTCTTCGATGATCCGCAGCCCCGCCTCGAAGCTCAGGTGCCGCAGCCGGCCGAAGTACAGCGACAACAGCGCCAGCACCACGCACTGCGACGTGAACGCCTTGGTCGAGGCGACGCCGATCTCGGGCCCCGCGTGCAGGTAGATGCCGCCGTCCGCCTCGCGGGCGATGCTGCTCCCCACCACGTTGCAAATCGCCAGCGTCGGGTGCCCCTTACGCTTCACCTCCCGCAGCGCCGCCAGCGTGTCGATCGTCTCGCCGCTCTGCGTCAAGGCAAACAACAGCGTGTCGCGTGTCAGCGGCGGGTTGCGGTAGCGCAGCTCGCTGGCGTATTCCACCTCCACCGGGATACGCGCAAACGCCTCCAGCATGTACTCGCCCAGCATGGCGGAGTGCCAACTGGTGCCGCAGGCGGTCAGCACGATGCGGTCGACGGCCCGCAGTTGCTGCGGCGACAGGTTCAGCCCGCCGAACACCGCGGTCGCTTGGTCCGCGTCCAGACGCCCGCGCATCGCGGCGCGGATGGTCTCGGGCTGCTCAAAGATCTCCTTGAGCATGTAGTGCGGAAACCCAGCAAGCTCTACCTGGCTGGCGTCGATCTCCAGTCGCTTCACCACGTGGCTGATGTGCCCCGCGTCGCGGTTCACAACCCGCAAGGCGCCCGCCGAGATGACGGCCACCTCGTGGTCGGATAGATAGACGATCTTGTCGGTAAAGCCCACCAGCGGAGAGCCGTCGCTCGCCAGGTAGTGCTCTCCTTTTCCTACGCCCACCACCAGCGGGCTGCCGAGCCGGGCGGCGATGATCACGTCGGGCCAGTCGCGGAAGACCACCGCGATGCCGTAGGTGCCCCGCAGTTGGGCGAGGGTCGCCTGCACGGCTTCGACCAGCGGCGCGTGGGGATCGCCGCCGTCCGTCGTGGGCTCGGCGAGCCGCTGCTGGATCTCGTGGTCCAGCAGGTGCGCCACCACCTCGCTGTCGGTCGCGGAGAGGAACTCGTACCCCAGGGCGATGAGCTTCTCTTTCAGCGGGCGGAAGTTCTCGATCACGCCGTTGTGCACCAGCGCCAACGAGCCGTCGCCCCCCAGGTGTGGGTGGGAGTTCTCGTCGCTGGCGATGCCGTGCGTCGCCCAGCGGGTGTGACCGATGCCCACGGAGCCGTCGGGGGGGTTCTTGGCGAGCGCTTCGGCGAGTCGGTCGATCCGGCCGGTGGTCTTGGTAACCGACAGCCCCCCCTCTTCGATGGTCGCCAGCCCAGAGCTGTCATAGCCCCGGTACTCGAGCCGGCGGAGCCCCTCGATCAGGTACTCCGAAGCCGTCTTGGGGCCGATATAGCCAACGATTCCGCACATAAACGCTCCTTCGCGGTCAGATCGACAAGTCTCACAACGATTCTACGGGACCACGCAGCGCTAAGGGTAGGTCGGTCGCAAACCCCGCTGAACGCGTCTATCTACCGAGCCGCCCTAGCCGTCGGGCTACGCCCCGGCTGGTGCAGCAGAGCAACCTCACCCATCTAACGTCACCCATACAACCACCCCGCCGAGCGTAGCTCGGCGGCTATTGCTCATACTGCGGCTTCTTTTCAATCTCTGCGCTATTTGCGTCTGCGATCATCCACGCCGCCAGGCCCATCACCGCCAGCGGGTAGAAGTGCAGAAGCACGCGGGCGGCCAGCGGTTGGAAGAACGGCGTGGCGGCGTCTAGCTCTGGCCACAGGAGCAACACCGCCAGCGGCGCCGCGACCAGCATCGCCCGCGGGCCGCGCCCGCGGGCGCCGGCCGTCAGCACCGCCGCGGGCAGTGCGGCCAGCACGAAGTAGTGGCTCCAGCACACCAACGACGCCGCCATCATCGCCAAGCACAGCAGCGACGCCTCGGCGGCCGGCTTTAGCCCGCCGTACAGCACGCGCCCGTAGGCCGCGGCGATGGCCAGCAGCCCCAGCAGTTTCCCCAGCGGGGCGCTCCAGGCCGGAGGACTGGCCAGATCGCCCGCCACGGCGCCCGAGAGCATCTTCGCCAGCGACGGCAGCGAGTAGTTCGTCCAGCTCCCGCCGACGCTTAATTGAATCACCGGCAGCCCTTCTTGCACAAAGCTGAGCCACATCTCTGGGCCCGTCACCGCTAGCGCGGCCAGCCCAACGGCGGCCGCCGCAGCCACCCGCTTTGCCAGGTCTCCCCAGCCACGCAGCCCGCTCAGCAAGAACCACGGCAGCAGCACCGCGGGGTAGAGCTTGAACGCCGCCGCCGCGGTGGCCAACGCCATCGCGCTGGCGGTGCGGCCGCGCACCCGCAGCAGCACGGCGCCGGCGATCGCCAGCGCCACCGGGAGCTGCACCTGCGAGTAGTAGAAGTGCGTCATCACCGCGCTGCTGTTCACCAGCACCGCCAGGCCGACCAGTTGCCACGTTCCGTCCCCCCCCTGGAAGGTGAGCCGCCTGAGCACCAGCGCCAGGCCGACCAGGCACCCCACCTGCGTCAGCAGCCAAGCCAGGTACGCCGCTCCGGGGGGCGCCCAGGCGATGCAGGCCATCGAGCGGATCAGCAGCGGCGGGTTGGCGCCGTAGGGGATCCGCGGGTCTTGTTCGAAACCCAGCGCCTCGCAGCGTGGCGCCAGCGGCGTGGTGTAGGGGTTTTCTCCCTCTAGCAGCATCCGCGCCGAGAGGTAGTAGTGGGCGAAGTCGTTCCGCGCGTCGGCGCCCGCCACCGTGTCTGCGATGCGAGCGGCGCCGACGGCGATCGCCGCAAACGCCCCCACCCTCATCAGCAGCAGCAGCGCCCGCCGCGACGCCGCGTTCGAGGGGGTCGTCACAACGCCCAGATAGGGGGTCGCTGCCGTGTCGCGGTAACTACTCACGTGCGTCTACTCCTGGGCTGCAATCGCGTGGCGCGTCTCCCCGTTCTTAGCTCACAAACCGGCCCGTGGCGCGGGCGCGCCCGACAACCGGCACAACCGGACCGCCCCCGCGCGCCGCCGCGAACTACGCTTGCGTAGCGCTTTTGCGAACGCTTACCGGAAGAACCATGACCGACCAAGCCGCTGCCGTACTCGCCCCGCCGCCCGCCGCCCCGCGCCTGCCAGACACCCCCTGCCCGCTGAGCGAGGCCAACGCGGCCCGCGGACGCGTGCAGTCCCTGCGGCGGCTCTCGGTGCTGGTGCCGCTGTACAACGAGCGCTGGACCATCGGCCCGATGCTCCAGCGTCTGCTGTGCGCGCCCGTCAGCCTCGAGCTGGAAGTGATCGTCGTCGACGACGGCTCGACCGACGGCGGCGCCGACGTGGTGGCCGCCATCGCCGAAGGCGACCCGCGCGTCCGGCTGATCCGCTCGCCGCAGAACCAGGGCAAGGGCGCCGCGGTGCGCCGCGCGATCGCCGAGATGACCGGCGACGTGGCCGTGGTGCAAGACGCCGACCTGGAGTACGACCCCCACGAGCTGCCGCGGCTGCTGCGGCCGATCCTCGCTGGGCACGCGGACGCGGTGTTCGGCTCGCGCTTCGCCGGGGGCGAACGCCGCGCGCTGCTGTTCTGGCACTCGCTGGGCAACCGCGTGCTGACCACCGCGGCCAACATGCTGTGCGACCTGAACCTCACCGACATGGAGACCTGCTACAAGGCGGTCCGCGCCGACATCCTCCGCGAGCTGCGGCTCACGTCCGATGGTTTCGACCTGGAGCCGGAGCTCACCTGCCGCCTCGCCCAGTGGGGCGCCCGCATCTACGAAACCCCCGTCAGCTACCGCGGCCGCGTCGCCGCCGACGGCAAAAAGACCAGCCTGATGGACGGCCTGCGCGCCCTGTGGCGGCTGGCGGCGTGCCGGTTCTGGGACACCAAGTTCACCGACCACACCGGCATGTACGTGCTGCGGAGCTGCGACCGCGCGAAGCGCTACAACCGCTGGCTGATGCGTCAAGCGGCGCCCTTCATGGGGCAGCGCCTCTTGGAGGCGGGCGCCGGCATCGGCAACCTCAGCCAGATGCTCACCGCACGCGAGCGGCTGGTGCTGGTCGACCACGACCCGCTGTACGTGGAGATGCTGCGCGACCGCTTCGCGGGCCGGGGCAACGTAGCGGTGCTGCAGACCGACCTGACCGAGCCCGGCTTCGACGCCCAGTGGCAATCCGAGGCGCTCGACACGATCCTCTGCTCCAACGTGCTGGAACACCTCGAGCCGCACGAACAGGTCCTCGAAGGCTACTGCCGCGCACTGCGTCCCGGGGGCCACGCCATCATCATCGTCCCCGCCGAGCCGGGGCTCTACTCGCCGGCCGACGAGGCGCTGGGGCACTACCGCCGGTACACGCCCGAGGGGCTTGAACGCGTGATGCGCCAAGCGGGCTTCATCACCGTCCACACCCGCCAGGTCTGCAAGCTGGGCGCCGCCGCGTGGCGCGTGAACGGGCTGCTGGGACGCAAGAACCTGACCCCCCGCCAGATGCTGTGGTTCGACCGCATGTGGCCCGTGATGCGGGCGGCCGACCCGCTGCTGCCGTGGCGCGGCATGAGCCTGATCTGCGTGGGGCGCAAGCCCTCGTAGCAGACCCCCCTCTCCCTCTCCCCAGCGGGACGGCCGGTCCGGAGACCGCCGGGCCGCGTCTGCTGCTACCCCCGTCCGAGTTTTGTCCTTTTGTCCCCCACTCTGCGGGGAACGAAATCGGACAAAACCCCACCGCACCGCTGCGCGCTCCTGCGTTTGCAGCGGTTTTCGCGCGAGGCCCCGCGACGCCCCCCCGCCAGCGCCCCACGCCGGACCTGTTTGGTGGACACGAGACCCCATCAATCGGACACCTCCGGGACAAAACTAGCGCACCCGCCAAGCCGCCAACCTGCAAGCGCAGCGGTAGCCACCGGGCCGACGGCCCGTGGCGTACGCGTTCGTGTTTGCGACCCCGTATTGTCGCGGCAGAGGTGGCTATTTGCGACCCAAAAGCCCGTAGATCACGCTGTGCCTGGGGGCGGAGGAGCAAGCCATCAAGAACTAAGCACAGTTCGTGGAGCCGTCAGGCACAGGCTGACCTACGTTGGGTGGATGCTGCCGCCATCCCGCATTGACGACAGCACTCTAGACCTCGATCTCCAAGTAGCCGTCCAGGCTGAGCTGCGACAGAGCGTCCGCAATCGCGGTGGCCTTTTTCTGAATCCGTGGCCAAGAAGTCGACAGCAAGACTACGATCGCAACGCTGCGGGTGGCTAGATTCTGCTACCTTAGGTTTTGGTCGGTCGTGATCAAGCAGTCGTAGCCGGACGATTCTGCTTGGGCCAGCAACTCGCCGTTTGACAGTTGCGACCAACCAAGCTCCGCGGCCGTATCAACATCGTGATCGACCAGGAATCGCCGCAACGGAACGGGGGTTCCTTGGTCGAACACGATTCTCATGTTCGGGCGGGCAGCGACAGACTAGCGGCCGCGTGTTCGAGGACCCCTTCAGCCTGCCGACGCGTGACGCCGGGGAACCACTCAAGGTACTGGTCGATCGTGGCGCCGTCCTCAAGGTTCTCGAACAGGCTTCGCACCGGCACCCTGGTGCCGCGGAAGAGCCATGCGCCGCTCATCCTGGCAGGGTCGCGATCAACGAACTCGCAATTTGGCCAGTCAATCATCATGCCTCTCATTCTATCTGACGTGTCGACTGAAGGAATAGACGTCTTTGCATCATCCGGCCAAGTTTGCAAGCCCGAGGATGTATGACGAAGGCGCGCCGGCGAGGGCGCGGGAACCTCGGTCCGACTTACCACCTCTCGCCTAACCGAGAAGCGATCACTACGGACGATTCGAATCAGGCGGTTGGGCGTCGGGGCAAGCGTTCAGCCCTGACTCTCCTCGTCGACGATCCCGATCACCGAGTCTGCTACCAGCCGGTAGCTCTGCCGGGTGTAGCCGCCGCTGAGCACCATCACGGTCGGGAGGCCGCGTCGGCGCAGCTCGCTTACGACGTACAGGTCGCGCTGGCGGACCGCGGCGGCCGAGATCGCTAGGCCGCCGAGCGGGTCGCCGGCCAGCACGTCTGTGCCGGCGTTGTAGAACGCCAGCCCTACCGGCGACCGGCAGACCGAGTCGAGGAAGCCGGGGAGGCGGTTGTAAAGCTCGTCGAGGTACGCGGCGTCCGACCAGGCGCCCGTGATCGGCACGGCGCAGTCGACGCGCTTGCGCGCCCCGATGTCGTACAGCGGATAAATCTGTCCGTTGAAGAGGTCGAAGAGGAACGCCCGCGGGTCGTGCATGAACGTGTGGCAGACGCCGTTGCCCTGGTGCGCGTCGGTGTCGATGCAGACGATGCGGTCCGAGTCGGCGATCAGCCCATCGGCGCGCACGCTGGCCACGGCGGCGCCGACGTCGGCGTAGACGCAGAACCCCTCGCCCCGCTCCGGCTTGGCGTGGTGGTAGCCCCCGCTCAGGTTGACGGCCAGGCCGTGCTCGAGCGCCTGCTGCGCGGCGACGATCGTCCCGCGCGTCGCCCAGCGCATGGGGCGGAGCACGTGCCGGTCGATCGCCCAGCCCGGCAGCCGGCTGAGCAGCGGGACTTCGAGCGCGGCGGCGACCACCTTCGGGTCGCCGAGCCGGTCGAGGTAGTCGGCCGTGTGCACCCGCAGCAGCTCTTCGCGGCTGGCCGGTCGGTCAACGCGCTGGTGGATGCCGCGTAGCGACGGGCCGAAGCGGCGGCGCAGCAGCCTCCACGCCCGGCCGTACTTGCGCGAGTCGAACGGGTGGAGCCGCTCGAGACCGTAGAAGCCGATGTTGTAGTGGCGTGAATAGACGATGCGGGTCATGGCCAACTGCGGAAATCAAGATCCGCCACTAGCCGCCGGGCGGCGCCCGTCGGCTAGTGGCGGAAAAGTGGGGGGTGCGACTTTTGGTCGCTGGGCGATTCTATCCGCTTTCCTCCCCCGGGGCGTCAATGCTATACTCGCAGGTGGTTAATTATTCGGGGCGCCCGTCCCGCCGTATTCTTCTGCTCGACTCCAACCGCTGCCGGCCGCGTGACGGCCGGCGTGAGGCGCACGATGACCGGATCGACGCCAACCGATCGACGGGTGGGGCCCGCGGCCCGGCCCAAGGCTGGACCTGTATGGTTGGCGTGCGCCGTGCTTGCGGCCTGCGGGTGGGGCGGCTCGGCGCGGGCGCAGGTCGAGCTCGACCGGGCGCCGATCTTCTACGACACCACCCCCACCAACGACCCGGTCGCCCTGCTTCAGGCACAGCTCGACGCCGGCGAGCGCGAGCTGCGGTACGAGCCGGAGCACGGCTACCTGCGATCGGCGCTAGAGGCGCTGGGCGTACGCGACTCGTCGCAGGTGCTGGTGAACTCGAAGACCAGCTTCCAGCTACAGAAGATCAGCCCCCGGCGCCCGCGGGCCCTGTACTTCGACGACCGGACGCACGTCGGCTGGGTGCAGGGGGGAGACGTGATCGAGGTGATGGCCACCGACCCGGTGCAGGGAGAGGTGTTCTACACGCTGGCCCAGAAGCAGCGGTTGCGTCCGCGGTTTGTCCGCGACCGCGGGCAGTGCATCATTTGCCACGCGTCGTCGCGGACCCAGGGGGTCCCCGGCGGGCTGGTGCGGAGCGTGTTTGTCGACGCGGGCGGTCAGCCGCGGTACGGGTCGGGGACGTTCAACGTCGACCACCGCAGCCCGTTCAGCCAACGCTGGGGGGGCTGGTACGTCACCGGCACGCACGGCGCCATGCGGCACATGGGCAACGTGGTAGCGGCGGACCCGGACCGGCCCGACGAGCTGGACCGCGAGGCGGGCGCCAACGTCACCGACCTGGCGGGGCGTGTGGACACGGCGCCCTACCTGACGCCCCACAGCGACATCGTTGCGCTCATGGTGCTGGAGCATCAGACGCAGATGCAAAACCACATCACGTTCGCCGGCTACGACTGCCGCAGCGCGACCCACTACGACGGGGTGATGAGCGAGGCGCTGGAGCGGCCCGCCGACTACGTCAGCGAAAGCACCCTTCGCCGCGCGGCCTCGGCCGGCGACCGGCTGCTGCGTTACCTGTTGTTCGCGGACGAGTTCCCCCTGGAGGCCCCCGTGGAAGGGACGTCTAGCTTCGCGGAAGACTTCCAGGCTCGGGGCCCGCGGGACAGCAAGGGGAGGTCGCTGCGCGACCTGGACCTGCGGACGCGGATGTTCAGGCACCCGTGCAGCTACCTGATCTACTCCCCCAGCTTCGACGCGTTGCCGCCGCTGGTGCGGGGCTACGTGGTCGATCGCCTGCACGACGTGCTCACCGGCAAAGACCCGGGGGGGGAGTTCGCCCACCTGACGCCGGACGACCGCCGGGCGATCCTCGAAATCCTGGCCGAAACCAAACCCGACCTGTGGGGGACGCCCCCGGGCGACCGGGCGGCGCTCGGCAGCCGCGTGGGGCGCTACCCGAATCTCGAAAAAAGGTAGCACACGCGGTGCCCTCTTGATATCGTGCATAGATTGGCGACCCACGGTAGGCGTGGGCGCTGCTGTTCTCTCCTCCTGTAAAGCTCGCCATGCTCATGCGAATCTGCACCACGCCCCTTGCCCTGATGATCGCGTGGGCGACGTGTCTTGCTCCCGCTCACGCGGCTGAGGTCGTCGCGTTCTGGGACTTTGCCCAGGAATACGACTTCGACTCGAACCCCAACAAGCAGGGCTTTCCCGCCAAAGTGGGTGTCGATGCGGAGCCGGCCGGCAACGCCAACCTTCAGGCGTATCTTGGGGTGGCGGACGAGCTCGACGACAACGGCGGCGGCGGGTTTGTTTCGTACACGTCCGCTACCAGCGGCATCGCCTACGGCCCCTCGCGCACGCTCAAGTTCGATGACATCAAGGGTGGCGGGGCCGATTTCGACATCGGCGGGGTATCGACGTTCACGGTCGATAAGAACGACGGCGCGGGCCCGGTAGACGACAACTTTGGCAACGACGCGTTGATCTACATCACCCTGAACGGCGCCGGGTTCCGCGACCTGCAGATCCGCTTCGACGTCGAGGGGGATCCGGCCGAACTGCCCTCCACGTTCGACATCTTCTACCGCACCGACGGGCCGGCCGGCACGTGGTATCGCGCCTCGGAGCAGTACAACAACATCGGCCTGAGCTTCATCGACTACAACCCGATCGATCCAGAGAACCAGTACGCGGACAGCGGGCTGATCTCACTGCCGGCGCTGCTCAACGGGGCCCCCAGCATCGAGCTCATCCTCAACGACTTCGCCGAGAACGGCAACGGCGAGATGGAGCTGGACAACATCGAGATCATCGGCCAGCGCGTCCCGGAGCCGGCCGCGGGGCTGCTGTTGGCGGCGGCCGGATGCGCGACGCTAGCGGGGGCGCGGCGCCGAGGCGCCCGCCGCGTTTCTCGGGGCGCCGACGGGGCGTAGCCCGTCGGCTATTAGGGGTTGGGTTTGAAGAGGGTTGGTGCGGGTCAGTTCGCCGAGCCCGCGGCGTGCTTCGCGCTCAATCCGTTCGATCCGTTGCTGCCGGCCGGCAGCGCCTGCGGCGAACGCCACTCGGGCGGGACCACGCGGATGTTCAGGTCGCGTTGCGGGAAGGCGATCTCGATGCCCGCCTCGCGGAACTTCTTGTCGATCGCCTGGTGCAGGTCGTGGATCGTGACCAGGCGGAACTCCAGGTCGGGCAAGAAGCACCGCAGCGCCAGTTTTAGCGTGCTGTCTCCGAAGCCCTCGAACACGGCGATCGGCGGCGGGTCCTTGAGCAGACGCGGGTTCTCTTGGCAGCACTCGACCATCAGCCGACAGGCCTCGGTCGTGTCGGTGCCGTAGGCGACGCCGACCTCGATCACGAGGCGGTTCATCTGGTCGCTGAGGGTCCAGTTGAGCAGGCGTTCGGTCACTAGGTCTTTGTTGGGGACGACGTACTCCTTGCGGTCCCAGTCCATGATGGTGGTGGCGCGGATGCGGATCCGCTTCACCATGCCGGTCTTGTCCCCCAGGGTGATGATGTCGCCGACGCGGATCGGGCGCTCGAACAGCAGGATGATGCCGCTGACAAAGTTGGCGAAGATCTCCTGCAGGCCGAAGCCCAGGCCGACGCTGATCGCCGCCACCAGCCACTGCACGTTGTCCCAGTGCATGCCGACCGCAGCGGCAGAGAGCACCATGCCGATGGCCAGCAGGACGTAGCGGCACAGGCTGCTGATGGCGTAGCGGACCCCCGCGTCGAGCGGCAGGTGTTGCAGCACCGCGAGCTCCAACAGCGCGGGGACGTCGCGCACGCAGATGTAGGTGCCGCCAACGGCGATCAGCAGGAACAGCAACTCGGAGACCTTCGGCGCCCCTTCCATCGGCAGCAGCGGCCACTCGTTCAGCATCTTGAGCGCTGGGGTCATGTCCTGCCACACGAACCACGCGGTGACGACGCCGATGACCACCAGCGCGGTGTTCAGCAGCTTGACGGTCTGCTCGCTCAGCGCGGCGAGGTCGACCGCCTCCTCGGGCATCTCGGTGGGGATCGTGCCGCCGTCGGCCGCCGCGGCCGCCGCCATCTGGGCGCGGCGTTGGCGGGCCTGCTCGCGGGCCAGCCGGCGGCGGTTGAGCAGCAACCAGCGTTGCAGCAGGGCGCCCAAGAACAGCAGCGCGAACACCAGCACGGCCGTCTCGCCGAGCCTCACCGCGAGGCGGTAGGAGGTGTAGTAGTAGCCCAGCGCGGCCGCGACGGCGAGCGCCAGCGGCGCCCCAACCAGCAGCGGGCTCCACAGGTTGTGCACGGGGACGATCCAGTCCTCGCTCTTGCGGGCCATCATCGCGCGGAACGGGCTGCCGGGCGCCAGCAGCACGCGCCCCAGCGCGAACGCCACCAGCACACAGATCAAGATGAACAGCATCCGGCCCAGCGACGACGTCCACAGCGTCTCGCGGCCCTGCACCTCGAGCCCGATGGCCCACAGCACCAGCGGCAGCAGCACCACGTCGAGCCACTGCAGCTGCCGACGCACCTGCACGATCACCGCGCCGGGCCACTCGAAGTGCGACTCGGCCAGCCCGCGCACCCGGCACACGTGCCTGAGCACCTCGAGCCCCAGGAACACCACGGCGGTCCAGCGCAGCGCCACCGCCAGCGAGCGGACGAACTCGCTCGACTCGGTGGGCGACTCCATCCACCAGCCGATGAACCACACCAGCACGGGCCACGGCAGCGCGATCACCAGCGTGTTCCAGGCGGCGCGGAGGGTGGGCTGGAAATCGATGCAGGAACGCTTGCCCGCCTCCTCGCCGGCCTCGCGGACACTCTTGCGGGCGGTCCGCTGCCTGCTGATTAGCACCAGCACCGCGGCGCCCCCCAGCAAGAACTCCGGCAGCGATCGCTTCGTGTTGGACACGAGCGCGGTGAAGGCTTTGTTCCAGTTGCTCAGCGACAGGCTCCAGCCGAGCGCCCCCGCGGCCGGCTGCAGGTCGGCCGGCTGCAGCATGTCGCAGCTCCGGATCCACAGCACGTGCTCATTGATGTAGTCGTTGTACTGCTCGGAAAGCTCGGAGAGCTGCTCTTCTACGGCGGCGCTTTTGCGCAGCTTGTCGGCGTAGCGCTCGTACTCGTTCACCAGATCGTCCAGGTACTTCTTGCGGGTCAGGAACAGCTCGCGCGTCTGCTCCGCAACCGCTTCGCGCTGCTCTTCCGACAGGCCGCGCAGCGTCTCGGCGATCTCGTCTTCTACGTCCGCCAGGTCCGATCGCTGGTCCCGGTAGCCGTACTGCTCGAACTGCGCCTGCGCGAGCTGCTCGTTGTGCTTGGCGTGATCCAGCTCCAGCTCGCGGACGTTGGGGATGTTGTCCCGCTCCTGCCGCAAGAGACGCCCGCTGGCCTGCGAAAGCCCGGCCGCGCCGACGCGTTCCTCGATCCGTTTGAGCTGCTGCCCCAGCGCTTCGAGCCGCGACTGCAGGCCGGCGGTCTTGGCGATGGCGTCTCCGTCCAATAGCCGCGAGATATCGTTCACGCGTTCGGTCAGGTCGCTGCGCGCCTTGGCGAGCGCCGAGTTCTCTTCGGCCACCTGCTTGAGCGCCTCCGGCTGGTCCATCGCCGCGGTCTGGGCCGCCTCGATCACCTGGTGGCTCGCCTCGGCGGCGCGCAGCTCCGCGATCCGCGCGCGGTACAGTTCCAGCTTCTTCTCGCGTCGGGCCAGCAGGCGGACCTCCGCGTCGCGCGCAAGCTGCACCCGTTCCGCCTCG
Organism: Pirellulimonas nuda; assembly: GCF_007750855.1. Classification (GTDB taxonomy): domain Bacteria; phylum Planctomycetota; class Planctomycetia; order Pirellulales; family Lacipirellulaceae; genus Pirellulimonas; species Pirellulimonas nuda. Next base: position 6,042,579 of record NZ_CP036291.1, read on the forward strand.
GCCGGGTTGTTGTAGAGCGCCTGTTCCGCCTCGAGCGCCGCGATCGTGTGCCGGGCCGCCTCGCTGCGGTAGAGCTGAAAGACTATCTCGGCGGCCCCCTCGGGGGTGTCCGTCGGCGACGCGCCGATCGCCGCGAGGCGCTGCTGGGCCGCGGCGAGGTCGGCTTTCGCGTCGTGCAGATTGCCCGCCAACTGGTCGAGCCGGGCGGCGCGTTGCTTGGGCATCGCGTTGAGGTTGGCGATCTCTTGCTTCGAGTCCTTGATCAACTGCTCGAACTTGACCGCCTCTTGATCGAGCGCCGCCAGGTCGAGCGCCGGGTCGATCGGCAGCGGGGTCGTGAGCGGGGTCGCCAGCCTGGTCTTTACCGCGTCGCGATCCGCGGCCGCCTTGGTGAAGTCGGCCGCTAGCTGCTTCGAGCGGGCGACCTGCGCGTCGGCGGTGGCGAGCGCCTGCAGCGCCTGGCGGTAGAAGTCGGCGGCCTGCTTCGACACCGCGTCGTCGGGCCCCGCTTCGATCAAACGCTGCAGCCGCTGCTGCATCTCGTCTTTGCTGGGGAGCTGCGCCGCAAGGGCCGGGTCGGGGCCCGCGGTCGGCGCCGAGGGCCCGTCGTCGGGGTCTTGCCCCGCAGCCTGATGGGGCAAGCCAAGAGAAAAGCTGCTGGCGCAAAGCAGCAACCAGAGAAACAGACGGGACATAACACACCGGGCGGGATGGGCGGCCCCTGGGATGCGTCAGGGCCGCAGGCTTTCGCCATCCTACCGATTTGCGCGTGTTACGATTAGGGCAGCTAGGTTGAGAAGGCGCAAAAACCAGTCCCCGACCACCAATACGCGCAGCCTGCTGCTAGCGCCTGTGGGTTCTGGGGGCTCGCACCAGCGGCCGGGTTCAGCCGGCGATCGCGCCGATGCGAACCTTGGTGTACATCGCGCGGTGGCCGGTGCGTTTGCGGAAGTTCTTGCGGCGACGCATCTTCTGCACGCGGATCTTGGGGCCCTGGTCGAGCCCCATCACCTCGGCGGTCACGGTGGCGCCTTCTACCAGCGGGGCGCCCAGCTTGATGCCCTCGCCGCCGCCGACGGCCAGCACGCGGTCAAACGTCAGCGTGTCGCCGGCGACCGACTCACGGTAGTCGAGCGAGAGGACCTGCCCCTCTTCGACCCGGTACTGGCGACCCCCGTCCACAATAATGGCGTACATAACCGCGGCTCCGCTAACTGCTGGCTTCTTGACGTATCGGTAGAGCCCCAGAGTTTAGACCGCGGGGGCGGGGCTGTCGAGGGGTGGCGAGGCCGGGCCGCGCAGCAGAAGCCCCCGCTACCACTCCAGCTCCGAGGCGCCGCGTTTCGTGGCGTTTTCTGTCACCCCCGAGATGTGCCCGTCCGAAATCGAGATCACCCGATCCGCCATTTCAGCGATCACCGCATTGTGGGTGATCACCGCGGTGGTTGTCCCTAGCTCGGCGTTGATCCGGCTGATGGCGTCCAGCACCAGCACGCCGGTGTGGACGTCCAGGGCGCCGGTCGGCTCGTCGCACAGCAGCACGTCCGGCTTCTTAGCCACGGCCCTGGCGATGGCCACCCGTTGCTGCTCGCCCCCGGAGAGCTGGGCCGGGAAGTGGTTCATGCGGGGGGTCAGGTCCACCAGCGCCAACGCCTCTTCGGGCCGCATGGGGTCGGGAGCGATGTCGGTGATCAGGGCGACGTTTTCCTTGGCGGTGAGGCTCGGGATCAGGTTGTAGAACTGGAACACGAACCCCACGTGGTAGCGGCGGTAGCGGGTCAGGCCGGCGTCATCTAGCCCGGTCAGCTCCCCCTCGCGGTAGAACACCCGCCCGGTCGAGGGGCGGTCGAGCCCCCCCAAGATGTTCAGCAGCGTGCTCTTGCCGCTGCCAGAGGGCCCCAGCAGCACGACGAACTCCCCCACGCGGAGGTCGAGATCCACCCCCCGCAGCGCGTGAACGTCTACCTCGCCCATGTGATAGGTTTTCGTGACCGCGCGGGCCGAGAACACGACATCAGACATACGCGCATCCACGTGGGGCGTCCGAGGCGGCGGCCGCCGTCGGCTGGCGGCGGTTGGGGCGATCGCCTGGCTGGCGGGGGGGGTGGGCGGGGATAGAAAAGGTTTCCTCGGGACGGGCGTACGCCTACAACAACGCTATGAGCCTCCTTCACCCCGCCGCGCATCTCCAACTACTTGGGCAAGCACTGTTCTGCGGCGCCCTAGCGGCGGCCATCGGCGCCAACGGGACCGCGGCGGCCGGCGGGGGGCCCGAGAACCTGATCCTGATTGTCAACCAGAACAGCCAGGGTTCCAAGACCATCGCCAACCACTACGCCCGGCTCCGCGGGCTGCCGCCGGGCAACCTGGTCTACCTCGACTACACCGGCCCCAAGGAAACGTGCAGCGTAGCGGAGTTCCGCGAGCAGATCTTGCAGCCGGTGCTCAAGGAGGTCGACCGCCGCAAGCTGAGCCTGCAAACCGACTACCTGGTCTACAGCAGCGATTTCCCTTGGCGGGTGTCGTTCGAGGAGGACCACCCCGACATCAAGCTGAGCAAACAGCAGGCCGCGCACGCCTCGATCACCGGCGCCACCTACCTGTGGCGCCACGTGATGGCGGGGAGCCTGGGGCTGCTGGGGCTCGACGTCAACTGGTACGTCCCCGCCGCCGACGGCGCCAACCTGTCGCAGTGCGCCCGGCTGAGCGACGTGGCCAGCCAAGGGTTCCGCGGCCGTTACACCTGGCAACGCGGCGCCGTACGCAGCGACGACCCCAAGACGGGGCAGGGCTACCTGCTCAGCACGATGCTGGGGGTCACCACCGGCCGGGGGAACACCGTCAGCGAGGTGCTTTCCTACCTCGAGCGCTCGGCCGGGGCAGACGCAACGCAGCCCCGCGGCACGTTCTACTTCTGCCGCAACGACGATATCCGCTCAAAAACCCGCCACGAATGCTTCCCGGCCGTCGTCGAGCAACTGGCGCTCGCCGGCGCCGTGGGGCGGGTGCACGAGGGCGACCTGCCGACCGGCGCCGACGACATCCTGGGCCTCACCACCGGCCGGGCGGTGCTGAAGTTCGCGGGGTCCCACGTACGCACGCTCCCCGGGGCGATCATCGACAACCTGACCAGCAACGCCGGCATCCTCAGTGCCAACTCGTTCCAGACGCCGATCTCGGAGTACCTGAGGGCCGGCGCCGCCGGCGTCAGCGGCACGGTTTTTGAGCCCTACGCCATCCAGGCCAAGTTCCCGCTGCCGACCGTCCACCTGCACTACCGCCGGGGCTGCTCGCTGGCCGAGGCGTACTACCAGTCGGTCGCCGGGCCCTACCAGTTGCTGATCCTGGGAGACCCGCTCTGCCAGCCCTGGGCGCACCCCCCCGAGGTAGAGCTTGTCGGCGTCGAGCCGGGCGAGACGGTCGGCGAGAAGATGAGCCTGACTGCTAGCGTTGAGCCCAACGACCCGGCGCATCCGACCCAGTGCGAGCTGTTTGTCGACGGCAGGCTCCGCGCCCGCTTGCCGGCCGGGCGGCCGTTCAGCTTCGCCACCAGCGAGCTCGCGACGGGCTGGCACGAGCTGCGGGTCGTGGCGAGCACGCCCGACGCGATCGAGACTCAGGGGCGGAGCGTGCTGCCGTTCTTGGTGTCGCGTGACGACGAGCCCCTGCCTGCGCTGCGGTTCTCTGCCTCCGCGGCGGTCGAGGCGTCCAGGCGGGTGCGGGTGTTTGTCGACCCGCCCCAGGCGGGGCCGATGCTGCTGATGCACGACTCGCGCAAGGTAGCGGAGATCCCCGCCGGCCAGGCGGGGGTCGAGGTCGTGGCGGGGAGCCTGGGGCGCGGTTTCGCCCGACTATCGGCACAATCGGAGTCATCGGGCGCGACGACCGCCCCGCGTTGGCTGGAGGTCCGCTAGGGGCGTGAACCGAGGCCGGCCGGCGTGCGTAGAACGTGATGCCCAGGACCGGCAGAATCGTCAAAAACGGCGTTGCCGAAAGGACTTGCGCATGCGTCCATCTCGTTGACACTCCGCCAGTGACGGGTACGATGGACGTCAGTCGTCGCCCCATCGCGAGCAACGCGTTCCGCCGCTCTTCTTGCTCGGTATCGCGCGCCGTTGGGCCCCCACCTTCGTTCCCCGAAGCACCAACCTGAAGCCGTTGCTATGCAGCGTTACCGCGTAAACTACACCCTGCTCATCTCCCTGCTGGTCGGCGCCGTGGTGACCGTTGGCGCCCTGTTCGGCGTCTGGCGGTACCAGCTCGACCGCAACGCCGGCGCCCTGCTCGAGCAGGCAAGCCAGGCAGAAGCCAAGGGGGACCTCCGCACCGCCGCGGGCAACCTCGACCAGTACATCCGCATGCGTCGCGACGACGCCGAGGCCCGGGTCCGCCTGGCGAACATGCGGCACGCGATCATCGACGAGGGCAAAGACGTCAGCATGCGCGACTACGGCCTCGCGATGAACGACTCCGAGACCGCCCTGCGGACCGCGCCGGACGACAAGGAGCTGCGTCGGCGGTTGATCGACCTGCTGCTCGCCGGCCGTCAGCCCAAAGAAGCCCTCAGCCACATCGACATCCTGCTCAACTCCGACCCGACCCAGTCGGAGCTGAAGATGATGCGGGTGCAGTGCCTCTCCGCGGTGGGCCGGCCCAAGGACGCCCTGAAGTACGCCCAGCAGCTAGTGGGCTACGACGGCGCCACCGGCGAGTTCGACGAGAAGAAGGCGGAGTCGCCCCACGAAGTAGGCGTCTACCGCCTGCTGGCGAGCCTGTTCCAGCAGGACGGGCAGGACGAGATGGTGGACCGCGTGCTCGACGTGATGGTCGAGCGCAACCCGGAAAGCGCCGAGGCGTACGTTGTCCGCGGCCAGCACCACACGTCCAAGAAGCGCACCGAAGAGGCCGCGGCGGACATCGCCAAGTCGATCGAGCTCGACCCGTCGAACGTCCAGGCCAACCTGGCCGAGTTCCGCCTGGCGGTCGCGGACGAACGGATGGACGACGCCCGCAAGGTGATCGCCCGGGCGCTCGAAGAGCACCCCGAAGAGCTGGTGCTGTACATCGCCAGCGCCCAGCTCAAGATGCAAGACCAGGACTACGACGCCGGGATCGCGGAGTTCGACCGCGGGATCGCCGCGATCAAGGACCGCTCCAACCTCGAGCTGATCGCCCAAAAGGCGCGGGCCCAGATCGACGCGGGGTACCTCGACAAGGCCAAGGAGTCCATCAAGCTGCTCGAGGCCGAGTCGGTCAACCCGGCGATGCTCGACTTCATCAAGGCCCGCCTGATGATGGCGGAGTTCCAGTGGTACCCGGCGTCGCAGGAGCTAGTGCGGCTGCGGCCGCTGCTCTCCAGCAACTTCGAGATGAACGTGCAGCTCAACCTGCTGCTGGGCCTCTGCTACGAGAAGCTGGGGCAGATCGAGCTGGCGATGGACGCGTACGACCTGGTGCTGGGCATCGACCCGGGCAACAAGCCCGCCCTGGCGGGCGTGGAACGCAACCGGCAGTCGCTCGACCCCAAGGGTGGGCAGCAACGCAGCGAGACCGTCTACCAACGCTTCGACCAAGAGATGGCCAAGCCCGAGGCGTCGCGCGACTGGGCCTCGTTCAACAAGTTTGTGGACGAGTACTGCGAGAAGTTCGACATCTCCGAAGCAAACCACATGCTGCTGCAGGCCGAGTTCCTGCTGAAGCGCGGCGAGTTCAACCAAGCGGTCGCCAAGGCGCGCGACGCGCGTGACCTCGACCCAGAAAACCTGAACGTCCAGCGGCTGGTGCTCCGCGTGGTGGCCGCCAACCCCAAGTTCGGCCCGCTCGAGGCGCTCAAGAAGCTGCCGCTGGTCGTCAAGCAGTTCAAGGACCAGCCCCTGCTGCGGATCGACGAGGCGGACCTGCGGATCGCGCTGAACGACGGCGACCTGCCCGAGCAGTTGATGAAGCTCACCGAGGGGATCGACGATTGGTCAAAGGCCCAGCAGGTGCAACTGCTCAGCGAGATCGCCACCCGCCTGACGCAGATCGGCGCCACCACGCAGGCGACCGAGTGCTGGAACCGCGTCGTCCAGGCCACGCCGGGCGACCTCAAGACGCTGATGCAGTTGTTCATGACCGCCCGCGCGTCGGGCGACGACAAGCAGATGGCCGACGCCCAGCAGAACATCCTGCGCGTGGTCGGCACCAAAGAGAACGCCACCTGGCTCTACACCCAGGCCAGCCGGATCGTGTCGGACGTGCAACGCGGCGACAAGAAGACGGAGCAGTTGGGCGAAGCCGTTCGGCTGATCAACCGGGCGCGTGGGATGCGCAAAGACTGGAACCAGCCCGTGCTGCTGTTGGCCGAGGTGCGGCTGCTGCAGAACGACGCGGTCGGGGCGCTCGAGGCGCTCGACCAGGGCGCCAAGCTCGGCCCGCTCAACCCGCTCGCCACGGTGCAGTTCGCCCAACTGCTGATCCAGCAGGGTCGGTTTGAAGAGGCGCGCCTAGCGATGGAGAACCTCCCCCCCGCGATCCGCACCCGGCTGGTCGGGCGGCAGTACGCCGAGGTGTTGTTCAACACCGGCAAGGTTAAGAGCGCCCTGGCGGAGGCCGAGCAGCTCGCCAATACGAACCCCGACGACGCCGACACCCAGTTGTGGTACGGCCGCTTCTTGTACGGCGCCGCCAACTCTCCCTCGGCCGGCGCCCAGGCGGCCGCCGGAGCGGACGAGAAGGCGACCATCGAAGGCGCCCCCGCCGAGCAGGCCGATCTGCTGAAGCGCGCCGCCGACGCGCTCAAGAAGACCGTCGAGCTCCAGCCGCAGTCGCCCGACGCGTGGATGGCGCTGGTGGCCTCGTACGCGTCGCAACGCGACCGCGACGGCGCCGAACAAGCCATCCGCGACGCGCGGCTCGCCCTGCCAGAAGACCAGCAAGCGCCGCTGCTCGCCAAGAGCTACGAGGTGGTGGGCCGCTGGTTCGACGCCGAGAACCTCTACCAGCAGATGCTGGACGACGCCCCGGAGAACGTAGCGCTGATGCGGCAGCTAGCGCAGTTCTACCTGGGGGGCAACTACCGCCGCGACGACAAGTTTGAGAAGGCCCGGCCGCTGATCAACCAGGTGCTCAAGCAGGGGGCCGACGGCAAGCTCGAGCCCTCCGACCCCAACCTGCAGTGGGCCCGGCGCACCGGCGCCGGCATGCTGTCGGTCAAGGGGGACTACCAGAGCCTCCGCGACGCCGAACGGCTGCTGGCGTCCAACGCCGTCGGCGGGCGGCTCTCCGACGCCGACAAGGTAGAGATGGCCCGGATCCTGGCCCCCAGGCCCGAGCCGGTGAGCCGCCTCAAGGCGATCGCGCTGCTAGAAGACGTCCGCCGCGGCCGGCCCCTGAGCGCCCCGCTCGACCTGGCCCTGGCGCAGCTCTACTTCCAGACCGATCAGTGGGACAAGTGCCAGCAGATGATGGTGGAGGTCACCGCGGCGAACCCCGAGATGGCGGTCGCACGCGACGCCTTTATCCGCATGCTGCTGCGGCGCGGCGGGGCGGAGAACATCCGCGACGCCAGCCGCCAGCTCGACAAGCTTCGCGAGCTGGCCGGGGGGTCCCCTTCGACGCTCGAGCTGATCGCCCGCGTGGCGTCCGCACAGGGCAACGAGCAGGAGGCCGCCCAGGCGCTCGGCGAGATGACCAAGCCGCTCGCCTCGGCAGACGAGGAGCAGGTGAAACGCGCCATCCCGCTGGTGATCCGCATCGCGGCGCTGCTGACCGACCTGAAAGACCTCAAGCGTGCGGACGACCTCTACCGCTTCGCCATAAAGCAGAGCGATCAGGCCGCCCTCCCCTACGCGGTGTTCCTCGGGCAGCACGTAGACGCGGCCCAAGGGATGAAGCAGCTCGCCGACCTCGAAGGCAAGGTCACCGACGTTGAACGGATCCAGGCCGCGCTCTCGATCATGCGGAACCGGCCCAAGGTGATCGCGGCCCAGTCCAGCGAGGCCCAGCTCATGCTCACCCGCGCCCTGCGTGAGGACCCCGATTCCATCAGCCTGCTGATGGCCCAGGCCGACCTGTACGACCTGCTGCAACGCAGCGACGACGCCGCGGACCTCTACCGCAAGCTGCTGGACCGCAAGGACCTGGAAGGGACCGGACGGGCCGTGGTGCTCAACAACATCGCCTACCTGCTCGCCCTGAGCGGCGACTCCAAGGCCGACGCCCAGCAGGCGAAGAAGTACGTGGACGAGGCGGCCGAGCTGCTCGGCCCCGGCGCCGACCTGCTCGACACCCGGGCGGTGGCCTCGACCGCGTTGGGAGACTACGAATCGGCCATCCGCGACCTCGACTACTCCGTCACCGACAACCCGACCGCGTCGAAGTACTTCCACAAGGCGGACGCCCACCTCCGCGCCGGCCAAGAAGTTGCGGCGGTGCGGGCGTGGGAAGAGGCGGAAAAACTAGGGCTCTCCCTCGACGAGCTCCCCCAGGTTGAGCACAAGCGGTTCAACGAAATGAAGAGCAAGATCGAGTCGCTCCGCGCCAGGAGCGCCTCCCGCTAGCCGCCAATGGGGGGTTTTCGGGGCGAAGATTTGTCCGGCGAGTCGCGCATAGTTAGGATAAGGGGTCAACAGCGGACCCCCGCCCACCGGCGGGGCCGCCCCCATCCGCCTCTCACCTGATCGGTTCGATGCCCACGCTAGCCCCCACCGCCATCCGCACCGCGCGGCCAGCCCTCTCGGCAATCGGCGCCGTACTCATCATCACCGTGCTGGGGGCGGGCGTAGCGACGGCCCAGACGCCCCGCGTCGTAACGGCGCGCGAACCCTACGTGCCCGAGGACCGCGTGCTGAGGGTGCAGGTGCGCGTGCCGCTGGCCAACCTGCTCAACGCGTCGGACAGCAGCCGGGTAGTCGAGATCAGCCGCGTCGGGCCCGACCAGACCGACGCCGACCCCACCAGCGACCCGTTCCTCGACGAGCCCAAGCAGGCGGCTGCCACGCCAGATTCAGCGACGCCCGACGCCCAGGACGACCCCTTTGCCGACGCTCCGGCCGACCCGTTTGCAGACAATGGGGCGGCAAGCGGCGCCGACAGCCCGGGGGTAGACGTCCCGCAAGAGGCGGTCGGCTCGATGGCGCCCGGCGGCGTCTTCGGCGCGCTGGGGCGTTCGCTCTTTGGCGGCGTGAGAGAGCAGCTCCCCAACGTGAGCGTGCGGGGCGTAGGCCCCGGCCCCATGCCCCCGGCCCAAGACGTCGACCCGTTCGGCGGGCCCGGCCCGGGCGCGCCGGGCCCGATGGACGACACAGACCCGTTCGGCCCCGAGCCGGCCCCCCCCTCCTCGGAGGACCCGTTCGGCGCAGCGCCATCGCCACCCGCGGGCGACGACCCGTTCAGCGGGGCCGACCCATTCAGCAACCCTTCTAGCGATGAAGACCCGTTCGGCGGCCCCTAGCCCGTCCGGCCGGGCCCGACGCGTCCCGTTAGCCACTCGACCGAATCCGGCATGAATCGCGAGCCCAGCACCGTTTCCACTCTTCGACTGCGGCTGACGGTGGGGGGACTCGCGGCGTTGGCGATCGCGCTAGCGGGCTGCGAGCCCGACAAGCCCCCCACGACCACCGTCGAACCGGTCCGGACCCCAGAAGAGAAACTGGCGACCATCCTCTCGATGGTGCGCGAGGGGGTCGGCGACACCAGCTCGGGCGACCGACGGGTCAGGGCCGTCGTGCCGGGGGGGATGCAGCCGCAGTGGACCACCCGCGTCACCGAAGAGCTGCAGGAGCCCCGCACCCCGGGCGACCTCTACCGAGCGACGGTGCGGATCGTGACCGAGGGCTCGCTCATGGTGCGGATCAGGCCCAAGCCAGACGACGAGCCCTCCGACCGCAAGAGCCGCAACCCACGGCGGATGCCCGACAGCGGGCTGCAAGAGCTGCGGTACTCGGACCCCGAAGGGGGCCGCGGCACGGCCGACGACATCGGCCTCGACTCGTACGACCCCGTCGGAGCGGCCAGCGCCGAAGCCGCACGCCTGCGCGAATCCGCGCCGCACACCCCCTCGATCAAGACCGTCGACTCGCGCAGCGAGAAGGTGTTCGTGCTGGTCTACGAGAACGACCGCTGGAACATGCTGACCGAGTTCGAAGAAGACTCGCCCGACATGGAGCTGTACATGCGCAGCTTCCAACGGGCGCTGCGACTGCAATAGCGGCGTCAGTGACGCACGCAATCCATAGCTGCCGAGCTATGCTCGGTGCTGTGCGACTTACCGCGTTGCGCGTCTGCTAGCAGAAGTTTGCGAGAGCAACGTCGTCCCGCGACAACACCTTCGCGCAACAACGTCAAGCAGCGCCGTTGCTGCCGATGCGGTCGAGGTTCCCCTTGCGGAAGGCGTCCGCCATCGCCCGTGGGACTTCGGCCTCGGCCAGGAAGACGTGGGCGCGATTGAGCGCCACCTCGGCCTTCATCTCTTGCTCGCGGGCCACCGCGTCTGCGCGACGCTTCTCGGCGAGCGCCTGGGCCTTGCGGGTGTCGGCCTCGGCCTGGTCCGCCTGCAGCCGGGCGCCGATGTTCTCGCCGATGTCGATGTCCGCGATGTCGATCGACACGATCTCGAACGCCGTGTGCGCGTCGAGCCCCCGCTCGAGCACCGCCTTGCTGATCCGGTCCGGGTTCTCCATCACGTTCAGGTGGTCCATCGAAGAACCGATGGCGGTGATGATCCCCTCGCCGACACGGGCGATGATGGTGTCCTCGGTGGCGCCCCCGATGAGCTGCTTCAGGTTGGTGCGGACCGTGACCCGGGCCCGGATCTTGAGCTCGACGCCGTTCTTGGCCACGGCGCTCAGGGTCGAACGCGGCGACTTCTCCGGGTCGGGGCAGTCGATCACCTTGGGCGACACGCTGGTCCGCACCGCGTCCAACACGTCACGCCCGGCAAGGTCGATCGCCGCGGCGCGGTCGAAGTCGAGGTCGATGTCCGCGCGGTGCGCCGAGACGATCGCCTGGATCACCCGGGGCACATTGCCGCCGGCCAGGTAGTGGGCCTCCAGCCGGCGGGTGTTGATGCCCGTGGTGGGGTCGGTCCCCACGCCCGCCTGCTGGGCCATGATCTTCGCCTCAACGATCGTGCGGGCGTGCACCTGCCGCAGGCTCATGAAGACCAGCGTGAAGGGGCTGACCGGGGCGTTGGACATGTACGCCTGCAGCCACAGCTTGCCGTAGCTGAAAACAAAGATCAGGCCGACGACGACCAGCACCACCAACAAGAACCCGCCGGCGAGGTACAGCAAGCGGGTCATCGCCTCGGAGAGGGCGAGGGGCATCAAAGTGAGCAGCATGGCGTGAGCCTCGGGGAAGTAGCGTCGGTCCCACCATGGTAACCGCCAACGGGGCCCCCGGCCAACCAGGACGTCCGTTGCCCGCCCCCCCCATGGCGGCTATCCTCGCACCAGAGCGGCGGGAGATACCCCGCCGCTCTGGATTCTAAGCAAGCTGGCCCGGTAGCTCAGTTGGTTAGAGCAGGGGACTCATAATCCCTTGGTCGGGGGTTCGAGTCCCTCCCGGGCTATTTGGCGCTCCGTTGACGCCCCGTCGCGCGGCGTCCCGAGCCGCCGCTCGGGTGGTGGCCGGCGCCGGCGTGGCTGCTTGGCGCGCTTTGCGGCTCTCGGCTCGCCCGGCGGCGTTGCTGCCGGCCGTTGGTTGGGAGACGGGGGGCGGGTCCATCTCTCGCTTTCGGCGACGTCGAGGACTGGAGCCGTCCCCGTTCTTCGTCCCGGCTGCGAAACGCCCGTCGCATCTGCGCGTACGCCGTGGCCGGACCGAGCATCGCAAAGGGGGGGCGTGCACCACGTGATCCTTCGTGGCGACGCGCGTGGCGGGGCGCCGCCGGCCGCACTACCACGTCACACGCGTCTGGCGGCAATGAGTAGAATGCCCCCTACCCCTCATCCCTTCTCTCCGACCTTTGCCATGATACGAAACAGAACGCGTCGCATTGTGTGGATCGGAATCTTGGGTCTGTTTGCCGCGGGCCCGATGGGGCTGCTGGCGGGTCCGCCAGATCGTCCCAACATCGTCTTTCTGATGACGGACGACCAGCGTTGGGACAACATGGGCTGCTACGGCCGACCGGAGTTCACGACGCCCAACATCGACCTCCTGGCCGCGCAGGGCGTTGTCTTTGACCAGGCGGCGTACGCGGTAGCGGTTTGTATGCCCAGCCGGGTGACGATGATGACCGGGCGGCATGCCTCCAGTCACCGTGTGGGCTTCGTTGCGCCGGACGACTACACCTTGTCTCGATCCGATTTTGCTAAAGGGTACCCGGCGCTCCTCAAGGAGGCAGGGTACCGCACCGGCTTCATCGGCAAGGTGGGCTTTACGGTCACACAGCAGGCGCAGCGCCCCAACACCCCAGAAGGGCATACTTACAAAGCGAACATGGGGGACGTCTTCGACTTCTTTGCCGGCAGCGACACGGTTCCCACGAAGGGCCTCGAGCTGTGGCCGGCCGATGATCCGGTCCTGAAGCAGATCTACCGCGCGGGTCGTAAGGACTCGGGGCGTACGCTGAACACCGGAGAGGCGATGCTGCGGTTCCTGGACACCCAGCCCAAGGAGCAACCGTTCTGCCTGTCGGTCAGCTTTTATGCGGTCAAGCACGACAGCGACAGCCATATGTACATGCCGCATTTTCAGCAGTTTAAAGACTACCAGTTCTCGACCCCGGACAACTGGGTGGAGGGAGACAACGAACTGCTGCCGCAGGTCGTGAAAGATTACGCACGCGGCGTGCCCCTTCATCGCCAACGCTCGTCGACCCCCGCCCTGTACCAGCGGCTGGTGCGTCGCTTTGCGACCCAGGGGTACAGCGTCGACCAGCAGGTGGGGCTGATGGTACAGAAGCTGAAGGAGATGGGGCGGCTTGAGAACACGGTCATCATCTACACCAGCGACAACGGACGTTTTCAGGGGTCCCACGGCCTGTTCGACAAGTGCCTGCTGTACGAGGACTCGGTGAAGGCGCCGCTGATCGTTTTTGACGGGCGGGTAGCCGGACCCGGAAAGGGTCGGCGTGAGGACGCCCTGATTTCTTCCGTCGACATGGCGCCGACTATTGTATCGCTCGCGGGCGTGGAGCCCCCGCCCTCGATGCAGGGGCGCGACATCAGCCCGGTCTTGAACCAGACGCAGGACACGACTGCGTGGCGGGACGCGGTGCTTATGGAGGACCTCTTTATTGTCGATCTCTTCCGCTCCAAGCGAAAGCCGAATATCGACGAGATCAATCGGAAGCTGATCGAAGAAAACCAGTCGTACCGCTCCCGCGGCGTGCGTACCGGCCGCTTGAAGTACTTCGTGTACTACGAGCAAACCCCGCCGATCGAAGAGCTCTACGACCTGGAGCGTGACCCGCAGGAGCAGGCCAATCTGGCGGATAGCCCAGAGCATGCGGAGGTGCTGGGACAGCTCCGGAAACGCACGGCAGAGTTGTATGCCGACGCCGTAGAATAGAGACCGAAATCGGGGACGTTCTACTCACCTCGGCAAAGTAGAAGTTCCCCTTCCATCCTCCCCGGACACCCCTGTCCGGTTTCAGAATGCAATCAGAAAGAGCACGTCCATGTACAAAACACTAATTGGTGGAATCGCCCTTTTGTGCGCGTTGGCGGCTCATGCCGCGGAGAAGCCGAACATCGTCTTCATCTACGCTGATGACTGGGGCTGGGGCGATTTATCCTGTCACGGTCATCCGTGGCTGGAGACGCCGAACATTGACGCGCTGGCCCGCGAGGGGACGGACTTCCGGCAGTTCAATGTGCTCAACCCCGTCTGCTCGCCGAGCCGTGTTGCGGCCATGACCGGGCGCTATCCCTCCCGCTACGGCGTCAACAGTGTGTTCGGAGCCCGTCGTCCGGGGCCGGAGCAGCCCGACTGGCTGGACCCCAAAGCTCCCACCACGCCCCGCTACCTCAAAGCCGCCGGCTATCGCACGGCCCACTTTGGCAAATGGCACATGGCCGTTGACAGGCTGCCTGGCCAGCCGGCGATGGCGGACTACGGCATCGACGAATCGGCGGTATATCACGGGCCGGGCCCGGGGATCCAACCGCACGCGATCGCCGACCGGGCGGCGCAGTTCATCGAAGCCAACAAGGATCATCCGTTCTTTGTGAACGTGTGGCTTCACGAAAGCCATACGATGCACAGCCCCACCCCCGCCTCGCTGGAGAAATGGAAGCGCCTCGATGATGAGCAGAAGCGGATTTATGCCGCCGTCATCACCGACGGCGACAACAAGGTGGGCAAGGTGCTCGCCGCCCTCGATAAAGCCGGCGTGGCGCAGAACACCATCGTGGTTTTCTCCAGCGACAACGGCCCGGAGGGCACGAGCAGCAGCAAAGGATCACCCGGCAAGTATGGCAGCTACTACAGCGTCGGCGAGACCGGCGGCCTGCGCGGACGCAAGCGCAGCCTGTTTGAAGGCGGCGTCCGCACGCCGTTCATCGTGCGTTGGCCGGGGCACACGCCGGCCGGAACAATCGATGACACGACCGTGTTCAGCGCCGTCGACTTGCTGCCCACCTTTTGCGCCGCTGCTGGGGTCACGCCCCCGGCCGAGGCCCGGGGCGACGGGGAGAACCTGATCGCCGCATTCAATGGCGAGACCGTCGCCCGCACCCGGCCGATATTCTGGCTGCACACGGGCAAGAGATCCGAGCCAGATTGGTGGCCGCGCCTGGCCGTCCGCGACGGGGATTGGAAACTGGTGACGACCTTTGACGGCGCACGCGCCGAGTTGCACAACTTGAAAGCGGACCGTGCCGAAGCCGTCGCCAAAGATCAGTCGAAGGAGCACCCAGAAATCGCGGCGCGGCTGACTAAGATGGCGCTCGACTGGTACGCCACACTGCCCACCAAGGCGGACCCCACGTGTATCAGCCCGAGCCGGGGGGCGGCGGAAGAAGAATCCAGCAGGATCGATGGCAGTCGAGCGAGGTAGCACATGAGAGCATCCTACCGATTGCTGCGCGCCAGCCCGACCCTCTCGAGTCTGAGAAGCAATACGTCGGATGTCTCCTTCCTGCTTCTCTACGACTCCAGCGGCCTTGTCTGACAGAGCCGGTTCAAGGCGCTGCGCAATTGCCCGTCCCGCCCCCCGTAGGGCGACAGCGACTGGCGCCGGCAGACCGCGCGGTCCCTGGGGCTGGAAGCGTCGCGACGCCCGCGCGGCAGGCCGTGGCGTCGGAACAAGTTGAATGCCCCGGTTTGCATCCAGCCGGATTTGTTCTGGGCAGCCTGAGGGCCTGCCGAGTTGCACCCCCCGATTGGCGTGGCTACGCTACGACAGTCCGGCCGCCGCGCCGGAACGGCCCCTCAGGCTCCGTCAGGTGACATCCCATGCCAGGGGCCCCCAAAGACCCGTCGATGGGCTGGCTCGACGGCCTCCCCGTTGAGGACCGCGATGCGGCGCCGCTGATCTACGACGCTTGCTTCGAACGGCTCGTGGCGACCGCGCGCCGCGCCCTGGCGGGCGCCCCCCGGCGCGACACGGACGAGGAAGACCTCGCCAGCAGCGTCCTACCGAGCTTCTTCCGTGGCGTCGACGACGGGCGATCTAGCGGCCGGTTCTCGCGGGCGCAGCTTTGGGGGCTGCTTCTGACCATCGCGCGCCGCAAGGTGGCGCGGCTTCACCGACGCCGGTTCACGCTCAGGCCCGGCGCAGGCAAGGTGCGGGGCGAGACCCCCCTCGCTAGCGCGGAACGCTTGGGCTGCGCCGAGCGGACCATCGAGCGGAAGATGAACAAGTTCCAACGGGTTTGGCTGGTGCTGAACCGGGAGTCGAACTGCGTGTGAAGGACCCCAACAGCCTTTCCGCCGAGCGGATCGACGAAGCGTGCGACGCCTACGAAGCGGCCTGGGCCTCTGGCCCGCCCCCCGACCTGCGGCGTTTCTTGGAGCACTATGGGTGGCGCGCCGAGGCCGAGGATCAATCGCTCTGCCTCGAACTGGTCTGTATCGACCTAGAGCAGCGTTGGCGACGGAGCCCCCCCGCCGGCGATGGGCAGACGCCCCTAACGCTATCATCTCAGACGCTATCATCCCTCACGCCATCAACCCAGACGCTATCGGCCGAGGGCTACGCCGAGGCGCTCTTCGGCCCAGGCGCCACCCCCTTTCCGGAGTGGGTCGCCACGGAGCGCACGCTGCGCGAACGCTCCGGCGATAGCGAAGCGGGCCGGAGTCTGCGGGAGCGCTACCGAGATTCCCCAGAGATCCTCGCAGCACTCGCGGGAGAAGCCCACGCGTCGCTCGACGCACGCGAAGCGGAGACGGCGCCCCGCCAGTCGGGCGGCTCCGGCGGGGGCCTGCACGTCCGCTGCCCACACTGCCACAACCCGATCGAGCTCGTGCCCGACGCGGAGCTGGCGAGCATCCTCTGCCCCAACTGCAGCAGCGACTTCTGCCTCGTGAGCGACGCCGCGCAGTCGCACGCCGCAACCACGGTCAGCCAGATCGGCCACTTTCGGCTGATCGAGCGTCTGGGGATCGGGGCATTCGGCACGGTTTGGAAGGCGCAGGACACCAAGCTCGACCGCACCGTGGCGGTGAAGATCCCACGCAAGGGGCAGTTCGACGAGAAGCAGGAGAAGGCGTTTCTGCGAGAAGCGCAGAACGTCGCTCAGCTAAGCCACCCGAACATCGTGCCGGTCTACGAGGTCGGGCGCGACGGCGACACGCTCTACATCGTCAGCAGGCTCGTGCGTGGGCTAACGCTGGCCGACTGGCTGACGGGTCAACAGCTCAGCGCCCGCGAGGCGGCCGGGCTGTGCATGAAGATCGCCGGCGCCTTAGAACACGCGCACCAGAGGGGCGTGGTCCACCGCGACCTCAAGCTGGGCAACATCATGCTGGACGAGGTTGGCGAGCCGCACCTGATGGACTTCGGCCTCGCCAAGCGCGAGGCGGGAGAGATCACCGTCTCGCTGCAGGGGCAGCTACTGGGCACCCCGGCCTACATGTCGCCCGAGCAGGCGCGCGGCGATTCGCACGTCGCCGACTGCCGCAGCGACGTCTACTCGCTGGGGGTGATCCTGTTTCAGTTGCTCACCGGCGAGCTCCCGTTCCGCGGCAATCAGCGGATGCTGCTGCACCAAGTCATCCACGACGAGCCGCCGAGCCCCAGGAAGCTCAACGCCACGGTGCCCCGCGACCTGGAGACCATCACCCTCAAGTGCCTCGAGAAGGATCCAGCCAAGCGGTACCAGACGGCCGAGGGCGTGAAGCAAGAACTCGGCCGCGTTCTTAACGGCTTGCCCATCCTCGCCAAACCCGTCGGGATGGTTGGACGCGTCACCCGTTGGCTCTCCGGAAACCCGCAGAGCGCCCGCCTCGTAGCCGGCTCGATGCTAACGATCCTTGGCGGGGGGATCAGCGTCTACTGCATTGTCGCGATCCTCGTCATGCACACGTGCTACTCCGAGGCCGACGTGCCTAGGCGAAAGCTTACCGGAGAGGTCGCCTTCTTGCTCATGGTGTACTACCTGCCAACATTCTTGGCGGGGCTATTAACCTTGTCTGGAAGGCGGATCGGGTTGTGGCTCGGGGCCTTCGCTACGCTGCTCGGTTTCGCAACAACCATTGCCGTAATCGCTGGACAGGTCGACTTGATCGTTGCCTACCGCAGCACGTCCTTTGAACGCTTCCATTACGTCCTCCCGTACAGCTTCTTCACGCTGATCGGTGCACTAGTGTGCGTGCTGGGAATCGCCTCGTGGCGCCCTGTTGGGCAAGGTTGTGAGTTGAAGCTCCGGTAGAGGGGGGGCCGGAAAGGCGGCCGGAACTTCTTGCGGGAATAAAATGGGGACAATCTGGCTCTGTAGAAGACCCGCTTCTGCTAGCGAGACGCTGTCTCCCCAGGAGTTTGGCGATGGTGTTCGCCGGCGTCGCTAGCACTCGCGGCCTTGCTTTGACCCACCGCGCGCCAACCGCTACCCTGCCGCGCTCCGCTGGCCACCGCGTGCCCCGTTCGCTCCGCCGCCATGATCTGTCACGCCGTAGGGACCCTTCTCCAAGACCGCACCGCGGGTCGGCGGCACGCGTTGGCCGCGGTGGCGTGCGTGCAGCTCTGCGTCGCCTCCGCGGCGATTGCCGACCAGGTCGTGACTGCTTCGAATGACCCCGTCCTCCAGTTTGCTCAGTTGCACGACACGGACGCCGACGCGTCTGCCGTGTCCTCGGAGCTGCTGATCGAAGGGCTTGCCGGCCCGACGTCCTTGGCGGCCCCGCCCGGGCTCACGCTCGAAGCATTGCCCGGGTTCGCCGGACAGGGGGGCGAGGGCACGGAGGTTCTTGCCGATCCCGACGCACCCCCGAACGAGGTTGCCTACGTCCCATACGTCCCCTTGGAGCGTGTGCTGGGCTATTGTCAAATCTCGTGTTCTCTCCCGGTCGCTAAGCGGCGTCCTGCACGATACCGTCTTTGAAGATTCGTCCTTCGATGACGAGGGTGATCTTGTCGTGGCTGCTGAGCCTTCGCCACTTCCGGGCGGCGGACTGGGCGAGCTTGAACATCATCGCCAGGCTGGTCCGCCGGGTTCCGCTCCCCTTGGTCTTGCGATGACGGAGGCGGATGGTGGCGAACGTGGATTCAATTGAGGAGACGAAAAGGGGACATTCCGCTTTATTGAAAAAGCAGAATGTCCCCTTTTCGTCGCCCCCGCCGCTGCCTCCGGTCGCTGACGCTTCCGGCTCCATGTGGGGTGGCGCGAGCGCGACCCGGCTACCGCTGCACGCGCGCCGACCCACCCGACGCCAGCGCCTCAACCTCGCTCAGCGTCGCCTGCGACACGTCGCCGGTGAACGTGGTCAGCAGCGCGCCGTGGGCCCAGCCTAGGCGCAGCGCGTCCTCGGCCGGCTTGCCCTTGATGAGGCCGTAGATCAGGCCCGAGGCGAAGCCGTCGCCGCCGCCGATGCGGCAGACGACGTCTAGCTCCATCGTCGGGCTGACGTGGCGTTCGCCGTCGATCCACAGCACCGCGGCCCAACTGTGGCGGTTGGTGCTCTTCACCTCGCGCAGCGTGGTGGCGACCGCGCGGATGTTGGGGTAGGCCTTGCGGACCGACTCGATCATGCCGAAGAACGCCTCGGGGTCGAGCTTCGATTTGGACTCGACGTTTTGCCCTTCGAGGCCGAGCCCCTTCTGCAGGTCTTCTTCATTACCGACCAGAACATCGGTGTTGGCGACGATCTTCTTCATCAGCTCGCGGCCGTGGGCCTCGGCGTCGGCGCCACCGGCGGGGTTGAGCGTCTTCCACAGCTTGGCGCGGTAGTTGAGGTCGAACGAGGTGATGGCGCCCGCCTGTTTGGCGGCCTGCATCCCCTCAACAATCAGGTCGGCGGTGTGGGGGCCGATCGCGGCGAAGATGCCGCCGGAGTGGAACCAGCGGCAGCCGCCGGCGAAGACCTGCTTCCAATCGATGTCGCCCGGCTTCAGCAGGGCGGCGGCTTCGTTGGCGCGGTTGTAGAACACCACCGGGGGGCGGACGCCGTGGCCGCGGTCGCTGTACACGGTGGCCATGTTGGGGCCGCGGACGCCGTCGTGCTCGAACCGCTTGTAGAAGGGGCGGACGCCCCGCTCGCGCACCTGGCGTTCGATCAGCTCGCCGACGCCGTTGTCGACCATCGCCGTGGCGATGCCGGTCGAGAGGCCGAAGCAGCTCGCCAGGTTGGCGGCGACGTTGTACTCGCCGCCGGAGACGTGGACTTCGAGGGAGCGGGCGGCCCGGAAGGGGACCTGACCCGGGTCGAGCCGGTTGACGAGGGCGCCCAGGGACAGCAGATCGAGCTCGCAGGGCTTGGTCGAAACGGGAAGAGGGGCCATGGTTGTCTCGCGTTGAGGCATGCGGGTGATTCTGGGGCGGGGACTGTGTATGCTATTGCCACTAATCTCCCCCGCTAATCCACGAATCGCAATGGTCCAGCCCGACAACCGTTTAGCCCGCGACCGGGCCGCCCTCGACGCGGTGGCCGACCGCGGCCCGGCCGCCAAAGCCGTCACCTATCTCAGGCTCTCCGGCCCCGGCTGGCTGCAGAGCGCCATCACGCTGGGTGGCGGGTCGCTGGCCGGCGGGCTCTACCTGGGCGTTTTGTGCGGGTACAGCATGATGTGGCTGCAACCGCTGGCGATGATGCTGGGGGTGGCCATGCTCTCTGCGATCGCCTACGTGACGCTCTCAACAGGGCGCCGGCCGTTCCGGCTGGTGGTTGAGGAAGTGAACCCCGTGCTGGGTTGGGGCTGGGCCATCGCCACGATCATGGCCAACATCGTGTGGTGCCTGCCGCAGTTCACGCTGGGGGCCGCGGCGCTGCGCCAGAACCTGCTGCCGGGCGTGCTGGGGGACGAGGCGACCGGAACGCTCGGCGGGAACACCGGATTGGTGGTGGCCGTGGCGCTGCTGGCCACGTGTGCGCTGGCGACGATCGCCTCGTACGAACGCGGCGGCCGCGGCATGGCCATCTTTGAGTCGGTGTTGAAGCTGCTCGTCGGGGTGATTGTGCTGTGCTTTGTTGGCGTCGTGTGGAAGCTGACCGGCGTGGCGGGGGGCATCGACTGGAGCGCCGTGTTTAGCGGCCTAATCCCGCGGCTCTCGTCCGTCACGGAGCCATCGCCCGCGTTTCGCGAGCCCCTGGCCGCAGCCGGAGACCTGGGGTCGCGGTTCTGGCAAGGGCTGATCGTGGGAGATCAGCGCGACGTGATGTTCACGGCCGCGGCCACCGCGGTGGGCGTCAACATGACGTTCCTGCTCCCCAACTCACTGCTCGACCGCGGCTGGGACCGCCGGTTCCGCGGGCTGTCGATCGTGGACTTAGGGGTCGGCCTGTTCATCCCGTTCATGATCGCCACGAGCTGCGTGGTGATGTCTTCCGCGGCGCGGTTCCACGGCCAGTACAATGAGGCCCTGGTGGCGGCCGAGCCCAGCATCGAGGCGACGCGCGAGGCGGCCGGCGCCGCGCCGGCCAAGGAGTACCTGGGGCTGCTTGATAAGCGGTTGGGGGCCGAGTACGGCGAGGACGCAAGCGGGTGGAGCGACCAAGAACGCCAGGCGAAGCGCGCGGCGCTGCCCGCCGCGGACCGGCAGCTCGCGGCCATGTTGGTCCGACGCGACGCCTCGGACCTGGCCGCGGCGCTCGAGCCGTTGGTGGGGAAGTCGGTGTCGCAGTTGGTGTTTGGCTGCGGCGTGCTGGCGATGGCGTTGTCGACCATCGTGGTGCTGATGCTGATCAACGGCTACGCGGTGTGCGAGGTGCTGGGGCAGCCTCACCGGGGGATGGTGCACTTTCTCGGCTCGCTGGCGCCGCTGGTGTTCGGGGTCGTGGTGCCGTTCTTCTGGAAGGACGCCATGTTTTGGCTCGCGGTGCCGACCAGCGTGTTCGGCATTATGCTGATCCCGATCGCGTACTTCGTGTTCGTGTTCCTGATCAACAGCCGCCGGGTGCTGGGGGACGCGGCGCTAACCGGGGGGTGGCGTACGGCGGTCAACGCGGTGTTGATCCCGGGCGCGGCAATCGCCGCGGGCGCCGCCGGCTGGAGCATCTGGACACGCACCCAGCCCTTCCCCGGGACTGGGATCGAGACGCGCTGGATCGCGATCGCCGCCTCGGCGACGTTTATCGCCCTTGCATTGCTGGTGCGCCGCAAGGCGCTATCCCGGCCAACATAACAAGCCTACCCTACCCACCTGCCCCGACCGGCGTGGCTGGCGTCAAGATTGTCCCTCGACGACGCCGGCTAACACTACAGCGCTAGGTCACGTCCATCTGCATCGTATCAGGCCTTTGAGAATGATGCCGTTTCTCCGCAGTTTTTTCAGGGTTCGCTTCCGGTGGGAGGCCCGCGCGGCGGCGTTGCGTTGTTGCCAGTGCTGGATGACGTTGGCGGTGTGCTCGATGAGCGTCGGCGAGGCCCGGCCGTTACGCTGCCAACTCGGCAGCAGCGCGCCGACGGCGGCGTGGACTTGGCAGACCGTGACCTCCGGATTTTTTCCCCCGCAGCCGTTCACGACAGCGGGCCAGGAACAAGTAGCTGACGCACGACAGGATCAAATGGCGTTTGAGACCGAGGTAACAGCGGCCCTCCCACTGATCGAGTCCGATCTCCTGCTTCTGGTCGCGGAAGCACCGTTCGACGCGCCACCGCGAGAACGCGACCAGCAACAACGTCTCGATGGTCGTGTCGGACGGGGCGTTGCTGATGAAATACTTCACCTCATCGTGGTTCAATGCGTTGCGGGCGACGAGCAGGTGGAGTTCGATCCCCGGCAACCCGTCGTCGTTCTTCATGACGATGCGGGCGTGCTTCGCCTCCCACACGAGCGGCCCCTTCTCGCCGTCCTTCACGTAGTACCGGGTCCACGCTTGATCACGCAGCTCGGGCCAGTTCTCGGCGAGGTCTTGCACGCTCTGCGGGGCGCTCGCTGCGGCGACCAACCGCGGGACCTTGCGGGGCCGGCCGCGACCGCCGCGGCGAAAGGGTCGCTCCGTCACGCGCGGCCGGTCGGTCCAACACGAGAACGTCGTCGGGACCTCGGCGACGAAGCGTTGCTTTCGACCGTCCAAGCCCTGCAAAAACAGCGGCTTTCCGCCGTAGCCTTCGTCGAACGTCAGCCAGTCGAACATCACGCCGTGGGCCGCGGCCCGATCGCAAAGCTCCAGGGCGATCTTCCACTTGGAGCGGTAGACCATGTCCTCGGGAATGCCGGCGGCCCGACACCGCTGGCGGTCCTCCGACCAACTCTCCGGCAAGAACAGCTCGCCGTCGACCAGCGCGTGGAAGTCGCCGGTCGCGTAGCCCAAGTGGACCGTGACGATGCCGTTCTCCTGCTTGCCGACGCAGCCGCAGTACTGCCGCTGCACGCCGGGCGTCTTGTCCCCCTTCTTGACGTCGCTCGTTTCGTCGATCAGGCCGATCGAGTGCGGCCCCGCATGATCTCGGAGGACGATCTCTTGGAGTCGCCGGCGCACGGCGTCTTCGTCCCAGCGGTGCTGGGCCAGGAACTCTTGCAGCGTCCGCGGCGCCACTCCGGCGGCCAGCGCCATCGGCTCGCAACTCTTCGCGGGCAGTTCGGAGAGTTGGCCTTCGACGTAGGTTGGCAAGTGCGCACGAGTATCTCGACGCGAGAAACAGGCGTCGAATTCGTGCAAGTAACTCGTCAATTCCGGCTTCAAACGGCGGATCTCATCGGCGTCCATGCTAGCGGCCCTGCGCCAGGTCGCCCCCCTGCGACACCAACAACATGGCCGATCGCCCAAACGCAAACAAGATCAACGTAGCGCTGTAGTACTAACTGCGCCGGTCCCACGTCCGTCGACACGCACTCACGAGAAGACCACGATGGCTGCCACACGACCCGGTTCCTCCCTCGGCGCCTACGCGCTGTTCGCCACGGCGGCCCTGCTGCTTCCGGGCTGCGATTCCAAGAACGACCCAATCGCAAAGGCAGGAGCGGGCGAGAAAGACGCCCCCGGCATCATGGAAACCAAGGCGATCGCGGAAGAGGGCTTCGTCTACGGGCTTCCGATCGTGATGAACTACGCGGTCATGCACGACTACGCCGTTGACAAAGACTCCGGCCAATTCAAAGCGCCGTTTAACGAGATCAAGAACGAGGCGCGGGTGTTCACGTACAAGGACACCGCGATCGTCACCCCCAACAGCGACACCCCGTACTCCTTCTTGTGGATGGACCTGCGGGCCGAGCCGATGGTGCTGTCGGTCCCGGAGGTCGAAAAGGGGCGCTACTACGCCGTGCAGCTTGAGGACGGCAACACCTTCAACTTCGGCTACATCGGCAGCCGGGCGACCGGCAACCAAGCTGGCGTTTACCTGGTGGCGGGCCCTGATTGGAAGGGAGAGAAGCCCGAGGGGATCAAGGAGGTCTTCCACTCCACCACGCAGTTCGCGCTGGCCGGCTACCGGACGCAACTCTTCAATGCCGCAGACATGCCGAACGTCGAGAAGGTGCAGGCGGGCTACAAGGCGCAGCCGTTGTCCGCGTACCTCGACAAGCCCGCCCCCCCTGCCCCGGCCAAGATCGACTTCCCGAAGATCGACAAGGCGATGGTGAAGACCGGGTTCTTCGACTACCTCGACTTCGCACTCCAGTTCGCCCCCGCGGGCCCCGAAGAAAAAGAGATCCGCGCAAAGCTGGCGAGCATCGGCGTCGGGCCGGGCAAGAAGTTCGACTTCAAAGACCTATCGCCCGAGCACAAGGCCGAGGTGCTGATCGCGATGAAAGAGGGCGAGTCGAAGATCGATAACTTCCTGACCCAGCAGCAGAAGGAAGTGAACGGCTGGAAGATCGGCTCGTTCTTTGGCGACCGCGCGTTCTTCGACGGCAACTGGCTGCTACGCGCCGCCGGCGCCAAGGGGGGCATCTACGGCAACGACGCCGTGGAGGCGACCTATCCCATGACACGTGTAGACGGCTCCGGGCAGACGCTCGACGGCAGCAAGCACGACTACACGGTCACGTTCCCTGAAGGTCAACTGCCGCCCGTGAACGCGTTCTGGTCGGTCACCATGTACGACGGCAAGACACAGCTCTTGATCGAGAACCCGATCCAACGCTACTTGATCAACTCTCCGATGCTGCCTGAGCTCAAGATGAACGACGACGGATCGCTCACCCTGTACATCCAGAAAGACTCCCCGGGCAAGGAGAAAGAGTCGAACTGGCTCCCGGCGCCCGACGGGCCGATCTACCTGGTCATGCGGCTCTACTGGCCGAAAACCGAGTCCCCTTCGGTGCTCCCCCCCGGCGAGGGGAGTTGGAGCCCGCCGCCGGTAGTCGCGGTTCAATAGCGCGGCGCCGCGGCGGGTAGGCCGGCTCGATCGTCGTCCTGCCACCCCGCAAGGCGGGCACGCTAGGCGCTCGCCTTGAGGTCGGGCTCGGCGAGCACCGGTCCGTTGCTTTCCTGAGCCTCCATCGCGCGTCGGGCGCGATCGACCGTCTCTTGCGTTCCGGTGACTAGCAGCACGGCGCGGCCGTTCTTGAGGTGTTTCTCGATCTGGAACTTGCGGTCGTCTTTGACGCGCCCAAAGGCCAAGCCCGCCAGGGTGACGCCCCACAGCACGCCGATCGCCCCCCCCAGCAGCCCGCTTTGCCACATCCCGCCGAACAGCGTCGGGAAGAAGTACAGCCCCAGCCCTCCCCCCAGCACCAAGCCTATGCTGAGCCCAAAGGCCATCCGGGTGGCCCGGCTGGGGACGCTGCGGACCACTTCGAGCCGTTCGGCATTTAGGGCGTCTTTCCCCTGCAAGATGCTGATGGCGCCGGCGTGGAAGTCGTCTTCCAGCAGCCGCAGCCTGGCTTGCCTAGCGTCTTCAAGCGACTCGAAGACGGCCACCATCTCTGGGGGGTGCGGATCGGCGTTGCGGGTATGCGTAGTCATGGCTTGCCTCCTGATTGAGCGGACGGGGTACGTCGCTGCAATCGGGGCGCCAAGCCAGGCGCGAAACGCCGCCGGGGCCTAACGCATGGCCACCTGCCGCACCGCGGCCTCGATCGCCTGGGCGAGGGCCGCGTCGAGCTGCGGATCGGGCTTCGACGGACCGCGGTAGGCGACGACGGTCTTCTGATTGTCGGCCGGGGAGACCAGCAGCCCCGGGTCGGGGCTCACGCCGACGCCGTTGATCGGTTTGCCCAGCGGCGAGTAGAACTTGGCCGTGGTCAGCCGGATGCCGGCGCCCCCGATGCCCAGCGGGAAGATGCCCTGCACCGAGCCCTTGCCGAACGACCGCTGGCCGACGATCGCCCCGCGGTGGTTGTCGCGGATCGCGGCGGCAAAGATCTCGCTGGCGCTGGCGCTGTCGCCGTCGATCAGCACCACCAACGGCACCCGCCAGGTGCCGCCGCGGTTGGCGCGGTAGTCGAAGTCTTCGCCCGGGCTGCGGCCGCGGGTCGAGACGATGCCCCCCTGGGCGACGAACTTGTCGGCCAGCTCGACCGCGGCGGTCAGCAGGCCGCCGGGGTTGCCGCGGAGGTCGACCACCAGGCTCTGCATCCCCTGACGGTGAAGGTCCCACAACGCGGTGTCGAAGTCGCGGCTGGTGGTCTTCTGGAACACCGGCAGCCGCAGGTACGCCACCCCTTGGGTCTTGTCGATAATGCTCACGTCTTCGAGGCTGGGGACCTCTACATGCTCGCGCCGGACCGCCACGATGTGGGCGCCCTGCCGAGCGGCGCTCGGCGGGCCGCGGTAGCCGACCGTCGATCCGCCCTGAGGCTGCGTGTCCGCCAGGCTGGGCGCCAGGTCGCTGCCGGCCGGGACCACCGACACGCGGCACGTCGAGCCCTCAACGCCGGTGAGCAGCGCCGCCGCCTCGTCGGTAGAGAGTTCGGAAGTGACCCGCCCGTCCACGGCTACGATCCGGTCGCCGGCGTAGATGCCGGCCCGTTCGGCCGGGCTGCCCGGGATGGTGCGGACGACCAACAGGTCGCCGTTGTCGGCCTTGAGCTCGACCCCTAGGCCGACGAAGTTTCCTTCGATCTGCGAGTAGACGTCGCGGAGCTGGTCGGGAGTCAGGAACGACGAGTAGTGGTCGAGCCCCTCCGCGGAGGTCGCGGCGAACTCCAGCAGCGTGGCTGCTTTGCTCAGCCCCAAGCGGAACTCGCCGATCCGAGCCGCCTCTTCTGCGGCTTCGAGCATCTGCTGGCGGCTCGAGATCGCCCCGCGGCGGCTGATAGCGGCCCGCATCTCTTGCCCGGCCGACACGATCTGCTCACCCGAGGCGCGGACGCCGTTGCTGGTGCGGAACGCCTCGCTCCGCAACGCCACGTCGACGCCGTACCCGCCGCGTTGGACGAGCTGGCTCCAAGGGGGAGACGTCACGTAGTGCGAGTCGATCTTCCGCAGCAGGTCCGACAGCAGGTCGCGCGCCTCACGCTCGCCGAACGAGCGGACGGCGGCCAGGAAGCTGGGGTCGGTGTAGCGGCGGTCGAGGCTGTGGTGCACGCGGGCGATGTCGAATCGCTGCTGCAGCTCGGCGCTGTCCGGGAACTGGCGGAGCGCTTCTTCGTACTGCCCGAGGGCCTCGGACCAACTCCCCTGCTGCTCGAGCGCTAGCCCGGCGCTGAGGGTTTTGGCGATCTCCGCAGGTTCTGTTGGGTTAGGCTGCTGGGCCTGGGCCGACGGCGCCAGGAGCAGCCCGGAACAGATACACCAGCACAACAGTGCAGGCGAAAGCAAGAGCCGGAGGCTTGGGGTTGGGACCCTGTAACGCATGTATCGATCCGTCTCGGGAGGGTGAGCGCGGCTGCGGAACAAGACGACCGGCGGGCAGTGTCCCAACTCCCGGGGGGTCGCCGAGGCGGTTGGGCGCCCCCAAACGCGGGACCGCCAACACACGTTGCCTCAGTCGAATTTAGCTCACGCAAGCGGCCGGGTCAAAAATCCGGGACGCGGAAAGTTGCCCTTGGTGCGGACCGCCGTGGGTAGGACCTTCACAGACGGTCCTATAGGCACACCACACCACCGATTGCGACGCTTGCGCCGATTGCCCGGCGCCCCGGTCGGAACCCTGCCCCGGCGGTCGCTCTACCCTTGGGCAGCGACGTTCACCAGGAACAAAAGCTCAACGGCGTCCTGCCAGAAAAGCCGGGAAAGCCCACTCCCGGAGACAGCGTTCGGGCCATCCTGCGGCCCGCCCATGATACGCGGCGCCGCGGCGGGTGGTTCATCCGGAGAGAAAACGAAAACGACGAATGTCGGGGCGATCAGAAGGCGCCCGCAGAGTACCGCTACGCAGCGATAAAGGCGCAAAAAAAGCCGTCCCTTTCGACCCACGCGGCATTGGAGGGGGAGGACTTTGACCGCGAAGGCATGTGGAAAGGGACGGCCGGTTTGCGGTCCGTCGGGTTCTCAGCGGCAAGGTCGGCGGAGCAGCTCCGACGATCAACCTGCACGTCTCTGAACCTCTTAGGGATTGGGATCTGGGGGTGGGTTGCGACGCCGTGCGTCGAATCAGTTACAACACAACCCCGGGGCGGCTGGGAGGGACCCGCCCCGAGGCGTGTTGTTGCTTTTGCTTATTACGTGAACGAACCCAAGAAGGTTCGCGAAACGGGTTGGCGTTTTGATCGTTTTTTGAAACCTGCCCCCACCCAACCCCCAACTTCAATCAGGACAAGGCGTTACGATGACGCAATCCCCTCGGGTCGAACGGGCCCTGATCAGCGTAAGTGACAAGACCGGGCTCGCCGAGTTCGCCCAGCGGCTGGTCGCCGCCGGCGTGCAGCTCTTCAGCACCGGCGGATCGCGCAAGGCGCTCGAAGAAGCGGGCCTGCCGGTGACCGATGTCGGCGAGCACACCGGCTTCCCGGAGATGATGGACGGCCGCCTCAAGACGCTCCACCCGCTGGTGCACGGCGGGCTGCTGTGCCGACGCGACAACCCGCAGGACATGGCCTCGGCGGCCGAGCACGGCATCGTGCCGTTCGAGCTGGTGGTGGTGAACCTCTACCCGTTCCGTGAGACCATCGCCCGACCGGGCGTAAGCGTGGCCGAGGCGATCGAGAAGATCGACATCGGCGGGCCGACCCTGGTCCGCGGCGCCGCCAAGAACCACGCGTTCGTCACCATCGTTACCTCGGCCGAGCAGTTCGGCGCCGTCGCCGATCAGATCGAGGCCGATGGCGCCACCACGTTCGAGCTGCGCCGCGCCCTGGCCGGCGCCGCGTACGCCCACACCGCCGCGTACGACGCGGCCATCGCCGGCTACTTTGAGCGGCTCGCCTCCAGCGACGGCGCTTGGCCCGAGCGGATGACCGTTTCGCTGCGGCTGAAATCGTCGCTCCGCTACGGCGAAAACCCCCACCAAGCCGCGGCCGAGTACGTCTCGGAGAACCCGGCCCCGCACGCGCTGGTAAACGCAGAGCTGCTCAACGGGAAAGAACTGTCGTACAACAACCTGCTCGACCTCAGCGCAGCGCTGGGCGTCGCGCGGTCGCTCCCCGTTCCGGGCGTGGCGGTTCTGAAGCACAACAACCCCTGCGGCGCCGCGACCGCGGCCACCATCGGCGACGCGACGCGCAAGGCCTGGGAGGGCGACCCCGTGAGCGCGTTCGGCTCGATCCTGGGCTTCAACGCCCCGGTCGACGAGGCGGCCGCCGAGTGCTTGGCGGAGCCGGGCAAGTTTGTCGAAGCCATCGCGGCGCCCGACTTCACCCCCGAAGCGCTCAAGGTCCTCACCACCAAGCCCAAGTGGAAGGCGAACGTCCGCTTGCTGCGTGTTGGACGGGTTGTGCCGGGCGAGGCCGGTGTCGAGCTACGCGCCATCGACGGCGGATACCTGGCGCAAAACGCAGACGACCTGCCCGACCACGAGAGCGACTGGACCGTGGCGACGGACACCAAGCCTTCGGACGCGCAGATGGCCGACCTGCGGTTCGCCTGGGCCGCGTGCCGGCACGTCAAGTCGAACGCGATCGTGCTGGCCAAAGAAGGGATGCTGGTGGGCGTGGGCGCCGGCCAGATGAGCCGGGTCGACTCGGTAGAGATCGCCATCCGCAAGGCGGGCGAGCGGAGCCGGGGCGCCGTGCTGGCCTCCGACGCGTTCTTCCCGTTCGACGACTCGATCGCCGCGGCGGCCGAGGCGGGCGTGGTCGCGATCATCCAGCCGGGGGGGAGCCGGGGCGACGCCGACGTAATCGCGGCCTGCAACCGGCACGGGCTGGCGATGGTGATGACCGGGCGGCGGCATTTTCGGCATTGAGAGAGTAGGGAATAGGGGTTAGGTGCGAGGGGCGAGAACGCGCAAGCGGTGTGTTGGACGCTAAACCACCGCTAGCGCGTTCTCGCCCCTCGCCCCTAATCCCTCGCCCCACCCCCGGGCCCCGCTGCTTCGCTTATTCTTGCCGCGCCGGGCTCCCCATGATATACCGTAAGTTGGCCATCCGTATCGCGTTACGCCCGCCCCAGCCCTTCATGACCGTTATCACGTTGCGAGTGCTGGACGGAGCCGATCGGGGTCGCGTGTACGCCGACCTAGCGATCCCGGTCACGATCGGCCGCGAAGAGGGCAACTCGGTCCAGCTCAACGACGAGCGGATCAGCCGGTACCACATCAAGATCCAGGAAGACCAGGAAAAGATCGTCCTGACCGACCTGGAGAGCACCAACGGCACCCGCGTCAACGGCGAAGAGACGCACCTACGCATCTTGCGGTTCGGCGACGTGATCGACGTCGGCCGCTCGAAACTGCTCTACGGCACACGCGAGCAGATCAGCGCCAGGCTCGAAGCGCTCAAGGCGGCCGGCGCGTTCCAGGGCGACGGCGGCGACCTCGACCGCATGACCGAGCAGGCCGAGTCGGCCCCAACGGGCGAGTTCGAGCAAGACTGGAACGACTCCGAGCAGCTCCGCAGCACGCTGCACATCCCCTCCGCGCCCGACCTGCCCGAGGGCCTCAGCCCGGGCCAAGCGGCCGAAGTCTCCGAGCTGCTGGAGTACCTGCACCTGCGGGCCCGCAGCCTCGTGCAGGGGCTGGCGCCCCCAGACCGCGAAGGGAACGTGGCGTTCAACTACGAGCAGTGGCAAGACCTGCTAGACATCCAGTCGCAGCTCGCCGAGTACCTGCAGCGGATCGGCGACCCGGAAGGCGAGTAACGCATCGCAGCGACGACGAATCGGACGCGGATCCGCGCGGATTCCACGCGCCGTGTCCGCGTAGATCCCTTAGATCCGCAGTAATCCGCGTCCCATTCTCCGGCCCAACGGCGACAGATCGCGTGCCCAACCCCTTTCGATTGCTCGGAAAGCTCAAGAACATCCTGCTGAGCCTGGCGTCGGCCAACCTCAAGCGTTTCTTTGTGAGCGCCGTGATCGGCGTCGCGTTGTTCGCGGCCATCGTTGGCGCAGGGGCCTTCTACTTGGCGCAGAACGCCGGCGGCGTGTCGCAGGCAGCGGTGGCCGTGGTGGTGGCCGTCGCCAGCCTGATCACCGGCCTGCTGTGGGCCGCGGTAGCGACCGCCCACGGCTTCCTGCAGACGGTCGTCGAGTCGACCGGCGTCGGGCCGCTCATCAGCAAGCTGGTGTTCAAGCAGGCCCTCGGGGTGAGCGACAAACGGCCCCAGGGGTCGAGCGAGGTCGCGGCCGAACTCGACGCCGCCGACGACCGGCAGGCGAAGCAGGCGGTCGAAACGCGACTGGCGTCCGTCTTCTCTTCCGCCAAGCTCGAAGAGTGGCTCCCGGCACGCGGCCGGTGGATCGCCAAGAAGCTCATCGGCTCGGTCGGCTGGGCCGTCACCACCGCCGTGCTGGGCCGACTCCCCGCGGGCCCCGTCAACCTGCTGGACCTCAGGTCCCACCTCGCCGACGGCCTGAACGACGCCGCGGTCGGCATCTTCACCACGCGGCTTGTCGTGGCGGCCACGCTGGCGACCGGGGCGCTGGCCTTCTTGTGCCTGGCCGCAGCGGTGCTGGCGGCGCTGTAGGCCCCGCCCGCTGTCCGCGGCTACAATGACAATGATGCGAGTGCTGCCCAATCGCCGGAGATGCAAACGTTGCTGCGCCGGCGATACGCTCAGCGGCGAGGACGTGCTGCCGGGTTTGCTTGTGGGGTGGGGGAGTTGTTTCCGGCAAGGTGAGGGTTCAGTAGGTGCGTTATCTGATCGGTGGATTGCTCCTGTCAACTATGTTGATGACTGTTGTCGTCTGCGGCGCACCGATCGCAGCGGCATTGAAGACGGGCAGGTTCTACGAATCCGCCGGTGAGCACTCACTTGAGATTCGTCGCTACCCATAGCGGTTCGCACGGGTGTTGCTCCTCAACGGATACTTGGCGATCGGCGGGCTGCTTGGCCTTTGGCTGTTTACGAGCGATATTCTCGATTGGATAGGCGAGTGAGCCACCTGCTCACCTAAGAGAATCTGGCAGACCGGACCTGCTTTTCGCGTCCTTCGCCTGTCAAGCCGCTTGTCTTAGACGCTCACGCGCGGTTCACTGCTAGCGTCGTCCCCAGCCCCCAATCCCTAGCCCCCAGCCCCGTCCGCCGCAGGCGGACCACAGCATGGACGCTCCCCCCTTCGTTCACCTCCACTGCCACAGCCACTTCAGCCTGCTGGATGGCGCCAGCCCCATCAAGAAGCTGGTCGGGCGGGCCAAAGAGCTGGGGATGAACGGCCTGGCGCTCACCGACCACGGCAACCTGTACGGCGCCATCCCGTTCTACAACGCCTGCCGTGAGGCCGAGATCAACCCGGTGCTGGGCTACGAGGCCTACATCGCCCCCGGGAGCCGGCTCGATAAGTCGGGCGCCTCCAGCAGCAAGGAGGCCAGCTTCCACCTCACGCTGCTGGCCCAGAACCGCACCGGCTTCCGCAACCTGGTGAAGATGGCGAGCCGCGCCTACCTGGACGGCTTCTACCACAAGCCGCGGATCGACAAGGAGCTGCTCAAGGCGCACAGCGAGGGGATCATCTGCCTGAGCGGCTGCGTCAGCGGCGAGCTCTCCAAGACGCTGCTCTCCGGCGCCACGGCCGAGAAGGCGTTGGAGACCGCCCGCCCCATCGCCGAGTGGTTCCAGAAGCTGTTTGGCGACCGCTACTTCTTGGAGATCCAGAACAATGGGCTCGAGATCCAGCAGCAAGCGATGGAGCTCACGTCGCTGCTGGCGCAGCAGGTCGGCCTGCCGCTGGTGGCGACCAGCGACGCGCACTACGTCCGCCGCGAGGACGCGGTCGCCCAAGACGTGCTGCTGTGCATCAACACGGGGCGTTTCCGCACGGACACCAACCGCATGAAGATGGAGGGGGACCAGTTCTTCCTCCGCAACGCGGAGGAGATGTTCGCGGCGATGCCCGAGCACGCCGAGGCGCTCGCCCAGAGCCAGCGGATCGCCGACTCGGTCGACATCGACCTCGAGCTCGGCAAGCGGCACTTCCCGACCTACGTTCCTCCGGAGCAGAAGAAGCCGGCCGAGTACCTGCGCGAGATCTGCCTGCAGGGGCTCCGCGAACGCTACGCGAAAGACAACACCCGCTGGAAGGACGAAGACCCGGCCACGGGCGAGCTCTCCGAGGAGGTCCACGCGCGGCTCGACCGCGAGCTGCACGTGATCGAGAAGCTGGGCTTCCCCGACTACTTCCTCATCGTGTGGGACTTCGTCCGCTACGCCGTCGAGCAGAAGATCCCCTGCACCGCCAGAGGATCGGGGGTCGGGTCGCTGGTCTGCTATGCGCTGCGGCTCAGCCACGTCTGCCCGCTGCGGTACGACCTGCTGTTCGAGCGGTTCCTCGACGAGAACCGCGAGGAGGCGCCCGATATCGACATCGACTTCTGCAAGGAGCGCCGCGGCGAGGTCATCCAGTACGTCAAGGACAAGTACGGCGAAGCCAACGTTGCCCAGATCGGCACGTTCGGCACCCTGGCCGCGCGGGCCGCGATCAAGGACGTCGGCCGCACGCTCAGCATGTCGATCTCCGAGGTCGAGCGGATCACGGCCATGGTCCCCGACCAGTTGGGCATCAGCCTCGACAAGGCGTTGGAGACCAGCGAAGAGCTGCGCGTCGAGTACGAGAAGAACAGCGAGACGCGGGAGCTATTGGACCTGGCCCGCAAGATCGAGGGGCTGGCGCGCAACGTCGGCACCCACGCTGCGGCGGTCGTGATCAGCAACAAGCCGGTCGACGAGTACGTGCCGCTGCAGCACGTCAAAGGCAAGTCGGAAGTCATCACCCAGTGGGCGATGGGCGACGTCGAGGCGGCGGGCCTGTTGAAGATGGACTTCCTGGGGCTGCGGAACCTGACGATCCTCGCCAAGAGCGTCGACCTGATCGAGGAGGCACGCGGCGAGCGCGTCGACCCCGACGACTTCCCGCTGGACGACGGCGAGACGTTCGCGCTGTTGTGCCGCGGCGAGACCAAGGGCATCTTCCAGCTCGAGTCCGGCGGCATCCGCGACCTGCTGCAGCGGATGAAGCCCGACAGCTTCCACGACATCATCGCCACCAACGCCCTCTACCGCCCGGGGCCGCTGGAGGGGGGGATGGTGGACCAGTACATCGAGGTCAAGCACGGCCGGCGCCCCGCGGAGTACCCCCACCCGGTGATGGAGGACATCCTCTCCGAGACGCACGGGGTGATGGTGTACCAAGAGCAGGTGATGCGGATCCTCAACCGCCTGGGTGGGATCGAGCTCTCCAACGCGTACAAGTGCATCAAGGCGATCAGCAAGAAGAAGCTGCCGATCATCGCCAAGTTCCGCGAGGAGTTCCTCTCCGGCTCGCAATCGCAGGGGCTCGACAAGAAGAAGGCCGAAGACCTGTTCGGCATGATCGAGAAGTTCGCCGGCTACGGCTTCAACAAGTCGCACTCCACCGCGTACGCGCTCATCGCGTACATGACGGCCTACCTCAAGGCCCACTACCCGCTGGAGTTTATGGCCGCGCTGCTGACCGGCGACATCCCGGGGCGCAACTTCAAGAGCAAGGACTCGCTGGTTGAGCACCTAGAGGACTGCAAGCGGATGGAGATCGAGGTGGTTCCGCCCGACGTGAACCGCTCGATGAGCCACTTCGCCGTGCGCGACGGGAAGATCTTGTTCGGGCTGTCGGCCATCAAGGCGTGCGGCGGGGGCGCGGCGGACGCGATCGTGAAGGAGCGCGCCGAGAACGGGCCGTTCGCAGACCTGTTCAACTTCTGCGAGCGCGTCGACCCGCAGTGCTGCAACCGCGCGACGATCGAGACCCTGGTCAAGGCGGGCGCCTTCGACGCGTTTGGCGCGAAGCGGTCGCAGTTGATGGCGGTGGTCGAGCGGGCCCTGCAGTCGGGCGCCGCGCGGCTCGCCGACCGCAAGAGCGGCCAGAAGGGCCTGTTCGATGAAGCCGAAGAACAGGCCGAAGAGGCCGCGGTGCCGCTGCCCAACATCCCGGAGCTCGAAGAGAAGGAGCGGCTGATCCAAGAGAAGGAGGTGCTGGGCTTCTACCTCTCCAGCCACCCGCTCGAAGAGTTCGAGGCGATGCTGCGGACCTACTGCACACACTCCAGCACCAGCCTCGGCAAGCTGGAGCACCGCACCGAGGTGCTGCTGGGGGGCATGCTGGCGGCCATCAAGGTGACCCACACCAAAAACCCCCGCCCGGGGAGCACCCACACCAAGTACGCCATGTGGGACCTGGAAGACCTAGACGGCATCGTCCGCTGCATCCTTTGGCCCGAGCAGTTCGCGGAGTTCGGCCATCTGGTGCAGGCCGACGCGATCCTCGGCATGCGCGCGGCCGTCGACCGTCGACCCGGCGCGGAAGAGGTAAACCTGATCATCAACGAGCTGATGCCGCTCGACGCGATGGAGAGCCGCTTCACCAGCGGGGTGACCATCCGCGTCGACCAGCGCCGCGACGAGGGGCAGATGCTGGGGATGCTCCGCGAGATCATCCGCGGCTACCCCGGAGACAAGCCGCTGAAGCTGCGGATCGACCTGACAGACGGCGCCATCGCCGAGATGAACGTGCCCAAGCGTGTGCAGCTCAACGGCGAGCTGCGGCAGCGCGTGGAGGACCTGCTGGGCGAGGGCTCGTTCCGCCTGCAGGTGTCGCCCCCCAAAGCCAGCGCCCCGCCACAACGCGGCGGAAGACGCAACGGCAAACCCCGCTAACAGGCAAGCCAACACGCAAAGCCCCTAGCCGACGGGCTCCGCCCCGTCGGGGCCGAACACGCAGGAAAGCGAAAAGGGGACATTCTACTTTACTGATTAAAGTAGAATGTCCCCTTTTCGTCCGTAACGTTGACTCAGCTCCGCCGGGGGCGGGGACGCCCCGGCTCGCAAAGTTGCACTCGCGGGGCGCGCCCTCCGATCGAGACACCCAAGAAGAGTACCCGATGCCCGCCGCTGCACGCTTGATCGTCGCCGTCGTCGCAGGGATCGTCGTGGCGTTGGCCCTGCTGGTCGCCGTCGAGCTGTGGAGCGCCGTGGTTCATCCAACACCCGCCGACTTCGGCGGGACGACCGACCAGATGTGCGCACACGTCGCCAACTACCCGCCGTGGGTGCTAGCGCTGGTGGTCCCCATGTGGGGCTTCACGGCCTGGCTGAGCGCGTGGGTCGCAAGAAAGATCGGCGGCCGCAGCGCGGCCTGGGTCGTCAGCGTGCTGATGCTGGCCGCGGTCGTGCTGAACGTCGCGATGCTGCCGTACCCGGCGTGGTTTACGCTCGCGTGCCCGATCGTGGTCGGCGCCGGCGCGGCGTTCGGGAGTCAATTGAGCGTTCGCAAGAAGGCCCGGGAGCAGGATGCATGAAGCGCGCCGGGCGCCAAATGTCATTAGGCATCGCAACCGACGGGCCTGCTTGCTCGGCCGGATACAGGGGACATTCCACTTCTTGTCGTAGACATGGCCCCTGGCTTGAGGAGCTAGCCGACTACGAAAGGACCGTACACCCCGCGGGATGGTGCATGGCGCAGCCTTGGTCGAAGGTCACCAGCTCCATTGTCGCCGCCAAGGCAAACGCGGCGAGATAGGCGTCGTTCCAAAGCTTGGGTGAGAATGTCTCTCGCTGCGAGAAGGTTCGCCAGTGCTGCTCGATCCCAAGCGGTTCGTCCGCGTAGGAGACCCGCGGGTCGGTATACAGCAGGTCGTAAGCGTCCCAGGCTTGAGTGAGGGTCAAAGCGTTCTGCTTGAAGACGCTCGGATTTGTCGCCAACCTAAGCAGCCCTTGCTGTGAGCAACGGCAAAAGAAGCGGTCTCCAGAAGGTCGACGCTCGCTCAATGGCGCCGGGGTCGAGGACGCCCCGGCTCACCACACTCAGTCCACCCACGCGTAGCGCACAATACACCAAAGCGCCCGCAGCGCGTCGCGCATGCCGATCTTCTTGCCGTCGCTCCAGGTGCGGCCGTTGTAGCTCACGGGCACCTCGACCACGCGGCACCCGCGCCTGGCGAGCTTCGCGGTCAGCTCCGGCTCAAAACCAAAGCGGTCTTCGCGCAGGTTCATCCCCCGCGTGGCGCCGCGGCGGAAGACCTTGTAGCAGGTCTCCATGTCGGTCAGCTTCAGGCCGGTGGTGACGTTCGACGCCCAGGTGAGCAGGCGGTTGCCCAGCAGGTGCAGCGGGGTGGAGTTGTGGTTCTCCGCGTCCAGGAAC
Source organism: Pirellulimonas nuda (assembly GCF_007750855.1). Taxonomy (GTDB): domain Bacteria; phylum Planctomycetota; class Planctomycetia; order Pirellulales; family Lacipirellulaceae; genus Pirellulimonas; species Pirellulimonas nuda. Next base: position 6,079,701 of record NZ_CP036291.1, read on the forward strand.
CGCGAGCCGAACACCACGTCGGCGTCGCCGCGCTCGATCGGCTCAACCAGCCGCGCGTAGTCGGCGGGGTCGTACTCCAGGTCGGCGTCTTGGATTAGCACCACCTCGCCGCGGGCGTGCACCATGGCGGTCCGCAGCGCGGCGCCCTTGCCGCGGTTGTAGCCGTGCAGGAACACGCGGACCTGCGGCAGGCGGTCGAGCTCGATCAGGATATCGCGCGTGCCGTCGGTGCTGCAGTCGTCCACGATCACCAGCTCGTCGCACAGCCCCCCCTCGAGCACGCGGCGGACGATCTCGCGGATCGTCGTGCGTTCGTTGTACACCGGCATGAGCACGGTGAGCTTGACCGCGCGGGCGACCTCATCGGCGTGTTCTTCCGCGATCGCTTCGGCCAGCGCCGCCTCGGCCTCGGCCAGCCGGCCGAGCATCCGCTGGGTGTCGCGCTCCGGGCGGAGCGCGGGGAGCTGCGGTGCTTGGGGCTTCACGGCGACGATCGAATCGCCCTGGGCCGCTTCGTTCGGCTCTAGGTCTTGCTTGACTGCCATCTAACGCCTCGTGAAACGGAACGGGGTGCAGGACGCTTTCTCAGGGGTCGGTGCACTGCGTGCACCCTACGGCTACGACTCGGTGGATTGGTTCTCGGTACGGGCCACGGGCGCCGGCGTTACCGGGGCGGCCGTCGGGGCCTGCATGGGAAGCGCCGGCCACTGGCGCGACGTGAGCGAGTAGTGCTCGCCGATGATCCGCTGGTCGACCGGCAGGTAGCGGGGGCTCGCGGGGTCGTTGTACAGGTCGCTGCGGCCCCAAACCTGGGCCAGCCGGTCTTGGTACAGCAGCGTCCAGCCGGGCGTGCCCGCGGCCGCTGCTTCGAGGTTCTTAACCGCTTCTTCGCTCTCGCGTCCCACGAGCACCAGCTCCGGCTCGGCGAAGGCCAGCACCCGGGCGCCGTCGATCGGGCCCGATTTGGGGCTGCGGAACCGCTGGCCGCCGTGCTCGCCGATCAAGAAGTCGAAGTGCATGTCCACGACCTCCTGCGGGTAGCAGGTGCGGAACCGGCCGTCGAACGCCACCGGGCACTCGGGCAGCGCGGCCAACGCGTACTGGGCCCAGTTGAACGCCACCACCAGCCGCCCCGAGACGCCGCGCTCGGACATGAACTGAACGGCGTCGACCGGGTACATGTGGCGGTAGACGGGCAGGTCGACCAGCCGGTTGCCCAGCGCGTACGACTGGAGGGCCAGCGCCCCCCACAACGCCGAGGCGGCGGTCCACTTGATCCAGGGCGCCAGCCGGACGTCGGGGAGCGTGCTTGCGGCGGAACTGCGGACGTGGTTGATAATGGATTGCAGGTGCACCGGCAGCCAGAACCCGCACAAAATCGCCAAGAACGAGATGTGCCGGACGTGCGTCACCGCCTGCCAGGCGACCAGCGCCAAGATGGCCAGCTCGACCCAGTCGCGGCGCCGGCGGGTGAACGCGACGCACAGCAGCGTCGCGCCGAACAGCAGCAGCATCGGCACGAACACCGGGTCGGTGAGCTTGGTAGAGGCCCACTCGCTGATCTCGGGGCGGGGGCTCCCCAACGAGCGGCGGATCCATTGGTGCAGACCGTAGCCGTAGGGGTTCGCCAGCGTGCTAGCGGCCGTGGCCGCGGCGACAGCGCCCAGGCCCAGCGCGGTCCGCCACGCGAGCGGCCGGCCCCGTACAATTGCTTCCAGAGCGCGGCCCATCAGGTAGGCCATCACGATGCCAAGCCCGGCGACAAAGCCGCCGTGGGAGTTGGTCCACACGACCATCACCACCGGCAGCACCGCCAACGGCGCCCAGCGGACGGTGTCTCCCGGTTCGGCGTCGGGCCGCTTGAAGCCCAGCTCCAGCAGGTACAAACAGACCGCACAGCACATAAAGCTGAGCAGTTGGGGCCGCATGGGGAAGAAGGCGCCCAGGGCGATCGCGACCAGCAGCGCGACCCCCCAGGCGGTGATGGGGGCCACGCCGAGCCGGCGCGCCGCCAGCAGCATCAGCCCGATGATCGCCAGGCCCCACAAGCATTTGACGACCAGCATCCCCGGCACACCCAGCGTCCGGAACCCCGCGGCGAAGGCGACTTCCGCTAGGTTTTCGTGGTTGATCCAGGGGTGGTCGGGGGCCGTGAACGTGTGGGTCGCGGTGGCCGGCAGGGCGCCGTCGGCCAGCAGGTCCTCGCCGTACTGCACGTGCCCCCACAGGTCGGGGTCGACCAGGTTCATCGAGAACGCGAACGCAGCGGCCAGCGCGATGCAGAGGATCGCCAGCCCCGACAGCATGCGGAGGTCGCGGTCCGGGGCGGGCAGTGGGGTCGGGGAGGACATCGCTGTGGGTGGCTGGGGTCGGCGCCGCCAGGCGGGGCCCCCAGCCGCGGGGGCGCGCGTCGCCGACTCGAAACCCTACCCCACGCAACCGGCGCAGGAGGCCGATGCGACCAGGTCTTCCCGGGCGGCAAACGGCCCCCAACCTGCGCAGGCGGCAGAATCGGGGCGATCCGGACCGCTAGCAAGCCAAGCCTCTCGCAGAGGCGCAGAGGCGCGGAGGAAGAAAAGGAGAGAACGCCAGGGGCGCCAAGCGATCCTCCCCAAGAATGCGCGAACCTAGTGACGCAGGCATCCGCGCAACTACTAGCGAAATTGAGGCAACGATCGCGGTTTCAATCGTCTCTGCGTCTCCGCGCCTCTGCCAGAGTATTGCCCTGACAACCCCCGCGTTTCTGCCTTGGCCGGTTAGAGGGCTTCTGGTAGTTTTCCTGCGTTGAGGAAACGCAGACATTCACCGGCCTGGGCGGCATCCGCCGCCGGCCGCTTTGACAGGGAGGTTGCGATGATGAACGAGGAGCGCACCCGACTCCGGGTTCACATCCGCTGGATGATCCGCCGCGACATGGAAGAGGTCCTCCAGATCGAGCGGGGCAGCTTCGAGTTCCCTTGGTTCGAGGAAGACTTTGTCCGCTGCCTGCGGCAACGCAACTGCATCGGCATGGTGGCCGAGTGCGGCGAGAAGATCGTCGGCTTCATGATCTACGAGCTGCACAAGACCCGGCTGCACATCCTCAACTTCGCCGTCGGCCGAGAGGCGCGTCGCAAGGGGGTGGGGGACCAGATGGTCCGCAAGCTGATCGGCAAGCTCAGCAGCCAGCGCCGGACGCGGATCTCGCTCGAGGTGCGCGAGACCAACCTCGACGCCCAGCTCTTCTTCCGCTCAACCGGCTTCATGGCGACCAGCGTCCTGCGAGAGTTCTACGACGACTCGCCCGAAGACGCCTACCTGATGCAATACGAGTGCGCCGCCGAGCAAGAAGCAGCCCACGTCCACCGCCTGGCGGGCTAGTTCACCACACAGCCACCGAGGACACGGAGACTTCAAGAGAAGCCTCTCGCAGAGACGCAGAGGAAGAACAACGCGAATGCCCTGGCTCCGACTGCCATTGGCGCATAGCCTCATTCGCTTGGGTTGGTCGTGTGCACTTCTCGCAGTGTCGCTCTCTTACTCTCCGCGTCTCTACGCCTCTGTGCGAGATTCTTCGTTAGTTTGCCCGACCGTCTCCGTGGCCTAGTGGCTTACTACTTCGCCTGCTTGGTTTCTAGCATCCGTTGCAGGATCTGCTTTACGCGGGGGTCGGCGTTGTCGATCCGTTCCATTTCTTTGAGTGACCGCACCGCGGCGTCGAACCGCTCGGCGCTGCCCGTGGCGTCGTACTGCTTCTCGCGCAGCAGCGCCAGCCACATCCAGTATTCGCTGTCGTCGGGCCGCAGCCGCGCGGCCTCGGCGAACGCCTTCTCAGCGGGGTCGAGCTCGCCCGTCAAGAACCGCAGCCGGCCGAGCTGGAACCACAGCTCGGGGCTGTCGGGCAGCATGCCGACGTCGCGCTGCCGCAGCTCGGCCTCCTCGCGCCACAGCGCCTCAACCTCTTCGGGCGACGCGCCGGTCGATTGCAGCATCGAGGCGAGTTGGTCGCGCGGGCCGCTCAGGTAGGGCGCCAAGCGGATAGCCGTACGGAGCTGATCTATCGATTCGCTCGACTCGCCCAGCGCCGCCGCCAGCCCGGCCAGGTTCTGGTGGCTGGAGGGGGCTTCGAGGTTCATCGCTTGTCGCTCGCGGTACTCGCCCAACGCGCGGTCGAACGCCGTGACCTGTTCGCCGCGCAGGTGCGCCGAGGGGCGCCCCGCCAACCGGCGGGCCGCCTCGGTGCGTACCGCGATGACCGGGTCGCCCAGCGCCGGCGCCAGCTTCTGCGCCAGGTCTTCTTCTGACTCGGCGTCGACCACGCGGACCGCGGCCGATCGCACGAGCGCGTGCCGGTCTGCTAGCGCAGCGTCTCGGGCCTCGCGGCTGCGACGCGAGGCGTAGGCGGCCAGGTGCTCGACGGCGGTGGCGCGGACGATCTCCGGCGTCTCGGCCCGCTCAATCAGCTCGATCAGCAGCGGCTCCGCCCCCGGCTCGCCGAGCCGCGCCGCGTGGAACGCTGGCGCCCAGTGGGGATCGCCCGGGCGGTTGGGGCCGTACCACTCGACCACCTTATCGGCGGCCCACTGCGCGTCTTCTTCCGGCTTGTCGTGGCAGTTGTTGCAGGCGTTTGGGATGCCGAACTCTACCGTGAAGTCGGGCCGCGGGTTGCGGATGCTGTGGTCTCGCCGCGGGTCGACCACCATGTAATTGGTCGCCGGCATGTGGCACTCAACACACTGCGCGCCGTCCGAACCGGCCGGGTGGTGGTGGTGCAGCGGCGTGTCGTACTTGCCCGGCTCGTGGCACTGCAGGCAGAGGGGGTTCCCCTCGAACTTGGTCTTCAGCGAGTGGGGGTTGTGGCAGTCGGTGCAGCGGACCCCCTTGGTGTGCATCTTGCTCTGCGCGAACGACCCGTAGACGTACACCTCGTCCTGGATCTGCCCGTCGGCGTGGTAGAGGCCCGCGTTGAGCAGCGCCGGCTCGTAGGCGTCCAGCAGCGGCGATCCGGGGCGGAAGTCGGGGTGGACGTCCACGCGCCGCGAGTGGCACTTGGCGCAGGTCTCGATCTGCACGGTAGAGTCGAGGCTCTTGAGCCGCGCCAGCCCGTACCCGTGGCGGCGGTCCCAGAACAGCGAGTTGGCGCCGGCGAGTTCGACGTGCAGGCTCCCCGGGCCGTGGCACTCTTCGCAGCTTACGTTGATCTCGTCGAAGGTGGTGTGGTAGGAGTCTGTCGCGAGGTCGTAGTTCTTCTGCAGGTTGGTGGAGTGGCAGATGGCGCAGGTGCTGTTCCAGTTCTGCCCCACGCCGGTCCAGTGGAGCGGGTCGCCGGGCAGGATGCGCTCGTCGACCGCGTCTGGCGGGGGGACGTCGAACCACTGCTTCTTGTTCAGGTCCCACGACACCCGCAGCACCTGCACGCGGCCGTCGGGGAACTCCACCATGTACTGCTGCAGCGGGGTGTAGCCGAAGGTGTACTTGATCTCGAAGTCTTGGAACTTGCCGTCGGGCCCCTCGGTGTTCACCATGAAGCGCTTCCCGTCGCGGAAGAACCGCGTCGTGACCCCCGCCTTCTCGAAGACCGCGTCGTTGAAGTCGCCCAGCACGGAGTCGTCGGTCGCCAGCTCCATCGCGTGGTCGTGGTGCGAGCCGGTCCACTCGGTCAGCTCCTGCTGGTGGCACTTGGCGCACGCCTCGCGGCCGACGTAGGTCGCCTTGGCGAGGGCGTCCTCGGGGGCCGCGGAGTACCAGTCGAACCAAACCCCGCCGACGACGAGCAGGCCCAGGGCGATCAAGAAGAGTCGGAGCACGTATAGGAAGCCGGGGCCGAGTGCGGGGATAATGGGTACTCTAGTCTAGCTCGGGCATCGGATTGGCTACACTGGGGGCAGCGCCCGAGGGTTTTTCCCACGAATCAACGGTATTACGCGGTTGACGTGGGCAGCGGCGGCGCGGGTATCCGTCGTGATTCGTGGCGCTGGTTCGATTCGCGGGCAAATCTCTTCTAACGGTCATGTGATGACGAAATCTCTGCGGCTGGTCGCATCCGGGCTGGTCTTGCTTCTTCCGTCGGTAGCCGTCGGCGACGATTCTCTTCCGGGCCAGCAACTGGCCGAGGGGTTTCGGGCGGAGCTGGTCTACGAGGTGCCGCGGGACGAGCAGGGCTCGTGGGTCTGTCTTGCCTACGCAGGCCGGGGGCGGATGGTTGCCTCGGACCAGACCGGCAAGCTGTACCTGGTGACCCCATCGCCCCTGGGCGCGCCGGCGGCCGAGTCGAGGGTCGAGCAACTCCCGCTCGAACTGGGGATGGCCCAGGGGCTGTCGGTCGTCAACGGCGACCTCTACGTGATGGTCAACAACCAGAAGCCGAAGCCCGCGTCGGGGCTGTACCGGGCCCGCGACACGGACGGCGACGGGCTGTGGGACGCGTCGGAGCTGCTCCGCGCGATCGACGGCCGGGGCGAGCACGGCCCGCACGCGGTGATCCCCTCGCCCGACGGCAAGCACCTGTACGTGTGCTGCGGCAACGTGACCAAGCTGACGGAGTTTGTCGACTCGCGTGTGCCGCGGGTGTGGCAGGAGGACGTGTTGCTGCCGCGGCTGGTCGACCCGATGAAGCTGGCGCCCCACCTGATGGCGCCCGGGGGTTGGATCGCCCAGTGCGACCTCGACGGCAAGAACTGGGTGCTGCACGCGATCGGCTTCCGCAACGAGTACGACATCGCCTTCAACGACCGGGGCGACCTATTCTCGTTTGACGCCGACATGGAGTACGACATCAACACCCCGTGGTACCGCCCCACACGCATCTGCCACGCGGCGAGCGGCGCCGACTTCGGCTGGCGGAACGGCTCCGGCAAGTGGCGCACCTGGTACCCAGACAGCTTCCCGCCGGCGGTGGAGATCGGCCCCGGCTCGCCCACCGGCATCGCGTTCGGCTACGAAACGCACTTTCCCGAGCCCTACCGCAGCGCGTTGTTCGCGGCCGACTGGAGCCACGGGCGGATCTTCGCGGTGCACCTGGAGCAGTCGCCCGAGACGCTGATGTACGGCGGCACGTTCGAGACTTTTGCTACGGACACGCCACTGCCGACCACCGACCTCGCGGTGAACCCCGAGGATGGGGCGCTCTACTACACCACCGGCGGGCGCGGGGTGCAGTCGGCGTTGTGGCGGATCGTTGCGGAGGAGCCGGTCGCGGTCGTAGAACCCGTTGATGGGTCGCTACCGCGGAGTGACGAGCTCAGCGGCGCAGCTTCGCGCCCGAATGAAACGCTCCTCGGGCCCGTCCGGGTAGAGTTCGTCGGGCCCGCCCCGGTAGATTTGTCCCCGGAGATGATGCAGCAGGCGTTGTGGCGGATCATACACCTGGCAGCCTTGGGCGGAGAGCAATCTTCCGGGGGGATCGAGTCGGTGCTGCGGGGACTCAAGGACTCCAGCAGACTCGTCCGTCACACGGCGCGGGTGGCGCTCGAGCGTCTGCCGTTGAGCCGATATCGAGAAGGTCTGTTGTCGTCGCCCCAGCCGGACGACTCCATTGATGCATACCTGGCGCTGGCGCGTGCCGGAGACAAAGGGGACGCTCCGCGCGTCTTCGAAGTGCTCTCCCGGCGCGACTGGAACGCCCTAGACCCGATCGGTCGAACGGCGCTGCTCCGCACCTACGGCGTGCTCATCAGCCGCTACGGCCTGCCCGACGCCAATACACAGGCGGCGGTCGCCGATCAGTTAAGACAAGAGTTCCCCACCGGTGACGCCACTGTGGACACCGCCGCGGCCGCCGTGCTGATGACGCTTGGCGATGACCCCTCGGTCGCGGCCGTGGTGGGCCTGCTAGAAAAGACCAGCCTCGAGACCGAGAAAATCGACTACGCCCACGCGCTGACCGTGGCGAAGACCGGCTGGACCCCAGAGCTGCGGCGCCGCTACTTCGAGGAGCTCAACGGCCTGTTGGCCTACGCCCGCAACCGCACGATGCGGGGCTACATCGACCAGATCGTTACGCTGGCCGAGGCGAACCTAGACGACGCCGGGCGCCAAGCGGTGACCGAGCAGGTCGCGGCTCGCAGGGCGATGCTCACCGCCGGCGACGCGCTCGAGACGCGGCGCGTGGTCTCCAACTGGAACATCGCCCAGGCGATGAAGGTCGTGGAGGAAGACAAGGGGCCGCGCGACCTTGAGCGCGGCCGCAAGCTGTTCGCCGCGGCGCGGTGCGCAGAGTGCCACAAGCACGGCGAGGTGGGGGGCGCGGTGGGGCCGGACCTGTCGACGGTGGGCAAACGCTTTGCGCTAGCCGACCTGCTGGAGGCGATCCTCGCCCCCGACAACGTGATCAGCGACCAGTACCAGCAGACCGCGTTCGAGGTCGACGGCCGGGTGCTGGTGGGGCGGATCGTGAACCTGCAACAAGACAAGGTGATGATCTCTACCGACTTCACCGACCCGAAGAAGTACGCCACGTTCAAGCAATCCGACGTAGAGAGCCAGCGCCCGTCGCCCACCTCACCGATGCCCAAGGGGCTGCTCGACGTGCTGAACAAAGAGGAGATGCTGGACTTGGTGGCGTTCTTGCGTTCTGGGACCGACGCCGGCGTAGATGAGAATTGAACCGTTGGCGAGACCGACCTAGAATAGGGGCATGACCGCAGCAACACAGAATGATCGGGTGTCCGTAGAAGACTACCTCGCCATGGAGCGGGAGTCCGACGTGCGCCACGAGTACGTGGGTGGGGCGGTCCACGCAATGGCCGGGAGCCGCGGCACGCACAACACGATTTCGGTAAATGCCGTGCGAGCTTTTGGCAATCAGTTGGAAGACTCGCCGTGCCAGCCGTTCGTGAATGACATCCGGGTGCTGATCCGCCTCCCGACGCACACACGGTACTACTACCCCGATTGCCTGATTGTTTGCGACGATCCGCCGACCAGCGAGATGTGGACCGAGAAGCCGGCGCTCGTGATGGAGGTGCTCAGCCGCAGCACGCGACGGATCGACTTGATGGAGAAAAAGGACGGCTACCTGGCGCTCCCGAGCCTCAAGGTGCTGCTTTATGTTGAGCAGGAGCGGGCCTACGTTCACTGCTATCGCCGCAGCGACAACGGGTTTGAGTTCGAGGCCTACGAGGGGCTGGACGCGGTGGTCCCGCTTCCGGAGTTCCGGATAGAGCTCCCGCTCAGCACGTTGTATCAACGCATCGAGTTCACGCCCGAATCGTACGAGCCGGAACCCCGGTAGCCGCTCGCGCCGAGCGCAGCTCGGCGGCTGCCGGGTTTCCCGGTTTTCTACTTTCCCGCCCCAGCGTTTCGCTCTCGGGCGGTTCCGCGTAAACTCTTCGCATGGAACCGATCGTACCCCGCGCCCCGCGGCACAAGTTTACGGCAGTCCGCGACGGGGCGGGGGTTCCCCACGTTGAGGCCGAGGACTGGGCCGGCGCCCTCTACGCGCTCGGCTACCTGCACGGCATCGACCGGCCTACGCAGCTCTACTTCGCCCGCGCGGTGGGGAGCGGGCGGGCCGCGGAGCGGATCGCCAACCGCCCCGAGCTGCTGGAGATGGACCGCTTCCTGCGCCGCGCCGGCGTGCACCGCGGCCTGCAGCAAGAAGCAGACGAGCTGGCGCCCGCGGTGCTCGAGCAGCTCGGCTGGTACTGCGACGGCGTGAACGACGCCATCCTCGAGATCGGCCGCTCGCTGCCGATGTGGGTCACGGGGTTCACCCCTCAGCCGTGGGACGCCGAGGCGGTGCTGCTGATCGGCAACCTGCTGAGCTTCGCCGGGCTGGCCGTGGGCGAGCAAGAGAGCGAGCGGCTGCTGCTAGAGCTGATCCAACTAGCGCCGGACGACCAGCGGCTACGCGAGCTGTTCAGCCCCTACCTAGACGGCATCGACCTCGAGCTGCTGCGCGAGATCCGCATCACCCGGCGCCTGAGCGACGACGCGCTGGAGCTGCTCACCGACCTGCCCCGCTTGGCCGGCAGCAACGCCTGGGCCGTGAGCCCTCAGCGCTCCGCCAGCGGCGCCGCGCTATTGGCGGCCGACCCCCACCTGGAGGTCAACCGCTTGCCGGCCATCTGGTACGAGGCGGTGTTGAACTGGGGCGAGGGCCGGTACGCCATGGGCGCCACCCTGCCCGGCGCGCCGCTAATGTCGGTCGGGCGGACCCCCCGGCTGTCGTGGGGGGTCACCTACCTGGTCTCGGACACCAGCGACTTCTTTATCGAAGACTGCCGACCGGGGGGAGAGTCGGGCTGGCAGTACCGCCGCGGCGCCCAGTGGTGCGACTTCAAGCTCCGCACCGAAACGTTGGGCCGCAAGGGCGCTGAGACCGAGGAGATGGCGGTGCTGGAGAACGAGGTGGGCGTGCTCATGCAGACCCCCCCGGCGAACTCCCCGGGCAAGTACCTCTCGGCCGCGTGGGTGGGCAGCCGCCCCGGGGGGGGACGATCGATCCAGACGTGGCTCGACGTGATGGCCGCGGCCGACGTGCAGGAGGCGATGCGTGCGGTGCGCGACTCGCCCCACCCGTCGCTGGTGTGGGTGTTTGCCGACCGCGACGGGCACATCGGCAAGCAGGCCAGCGGCTGGCTCCCCGACCGCGGCCCGGGCCGGTCCGGCGTGGTCCCCATCCCCGCCTGGGACGAACGCAACCACTGGCGCGGCCTGGTCCCCAGCGACCAACTGCCGGGAGAGTACGACCCCCCCATCGGCTTTGTGGCCAGCGCCAACGAAGAGGCCTACCGCACCGACGGCCCCCCGCTGCACGCCTTCAGCCTGCCCGACTACCGCAAGCGGCGTATCTGCGAACGCCTGACGGAGCTGCCCCAGGCGACCCTCGCCGACATGCAGGCGCTGCAGTACGACGTGCTGAGCGTGCAGGCCCGCGACCTGCTGCCGGTGCTGCTGGCGGAGGTTGAGCCCGGCCCGCTGCGCGACCGGCTGGCCGCGTGGGACCTGCGGTACGACCCAGACAACGAGGGGGCGCCCCTGTTCCAGGCCTTCTACCGCGGCGTGCTGCTGGAGGTGTTCGGCCACGAGGAGGGGCTCGGCTGGCGGCGGATGCTGTACCTCAGCACGCGGGTCGGCTTCTCGCAGTTGGTGCTCACGGCCGCCGACCGGCTGCTGCGGAAGGTCACTTCGTCTTGGTGGCGCGAGGGAGAGAAGGGAGAGATGATCCGCCGGGCAGCGGCCCGCGTAGCGGTCGAGCCGCGTCAGCCGTGGCGGGCGGTCAACAGCTTCCAGTTCACCAACCGGTTCTTCGGCGGGGGGATGACGGGCCGGCTGCTGGGGTTCGACTCGTCCAGCACCGCGATGCCGGGCTGCCACGCCACGCCGTTCCAAGGCCACCTGCTAACCACCGCCACACGCACCACCACGTTCGCCCCCAGCTACCACTTTGTCACCGACATGGGCGTCGACGAGGCCCACACCAACCTTCCGGGGGGGCCGTGCGAGAGCGTCTTCTCCAAGTGGTACCACAGCGACGTGAAGCGCTGGACCGAAGGGAAGTACAAGTGCTTATCCCCTGCAGCGCCGGGCAAAAAGAATGGAACCACGGATAGCACGGATGACAAAGGATAGCCACGAGAAGGCACAAAAAGAAAGAAGTCGAGCGCCGGGTGCCATGCCCACGCTCGCGTGGGCATGCGACGTACGGAAGGCAGATGCCGAGTGCGCCACTCATGCCTACGGCGCGTAGCCGTGTGCCATGGTCCATGCTTGCGTGGCCATGCGTGGCTCCAAGGGCGGCCGCCTCGGGTGATTCGCATTGCCACGCGAGCGTGACAATGGCGCCCGGCGGTGACCGACAAAGAAACGAACCACGGATAGCACGGATACGATTGCCACAAAAAGGCACGAAAAAGCACAAAGAACAAAGGAAATGACACCCTCGCCTTAATCCGCAATGTTCGGCATATAGCCGGGTGCCATGGTCCACGCTTGCGTGGCCATGCGTGGCTCCAAGGGCGGCCGCCTCTGGTGATTCGCATTGCCACGCGAGCGTGACAATGGCGCCCGGCTCGAGTTAGTTCCACTTAATTTTGTGCCTTCTTGTGCCTTTTCGTGGCTATCCTTCGTCATCCGTGCCAACCGTGCTATCCGTGGTTCCTTCGACTTAGCGCAAGCCGCAGCAGCACGACCAGCGTCTTGGCGTCGTCGATCTCGCCGCGTTCGGCCATCGCTAGGGCTTCCGGGAACGGGACGATCAGGTTCTCGATCTGCTCGCTTGCCTCGCGGGCGTGCTGGCCCTCGGTCAGGTCGTAGGCGAAGAAGCAGTACATCCGCTCGCTGAGGATGCCCGGAGACATGAAAAACGGCGGCGCCTCCTCCAGGCGTCCGGCGCGGTAGCCGGTTTCTTCGATCAACTCCCGGGCCGCGGTCTCGATCGGCGGCTCGCCCGGCTCCAGCGTGCCGGCGGGGGCCTCGATCAGCGTCCGGCCGACGGCGATCCGGTGGTTGCGGATCAGGCAGACCCGGCCATCTTCAAACACAGGCAGAACCACCACGGCGCCGGGGTGTTCCACTACTTGGTAGGGGGTTGTCCCGCCGCCGGCGAGCGGCGCCTGGTGCTCGACCACGCGGAACCGTTTGGCTTGCAGCAGCGTCGTAGGGGGTTGGCTCATCGTAGATCCTGAAACCTAGGGCTTTCCCCCGGTGATAGCGGGGTTTCTCGTTTGCCGCCGCCGGTGGCGAGTGATAACATACACTTTAGCAGGGGTTGCACGGCGGCCGCGACAGCGGTCCGACTGAGAGCCCTCTCTCGTTTCTCACAGAACCGACGACCGGGGCACGCCACGGACGGGGAATGGCCCCGCACAGGCGCAGGGCCATGGCTAAGGCCGACCCATACCGCTGGAGCATTGCACTAGGAACCTGGTGGGGGGTGCCGGTGCGGGCCCACCTGCTGCTGGTGCTGTTCTGCGTGCTCGCCCTCGCGATGTGCTTCGACGGCATGGCGGCCGAAGCACTGGTGTTTGTCGGCGTGCTGATGCTCAGCGTCGCGTTGCACGAAGCGGCCCACAGCATCGCAGCGATCCGCATGGGGGGCGAGGTCGACCAGATCGTCCTGTCCCCGTTCGGCGGGCTGGCGGCGCCCCGCGTGCCGGACGAACCAGAACCGCAGGTGTTTGTCGCGGTCGCGGGCCTGATCACCAACCTCGCGATGGTGGTGCTGGCGACCGCCTCGCTGGTGGCGATGCGCGAACCCATCTCTGCCCAGCTCTTTAACCCGGTCGCCCCGCAAGGGCTGCTGGAGGGTACGCTGGGCGTCGTGGCCATCAAGCTGACGCTGTGGGTCAACCTCTCGCTGCTGCTGGTCAACCTGCTGCCGGCCTACCCGTTTGATATGGGCCCCGCGTTGCGGGCCATGCTGTGGCCGATGCTCGGCAAGCGTTCCGCCGCAGAGGCCACCGGGCAGGTCGCCCGCATGGCGGCCGTGGCGCTGTTGCTGGCGGCGGTGTTCCTCAGCAAGAACGAGCCCAACGTGTTTCCGCTGTGGGCGCCGCTGGTGACGCTGGCGGTGTTCCTGTTCTTTAGCGCCCACCAAGACCTGCTGCTGGCGCGGGGTGGGCCCGCGGGCACACGCAGCGCTTCGGACGATGATTCGGACCCCATGTGGGACAACGACGACGCCGACCCGATGGTCCTGGTAGAGCACGGCGCCGAGGCCTCGCGCCACGGCGGCGAAGCCGGCGCCGACGACGAAGCCACCGAAGACGCCCGCGTAGACGACATCCTCGCCCGCCTGCACGTGGCGGGCTACGAGGAGCTGTCTGACGAAGAACGGGCCGTGCTCGAACGGGCAAGCCGGCGGTACCGCCACCGCCGCCGCGAAGGGTAGCCGCTGCCTCGGCCCCCTGCCGCTACAAGCGGCCCGCGCGCTCCAGGCCCGTTTCCTACTTGCAGCGCCGCCGCCCCGACAGCCGCTACGGGCGTTACAACCCGCGTCGCAGCCCCTCGGGATCCCGCAGAGTGTAGCTTGCCGGGGGGCGGGCAGCCGGCGCGGTGTATGTTTTTTTAGCGCCCCCCGTTGCGCCCAGCCTGCCCAGCCGTCGCCCCCGAGAGAATCGAACGTTGCCGGCGCCCGTCACCCAGCACCGCTACCGCAACAGCCCGATCAAGCCGACGCACCTGTTGCGCCTCTCGGATGAGGTCGTGCGGTCGGTCGACGAGCTCGAGCAGGCGTTCGGCCAGCCCTGGGCGGTGCTCGACACGGCTTCGGGCCGGATGCTCGCCGGCCCGGCCGACGCGTTGCCCATCGACTACTACAGCCGGCTCGGTCTGTGCGCCCAGATCGTAGTGCGTGGCGCCGCCGAGCCGATCGAGGACGCGGCCCCGCTGCTAGTGATCGGCGTCCCGCTGCCCGCCGCCGGGGGCCTCGACCAGTTGCTGGCCGTCACGGCGGTGCTGGTTGAGCCTGTCGAGCGTCGCGCAGACGTCGCGCCCGCCGCGGCGGTGCTGGGGATCGACGCCGACGCCGCGCTGCGTTGGGCCGGGCGACGCACGGTCTGGCCCGCTTCGGCGGCGCTGGCGACCGCCCGTGCGATCGCCGGCAGCCAACGCGATCGGCTGAAGCTGCGGGCCGTCCGCACACAGCTCTCGGAGGTCTCTTCCAGTCTGCTAGCGGCGTTCGAGGAGTTGACGCTGCTGCACCGGCTGACCGACCGCCTATCGATCACCGACAACGACAACGAGCTAGCGGAGCTCGCCGTGGAATGGCTGGCCGAGGTCGTGCCCGCCGAGAGCATGATGGTCTACTGGCGCAGCGCTCCCGACACGCTAGCGGGGGGAGGCCAATCGGGCGCCGCGCCGCACCTCGTGCACCGCGGCCGCGCGTTGTTCGAGCCGGAGCACGTGCCGTCGCTCCTGGAGAGCCTCGGCGACGAGGGCGCCCGGCGCTGCCTGATCTTCAACCGCGAGCTCACCGCACAGCAAGAGTGGTCGCACCCCCAGGTGCGCGAGCTGATCAGCGTGCCGATCTGCCCCAACGGCAAGGCGGCCGGTTGGCTGCTGGCGGTGAACCGGCGTTCCAACGCGGGCGGCACGCGGGACTTCGGCGCGGTCGAGGCCAGCTTGATGTCCAGCGTGGCGGCCATCCTCAGCGTCCACGCCGGCAACCTGGGGCTCTACCGGCAGCAGAAGAGCTTCTTTGCGCAGGTGGTGCGGGCCCTCAGCTCCGCGATCGACGCCAAGGACCCCTACACCTGCGGCCACAGCGACCGCGTCGCGCGGATCTCGGTCCGCCTGGGGCGCCAACTGGGCCTCTCCGCCGAACAGCTCAACACGCTCTACCTCTCTGGCCTGCTCCACGACATCGGCAAGATCGGCATCGACGACACGGTGCTCCGCAAGGCGGGCCAGCTCACGCCAGAAGAGTACGAGCACATCAAGCAGCACCCCGAGCTGGGCCACAAGATCCTGCAGGGGGTAGAGCAGCTCGACACCGTGCTGCCGGTGGTCCTCCACCACCACGAGGCGTGGAACGGGGCCGGGTACCCGGCCGGGCTCAAGGGAGACGCGTGCCCCCAGTTGGCGAGGATTGTCGCGGTGGCCGACTCCGTTGACGCGATGGGGAGCGACAGGCCCTACCGCAAGGGGATGCACGAGGACAAGCTCGAAGCGATCCTCCGCAACGGCGCCGGCGAGCAATGGGACGCCGAGGTGGTGTCGGCCTACCTGGCCGCGATCGACGACATACGCCAGATCGCAAAGACCGACCGCGACCCGCACTCGCTGGACGTTGGCACGTGGGGCCCAGAGACGCTCTCGCCGCTCGCAGCGTCGTGAGAGCAGCCCGACGTGAGAACCGCATTGGAACCCGCCCTGCCTTGCTAGCCCCGCACCAGGGCAGTCCCGGCCGGCGTCGCTAGCTCGCGACCCGCGACCGCCGCATGGCGGCGGACGTACCCAAGCCCCAGGGCCTCGCCCAACAGCGGCGCGGGGGCGACCGACGTCACTCGGCCCACCGGCTTGCCATCTTCCAACAGCTCGGCGCCGACCGCGGGCGCCGCGCCCGTGAACGCGAGCCCCACCAACAAGCGATTGACGTGCCCGAGCGCGTCGATACGCGCCACGGTCTCCTGCCCCAGGTAGCAGCCCTTGTTGAATGAGATCGCCGACGCGTCGCGCGCCAACTCTTGCGGCAGCGTGGCGGCGTCGACGTCGCAGCCGTCCCGTGGGAACCGGCCTGCGATCCGCAGCGTCTCCCACGCGTCGTGCGCCGCGGGGCGCCCCCCGGCCGCGGCTAGCTGCTCGTAGAGCACCGCCTCTTCGGCCGGCCCGACGATCGCCACCCGCCAACCGGGGCCGAGCCCCTCCAGCGGAAAGCCGACCCCTGGGGGCCCCTGGAACGCGACCGCGGCGAGGTCGCCGGGCGCGGTGATCGAGACGTCCTCGCGGATGTGGTACCGCTCGAGGTGCTCCGCGAGCTGCGCCGCGCGGTCCGACCCCAGCAGCACGTACAAGCAGCCATCGGAGCAGGCGATCAGCCCGAACGCCAGCACCCGCCCCTTCACGTCGGTGAACATCGACTCACACGCCTCGCCCGGGGCGAGCCGCTTGACGTCGTTGGTCGTCAGGTTCTGGATCAGCTTAGCGCGGTCGGCGCCGTGGATGGCGACCACCGACCAGCCCCGGAGCCGGGCGAAAGCGTCGCCCGCGGCGAGCGCCTCGATGTCACGCTCGGTCGCCGTCATCCGCCGCTCCGCATCGGCGCGGCGGCGTCTGCAACGATGGCCACACGGTGCGCGTCTTCGATCACCAAGCAGTCCCCCATCCGCGTCGCCAGCCGGCTCAGCTCGGTGGGATCGGCGATCGGCGCGAGGCCCAGCGACTCGACCTCGTCCGGGTTGCGGCGGCTCAGCAGGAACACGGGCCCGCGGCCGATCGCCTTGGCCAGGGTGACCGCGGGCTGGGCGTCCCAGCTCTGGTCACGCGCGGCGCGCCGCGCCGCGTCGCCCAGGTCTTCGGCGTCGACCAGCCGGCCGAGCGACTTGCCCAACGGCTGGGTGACGTCCGCGCACACCGCCACGGCGCCGCCGGGCAGCAGGCCGGCGGACGCGGCGTCGACCGCCCGCGCCAGCGCGCCCCAGGTGGCCTCGCGTCCGTCCCCGCCGATCGTCACCAGCACCAGCCGTGAGCGCTCGCCCACCGTGCGGCGCCACGTGGCGCGGCTTATCTCGGCGGCGCGGGCGGCTACTTCTTCGGGCGCGCCGGCCAGGGCGTGCGCCACGCCGCCGCCGGCGGCCGCCACGATCCGCACCACCATCGCCGCGCCGGCCAGCCAGCCAGCCTCGTCCTGGGCCGCCGCGACGTCGGCCGGCGCCGTGCCGGCGAGCCTGCGGGCGGTGGCGCGGTCCGCGAACGCCGGGTAGAGCCCGGCGTACGCGCTGCCGTCTTCGTCGGCGCCGTTGCAGCCCACCGGGATCAGCACGTCGGCGTCTAGCAGCACTCGGTTGAACGATACGGCCGACCCGTCGCGCGCCATCCCGGCGAACGCCATCCCGGAGTCGTCGTCGCCGTTGTGTTGCGACACGCGGGCCGTCACGCCCGAGGCCCCGATCCCCGAGGCCTCAACGCCTCGCTCCGCAGAGGCCGCGTCGTCGGCGCCCAGGGTCAGCAGGTCGATCGTCAGGCCGTCGCAGCCGCAGGCCTGCAGCGCTTCGAGCAGCCCGCGCACCACCTCGGCCAGGGCCGGGATGTCCGGGCCCAACGCCAGCGCGACGTGGTCTCCCGGGACCACCGCTTGCCGCAACGGCGGGTAGCCGATCGGCGCCTCGAGCGCGGCGCGCACCTGCTGGGCGGGGGCCCCCCCGGGGGGCGTCTCACCGGCGATCTGGCCGGCGCCGTCGATCGGTCGCGCGCCGGGCAGGTCGACGGCCTGGCCGCCGAGGCCGGATGGCAGCTTCAGGATCACAGGGGCATCTCGCAGGATATTTGGCCGAGTCTGTGCGCGATCCTATCGGCACGGGCCGGGGCTGCCAAGCGGCGGGAGCCGGGCGGGCGCCGCGCGCCTGGCCGCTGGCATCGCTTCTTTTCTAGGGCAAACGCCTCTGGTATCCTCTGTTGCTCCGTGAGAACTCTACCCACCTCCCGCCCACCTCGGTTTCCCGCCATGCCCGTCGATCCGCAGTCCATGCTCCCCTGGCTCGAGACCATTGTCACCGGCGGAAACGCCGAGCCGCCGCGCGCCCTGGGAGACTACCTCGACGCGATCCCGCGTCTGGACTCGCTCGCCGACCTCCCCAAGGGGACCGCCGTGCTGGTGCGCGGCGACGTCGACGCCAAGCCGGGCGACAAGGTGGGCAAGGGAGACATCCGCCTCCGCTCGATGGTGGAAACCCTGCAGTACGGGCACGACCGCGGCTGGGTGCAGGTCGTCTTCGGCCACATCGGCCGCGACCCGCAGCAGTCGCTGGACAAGGTGGCCGCCCGCCTGGGCGGGCTGATGGGCGCCGACGTGCCGCTCATCAAGGGCTGGTACGACGAACAGACGAACACCGTCACGGAGCTCGCGGCCAGCCGCGTGGCCGACGCGGCGCCCGGGTCGATCCTGATGCTAGAGAACACCCGCGCCTACGACATCGAGCGGGTCCTGTGGAAGGCCAAACCGGCCGACCTGCCGGCGATCGCCGAGAAGCTGGCCGATTTCGCCAACGAGGTGGCCGGGAAGATCGCCAAGGTGTACGTCAACGAGGCCCTCTCGGCCGGCAGCCTCGACGCCTCCAGCACGGTGGTCCCCGCCGCGATGGACCGCGTGGCGCTGGGCAAGTACGTGGCCAGCGAGTTCGAGGGGCCGATGAAGAAGTGCCTCCAAACGCAATTGGTGGTGTTCAGCGGCCTGAAGATCGACAAGCTGGACGATCTGGAAGCCATGATCGCCCGCGGCACCATCAAGCAGGTGTTCGCGGCCGGCTCGCTGGCGATGGCCCTCCGCAAGGCGATCGGCGAGCTGGACGGCAAGGACGTGTCGATCGGCGTGGCCGAAGACCCGTCTCACAGCGACAAGCCGTACTACATCCCGCGCGAGCGCGTCGAGCAGGCCAAGCAGATGGTGGCCGAGGGACGCAAGAAGGGGATCGAGTTCGTCGTGCCGGTCGATTCGGTGATCGAGGACGGCTCGGTCAAAGAGGCGCTGGAGGCCAGCGACCAGCAGTTCGACATCGGCCCCAAGAGCAGCGCGCTATTCGAGCAGAAGGTGACCGAATTCATCGAGGCCGGCGCCAAGGGCGCCGTGGCGTTCCACAACGGCGTGTTCGGCATGTTCGAAGACCCCCGCTTCGAGGCGGGCACGCGGAACTTCATCCCGCAGCTCAAGCGGATGACCGACGCCGGCGCGTTGGTCTACGTCGGCGGCGGCGAGGGGGGCAAGGCCCTGGAGAAGTACGGCAGCGAGTCGGACGTCACCCACGTCTTCACGGCCGGCGGCACGGTGCTCAACGCCCTGGGGAGCGAGCCGGTTCCCTACCTGGTCGCCCTGGCCATGGCCGCCAAGTAGCCGCCGATAGCCGCCACGCGCCGCAGCGGCGCCCGCGTATTGGGCCCCTTTCGGCCTGCGTGGTTTGGCCCGGCCTACGCGGTTTGGCACGTCGCGGCGGCTTCTTCGCAGAGGCTCTTGGCGGCGTCCGCCGTGGCGGCTTCGGCGATGATCCGCACGATCGGCTCGGTGTTGCTGGCGCGTACCAGCAACCACCGGCCGTCGGGCCAGTCGAGCCGCAGGCCGTCCATCCGGTCGGCCTCGGCCTGGCCGAAGTGGGCCTCGAGCCGGTCGAGCGCCGCGGCGATCTTGGCCGGCGGGACGGCGGCCTTCGCCTTGTGGATCGAGTACTGCGGGAGCCGGTCGGCGAGCTCGCCGACCGGCGCGTCGCGCGCCGCCATCGCATCGAGCACCAGCGCCATGCCAATCATGCTGTCGCGCACCAGGCAGACCGCGGGGTGGATCACGCCGCCGTTCCCCTCACCCCCCAGCACGGCGCCGGTGCGGAGCATCTGGTCGACCACGTTCGCTTCGCCCACGGCCGAGCGCGTGAAGGGCGCCCCGTACTTCTTGCAGAGGTCTTCGGTCACGCGGCTGGTGGAGCAGTTGGTCACCACCGGTCCGGTGCGGCGACGCAGCTCGTGATCGACGCACAGCCCCAGCGTCAGCTCCTCGCCCAGGTAACGCCCCGTGTGGTCGATCACCGCCAGCCGGTCGGCGTCTGGGTCTTGGCAGAAGCCGACGTCCGCGCCGAACTCCCGCACGGCGCCCAGCACTCCCGCCAGGTTCTCGGCGGTCGGCTCGGGGGTGTGCAGGAAGTCGCCCGTGGGCTCGGCGCCCAGCACCCGGGTCACGCAGCCGAGGCGTTCCAGCAGCCGAGCCCCGATCACGGCCCCGGCGCCGTGGTTGGCGTCTAGCAGCACGCGGAACCGCTTGGCCCGGATCCGGGCCAGGTCGACCAGCGGCAAGATCCGCTCAACGTGGGCCTCGGCGGCAACCGTAACGGCCCTCGCCCGCCCCGCCACGCCCGCGGCGGGCTGCCACGCCTGGTCCTGGAACCGCTCCTGCACCCGCACCCCGTCGGACGCCGGGATCACCCGCCCCGCGCCTGAGAAGAGCTTGATCCCGTTGTACTCGGCCGGGTTGTGGCTGGCGGAGACCTGCACGCCGCCGGCCGCCCGCAGGTTGCTCACCACCACGCCGATCGTGGGCGTGGCGGCCGGCCCGAGGCTCAACACCCGCCGGCCGCTGGCCATCAACGCCGTTTCCACCGCGGCGACCATCATCGGCCCGCTGGCGCGTCCGTCGTAGCCCGTGACGATAGGCCCCGCGGGGAGGGATTCGGCGAACGCGGCCGCGTACCGCATGGCGACCGCGGGGGTCAGCGTATCGCCCACAACGCCACGCAGCCCAGACACACTGATGATTAGCTCGGTCATAAGCCGGAGTATTCCTTAGCGCTGCGCAAACCGAAAGGGTAAGCCAGCCCGCCTGCAATCAAGGGCGCCCGGAAGCCTCCAGAGGTGGGACCGCAGTCGCCCCGATAAACGGCGGCTGCTCTGCGTTCCCAGCGGCATCCGGTACAATGCCCCTATGCCCGCTCCCGACTCCACGCGCCGCGACTTCCTCACCGGCAAGGCCGCCGCGCGGTCGCTGAGCGATTCGGTGGGGTCGCTGGGGGCCTCGGGCGAGGGGACCGACGGCGCCTGCGTCTTGAACGTGGCCCGCCCCGCCATGGCGTGTCAGTTTGAGTTCCGCGTGCTCTCGACCGCCACCCACAACACCGGGCCCGCCGCGATCGAGGCGCTCGACCTGGTCGAGGCCATCGAGGACCAGCTCACCGTCTACCGCGACCAGAGCGAGGTGCAGGAGATCAACCGCACCGCGGCCCTGCACCCGATACCGGTCGAGCCGGGGCTGTTCGCGCTGCTGGAGCAGGCGGACGCCCTCTACCAAGAAACCGGCGGCGCGTTCGACCTGACCGCGGGGCCCCTGTCGAAGGCGTGGGGGTTCTTCGAACGCCGCGGACGCGTCCCCTCGGAGGCAGAGCTGGCGGCAGCCATGGCGCACGTCGGCTGGGGGCGGGTCTGCCTCGACCGGACCGAAAAGTCGATCCAGTTCACCGAGCCGGGGGTCGAGATCAACTTCAACAGCATCGGCAAGGGCTACGCGCTCGACCGCGCCGCCGACCTGCTCGCCGAACGAGGCGCCCCCGACGTGCTGCTGCACGGCGGCGGCAGCACGCTGGTGGCCCGCGGGCAGAACCGCGCCGCGGGGGTCCCCGGCTGGCTGGCGGGGCTGGGCGACCCGCTCCGATCCGGCCGCCGGCTGGGGGAGTTCTTGCTGCGGGACGAGGCGCTTAGCACCTCTGGCGCCGCGACGCAGAAGTTTGTGCAGGGGGGCAAGCGGTACGGGCACCTGATCGACCCCCGCACGGGGCGCCCCGCAGAGGGGGTCCACTCCGTCACCGTGCTGGCGCCCACGGGCGCCGCGGCAGACGCCCTCTCGACCGCCTTCTACGTGCTCGGCTGGGAAGGGGCGGAGGCCTACTGCGGCGGCCACGCGGATGTCCGCGCGTTGTTTGTGCTCCCTACCCCGGGGGGAGGGGTCGACGTGCGGACGCTCAACCTGCCCGAAGACGCCTGGCGCAGGTACCCGTAGCGACGCCTCCCTGGGTCCGGGCGGCGGCCGGTACTGAAAACCGCTGCTTCCCGCTACAATGCGGCACCGCTAAACGTCACCCATCTACCCCGTTGTCGCATCCAGGCGGGATGCGGCTCGGCTGGCCCCCCGTCGGTTCTTCGCGTGCTCAACTTCCTGCTCAGATTCGAGTACGCGGGGATCATCGCGTTCCTGACGCTCTGCGGTCTGGGGCTGCCGATCCCCGAAGAAGCCGTGGTGGTCCTCTCCGGCGTGCTCAGCTACCAGGAGACGCTCGACTGGTACTACGCCCTCCCCTCGTGCCTGATCGGCGCCCTGCTGGGGGACAGCGTGATGTACTTCATCGGCCGGCACTTCGGCCACGAGTGGCTCACCAAGCACAAGAACTTCGCCCGCTTCATCGACCCCGACCGCGAAGAACAGGTCGAGAAACTGGTGCTGAAGCACGGCTTCAAGGTGATGCTGCTCACCCGATTTATGTTCGGCGTGCGCGGCCCCGTGTACTACGCCGCCGGCGCGGCCAAGGTGCCCTACCTGAAGTTCTTGCTGTGGGACCTGGTGGGCGCGTCGCTGGTGATCAGCGTCTTTTTCGGCCTGGCGTTCCGCTACGGCCGGCAGATCGAGAAGCTGGCGTCCGACTTCGAGATCACCTTCACCATCATCGTGCTGGCGGCGCTGGTCGTCACCGGCGTGATGGTCTACCGCAGCCAGAAGCGCCGCGTGGGCAAGGCGTTCGACGAGATGGCGGCCGAAGACCAGCAGGCAGAGGCGCCCAGCGAGCCGGGCGCCGACCTGTCGGCCTCGATCCCCTCCCCGTCGACCAACGGCGCGCCGCACGACACGGCTTCGGCGCCCGCGCCGGCGGCGGAGTTGGAGCGTTTGGAGTAGCGTGAGTCGGCCGGGCACGCCGGCGGCGATCCGTGCACGCCGCGTGCTGCGATGCCCCTTGTCCCGAGTTCCAGGGCCCCGCGTCTTGTGAGGTGTCTGTCATGCCAGCCCGTCTCGTCACACGCGGTTCGATGCAAATTATTCTCTCAGTCGCGATCGCGCTCGTTTGCGCCCCCGTCGTTGCACAGTCTATGCTGCGCGTCGTCGGTCCGAAGACGCTCGACCCCGATCGGCCCCACCTGCTCCGCGTCGAGGAACAAACCAAACAAGGTTGGCGGTTGGTCGATCCGGCCGCGTTGGTGGTGGGGGTCGAGGGACCGGCGAGCCTGGTTCAAGACCCGTCACGCCAGGCGATGAACCCCGTCACTGTTCGCCCCGACGCCCGCGAGGGAGCGTTCACCGTCAACGCAGCGCAGGGCGACCGCTCGGCCAGCGCCTCGTTCGCTATCGGACCGCAGGCGCCCGCGGGCTCGGTGCGACTTCAGATCAACCCCAGCCGAGTGCTGCACGAGTTCCAGGGCCTGGGGGGCGGCGTGCTGTTCTACGACAACCAGTGGGAGCTGAGCCAAGGGGACGAGATCTGGAAGTGGTGCTTCGAGGACGTCCACGCCACGTACCTGCACCTGCTCGCTCGCCCCGACTACGAGCGGGCGAACGACAACGACGACTGGCGGACGATCGACCCCGCGGGCTTCGATTTCAAGGCGTCCAACCGCGCGCTGAAGGTGGCCGAGCGGGCGCTGGCGATCGATCCAAACCTCAAGCTCTACCTCAGCGTCTACTCCCCCCCGGCCTGGATGAAAGTGGGCGAGACGACCCGCGGCTCGGCGGGGCTCAAGGCCGGCAAGGCGTACCGCCAAGAGTTTGCCGAGTACGTGTTCGCGTACCTGAAGCACGCCGCCAGCCGCGGCGTGCGGTTCGAGTACTTCGCCCCGTTCAACGAGCCCGACTGGACCCACAGCCAGGACG
The DNA here is from genome assembly GCF_007750855.1 of Pirellulimonas nuda. Lineage (GTDB taxonomy): Bacteria > Planctomycetota > Planctomycetia > Pirellulales > Lacipirellulaceae > Pirellulimonas > Pirellulimonas nuda. The sequence goes on from NZ_CP036291.1 coordinate 6,103,666, forward strand.
GCATGCACGTGAAAGACTTCGCGGAGCTCGTCGGGCTGTTCGACGACATCACCACCGCGCTCGCCGAGCTGATCGAGGCCGACGACGACCTCGAGATGCCGCGGCTGATCTTCCCCGACTCGCTCGGCGCCGGCGCGCTCACGCGGACACGCGAGAACCGCGCGGTGCTGACGGCCAACCGGCGGATGCTCGAGGAGAAGGTCGACGTGTGGGGCGTCCACGACTACTGGAACACGGCCGGCTACTGGCCGGTGCGGTTCGAAGAGCTGCGTGCGCTACCCCCGGTGGGCGCCAAGCCGATCTGGATGACCGAGTGGGCCCAGCGCGACAATCGGGGCGACCTGGAGAGCGCCAACCAGTACGGCGCCAACATCCTCAACGCGCTGCGCAGCGGCGCCCAGGCCTGGATGGTGTTCGAGTGGTGCCACCCCAGCGGCAACCAATCGGGGCTCATTAGTTGCGACTGGGGCGCCAAGCCCCCCCACAAACGCTACTGGCGCAGCCAGGCCTACTACACGTTCCAGCAACTCGCCAACACCACGCCGGCGGGGGCGCAGGTAGTGGACGTATCAGCAGAGCTGTCGGGCATTGCAAAGCCGTCAAGCAAGGGCCAGAGCCTGCCGGTCGAGTACTTGGCGCTAAAGACCCCCCAGGGGATGGTGCTGCACGTCGCCAACACCACCGGCGAACCGGTGACGGTAGAAGTCGAGTGGCGCGGCGACGGGGGCCCGGCCGGCGGGGCGCTGGTGACCGACGCACTGCGGCATAGCCGGCCCTTCACGACGGACGAACTGGCGCTGCGCACCAACCGACGGAGCGCATCGTTCACGGCGCCAGCGAATAGTTTGGTGACGGTAGTAGGATGGGTCGAGCCCGCCGAAGGCGAGCGCTGACCCATCGCGTCATTGATCGCCGTGATGGGTCAGCCCCCGACGGATCCGGGGGCCGACCGGGCAACGAACGATCATTCCTCCGGCAGCGTCTTCTCCGGGTCGGCCTGCGTCCACAGCACGATCGCCAGCGCGTTCATCGCCGCCGCTAGGTAGAAGAACGGCAGCGTTGAGCCGGTCCATTCCTTCAGGTACGGGAAGGCCAGCGAGGTGACGAACGCCCCGATGTTGCCCGCCATGTTCATCGTCCCCGACACCAGGCCGGCGTGGCGGTGGCCGATGTCGACGCAGAACGTCCAACTGGGTGCCAGCGTCATGTCCGCGCCGAAGATCGCCAGCGTCAGCCAGGCGACCGACTCCTGCGCCGTATCGGCGCTGGAGAGCCCCAGCATGCCCGCGGCCGCCAGCAGGAAGCCGATGGACGCCGGCAGCGCCCTGGACCAACGCCGCCAGCCGCGGCGGTAGAGGGCGTCGATCATGGCGCCGGCGGTCAGGCTGCCGAAGAAGCCGCCGATAAACGGCGCCATCAGCAGCAGGCCCGCCTCCGAGGGGTTCAGGTCGTAGGTCCGCTTCAGGTAGGGGTACATCCACGACAGGCCGAAGAAGAACGTGAAGTTCGAGCAGAAGTATTGGGCGCACATCAGCCACATCTCTTTGGAGCGCCACATGGCGCCCGGCGCCAGCCGCCCCGTGGCGGTGGGGGGGCGTTGGCGGCCCGCCTCGATGTAGGCCCGCTCTGCCTCGCCCACGCCTCGGTGGCTGGCGGGGTCGTCGCGGAACAACAGGAACCAGACGACCGCAAACACCAGGCCGATAACCATCCAGATCTGGAAGGTGTTCCGCCAGCCGTACTGCTCGATCATCCAGGCGATCACAAAGAAGGCCACCGCGGCGCCGAACCGCGATCCGGCGAAGTTGATCCCCTGCACCAGCCCCCGTTCCTTGACGGGGATCCACGAGTACACGGCCCGCGACATGCCGGGGAAGGCGCCCGCCTCGGCGGCGCCGAACAAGAACCGCACCACGACCAGCGACCACAGGCCGATCGTCCAGCCGGTGGCGCCGGTCAGGAGCGACCAGCCGGCCACCACGCCGGTGATCAGCAGCCGGGGCCCGAACCGGTCCGCGAGCCAGCCCGAGGGCGCCTGCAGCAGGGCGTACCCCAGCGAGAACGCCGACAGCGCCAGCCCGAACTGGGTGTCGGAGAGGCCAAACTCGGTCGAGATCGGCCCCGCGGCCGCCGAGATGCAGGCGCGGTCGACGTACAGCAGCACCGAGATCAAGAAGGTGCCGCAAACCAGCAAATAGCGTATGGGCATAGTTGGCGTGACGGGTCGGATGAGGAAAGAGGAGCAGACGAGCGGCCGGCCAAAGACACGGCTGGGTCCTAGGATGGCGCAGCGGGCTGGCGATGACAAGGCAAGAAGCCGCCAAGAGACGCGTCCGGGGGCGCCGCCTAGACACGTGGCCAAGCGGATTTTTCCTATTCTCTGAGAATCCGGAATTGCTCGCCGGCCCCCGAGGCGATATTGTTTCTTCTGCTATGACTACCTGCCTGTCGATCACCGCGCCCCGCCCCCGCCGCCTAGGCGTGCTGCTGTGCGTGCGTACGTGGATCGACCTGGCCCAGCTCCACCTGCAAGCCGCTCGCCGCTACCAGAACTGGCGCGGCCGGCTCCGTCGTTGAGCGCCGCGGTGCGTCGCCCCCGTCCGCCGGCCTAAGCCCTCGGCGGCCCCTCTTTCGGCCACGCCCCGCCTACCCGGCTTCTTCTGCACGCCAAGCGTCCGTCGTCCCCCCGGGGGGGCGCGGCCGCCCACGGACCATCCCCCTAATCGACGACGGCGCAGCCCGCCGCTTCCAGCCCAAGGACCACGACTTTGAAGATCAGCCAGCACCAGATCGCCTTCCGCCGCTTCCTGAACGAAAACGCCCCGCTAGAGAGCCTGCGCTCGGCCGTTGAGGCCCACTGCGGCGTCGGGTCGCAGGCGGTGCGCGTCGCCATGATGGGGCGCGACCGGCGCGGGCACGTGGTTGAGATGGAGACCGTCGAGGGCGCCACGCGCCCGATGGCCAGCGTGTTCGACTACCGCCAACGCGCGACCGAACGCACCGCCGCCTTCAACGCGGTGATGCTCATCCCCACCGGTTCGGACTGCTTGATCGGCGGCCACGCGGGAGACGCCACCCCATCGGCGCGGCTGCTGGCCTCGGTGTGCGACAACCTAGTGCTGCACCCCAACGTGGTGAACGCGTCGGACATCAACGAGCAGACCGACAACATGCTGTACGCCGAGGGGAGCCTGATCACCCGTCTGATGATGGGGACGATCGGGCTGCGCAAGGTCCGTCAGAACCGGCTGCTGCTGGTGACCGAGGACCGCCCCGAGGCGCCCGACGTGGTCGATCAGACGATCAACTGCGCCGAGGGCGCCCGCGCCACGCTGGGGGTCGACATCCGCGAGGTGGTGGTGCTGGAAGAGGGACTCAGCATGCGGACCGGCTTCAGCGAGTCGGGCCGCGTGACCGGCGCCATCGATCGTCTGGCGCACCTGGTAGACGTGCTGGAGCGCAAGGCGGGCGAGTACGACGCGGTGGCCCTGGCGACCAAGATCACCCCCCACATGGACTCGGTGGCGCTGCACCACGCCTACTTCGCCGGCGGGGGCGCCAACCCCTGGGGCGGGGTCGAGGCGGTGCTGACCCACACCCTGAGCGGCCTGCTGAACGTGCCGACCGCGCACGCCCCCACCATGAGCAGCGAGGCGCTCAAGACGCAGAGCTGGGGCGTCGTGGAGCCGCGCAAGGCGGCGGAGATCATCTCTACCACCTACCTGTTCTGCGTGCTCAAGGGGCTGCACCGGGCGCCGCGGGTGGTCACGCAGGTCGACGGGGCGTTCGACCCCTCGGTGGTGTCGGCCGAGGACATCAGCGCCCTGGTGATCCCCGACGGCTGCGTGGGGCTCCCCACCCTGGCCGCCTGCCAGCAGGGGGTGCCGGTGATCGCGGTCCGCGGCAACAAGAACATGATGAAGAACGACCTGACCCAACTGCCGTTCGAGGCGGGGCAGCTCATCTTCGTCGAGAACTACCTGGAGGCCGCCGGCATGCTGGCCGCCCTCAAGGCGGGCGTGGCCCGCGACGCCCTGGCCCGCCCGATGAGCCCGCTACGGGTCAGCCGAGTCGGCAAGGTCGCCCCGGCGGCGGCGGCAGATAAGCTCAATGGCCACGCGACCAGCGTGAAGAATGGCCACACGAACGGCCATGCGCTCAAGGCGTAGCGGTGTAGGGTGCACGTAGTGCACCAATGCCAACCGAACCCAGCCGCATTGGTGCACTACGTGCACCCTACACGCCGTGCCCGCTCCGATCGTCGATACGCTCGCCGCCTACGCCCGCGCGGGATACTTCCCGTTCCACACCCCGGGACACAAGTACGGGCCGTTCGCGCCGCAGAGTTTGCGCGCCGTGTTAGGGGACGCGGCTTGGGGGCTCGACCTGCCGTCGATGACGGCGACCGATAGCCTGTTGCACCCCACACGGTGTATCGCGGACGCCGAGCGCCTCGCGGCCCAGTTGTTCGGGGCGGCCGACACGTACTTCCTGGCTGGGGGGAGCACGCAGGCCGTGGCGGGGATGCTGCTGGCCGCGGTCCCCCCAGGGGGCGTGGTGCTGCTGCCGCGGAACGTCCACCGCTCGGTGGTGGGGGGGCTGGTGCTGTCGGGCGCACGGCCGCGGTTCTTGCGGCACGACGTGCTGGCCGAGTCGGGCGCGTTGGGCGTGAGCGAGGCGTCGCTACGCGCGGGGCTGGACGCCCATCCCGATGCGGCCGCGGTGCTGCTGACGCGCCCCAGCTACTACGGGCTGGCGGTCGACCTAGAACCGGCCCGCCGGCTCACACGCGAGCGGGGCGTCAAGCTGTTGGTGGACGAGGCGCACGGCGCCCACCTGCGGTTCTGTCCCAACAGCGAGGGGCGACCGACCGCGGCGCTCGACTACGGCGCCGACCTGGTCGCCCAGAGCTGGCACAAGACGCTCGGCGCCCTCGGGGGCGCCGCGGTGCTGCACCGCGGCCAGGGCTCTGCCGTGCCCGCCGCACGTGTGCGCGCCACGCTGAACCTGCTGCACTCCACCAGCGCCAGCCTGCTGCTGCTGGCGTCGCTGGACGCCGCTCGGCTGACCCTCGCCGAGCAGGGCGAGGCGTTGTTCGCCGACGCGGTCGCACAGGCCCGCCGGCTGGCCGAGCGCATCAACCAGCTACCCGGGCTGCGGGTGCTGGCGGCAGGAGAGCACCCGGAGCTGGCCCGGCATCAGATCGACCCGCTGCGGATGACGATCAACGTCGCCGGCGCGGGGTGGACCGGGTACGAGGCAGAGCTGCTGCTACGCTCGGACGCCTACCGCATCGAGGACGAGATGAGCGACCCGTTCAGCATCGTGCTGGTGCTGGGCCCGGGCGACCCCGAAGAGGCCCGCCAGCGGCTGCTGGCGGGGCTGGCCCACATCGCTGAGAACCCGAAGCCGGTGCGCGACGGCGAGGCGTTCACCGCGGACATGCTGCAGCCCCCGCTCCCGCCACAGGCGGCAACGCCCCGCGAGGCGGCGCTGGCCGAGCAAGAAACCGTGAGCTTCCCAGCGGCCGTGGGGCGGACGTGCGCAGAGACGATCGCCTTCTACCCCCCCGGCATCCCGCTGGTGATGCCGGGCGAGACGATCACCGCGCCGCTGGTGAGCATCGCCCAGCGGCTGCTGAGCGCGGGGGCGTACCCCCACGCGCTCGACAGCAGCCTGCAAACGGTGTCGGTCGTCGCCTAGGTTCTACCGCTTGCGGCGCAGCGTCCCCGCGGCGGCGGCTACGCCCAGCAGCAGCACCCACGCGGCCGGCTCGGGCACGGCGGCGCCGCTAACAGCGAGCTGCGTGCCGCTTGTGGCGCTGGCGCTCATTACGGGCAGCGAGTACACGTAATTGTTCGTGAGCGTCACGCCGCCGGCGGCCGAAACCGAGGTCATTAGGCCGACTTCTGTACCGTTTTCCGACGCGGCGTCGATGATCGAGTCGAGGTAGTCTTGCATCTCGGTGTTGAACTCTTGGTACCCCTCCAGCTTGCCGGCCAGGGCCATCTGCGGCTCCAGCAGCCGATCGCGGATGCTCAGCACCCGGTTCTCGGCCAGACCTAGGGCCGCCTCGACGTGGGCCGCGGCGTTGCCGGGCAGGTTGAGGGCGCCGATCTTGTTCACCAGGTCGTCAAAGCGGCTGATCGACCGGTTGAGCGCGTCGGCGGGGCGGCCGAGGGCGTCGATCGACAGCTCGACCCCATTGAGGAAGATATCGTGCTTGCTAATGAGGTGCTCGACGCCGCTGACCACGGCGGTGTACTCGGGGCTCTCGAAGAAGTCGGAGATGTTGGCCAGCCCGTCGTCGTAGTCCATCTGAAGACCGCTGAAATCGGTCTCAAACTTCCCTTGGACCGAATCCGCGATCTGGCAAGCGTCTAACGGGTGAGTGATCACCGGGATCGGGAACGTCGGGATGTGGACGGTGGGGATCGTGTAGCTGGGGATATTGAACGTCGGGATCGTAAACGAAGGAATCGTGTACGACGGTAGATTCGCGACTTTGCTGCGCGCCTCATCCACGCGGGCCTGCACCTTGGCGAGCGCGTCGTGCACCTTTTGCGAGAAGTTGAACTGGCTAAGGTCGATCGCCTCGACGCGCACCGGCAGAGCGACCAGACAAATCAACACGAGAAGGGCGGGCAACGTGCGCATTTCAAACGCTCCTAGATACAGGAAAAAAGCGAATCTCCCGCAGATTCTAAGGCCCTGCTAGGAACCAGTAAAGCACCCGCGTTTGCCCTATTTGCCCAGCCATCCAGATTTTCGAGCGATTGCGGACAGACACAACCCGACGCCGGCAAGCCACAACGCAGAGGGTTCGGGGACCGAGGCGGGGCCGACGGGGGCCGGCGACGCCGGGGCGTCACGCCACACGGTGTAGTCGGCGGCGTTGACCTGGCCGTCGCCGTTGCCGTCTGCCCCCAGGCCCGCTGGAGACAGGTTGCCGTAGCTGGCGCGCCAGGCGTCCAGGTCGCGGGCGTCCACGGCGCCGTCGCCGTTGTAGTCGCCCGGGGTGGTTGGCGTGGGCGCGGTCGCTACAAACGAGACGACGCTCAGCGTGCTAAATGGGTCGCCGCCGCTGCTGTCGTCGACCACACCCAACAGCACCCACGAGCCATCGGCCAACTGCGGCCCAAGCGTGAGCCCCTCCAGGTTCTGGCCGCTCGACCCGTTGACCGTCCCTGACCACAGCAGCGTCTTCGTGACCGGCGCGTAGGCGTTGCCGATCAGCCCCGACGCGGGGAGCCCAGTGCCGACGTCGGTCGCCGTAGAAGCGTCGACCAGGTAGAGGCGGTGCCGATAGCTCACCGACAGCGTCGCCGCGAACGACCGCTCCATCGCCACCAGGGCGCCGTCCGGCAAGACCACCAGGTCGGAGAGGCCGGCTTGGGGCTGGCCGAACAGGGGCGCCGCATGGATCGCGTCGAGCGGGTAGGCGTACTGCTGCGCCGGGGCGTACGTGGCGCCCGATCGGTCGTAGCGCAGCAGCCGCACCACCGACCCGGCCGACGTGGTCGTCGCGGGGCCGTCGGCCGTGAGGGCGTCTTCGTTGGCGGTCCACAGCGCCCCGCCGCCGGGCGACGCGGCCAGCGATTCGAAGCCGCGGTTGCCGCGCCGGGTTGCGAACACCGCCGGGGTCGACAGCGACTGGACCTCGGCGCCGGTCGTCAGGTCGTACGCGCGCACGGCCGGGGTCCCTTCTTCGCTGAGATACACGCGGTCCGGGGCGCCGGGCACGAGCGCTACGCCCTCGAAGTCGCGGTTGACGCCCAGCGTGAGCGTCGCCGCCGCTGCCGCGGACGTGATGGCGCCCGTGGCAGAGAACGTCACGTCGAGGCTGGTCAGCACGCCGGCGCCGTCGGAGACGGCCAGGAAGCGGTGCGCGCCCCCCTGGGTCGGCCCGGCGTAGGCCACGCCGCTCAGCTCGCTGACGCCGACAAACGCGCCCGGGTCGATGCCGTGGATGCCGCTCAGAGTTACCGTCCAAGGCGCCCCGTCGGCCGACCCGAGCAGCGACGCCCCCAGCGCGGCCAGTGCGACCAAGCACGCGCGGGATGGGGCGAGCAGCCCCCTGGCGGATCGATCAACCAACGTGATTCCATTTTGACGGGGCGAGGCGACGCTCCATCATCGGCTGCCACGGGGGACCATTCAACCACGCACCCGCCATCCCGCGAGCCGGGTCGTCCCCGACCCCGGCGCGTCTGAGTAGAGCCTGGATTGCGACGCGCCGGGGTCGGGAACGACCCGGCTCGCAACGGGAGAGTTCCGCTTCTGCGGGTCGATCGGGTCGTGCCGCCTCCCGCCCGTTCTGCATGACCTAGGCTTGCGAGACCCCAAACCGCGAGCCCCCGCGCCATGACCGCTATCCCCTGGACGCCCCCCCAACCGCTGCCCCCGGCGATCGCCAGGCCGCGCGTGCGCGTGCTGCACGTGATCAACGGCGAGCACTACGCCGGCGCCGAGCGCGTTCAGGACCTGCTCGCCCTGCGGCTGCCGGAGCAGGGCTTCGACGTCGGCTTTGTGAGCCTCAAGGCGGGCCGCTTCGGCGACGTGCGGCGTTCGACCGAGGCGCCCCTGACCGAACTGGCCATGCGCTCGCGCTGGGACCTGAGCGTCGCCCGCGACATCGAGCGGGCCGTTTACGAAGGGGACTACCAGATCATTCACGCCCACACGCCGCGGGCGGCGCTGGTGGCGTCGCTGGCGGCGCGTCGCACCGCGACCCCGCTGGTGTACCACGTCCACAGCCCCACCAGCCGCGACTCGACGCGGCGTGTGCAGAACTGGATCAACACGCGTATCGAGCGCTACAGCGTGGCGGACGCCAAGCGAGCGATCGTCGTCTCGCCGACGCTGGTCGACTACGCACGCTCGATGGGGGTCCCCGCCGACCGGATCGCCTGTGTGCTCAACGGCGTGCCGGCCGCGCAGCGCGCGGCGCCCCGCTTGCCGCCGACCGGCCGCTGGACGATCGGCATGGTCGCCCTGTTCCGCCCGCGCAAGGGCGCCGAGACGATGCTGGCCGCGCTGGCCGGGCTCCGGCGGCAGGGCTGCGACGCACGCCTGCGGATGGTCGGGCCGTTCGAGACCCCGGCCTACGAAGAGAAGCTGTTGGCCCTGGCAGCGGAACTGGAGCTGACCGGCGTGGTCGACTGGACCGGCTTCACCGACCGGGTGGATCGTGAACTCGCGTCGATCGACCTGCTGGCGCTCCCCAGCCTGTTCGGCGAGGGGCTGCCGATGGTGGTGCTCGAGGCCATGGCCGCGGGGCTGCCGATCGTCGCCACCCGTTGCGAAGGGGTCTGCGAGGCGGTGTCCGACGGCCGCACGGGGCTGCTGGTCGAGCCGGGCGACCCGGCGGCGCTGGCCGCGGCGATCAGCCGCATCACCTCCCGCGAGCTCAGCTACGCGGCGCTCAGCGCCGCGGCGATCGCCCGGCACGCGGAGCGGTTCTCCGATGTCGCGATGGCGCAGCAGGTAGCGGAAGTCTACCGCGAGATCCTCGGATAGCCGCCGGTGCGTAAGCCGGCGGCGATTAGGCGCTAGCGCGTATCGTTGGGGCTGCTTCGGGTGGCGCTGGTTATCTGGGCGCGGTTTGGGGGACCTGAGCCTGCGCCGGCGGCGCGGCCGCGGCGTCGTCTTCGACGCGGGTCCACCCCCACGGGGTGCTGGGCTTGGCGAACAACTGGTTCCAGAGCTGGGTGACCCGGCTGTTGACCGTCATCTGCGAGACGTCGAACACGTACGTCTCGCGGCTGCCGTCGGGGACGTTGATCTGGATGGCGGTCGGCATCAGCTTCTGGCGGTCGAGCATCACCTCAACCGAGCGGTAGTTGGCGGCGTCGCGCTGCGTCTTGGGGACCGCCACCAGGCGGACCATCCCCTCGGGCGCCCGCGGGTCGATCCGCATCCAGTAGCGTTCTTTGAGCTTCGCGGCGGGGGCGCCAAAGATGAACGGCAGCGGCCCGTCAACGATCCCCTGCCCACGCATCTCGGGCGGGATAGTGCGGACCACCAGCTTCTTGTCGTCGTGCTTGTACTCGTACATCGCCTCGCCGTCGCACACCCAGTGCTGGCCCAGCGCATCGGCCTTGCTCTCGACGTACTTGCCGGTGGGGGACGACGTGTCGCCCGGCGTCCGCGGGTCCCACTGCCAGACCTGCTGCTTCTCGACCTGGAAGCTCCCCTTGTCCGGCTTCTGGTAGCTGATCTTGCCCGACTCGTACTTGTAGGCCTTGTCGGGCGCGGGGCTGTAGATGTTGTAGACGTGCAGGTCGAACGGGCACTGGAAGGTGGTGACCTTGCTGCTCTCTTGCTCCCACTTGTCTAGCACCTGGTCGAGGTACGCCTGCTCGATCGTGTTGAGCTGGAACGGCGCGCCGGCCTGCGGCGCCTGGGCCTGCGCGAGGGCGGGGGCCGTTAACAGGAGTGTGCAGAGGATCGTGGCGCGGCGGGCGGTGGCTTCCATGCGCTGGCTCGTCGAGGTTGGAGTGGGATTCGGCTGCGACTTATAGCACCGCCCCGGGCGGCCACCTACCCCGATCTGCCCCCCCAAGGGCGGGCCGTCTGCCGCTGACGCCGACGGCCAGCCCTTGCGGTCTTGACGCGCCCGGTGACTGTTGCGAGCATCCCGCGCGATGAAGGGCCCCCTCTCCATGCGCCTGGGCGCGCTGCTGCTAGCACTCTCGCCGACGCTCGCGTCGGCGCAGTCCGCTACGTTCGTGTCCCGTGCCCCGCAGATTGGCGAGCAGTCGGAACAGCACACGCGGGTCGAGCTGGCGCTGAGCACCCGCGCCCGGCGGGGCGCCGAAGTGGTCGAAGAATCAGACGCTCGCGTGCGGCGAGAGCTGACCCGGGTCGTCACCGCCCGGCGCGTCGAAGACGGGCTGATGACCGCCGCCGACGTACGCTTTGGGGCGGTCTCACAGTCCGACGGCCCCGGGCCCGCGGTTGCCGAACCGATCGAGAACAAACGCTACCACTGCCAGCGCGTGGACGACGGCCTGCGCGTCACCACCCCCGACGGCCAACTGCCGCGGATGGAAGAATACACGATCGTCGCCGCCAACATGGAAGCGCTCGGCCAACCCAACCCGCTCGCCGAGTACCTGGCGGGCAAGACCGTCGCGGTCGGCCAGCGCGTAGAGCTGCCCCCAGAGATCGCCGAGCGGATGCTCGGCATCGGCAAGCAGCTCGGCGCCGCGCAGCGGTTCGACCTCACGCTGCGGCGCATCGAAACGATCGCGGGCCGCGCGTGCGCGGTGTGCGACGCCGAGATCGAGGCCGCCTCGCACGAGCGCGGTCAGATGAGGCTGCTGGTCGCCGGCCCGTTGACGCTCGAGATCGAGGGCTGCCGGGCGGTGTCGGCCGACCTCACCGGCCCGATCGGCATCGCGGAGCCGCGTCTGGCGCCCGGAGGCACGCTGCAGGTGGAATCGACCGGCAAGCTGAGCGTGGCGCTTCGCAGCCGCTACCACGACACGGCGCGCTAGTAGCCCACGCGATCGCCCCGCGATTGGGGCCCCGCGCTACTCGGGGAACTCGGTGGATACCGCCTTCGCGCCGTAGATGGGGAGGTAGCGGTAGTAGACCTCGAGCGTCATCGCCGCGAGGCTGGTCGTGTAAAGCCGGCCCGCACGGTCGTTGTGCCGGTCGGGGACGAACCAGCTCCCCTTGAGGTGCCCGCGCATTTCTTGCTGATTGACCAGTTGGTCACGCATCTTCTCGTTCCACGTGTCCCACATGGGGCCGCGTCCCTCGGTGTGCTGGAACAACACCTGCGAAGCGTAGTAGTTGTAGTAGTAGTCGTCCGCAGAGGGTCCCGCCTTCGCGATCCGCTTGGCGCCCGCGATCAGTCCGGGGTCGTCTTGCTTGACCCCCATGTACATGCGGCACAGCAGTCCCACCGACGTCATCGAGTTGGTTGTCCGCCCGTTGCCGGGGACGTACACGTAGCCGTTCTTCTTCTCGACCGAGTCGAGGAACTGGTTGGCGCGCTTGATGGTCGAGGCCGGGACGCTCAACTCGGCGAGGTGTCCGCTCTTGAGGGCCATGATCTGCCAGCCCACGACCGAGGTGTCGCCCGGCTCGCGCGGCTTGTAGCGCCAGCCCCCCCCTTTTTGGTCCTGGGCGTAGACGATGAAGTCGATCGCCCCCTGCGCCGGCGCCCGCAGGCTGCTGTCGTCAGACATCCCCAGCGCCTCGCAGAGCACGATCGAGGCCAGGCCGTGGCAATACATCACCGGGACGCCTGGGTCGCTCCACGAGGCGCCCACGTTCTCCGGCTTCCCCATCCGCACCAGCGCCGCCAGCCCGCGCTCGACAACGCGTTGATACTTCCCTTCCTCGTGGGTCTGACCCGCGCCCAGGAACGGCAACAGCGCCAGCGCCGTGGCCGCGCGTGCGCTCTGCGGGTAGGTGCCGGGGTTGCCGCAACGCCCCTGGCACGCGCCGGTGTTGTGGATCAGGCTCCAAGAGCCGTCTGGGCTCTGGTGCTCGGCGAGCCACTTCAGGGCGAGCCCCACGGCGGTCTCGCTGGCCTCGTTGCCCCCGCCGCGCCGCACCAATTGCTTGCGGGCCATCTGGCCCCGGCCGGTGGTGCCCGTGCCGTCGAACCCCTGCAGGTCGGTCGGCGTCGCGATCGGGGCGGTCGTCAATCCCAGGTCGGACAGCTCGACCGCGCTGGGCGCCTCGGTCAATTCGTTGAACTGCGACATGCTGACCTCGTCGGCCAGCACCTCGGTGTCGGGCTGCAGCTCCGTCAGCTCCTCGACCTCCATGTCGACCGGGTCGAGCAGGATGTCGTCGATGGAGTCGAGGTCCTCGACCTCGCCGAGCTGCGTCCCCAGCAGGTTCGTCTCGGGCTTGGGGAGCTGCGGCAGCAGCCACAGGCCGAACGCGATCAGGATGAGCATGTGAACCGCCAGGCTCACCAGCCAGCTCGGGCTGCCCTGCAGCACATCGGCCCAAACGCCGCCGCGTTCTTCCGGCGCCGGTTCGTCGTCGGGGCCCTGGCCGGCGGGCCCGTCGCCCTGGGGACCGCCGCCCTGGGGCCCATCGCCCTTGGGCCCATCGCTGGGGGCCTCAGCGGAGGGATTCTCCCCGGCCGGCGCCGGCCCTGCCGCGCGCTCCGGGGGCTCGGGGCTCGTCGCTTCGGCGGGGTTGTCTTCTGTTCGCATGCCGGTTTTGAGGTTCTCGGCGGCGTCGGCCGTCGGGGCGGCGCGGGTCAAGCGGCCGCAAGCGGTTTGGCCGCTATCTCCAGGTTAGCAGCCGCCGTGAGAGCCGGCCACTCTTGGGTTTCCGCTAGAAACACGATTTTTGCCGGCCCGCAGCGAACAACCCGGGTGTGCGATAGAACCACGGTAGAGCGCATCGTTTTGCCCAACCCTCAGAGCGGCCCTATAATTCGCGGCCGGCGCCCCCGATCGGGGTCGCCTTGCAAGGTCGAGCCCACGGAACGGAACCCAAGACCATGAGCCACATCAAGCAACACGCCCGCCTCGCGGGGCCGGCGTCGCTCATCCTGTTGGCGGCGGCGACGCTTTGTGCTCAGCAGCAGCCCGAGGAAGCGCCGACGCCGGCGGTGATGGTGCGCGTGAGGCTGCCGATCGCCGGCGCCGCCGACCAGCTCTACCAAGGGGTCTTGCAGCGCGCCATCGACAAGCTTGCCAAAGAATCGGGCCCGGGCCGGCGCGGCGTGCTGGTGCTTTGGCTCGACCCGCAGACCCCCAAGCAGGGAGAGGCCCCCTTCGGCCAGGGCGCCGAGTTCGAGCGTGTGCTGGGGCTGGCGCGCTTCCTCGCCAGCGACAGCGCCCAGGGGGTCAAGACCGTGGCCTACATCCCCGAGACCATCAAGGGGCACGGCGTGCTGCTGGCGCTGGCCTGCGAAGAGATCGTGATGGCGCCCGACGCAGAGCTGGGCGAAGCAGGGATCGACGAAGACCCGCGGCGGCCGATCGAGCGCGGCATCGAGAGCCTGTACGTGCAGATCGCAGACGCCCGCCGCACCGCGCCCGAAGCGATCGTGCGGGGCATGCTCGACCGACGCCTCGAGGTGCTGCGCGTCGAGACCGAAGACGGGCCGCGGTACGTCACCTCCGACGAGCTGCCGGGCCTCGAAGAAACCGAGACCGTCGTCAGCAAGAAGGCGTTGTTTCTGGCCGGGACGCTCGGCTCGGTGACCGGTCGCGAGGCGTTCGAGTACGGCTTCGCGACGCTGGCCCCGGACCGAGAGTCGCTCGCCCGGGCGCTGAGGGTGCCCGCCGAGTCGCTGGAAGAAGACCAGACGCTCATCGATTCGTGGCGACCGGTGGTGATCGACATCCAAGGCCCGATCACCCGGCGGCTGGCCCGGCAGGTGCAAACGCTGATCGGCACAGAGCTCGAGCAGTCGCGCGTCAACTGGATCGCGCTGCGGATCAGCTCGGCCGGCGGCGACATTGCGGCCGGCGCAGAGCTGGCCAGCTCGCTGGCGGAGCTCGACAGCTCGCAGGTGCGCACCGTGGCCTACGTGCCGCGCGAGGCGCTGGGCCCCGCGGCGCTGGCGGCGCTGGCGTGCGATCAGTTGGTGATGCAGCCCGACGCGCAGATCGGCGGCGTGGACGCCGACCAGGCAGAGGGGCCGCAGCCGGGCCCCCCCCCGCGGCGCCCCGACCGGCGGCGTCCCGGGATGTTTGGCGGCCCGCAGGGGCCGGAGCAGGCCGCCCAGCAAGAGCAGTCGCTGCAGGCCGCGGTGGCGGCGGTCCGCCGCGGGCTGTCCAAGCGTACCGACCAACCCTGGTCGCTGCTGGCGGCCACGATCGACCCGAACCTCGCCGTCTACCGCTACACCAACCGCGAGTCGGGCCAGACGCGGCTGTTCTGCGAGGCCGAAGCGGCCGAACAGCCAGACGCCCCCCAGTGGATCCAGGGCGAGGCCATCACCACCCCGGGAAAGCCGCTGCGGCTAGACGCGGCGCGGGCGCAAGAGCTGGGGGTCGCCTGGCGGACGGTCGACACTTTTGACGGGCTGAAGCAGCTCTACGGCTTCCAGGGCGAGCTGCGCGTGGCGCGGCCCAACTGGGCGCTCGAGCTGGTGGAGGCGCTCGCCTCGCCTGGGCTGGCGGCGCTATTGCTGCTGGTGGCCTGCGTCGGCGCCTACATCGAGCTGCACTCCCCCGGCATGGGGATCGGCGGCTTCCTGGCCATCGTTGCGTTGTCGCTATTCTTCTGGAGCAAGTACCTAGACGGCACCGCGCAGTGGCTGGAGGCGATGCTGCTGCTGATGGGCCTGTGCTTCATCCTGCTAGAGGTGTTCGTGCTGCCGGGGCTCGGCGTGTTTGGGCTGGGCGGGGGCGCCATGGTGCTAGCGGCGCTGGTGCTGATGAGCCAAACCTTCGTGCTGCCGCAGACCGCCAGCCAGCTCGCCGAGCTGCGGACCAGCATGGCCACGGTGGCGGGGGCGGGGCTGGGGACCATCATTGTGGCGTTCGCGCTGCGCAGCTACCTGCCGCAGTCGCCGCTGTTCCGCCGGATGCTGCTGCAGCCGCTGGCCGAGGAAGAGCTGGCAGAGATCGATCAACGCGAGCAGCAGGTGGACTACGCCTACCTGGTGGGCGCCACCGGCACGGCCGCCACCAACCTGATGCCTACCGGCCGGGCCGAGATCGGCGGCGAGCTGGTCGACGTGATCGCCGACGGGCAGATCATCGACCGTGGCGCCAAGGTCGAGGTGGTCTCGGCCCGCGCCAACCGGGTGCTGGTGCGGCGGGTAGGGTAGAATGGCGTGCGGAACGGGATGGCCGGATGGGGCCAGCGGTGGGCGGGCGCGGTTTTGCGGTCGCCGCCTCGTTCCTGGTCACCGAGGTCTAAGTTAAGCGCATGAATGTTGTCGATCCCATGACGCTCGCCGTCGTGCTGGCCACGCTCGGCTTCTTGCTGGTCGTGGCGGAGGTGTTCTTCCCGTCGGGTGGGTTCCTCGGCTTTTTCTCGCTGGCGTCGCTGGCGGCCGCGGTGTACTACGCGCATCAATCGGGGGGCGCGGCGCGGAGCCTGCCGTTTGCCGGCGTTGTGGTGGTGCTGCTGCCGCTGGTGATCTGGGGGGCCTTCACTTGGCTGCCGCACACGCGTTTGGGCCGCCACCTGCTGGGCGAGCCGACCCGCCCCGAAGACGTAGCCGTAAACGACCCCCGCCGCGTGTTGCTGGGAAAAGTGGGCGTGGCCCGCAGCAAGATGCTCCCCAGCGGCGCCGTAGAGATCGACGGCCGGATGATCGACTGCATCACCCGCGGCCAGGCGATCGACCCGGGGCAGTACGTGAAGGTCGTAGAGGTGCGCGGCAACCGTGTGGTGGTCCGCCCCGCGGGCGAGGGGGAACGCCCGGGGCACGAGGACCCCGCCGACATGCTCGACCGCCCGATCGAGGACCTGGGGCTCGATTCGCTCGACGACCCCTTGGTGTAGACAGAGATACCGCCCCCCTAGCCGACGGGCTCCGCCCCGTCGCCGACCGGAGTTGACGCTCAGTGAGGTGCACACGACGGGGCGGAGCCCGTCGGCTAGTTGGTGGAATGCTTTGCTTTTGGGGTCGCACGCACTCCCCGCCAAGCTTGTTCCGCCGCCCACGCCGGCTTACAACAGAAGTACTCAATACGCACCCGGGACCCTGCTCTGTCCATGAATAACGCTCTGCTCACTACGATTCCATTCGCACAGGAAGGACGCGGAGGTCTGTTCGATAGCAACACCCTCACCCTGGCGCTGCTGTTTCTGGCGTTGGTGGTGTTCTTGGTGGTGTTCGTGGTGCTGGCCAAGTTCTTCCGGCTGTGGATCCAGGCCTTCACCACCGGCGCCGGGATCGGGTTCCTCGACCTGATCCGCATGAGCCTGCGCCGCGTCAACCCAACGGTGATCGTCCGCAGCAAGATCATGGCCGTGCAGGCCGGGCTGACGGACGACAAAGAACTAACCACCAAGGCCCTCGAGGCCCACGCCCTGTCGGGGGGGAACGTGCCGCTGGTGATCCGCTCGATGATCGCCGCCCGCAAGGCGAAGATCATCGACCTGTCGTTCCGCCGCGCCACGGCCATCGACCTGGCCGGCCGCAACGTGCTCGAGGCGGTGCAGACCAGCGTCTACCCCAAGGTGATCGACTGCCCGGCCCGCAGCAGCAAGCGGCCCTCGCTCGACGCGGTCGCCAAGAACGGCATCCAGCTCAAGGTCAAGGCGCGGGTCACGGTGCGGGCGAACCTCGACCAATTGGTCGGCGGCGCCACCGAGGAGACGATCGTGGCCCGCGTGGGCGAGGGGATCGTCAGCGCCATCGGGTCGGCCGACAGCCACAAGGACGTGCTCGAGAACCCGGACCGCATCTCGAAGACCGTGCTCGCCCGCCGGCTCGACTCGCAGACGGCCTTCGAGATCGTCTCGATCGACATCGCCGACATCGACGTCGGAGACAACATCGGCGCCCGCCTGCAGGCCGACCAGGCCGAGGCGGACACCCGCGTAGCCCGCGCCCAGGCCGAGGGTCGCAGGGCGATGGCCGTGTCTCAAGAGCAAGAGAACTTCGCCACCATCGAAGAGAACCGCGCGAAGCTGGTCGAGGCCGAGGCCGAGGTGCCCAAGGCGATGGCCGAGGCGTTTGGCACCGGGAAGCTGGGCATCCTAGACTACTACAAGCTGCGCAACGTGCAGGCAGACACCGACATGCGTCAGGCGATCGCCCTGAGCGGGAAACGTTGAATCTAGTTGACCACCGGCAGCACGGATGACGCGGATTTGAGATGGCCACGAAAGGGCACAAAGAAGCACAAGAAAGCAGATGAGTGCGTGTTGCAGCAGGATGGACACGGGTGGTTGACATTCGCAAGCGGGATCGGCAAAAGCTAGACCATCGAGACTAGGGCCCGTTGAATTTCGCTTGTGCCTTGTTCGTGGCCAACTTCGTATCTGTGCGATCCGTGCTATCCGTGGTGAAAGAAACGCCGAGCCATTACTCATGACCACAACGCTGCTACCGCTGGCCGACGCCGATTGGCTCCGCGCCCTGGCGCCGCTGCTGCTGATCATTTTCTGGGTCGTGCGGCAGGTGTTCGAGGCGGCCAAGGGCGAGAAGCCACAGCCGCAACCGGGCGCCAAGAAGCCCCCCGTCCGGCCGACGCCCCCCGCAGCCGCCGCCGCGGGGCGGCCGCAAAACGACCTGCGCAGCGAGGTAGACGATTTCCTCCGCCGTACCGGCAGGGCGCCTGAGAATAGGGGGCCGGAGAAGCGCCCCGCCGCTGCCCAGCCGGCCCGCCCGCCACGCCGGCCGCGGCTGGAACTGCTGGTCGAGGACACGCCCGAACCGCCGCGCCGCAAACGCCTGTCCGAGGACCAGCAGCAGCCCGCGTCGGCCCCCACGCCCACAGCGTTTGAGCACAAGGTCGACCCGCAACGCGCGGTGGGAGACCGGCTGAAGCACCTGGCAGAGTCGCAACTGGCCGAGAACGCCGCCCACATGGGAGACGACATCGCCCAGAGTGACGAGCGGCTTGAGGCCCGCCTGCACCAGACGTTCGACCACCGGCTCGGCAAGCTGCAGTCCCGCGAGCAGGCGCCCGCGGCTGCCGTTGCGGGGCCGACCCCTGCCGAGCAGCTCTTCTCCATGCTCAGCACACCCAGCGGCATGCAGCAGGCGGTGCTGCTGAACGAGGTGCTCCGCCGCCCCGACTCGGCGCTATGAAACGTGTCGCGATGAACCACTTTTTGCGCCGCTCCGTAACGGGATAAACCACATGCCCCTGTTCGATTTCGTCTGCCGCGACTGTCAGGCCCAGTCGGAACAACTCGTGCGCCCGTCGGACCCGGACCCCACCTGCCCCGGCTGCGGCAGCGGCAAGCTGATGAAGCTGCTGAGCGTGCCGGTGGCCCACGCGTCGGGCGGCGCCCGCAGTGAATCGGGGGGCAGTGCGATGGGGGGCGGCGGCGGCTGCGGAGGGGGCTGCGCCTGCCACCCCCGCGGCTGAGCAAGGCGAGCCGTCGGCGTAAGCCGCCGGAGCAGCCCAGCGAAAGCCGCCGTCAGCCAGGGCCGGCGGCTCGCCGCCGGGCTGCAATCCCTACAACCGGCCCGGAAAGCCATACCAGCCAACGGTTTACGCCGGGCGGAAAAATTGACAGCGATTTTCCTCGCTGAGTATACTGAGGTTTCGCAGGGCGGTTCTTCGCCCCGCCCGGCCGCCACGACGGCGTCCGGCTTCTGTCAACGGAGTGGCGCCAAGGGGCCGCCCCGAACCGTTTCCAGCAACCAGAACCCTGGTCCTTCGCCCGTCGGTAGCATCTACCCGAGGGGCCGCGGGCCGCGGAGCACACGATGAACTTTATTGGCAAGATCCTCGTCGTCGTCATCTTTGTGCTCTCGATCCTGTTCATGTTCGTGGGCATCCAGGTCTACGCGACCCACCGCAACTGGGAAGAGATCGCCAAGAAGCGCGAGAGCGAGCTGACGCAGTCCCGCTCCGACCTCGAGAACAAGATCGCCTCGTACAACCGGCTCGACGCCGAACTGCAGGGCGAGATCGAGGCCCGCAGCCAGCAGATCCGCAAGCTGGAGTCGGAACGGGAGCTGCTGGAATCGCGCAACGCCACGATCCAGCAGGCCCTGGACCAACGCAACCAAGAGAACCGCGAAGCGATCGCCGCGCTCGACGCCACGCAGAAGAACAACGCCCGGCTCG
This sequence comes from Pirellulimonas nuda, assembly GCF_007750855.1. Classification (GTDB taxonomy): domain Bacteria; phylum Planctomycetota; class Planctomycetia; order Pirellulales; family Lacipirellulaceae; genus Pirellulimonas; species Pirellulimonas nuda. Next base: position 6,123,366 of record NZ_CP036291.1, read on the forward strand.
TAGACGAGGTCGACGGGCTGCGGGGAGAGATCCGGCAGACGCAGACCAACCGCGACGAGCTGTTCGTCAAGACGCTCGACGCCACCGAGGAGCTGCACGCGGTGCGGAACGACCTGGAGCTCGCCACCGAGCGGTCCCGCGACCTGCTGACCGACACCGCCCGCATGACCACCGTGATGAAGAACAACGGCCTCGACCCGGCGCTGCCGGTGGACGCCACCAAGCCGCGGGTCGACGGGTTCGTCAGCGCGACGGGCAAGCGGTCGGGCGAGCAGTTTGTCGAGCTGACCATCGGCTCCGACGACGGCCTCCGCGCCGGCCACACCGTTGAGGTGTTCCGCGAGGGCGGCAAGTACCTCGGCCGGGTTGAGATCACCAAGACCTACCCCGACCGCGCCGTGGGCAAGGTCGACAAGCGCTATCAGCAAGGCCCCATCCAGGAGAACGATCGTGTCGCTACCCGACTCGACCTTAGCTAGCCCGCGGAGCGTCGTCCCGCAAAAGTCGCCCACCACCGTCTACACGGTGATGCTGGTGCTGTCGCTCCTGGCGGTAATCGTGGGGCTGGTGTTCCTGTACCTGGAATGGCAGCGCTACGCTCAGTAGCGAAAAGAATACCCAGTGACCAAGCCCCAATGACCAATACGCGTAGGCGATCGCCTACGCGTATTAGTCATTGGGGCTTGGTCATTTAGGCTTGGTCATTGGGGCTTCCAGCCGGGCAGGGCGCTGCGCCCCGGGCGCTTCGGGCTGCTCTGGCCCCGGGCGCTTCGGGCTACTCTGCCGAAGGCGCTTCGGGCTGGCGGCCGGCTAGCTCTCGGTCGAGGTCCAAGAGCGACGCGCCGTCGTCGCCGATCAGCTTGAACTTGTGCACGATCTCGCGGAGCGTCTTTTCTTCTTCGACCTGCTCGCGGATAAACCACTCGAGTTCCACCAGCGCGGCAAACGCCTTCTCGTGGAACGCCAGCTCGTAGAGCTTCTCGATCTGCACGGTGACGCCCTGTTCCTGCGCCAGCGCGCTGTTGAACACGTCCGCCACGCTCTTGAACTCTTGGTTGGGCTGGGTGATCGGACGCAGGTTCACGCGGCCGCCGCGGGCGACCAGGAAGTCGTACAGCTTCATCGCGTGGGCGTTTTCTTCCTGGCTCTGGGCCCGCATCCAGGCCGCCGAACCGTGGAACTCTTGGTGGCTCAACCAGGCGCTCATGGCCAGGTAGCTGTACGAGGCGTGCAACTCGTTGCCAATCTGTTCGTTGATGGCGTCCTGCATGACGTCGGATAGGCTCGGCATTGCGGCGCTGGGATTTGGGGTTTGGCCGGGGATAAAACAGCAACAACCCGCTCAAAGAGCGGGTTGTTGCACGACGCTCTGATGTTCCGGCCGCTCGAAAACGCAGTGGGCCCGACTGGAGTCGAACCAGCACGCCCTTGCGGGCACAAGGCCCTCAACCTTGCGCGTCTGCCAATTCCGCCACGGGCCCTGGTTCGGCGGCTGGACACCAGCACCACAAAGCATAGCTTGAAGCGTCGGAGCGTCAACCGAACGGGGCCCTATCGGGCGCCAGGTCCTCGGGAGGCCCCTCCGAGGCCCCTCCGGGGCGCGCCGACCTTAGGTCGGCCGCTATTGGGCCCCCACGTGGCCCCGAGAGCTAACACCCAACACCTAACAGCTAATACCTGCAGATGATCGCCGTGGATGTAGGCAATAGCCGGGTCAAGCTCGGGCGGTTCGAAGGCGCCGCCGAGGGGCCGCTGCCAGAACCGGGGTGCGTTGCCTGGTGGCGCGCCGGCGAGGGGGCCGCGGCGTTCGAGCAGGTCTTCGGCCCCGAGGGGCCCCTGCGGGTCGCCCTGGCCGCGGTCAACACGGCTGCGGCCGCGGCGTTTATCGAGCAGGCCCGGGCCTGGGCCGACGGCCGGGGGCGGGCGATCTCCCTCCAGCAGATCGAGAACCGGGACGTGCCCATCGAGAACCGCACCGACGCCCCGGAGAAGGTGGGCATCGACCGCCTGCTGGCCGCGGCCGCGGCCAACCAGCAGCGGCGGCCCGGGGTGGGGGCGATCGTGGTCGACCTCGGCACGGCGATCACCGTCGACCTAGTGTCGCCCGACGGCGCCTTCGAGGGGGGCGCCATCCTGCCGGGGATCGCGCTGGCGGCCCGGGCCCTGGCGGCCGGCACCGACCGGCTACCCGACACGCCGTTCGACGAGCTTTCCGGCGCCCCCGACGCCGTGGGACGCAACACCCAGGACGCCATCGGCGCCGGGCTGTTCTGGGGGGCGGTGGGCGCCATCCGTGAGGTCATCGCCCGGCAACGCGACCGCCTGGTCGCCCCCCCACAAGTCCTGCTCACCGGCGGCGCGGCGCCCTCGGTAGCGCGGCTGATCGGCGGGCCCGACTACGCGGTGCGCTACGTCCCCCACCTGGTGCTCGCGGGGATCGCGATCACCGTCGGCGGGCCGGGACGATGACCGCCGCCGGGGCGACCGCTGTGTGCGTGCTCACGCCCCCCGGCCGCGGCGCGGTAGCGGTGGTGGGGGTCGCGGGACCACGGGCCGCCGAAGCGGTCGACGCCTGTTTCTTGCCCGCTTCGGGGGTGAAGGTGAGCGACCAGCCCCCCGGTGCGATCCGCCTGGGCCGCTGGCTGGCGCGGGACGGCGAAGAGCTGATCGTGGTCCGGCGCCCGCCGGACGCGGTCGAGGTGCACTGCCACGGCGGCGACGCCGCCGTGCGGGGCGTGGTGCGGGCACTGGCAGCGGCCGGGTGCGTCGAGGCTGAGCCGACGCCCCAAGCGAGCCCACCCACGGCCGCCGCCGCGCTGGCCATGCTCGGCCAAGCGACCACGCTGCGCGCCGCGGCCGTGCTGTGGGATCAAGCTGAGGGGGCGCTCGACCGGGCGCTGCGGGGGGTCCGCGACCGCCTCGACCGCGGCGAGTGCGACGCGGCCGGCGCCGCGCTCGACCGGCTGCTGCGGCACGCCCCGGTCGGGCTCCACCTGGTCCACCCGTGGCGGGTGGTGATCGCGGGGTCGCCGAACGTCGGCAAGAGCAGCCTCGCGAACGCGCTGCTCGGCTACGAGCGGTCGGTGGTGTTCGACCAGCCGGGCACCACGCGCGACGTGGTGGCCAGCCGCACCGCCATCGACGGCTGGCCTGTCGAGCTGAGCGACACCGCGGGGCTGCGCGACGCGACCGACGCCGTAGAGCGGGAAGGGGTGTCGCTGGCCATCGAGCGGCTGCGGCGGGCCGACGTGGTGATCGAGCTGTCGGAGGGGCCCGGCGAGGGCGGGGCAGGGGAGGGGGCCTGGTTCGATGCCGGCGCCAGCGGCGCCCGCCGGATCGCGGTCGCCAGCAAGTGCGACACGGGTCCGCCGCTCGCCGCGGAAGACCCACGCCTTGCGACCAGCGCCCGCACCGGGCAGGGGATCGACGCGCTCCTGCGGGCGATCGCCGGCGTGCTGCCGGCGGCGCCGCCGGCGGGCGAGGGGGCGCCGTTCGAGGCAGCGATGGTCGACCGTATCGACTCGGCGCGGCGGCGCTGCGGGGCGGGCGACCCCCAGGGCGCGCTGCGGCTGCTGGCGCCGCTGATCGATTGAATCCGCCGCGGCGGGGGCATCGCACGCAAGCACGCGGTCCGGTTGTGCCGATTATTCCGAACATGCCGGCCTATGCGCCGGGCCCAATCTCAGAGCCATCTGACCGAGCCGATCGCCGGAGCGAAACCATGCAAGCACGGACCGCATTGTCGTTGTTCTTCGCCCTGTGCGCCGCGGGCGCGGCGGCCCAGGGACCCCGGGGCGAGTACACGAACCGGCTGATCTGGGGCAACGAGGTGGCCGATTGGCGGAATTTTGTCGACACAACGGCGCAGCCCCGGCCGGGGTTGAGCGTGCGTGCAGCGACGCCCATGCCCGTGGGGGCCGCGGCCCTGCCGGCCGGCCCTGCCCCGCTTACCCGGCAGACGGAAAACGCGCTGAACTACTTCGGCAGCGCGCGGGCGCGGGCCACGCTGGCGCAGATCCCGCAGCCGCCGACCACCGCCACGATGCAGGCCGCCCCGCCCCAACGCCGCGGGGGCTCGAAGCCCTTCGCCGGCGCCCCCGGCGCGTCGAGCTCGCCGGTGATCTCCCCGTACCTCAACCTCGACCGCTCCGAAGACGCGAGCCAACTGCCGAACTACTACACGTTCGTCCGGCCGCAGCTCGACCAGGAGTCGATCAACCAGAAGCAGCAGTACCAGCTCGGCAGGCTGCAACAGCAGGTGAAGCAGGCCTCGTACGTGAGCCCCGGCGGCGGCGCGGGCGCCCCCGGCACCGGCCACACCACCCGGTTCGGCAACACCGGCCGCTACTACCAGAAGTAACGCGTCCGCCCGCGGTTGCGACGTGCGCTACAGCACGCTGCCCGAGGCGAAGTCGACCCCGAACACGATCTCGCGCGGGAACGCGGCGTAGACGCCGCGGGTGAAGACCTGCTCGATCAGGTCGTCCACGATCTGGATCGGCGACTTGGGGACCAGCACCACGTCGGAGTCGTTCAGCCAGATGTCGTCCGCCGGCACGGGGCGCCGCCCGTACAGGGCGCCGCGGACGTCAACCATGGTCGCCATCAGCCGCCAGTCGTCGCCGCGGCGGAACACCACCACCTGGCGGAGGTTGCCGCCGAGCCGCGAACCCTCGGCCAGGGCGATCGCCTGCACGACCGAGGTGGGCCCCTCCAGCGTGAACCGGCCCGGGCGGGTCACCTGGCCCAAGACGTAGATGAAGCGGGGCGCCCGCGTGAGCAGCGCCACGGTCACCTCGACCCCCGGCACAATGTTGGCGTACCGCGCGTCGACCTCCATCTTGGCCTCGTCCGGGGTGAGCCCCTGGATGTAGATGCTCCCCAGGCCCGGCACCTGGATCGTGCCGTCCGGCGAGACCGTGAGCGTGATCCGCAGGCCCCCCACGCTTCCCGCGCGGCTGTCGACCGTGGCCACCAGGTCTTCCAGCTTGGTGTTCACCTTCACCGGCGTGACGGTGATCGCGGGCACCTTGTACCACTCTTCGTAGCGCTTCCCGATGTCGTCCTGCAACGCCTCGACGGTGCGGCTGGCGGCGGGCACCCGGTTCACCAGCGGCAGCGTGATCATGCCGTCGGGCTGCACCTCGACGATGCGGTCGAGCCGGTCGTCCGCGGCGCCGAGGCTGCCGGGCTCGTTCGCTGAGGGGTTCGAGCCGGCCGTGAGCGACTCGACACGCACCTGGTCTCCAACCTGCAGGTGGTAGGCGTGCCGGAAGATCTCGCGCGTCCGCAGGTAGAACAGCGAGAGCTGATCGCCGACGCGGATGCGGTACTCCGGCACGTGCGGCAGGCGGGCGTGGCCGACGTACTCGCCCTGGGCGTAGCGCTGCCAATCTCCGCAGCTCCGCGAGGCCCAGCTCAGCTCGCCGGCGCCATTGGACGCGGCGCTATCGACCGACCAGATGGGGTTGGGCGCCGCCGGGCTGGTCGGCTGGCACTGGCAGCAGGCCGCTTGGCACTTGGCGACCGCGGGGGCGAGCCGCTCGGCGTGCTGAGCGTGACCCCCGGCCAGCGCGAAGCAGGCCGCCATGAGCAGCGGTAGCGCGATTCGGGCGGGCAGGGTGCGGGTCTTCGCCATGGAGATCGGGGGGTGCTACGGGTCGGTAAGCGAGGGCGGAACTAACGGACGATGGTCGACGGCCCGGCGGGGGCGCCGTCGCCCCAACCCAGCGCGCTGCGGATCGGCCCGGGGCTGCCCGCGGGCCGCGCCGGCGCCGCGGGGGACTGCTGCGCCATGGCGGCGGCCCCTTCGGGCGAGCCGGGCCCGGGCGAGCTGGGCGTGGTCGCCTGGAACTGCGCCGGGTCGACCCACTGCACGCCACGGCTGCGGGCGAACTCCCCCGTCGACTTCTCCGCGGCCGCTAGCTGGTCGGCCCGCGCCTGTGCGGCCAGCGCCTGCTCCGGCCGGCCGAGCGACCGCTCGACCACGGCCAGGTTGCGGAAGATGTTGCTGTCGGGGTTGTGGGGCACCGCTGCGGCCAGCGCCCGGTACGACTCGTCGTAGTGGCCCGACCGCGCCAGGTGGACCCCCACCTCGTTCGCCGCCATGTAGTTTCCGGCGTGGGCGATCGTCGCGGCGCGGAAGTACGACAGGCTCTGTGCCGCGGCGGCCGGCTGGCCCTCGCGTTCGGCGAGCCTGGCGTAGGTCTTGCCGAGGCCGTACAGCGCCATCGACCCGGCCTGCTCGCCCGCCACGGCGCCGCCGAGCTTGGCCTCGCCGTAGCGGTGGTACATGGCGGCCGCCTCGTGCGGGAGCGTGGCGCTGCGTGCGGCCGGGTCCAACGCTTCAAGCAGCGGCGTGTGGTGCGACTGGGCGACCTGCGACACGTCCACGGGCCCTCCCCCCACGGCACGCGCGGTGGCGAAGTCTTCCGACTCTTCGAGCGCCAGCAGGCCCTCCTCGAGCGCCGTGCTGTGGCGGGTCGTCTGCTCCGCGGCGTCCTTGGCGGACGCGATCTTGCGCAGCACGCCGAGGAACTTCTCACGGGCCGCGAACAGGGCGCCGCTCTTGCCTAGCTGGAAGCCCTGCTGCACCTTGGGGGCGAGCGACCGGCTCAGCTCGCGCGACACAGGCGTGTAGGCCAGCGCCTCGGCGGTCGAAACCCGCATCGCGAACGACGCCTCGTCCTCGGCGATCCACGCCGGCGCGTCCTCCGTAACCGCCTCGGGGGCCAGCACGGGGGGGGCCGGTTCTGGCGTCCTCAACGTCAGCCGCGGGGGAGCGAAGCGGAACTCAGACGCCCCCGCGTGCGGCAGCGTCACCTCAGCCAACTCGGCCCGCTCGGCGGATGGGGGTTCCGCCGGCGCGGGCTTCGTCGGTGGGGGTTCGGCGACGGATGACGCGAACGGGTTGGCCAGCAGCCCCTGCCGAGAAGCCGCCTGGGGGTAGGCGTCGACATACGACGGCGCCGGGAGTGCAAGCTCGGCCACGGGGGTGAACGAGCCCTGGGGATCGCTCGGGGGCTCGACCGTTCCGGCCGGACGCAGCCAGCCGGCCGTGACGATCATCGTCGGAGCGAGGCACGCAAGGCCGATGCGGACGACCACCGCCCCGGGACGGGGCGGGTCGATGCGGGGCGGTGGTGCGCCAACAGCTTCCATGCCGGGGCGGGGGGGGCTCGAGGCGGCGTCTGCGGCGCTAACCGGCAGGACGGGGGGGCGGGCTTCCTTGCGTCGTCGGCGGCACAGCGGCCAACCAAGCACAAGGTTCGGCCAGCTCGGCGATCCGCTGACAGCAAAACCGCTGCCGGCCCTACAACCGGAACCCGGGTCGGAGCGGCCCCCACGAAAACAAGCCACTAGCCGACGGGCGCCGCTTGATTAGAACAACCGCTTTTGGGGTTCTGGCGCCAGCGGTCGGGCGTCGTGGCCGCGCGCCAGCAACTGGTCGACGAATCCCCGTGGGCCGTGCGTCACGTAGATCCGCCGCGGCGCGACGCGCTCGACCGTTTCTAGAAGTTCGTTAAAGTCCGCGTGATCCGAGAACGGCAGCGCGTGATCCACCCCCAGCCGCGTGCGGGTCCTGGCGTCGATCGCCCAGCCGGTCAGCGCGATCGACACGGTCTCCCCCAATCCCCCCAGCCGCCAACCACGCTGGCCTCGCGGCAGCGTCATCACCACGTGTCCTTCCTCGGGCCGCCCAGCGTACGGCTTGACCCCCAGCTTTACCCCGCACGCCTCGTACACGCGGCTGGTGGCGTAGATCACGGGGTGTTGCTGCACAGGCCGGCCGTGGCGCACTAGCAGCGCCGCCACCTCCTGCGCCTTGCCCAGCGCGTAGGCGTGGATGACGGGCGTGCGGCCTTCCTTCACGGTCGCCTGGATCAGTTCCAAGAGCTGCGTCTCAACGTCGCCGCGGTCGGGGAACTGAAAGCGGGGGTGGCCGAACGTCGACTCGATCACCAAGGTGTCCGCCTGCGGCAGCGTCGCCGGCTCGGCGGTCAGCGACGGCCGGAGGCGGAAATCGCCCGTGTAGAGCAGCCGCTGGTCGTCCAGCTCCGCCAGCAACAGGGCCGACCCCAGGCAGTGCCCCGCCGGCAGCGCGGTCAGCCGGACCGGGCCCATCGTCCAGGGCTCGCCGTAGGGGGTTTCTCGCACCCGCATCCGGGGCCCGAGCCGGTGCTTGTACAACGCGGCGGTGGCGGGAGTCGCCCAGGCCACCTCGTGGCGCCCCACGTGGTCCATGTGCGCATGCGAAACAAAGCCCCGCGGCTGGCGCCGCCGCACATCGACCGCCAACCCGGCCCGGGTGATGAACAATCCGTCGTCGTAATGAAACAGGGGCGGTCCGCCTGCGGCGGAGGGGCTGGGGGTGGCGCGGCTGCGCCGCGGGGGCTGGGGACGCGCAAGCGATCGGGAGGGGTCTTTCGGATTGCCAGATGCTAGCCGAAGATCGGGACGAACCGCAGCCCCACGCTTGCGCGTCCCCAGCCCCCAGCCCCTCCGCCGCAGGCGGACCACCACCAGCCCCGCGGCGCAGCCGCCAGCCGTATGTCGCTCCTGGAAGTCATCGTTCTGGCCGTTGTCCAAGGCCTCACGGAGTTCTTGCCGGTCAGTTCTTCTGGGCACTTGGTGGTGGCCAACGCCGTGCTGGAGGCGGCCGGCTACCCGCCGGCTCAGGACCTGCTGGAAGTCAGCATCACGCTGCACCTGGGGACGCTGCTGAGCGTGCTGGTGTGGTACCGGCGGGAGATCTTACGGCTGTTTACCGCGGACCGGCGCGTCGGCCTGCTGGTGCTGCTGGCGACCATCCCGGCCGCGATCGTGGGGGTCTGGATCAAGAAACTGGCGCCCCCGCAGGTCGAGGCCCAACTGACCGAAAACGTGCTGCTTGCCGGGTGCTTGTTCCCGGTCACCGCCCTGGTGCTGCTGGCGGCGTCCCGCCGGCGCGAGGGGGGCATCGACTACCCAGAGATTGGCTGGCGTAGCGCGCTGGCGGTGGGCGTCGCCCAGGCGGTCGCCATCCTGCCCGGCATCTCGCGGAGCGGCGCCACCATCGCCGCTGGGTTGGGTGTGGGGCTGCGGCGTGAGTCGGCCGCCACGTTTGCGTTCTTGCTGGCGATCCCGGCGATCGCCGGCGCCGGGCTGCTGGAGGGGATCGAGGCCTACAAGGAGGGGACCACCGGCACCCCCGCGTACGTCCTGGCCGCCGGTTTTGTGGTCTCGTTCGTCGTGGGCCTCGCGGCCCTGGCGGCGCTCATCCGCTTCGTGCGGAGCGGTCGCCTGGGGCTGTTCGCCTGGTACTTGATCCCGCTGGGGGTGGCGGTGGTGTGCTGGCGGTTGGCGGGGTGAGGCATCCGCCAAGCGCTGCGGGTACCGGCCGGCCGCTTACTTTGCCCCGAACAAGCCGTCGGCCAGGTCCGAGGTTCCGTACGCCTTGTCAGAGCCTACGTTTCCCTGCCGGGCGACGTAGCTGGCGAACGTAGCTGAGAGCACCCGGCGGATGTCGGGCGTCGTGAGCCGTTCCAACGCGTCGTCGAGCGACTCGCCCTCTTCGAGGTAGATGTTGCCCCAGACGTCGTAGCTGCCCCCGTCGATCCAAATCGCCTCGCCATTGGCTTCGAAACCAACCCGCGAAAGAGCCGGTCGGATCCAACGCGTGACGATGTCCTGTTCCTCCGGGAACGCGTTCCCACCGACGTTGATGCGGATCTGTTTCTCCTCCTGCATCTTCCTGCACTCGGCGAAGGCGACGAGCTGCGTCGGGCCATCGACGACGGTGTAACCCGCCGCGGTCAGTTGCTTGGTGACCGCTTGTCGCACCTCGTCCACCGAGCCGTACGCCTCGTCAACATCGATGCGGATCGACACCTCGTCCCCCGGCTTGGCGAGCAGGAGCGATTCGGGCGGCCCCAGCGACTCGGCCATCGCCTGGACCTGTTCGTCGGGCAGCACGGTTGAACCGAGGAAAGTCGCTCCCTCACTCTTGGAGCTTGGGATAAACCACATCCGCCCACTCGCCACGGTCGTCGTGGGGGCGAAGAATCGTGCGTCGGCCGTGTACTCCCACAAGAGGACACGTCGCAGCGGGTCGAAGACATGCTTGCCGTCCAGCAGCACAAAGTCCCCGACCCACTCGATGCTCGAGCTGAATCCGATCCCGGAGTGCCAGAGCTCGCTCACCATCTCGCCGGTGGCCATGTCCCAGGTAGCGAGCGCGCCGTCCCGGAGCACAGCCATGTGTTTCAGATCGCTGCTGAACGCGATTTGACGCAAGTTGTTGACGCTATGGAAATACGCTCGCTCGCCCTTGTTGGCCTCAACCGAGCCGACAACGCGGCCCTCCGAGAGATCGAACACCGTGATCTTTTCATCGGAACCAATCGCCAACAGCCGGTGCTGGGGGCCGATAATCACGTGCGGGATTTGGACGCCCAGCGCGATCTCGTACTCAGCGACCGCGGCAGCCCCGAGCTTCCACACGGTGCAGACGCACCCGCGACTCGACACCGTCAGCACGCGATTGCCGGGGAGGAACCAGGCGTAGTCAACATCGCGGGCTCTGTCTTGGCCTCGGCCGGAGGGGTAGGGCTCCCACTCGATAACCGGCTGAAGGTCGGTGGCCGTCATCCGCTGGACGTACACCTTCGAGCCCGCCCCGCTCCCGTCGGACTTCATCAGCACCACCGCCCGATCGGCAAGGGCGTCCAGCACCTTGGTTCCGGGAGGGCCGGCGACGAGCGGCGTGACGCGGCCTCCGGGGGGGTCGACCATGTGCAAGAACGGCTGGGGGGCGCCCCCCACGCCGCCTTTCTGCCGGCTGACAATCACCCGTTTGCCGTCGAGCGACACAAATATCGAAGCGCGTTCGAAGAAGCGCTGCGAGCCGGGGATCGCCGCCAGATCGACCGTGGGGTAGGACTCGCGTTCGCCCAACGGCGGCGATGACGGGGGCGGGTCGAACCGCCACTCGCGGAGCCCCGACTTGTCAAACGGCCTGACATTGCGGCGGTCGACCGCCAGCACCTTCGCCTCCCGCTCCACCGGCCCAAGGCCGGCAGGCCCAGCGCCGCCGGTCGCCCCCGACGCAACGCCCGCCAGGTAGTTCTGGTCGGCCTCGCACAGTTTCGCGACGGGCACGTTGATGGCGTCGCCGCTCTGCTTGCGGAGCGTGACCACCCCGTCCGCTTCGGAAACAAAAGTGGCGGTGACCGAGAAGCGGCCCGAGGCGTCGCTCCACTGGCGCGGCTCGGCGGCCCCGCCACCCCCGCCGACCCCTGGCGCCGGGCCCGTCGCGCGGCGGAGGTAGCCCTCCGGCGCTACGATTCTCAGTTGCGAGCGTCGCTCTAGCTGAGTCTTCAGCGCGCGGCTGGAGACCGCCGCGGCGAGCCGCTCGAGGTCGTCGACCGCCACCATCGTGTTTTTAAACTTTGGCTCGGCTTCCACGACCCCGCGGTACCACTTGCCGGCGATGCTGATCTCCACGCGATCGCCTACGCCGAACTTGTCTTCGCCCTCGCCGCCGCCGCCGAGCCCCCGGTCCCCGAACCCCCCGTCGCCGAACCCTCCGTTGCCGACCCCCCCGTCGAAGCCCCTCCCGAAGCCGCCAAACCCCCGCCCCGCGAGGCCCATCCCGCGAGGCCCGTCTTGGCTGAAGAGTTCATCGACAACGTCGCTTCTTCCAACGGCTTGCGCGCGGGCCTCCAGGGCTTCTTTGGTGATCTCTTCGGGCTGGATGCGAACCTTGACGTAACGCTCGCGATTGTTCCGTTCGAGTACGCGCCCGTAGTCGATCGCGGCGCAGAAGACCTCGAAGTCGGAAACCGGCGCGACGCGTGTCCCCACCCGGCCGTTGATGCTGACGGTGCGGGTGCTGGTGATTTGGTCGGGGGCGGCGAGTTTCACCAGCGCCGTGACGAGCTGCGTCACGTCCGGCTCTCCGCCAGCCTTGTTGCTCTTGCCAAAAAAAACGTCCGCGCCCGCGTTGGCGCTGAACCAGTCAGTGCCCAATTGGAGCTCCTTGATAAGCCCATCGACGATCGCACTATCGTCGACTTCTTTCTTCTCGGCGGCGCCGCGCGGCGCCATGACGATGAACTCGACGACGGCCGAGTCGTCCTGGGCCTCGGCGGCAGTCGGCGCTCCAACCAGGCTTGCCAGCGCAAGCAGCAAGGCAATGCAGCTCGTGGCGGGGCGAAGCGTCGGGCGACCCCACGCGATGCAAGAGTCCATATTGCTCTCCGGTCTCGGAACAAAGCTCTGTCGAATTCAGACGCTCGTTCCCTGCAATATAGCCAACCGCGCAGGCCGGTGGGACACGAAGCGAGGCGATTGCTCCTCGGAACCACGCCCCCTACACTGAAAAGTGAGAGCCCCCCCCAAGCGTCGGCGCCCATCAACTACCCGCCCTCGACTGCGAACCCCCGAGGCTGGCCCCCGTAGCCCCGCCCCGCCTTGCACCCAACCCGCTCAACCACCCAGCCCGGATGCCCTCCGAAGAAGAGTTTTATCAGGAACACATCCTCGACCACTACGAGGACCCCTTCCACCGCGGCGACCTGCCCGGCGCGACCCACGCGCACGAGGACAAGAACCCGCTGTGCGGCGACCTGGTGCGCGTGGCGCTGAAGATCTCTCCCGAGGGGAAGATCGAAGACTGCTGGTTCACCGGCGACGGCTGCGTGATCAGCCAGGCCTCGGCCTCGATGCTGCTCGAGGAGATCCAGGGCAAGACAACCGAAGAGCTCAAGGCCTTCGGCGCACCCGAGATGCTCAAGCTCTACGGCCCCAGGCTCACGCCCAACCGGCAGAAGTGCTGCCTGCTAAGCTGGCGCGCATTGCAGTCGGCGGTCCACTCGCCGGTGGAGTGAACGCCGGGGAGCCGGAAGCGTCAGCGTCCGGAGGTTTCTCGCGCTCGACTCCGGGCGCTGACGCTTTCGGCTCCATGGTTCATCCTCCAGATCCCGCTTTCTAATCCAAGCTCCTATGCTCCCCGCATCGCTCCGCGACGACTTCCCCATCCTGCAGCAGTCGGTGCACGGGGACCGCCCGCTGGTGTTCCTGGATAACGCCGCCAGCACGCAGCGCAGCCGCCAAGTGATGGACGCCGTGCGTCGGCTTGAGGAGCACGACTACGCGAATGTCCATCGCGGCATCCACACGCTCAGCGAACGCAGCACCGACGCCTACGAGGCGGCGCGAGAGAAAGTACGGGCCTTCATCAACGCCGAGTCGGCCGACGAGATCGTCTTCACCCAGGGGACGACCGCGTCGATCAACCTAGTGGCGCGTAGCTGGGGAGAGGCCAACCTGAAGCCCGGCGACGAGATCTTGCTGACGCTGATGGAGCACCACTCCAACCTCGTCCCCTGGTTCCAGGCCGCCGAGCGGACCGGCGCCGTGGTCCGGCAGATCCCCATCACCGACGACGGCCTGCTCGACCTCTCGGGCCTCGACTCGCTGCTGACCCGGCGCACCAAGCTGGTCGCCGTGGCGAGCGTCTCGAACACGCTCGGCACCATCAACCCGGTGGCCGAGATCATCCGCCGCGCCCACGCCGTGGGCGCCCTGGTGCTGGTAGACGCCGCCCAGAGCGTGCCGCACATGGCGACCGACGTGCGGGCGCTCGACGTCGATTTCTTGGCGTTCAGCGGCCACAAGATGACGGGCCCGTCGGGCATCGGCGTGCTGTACGGAAAGCGATCGTTGCTCGAGGCGATGCCGGCCTTCTTGGGGGGTGGCAGCATGATCGACCGCGTGTACGCAGACCGCTTCACCCCGGCGCCTATCCCCACACGCTTCGAGGCCGGAACGCCGCCGATCTCGGGCGCCATCGGCCTGGGCGCCGCGATCGACTACCTGCAAGCGATCGGGATGGACGCGATCCAGCAGCACGAGCACCGGCTGGTCGAGCACGCCTGGCGCCGGCTCGGCGAGGTCGAGGGGCTCACGCGGCTTGGCCCGCCGCCGGAGCAGCGTGCGGGGCTGGTGGGCTTCACGCTCGACAGGCCGCACGCGCACGACATCGCCCAACTCTTGGACGAGCAGGGGGTCGCCGTCCGGGCGGGCCACCACTGCACACAGCCGCTGCACGACCGGCTGGGGATCTCGGCCAGCACACGCGCCAGCTTCTACCTCTACAACACGCTGGAAGAGGTCGACGTGCTGGTCGACGCGCTGGCGGCCATCCGCGAACGCTTCCGCCCCCGCGGCCGCAAACGCGCGGCGCGAGTGGCAGAGAAGTGAGCACGCGGGTCACGAGCAGGGACCCCCAATAGCCGCCGACCTACGGTCGGCGCGGGCCCGCTAGCAGTTCTGAACGCGCCGACCGTAGGTCGGCGGCTATTGGGCGCGATGGTAGCAGCAGCCACGCGCTCGCAAAATCTTTGGGAACTCTCCCCGCCCCGCGCTCGTCAGACCCGTTGGCGGCCCGATCCCGGGGCCGATTCTCTCCCCCTTTTCCGTAGAGGCACGCCATGCGTTCGACGATCTGGGCGCTCGCCCTGGTCGGCTGCTGGGCAGCAGCCGTCACCCTCACCAGCGAGTTATCGGGCGCCGAGGAAACAGCGCCCGCGGCGGTCGCGCCCTCCCCGGGGGCGATAGCGCCCGCCGAGCAGCGCCCCGCCGAACCGGCCAAAGAGGCCGCGAACGAAACAACCAAGCCCTCGGCGCCGATCGTCGCCAAGCCGGTCGCCGACTTCGTGCAGCAAGGGGTCGAGTGGCTGGTCAAGGCGCAGCACAACGACGGCGGCTGGGGGGGCGGCTCGCACGCGGCCCAGAACGTCCTCGACCCGCACGCCGTGCCCACCGACCCGGCCACCACGGCCTTCAGCCTGCTGGCGTTGCTGCGGGCCGGGCACACGCCGGCCGAGGGAGACCACTACCCGCAGGTCCGCAAGGGTCTTACGTACCTGGTTGACGCCGTCGAGAAGGCCGACGAAGAGGGCCCGCTGATCACCAAGATCGAGGGAACCCAGCCACAAACCAAGCTCGGCCGGCAGGTCGATACGGCGCTGGCGGCCCAGTACCTGGCGCGCGTCCTGCCAATGCTGGCCGAGGACGACGCCCTCCGGCCGCGGGTCGACGCGGCGCTCGACAAGTGCCTGATCAAGCTGCAGCAGTCGCAGCAAGCAGACGGCAGCTGGGGGGGCGGCGGCGGCTGGGCGCCCGTGCTGCAATCGTCGCTCGGTTGCTCCGCGATGCAGCTCGCCAAAGGGGTTGGCAAGAAGGTGGACGAGCAAGTGCTCGACCGCGCGGTGAGGTACCAGAACGGCAACGTTGATGAAAAGTCGGGCCGCGCAGACGCCAGCGACGCGGCGGGAGTCGAGCTGTACGCCTTCAACGGCGCCTTCCGCGGCAACGCGGCCGGCGCGCGGGTGGCGCAAGACTTCTTTTCCAAAGCGGTCAGCGACGGGCGGCTCGAGGCGGACGCCCAGATCAGCGAAGAGACGCTCGTCGAGGCGGGCGCCGCGCCGCAAGAAGCGGTCCGGCTCAGCGCGTCGTTCCGGCAGAACCAGGCCCAGATCGATCGGCTTGGGGACGAGACGCTCCTCAAGGGCTTCGGCAACAACGGCGGCGAGGAGTTCCTCAGCTACCTGATGACCAGCGAGTCGCTGGTCATCGCCGGCGGCGACAAGTTCAACCACTGGAACGACAAGATGCACGGCCGGCTCCAGAAGGTACAGAACGGCGACGGCAGTTGGTCGGGCCACCACTGCATCAGCAGCCCCGTGTTCTGCACCGCCGCGGTGGTGCAGTGCCTCACGACCGACCGCGACGCAGAGTTCCTCGTGTCGATGGCCAAGGCGAACGACGCCTCCAAGCTGTCGCAGGCCGGCAAATGACGCGGCCGATCGCCCGAACGCTGTCGCTTGCCCTGCTGCTGGCCGGCTGCCTCGCGGCGCCGGCGGCCGCGGGCGGCGAGGACCCCGCGGAGGCCCCGCTCCGGCGGGCCGCGGGGTTCCTCTGGTCGCAGCAGCAGGCGGACGGGTCGTGGCGTAGCCAGAACTACGGCGTCATGCGGTCGGGCCAGGCCTTCACGCCGTTCGTGCTGCACACGCTGTTGGGCGTCCCCGAGGAGGTCTGCCCGCGTCCCGCCGGCGGGGTCGACAAGGCGCTGGCGTTCATCCGCGGCCGGGTAGCGGCCGACGGGTCGCTGGGGCACGCCGACCCAGACGTGGTTGAGTATCCCGTCTACAGCACCGCCTACGGCCTGTTGTGCCTGTTGAAGGGGGGCAGAACCCCGCTCGCCGATGGGGACGCAGAGCTGGTCGCTCGGATGGCGGGCTTCCTGGCCGAGGCCCAGTTTCGCCCCGAGAACGGCTTCGGGCCCGACCATCCCGCCTTGGGGGGCTGGGGGTTCGACGCCCCGCTGGCGCCCGGCGAGCCGGGGCACATGGACCTGGCCCACACCCGGCGGGCCCTCGAGGCGCTCGCCGCGGCAGGCCCGCCGGCCGCCGGCCCGCTGGCCGAGCGGTTCCTGGCGCGGGTGCAGCACCTGCCTGACCAGGCCGGGCTCAACCCACCGGGGTTCGACGGGGGCTTCTTCTTCTCGAGCGTCGTCGCCGCCGCCAACAAGGGCCGTCACGCCGAGGCGCCCCACCAAGCGGGCTACCGCAGCTACGCCACCGCTACCTGCGACGGCGTGCTGGCGTTGTTGGCGGCGGGGGCGCCGCCGGAGGATGACCGCGTAGAGGCGGCACGGCAGTGGCTGCTGGGCCACCCCCGGCTCGATTACCCCCAGGGTGTCCCTACCGACCACCCCGAGCCCTGGGGAGAGGCGATCTCGCTCTACCACCGAGCCGTGCGGGCCGAGGCCTACGTGGCCCTGGGCTGGCCGAGGGGCTGGCAGGCCGAGATGGCGGCGCAGATCGCCGCACAGCAGCGGCCCGACGGGTCTGTCGTCAATCTGACGAGCCCGCTGATGAAGGAAGACGACCCCTTGTTGGGGACTTCGCTGGCGTCGATTGCCCTCACGCACGCCCTGAGCCCGCGACGATAGACCTCCGAGGAACCGGACGCTCGGGGGCCACTTCCGCGGGGGCGGGGCCCCTTAGCCGGGGCGCCGAACGTCGGAATGCAGGCCGAAGCCGTTGTGGCGGGGCGCCACCGGCGTTATAATCCGCATCGCTAAGATTCCCCAGGTACCCTATCCCTCCACAGTTTGGGCCCGACGCAAGGTCGACTCAAGCCGAAGGGGGGTCTGTCACGATCGCAGTGTAGGCGTGCGGCATGCGTTTTTGTTTGCTAGACGTAATTGAAAGGATCGAGGGCGATCGCCGACTCGTGGCGGTCAAGAACGTCTCTTACAGCGAAGAGTACCTGCAGGACCACTTTCCGGAGTTCCCGGTCCTGCCGGGCGTGTTCATGCTGGAGGCCGCGACCCAGGCTTCGGCCTGGCTGCTGCGGATCTCGAGCGACTACGCCCACAGCGTAATCAACCTGAAAGAAGCAAAAAACGTGAAGTACGCCGGGTTTGTGACGCCCGGCAACCGCCTTCGAGTCGAAGTAGAGGTCATCAAACGCGACGAGCGTCTGGTGACGTTAAAAGTGAACGGTTCGGTCGACGGAGCTCCGACGCTGAGCGGTCGGCTGGTGCTGGAACAATACAATTTGGGAGACGCCGACCCGGAGATGGCCGAAGTAGACGCCCGGATGCGGCTGTTCCTGCAGAAGTGGGAGAAGGCGATCTACCGCAGGCCAAAAGTGGCCTCGAGCGCCGCTTAACAACCAGCTTGGTAAACCGTGTGCGGGCACAGGCCTCCACGGGAATCTAATAGTTCAAGAGTACATCGTTACCAGAAGCGAGAAGAGACATGGCCTCTGAAGAAGAAGTGTTCGCGAAAGTCCAAGAGGCCCTTGTCGAAGCACTGGGGGTAGAAGAGGACGAGGTCACCCCGGAAGCCAAGCTTCAGGCCGACCTCGACGCCGAAAGCATCGACTTCTTGGACATCGTCTTCCGCCTGGAGAAGGCGTTTAACATCAAGATCGAGCGTGGCGAGCTGTTCCCCGAGGACATCCTCACCAACACCGAGTACGTGACCGATGGCCGCGTGAACGCCGAGGGCATCGTCAAGCTGAAGCAAAGGATGCCCTTCGCCGACCTCACGGCGTTCGAGGCCGACCCGCTGGTGCAGAACATCGGCAAGCACCTGACGGTGGGCGACCTTTGCAACTTTGTGAAGTTCAAGCTCGATCAGGCCTAACCAGCACGCTCCCTCCAGCCCGTAGCCCCCAATCAGCCGGGGCCAAAGCCTCATGCGTTGGTTCTGGGTCGACCGGTTCACCGAGTACGTCGCGGGAGATCGCGCCGTTGCGCACAAGGGCGTGACGCTGAGCGACGAGTTCATCCACGATCACTGGGGCGGCTACCCGGTGATGCCCAACTCGTTGATCGCCGAAGGGATGGCGCAGACCTCCGGGCTGCTGGTGAGCGAGCTCTACAAGTTCCAAGAGCTGGTGGTGCTGGCCAAGTTCACCAAGCTGGAGTTTGACGGGCTGGTGTTGCCGGGGCAGACGCTCAAGTACACCGCCCAGATCGGGGCCACCAAGGACATCGGCGCCCAGGCCACCGTGACCGCCCACGTGGGCGACCACCAGCAGGCGCACGCAGAGATCTTCTTCGCCAGGATGCACGCCGACAGCGCCGGGCGAGAAGAAATGCCCGAGAAGCTGTTCGACGCAGACGACCTCTGCCACTGGCTCCACGTGACCGGGGTGTTTCGGGTCGGCGTGCACCAGGACGGATCGCGGATGCACCCCTCCGAATACGGGCTTCCCGAGTACACCGGGTAAGCGGGCGGCGGTACAATCGTGCTCCGGCCCCCCAACCCCCAACCCGCCGAGCCCCCCGATGCGCAGAAGAGTTGTCGTTACCGGCGTCGGATGCGTCACCCCGCTAGGCCATAGCGTGCCCGAGCTGTGGGCCAACCTGTTGGCCGCCAAGAGCAGCGTCGGGACCACGTCGCTGTTCGACGCTAGCAACTTCCCGACCAAGATCTCCTCCGAGGTGCGCGACTGGTCGATCGGTTCGGTTGGCCTCGACGAGGCCGAGTGGGCGACCCGCGGCCGGCACACGCGGTTTGCCGTGGGCGCCGCCAAGCAGGCGATGGACGACTCCGGCGTCGCCGGCACGGTCGACCCCACGCGCATGGGGGTCTACCTGGGCGCGGGCGAGGGGCAGCAAGACTTTATGACCTTCAGCCGGATGATGGTCGCCGCGCTCACGCCAGACGGGCTCGACCTGTCGGGCTTCGTGGCGGCGGGGCTGCGCGAGTTGGACCCCGAGATCGAGATCGAGCAGGAGCCCAACATGCCGGCCGCGTACGTCGCCGCGCAGTTCGACGCCCAGGGCCCCAACTTCAACTGCCTGACCGCCTGCGCCGCCAGCAGCCAGGCCGTGGGTGAGGCGACCGAGATCATCCGCCGGGGCGAGGCGGACGTGATGATCTCCGGCGGCGCCCACAGCATGATCCACCCGTTCGGCGTGACGGGCTTCAACCTGCTCACCGCGCTGAGCGAGCGCAACGCGGAGCCCCAACGCGCAAGCCGGCCCTTCGACCTGCACCGCGACGGCTTCGTGCTGGGCGAGGGGGGCGCCATGCTGGTGCTGGAAGAGTACGAGCACGCCAAGGCCCGCGGCGCTACGATCTACGGCGAGATCGCCGGCTACGGCACCACCGCCGACGCGTTCCGCATCACCGACACCCACCCGGAGGGGCGCGGCGCCATCTCGTGCATCAAGATGGCGCTCCGCGACGCGGGGCTGAACCCCGACGCGATCGACTACGTCAACGCCCACGGCACCAGCACCACGGTGAACGACCAGGTAGAGACGCTGGCGCTCAAGCAGACGCTGGGCGATCACGCCTACAAAACGCCGGTCTCTAGCACCAAGAGCATGATGGGCCACCTGATCGCCGCGGCGGGCGCCACGGAGCTGATCATCGGCCTGATGGCGATCCGCGACAACGCGCTTCCGCCCACGATCAACTACGAAACGCCCGACCCCAAGTGCGACCTCGACTACATCCCCAACGAGGCCCGGCAGGCGCCCTGCAAGACGATCCTGTCCAACAGCTTCGGCTTCGGCGGGCAGAATATCTCGTTGATCGCCACGGCGGTGTAGCCCGCTGGCGAGCCGTCGGCGTCAGCCGCCGGAGTTTCGAGGCGCTCTATAGCTTCTCTCGTCCCCCGCTCGGATTGGATTGCATAGCCGGCGCTGTCGAGACCGAGCAGAGTCGCGAGCTACCTCGACGCCTGCCCAATTGGGACTTCGCGGTAGCCCCCGGCGGGCGTTGATTCAACCGCGGCTAGTACTGTTTCGCAATGCGCCCGAATGCGGGGCCACGAAGCCGACAACAGCACAACAATGGCGACTTTGCGCTGCGTGAGGTTCTGCTGGTACTTGAGGTTCTGATCGGTGGTGATCATGCACTCGAACCCGCTGGTTTCTGCCGCCGCGATGAGCTCTCCGTTGGAGAGTCGGGACCAGCCTAGTTCCGCGGCCGTCGCGACATCGTGACCCGAAAGAGCCAATCGCAGCGGGACGGGCGTTCCCTGATCGAAGAGGATCTTCATGACTCAGCGGTCACGCCCAAGCTGGCCGCAGCGTGGGCCAGCACATTCTCTGCCTGCTGGCGCGAGACCCCCGGGAACCAGTCGAGGAAGTCGCTAAGTGATGCCCCGTCTTCCAGATTCTCGAAGAGGCTCCGCACCGGGACACGAGTGCCGCGAAAAAGCCACTCGCCGCTCACCTTGTCGGGAATGCGTTCAACTTCTTTGCACGTGGACCAATCAATTGTCATAATTCCATTGTACCCGGACGGTAAAAGTCAGGGCAAACAGGATAGATTTGGCGACGCCGACGCCGACGCCGACGCCGACGGCCGGTCTGCCGGAAATCGGTCAGCCAAGGTCCATGATTCACGAGGCGGAAATAGCACCGAGAGCGGTCGATGAACGAATTGGGCGTCAATCAGCTATTCGAGTCTGAGGTGACTACCATCCGCGACCTTGCCTTGATCGAACTAGTTCGCGAACTCCAAGTCAAGCCATATCTAGTCGAGCGTGACTGGGACTACGGCGCTCCGGGGCAGCGGTATTCGTGCTGGACGGTCTTGGAGCACCGCTCGTCAAACACGGGTGTCGCCTATTGCGGCCAGGGGTTTGGCCCAACATTCCCATGGGGGCTAGTGTTTCTTAGCGGGCCACCCATGGGGATGGGCATGGATTGCAACTGGTACTCAAATCTGGGCGATGCGGTGCGAGAGAGCGTGGCTTGGCAGGGCGACAACCCACCGGGATACGAAGTTAACTAGGTGGGTTCGCTCCACCGTCAACTAGTCGGCGCTCGGATTGAGCCGCTCGTACGCCACCTCCAACAACCCCCGCAGCCCCTCGCCCGTCACGGACGAGAACAGCAGCACCGGCCGCCCCAGCTCGGCGGCGAGCGTGTCGCGGATCGCGGCCGCGGACGGCAGCTCCGCCTTGCTGACCGCGGCGATCTCCGGCCGGCTCGCGAGGTCGGAGTCGTGCTGCTCCAGCTCTGCGCGGATCGTGTGGTAGTTGGCGATCGGGTCGCTCTGGTCCATCGGCTCGGGCTCGATCAGGTGGATCAGCACCCGGCAACGCTCTACGTGCCGCAGGAACTCGTGCCCCAGGCCGGCGCCGTGGTGGGCGCCCTCGATCAGCCCCGGGATGTCGGCCAGAACCAATTGCCGCTCCGCGTCTACCTGGGCGATCCCCAGGTTGGGGCTCTTGGTGGTGAACGGGTAGTCGGCGATCTCGGGCCTGGCGCGCGACACGCGGCTCAGCAGCGTGCTCTTGCCGGCGTTGGGCATGCCCACCAGGCCGATGTCCGCGATCACCTTCAGCTCGAAGGTCAGCAGCCGCTGCTCTCCGGGGCTCCCGGGGGTGAACTGCCGCGGGGCTTGGTTGGTGGAAGACTTGAAGCGGGTGTTCCCCTTGCCCCCCTTGCCGCCGTGGGCGGCGACCACCGAGTCGCCCGCGGCGGTCAGGTCCTTGAGCACCACGTCGTGCTGCTCGTCCTTCACCACGGTGCCCGGGGGGACGTGGATGATCAGGTCCTTGGCGTTGGCGCCGTGGCAGTTGCTCCCCTTGCCGCCGACGCCGACCGAGGCCCGCCAGTGCTTGCGGTGGATCAACTCGCTGAGGCTGTCGACGCCGTCAACGGCTTGGACGATCACGCTGCCGCCGTCGCCGCCGTCGCCGCCGTCGGGCCCGCCGCGGGGGACGTACTTCTCACGCCGAAAGCTCATGCAGCCATCGCCGCCGCGGCCGGCTTGGACTTCAACAGTGACGCGATCGACGAACATCAGAAACCTCGAGTGACGAATGACCCAGCCCAAGAGTTCAAGCCCAAGAGCTCAAGCCCAAAAGATCAAGCCCCAATAACCAAACGCCCTCCTTCAAGAAGGGCCCCTTGGTCATTGGGGCTTGGTCATTGAGTTTTGAACTGCGTCGCTGTCTCGGCGCCTGCCTGCGGCCAACGAGCGACTGGCAGCAACTACTTCGCGCCGGCCAACTCCGAGGCGTCAACCACGTTGATCCGCCGGCCTTCTTGGTCGAACTTCACGCGGCCCTCGACCAGCGCGAACAGCGTGTAATCGCGGCCCTGACCTACCCCCTTGCCGGGGCGCCACCGGGTGCCGAGCTGGCGGATCAGGATGCAGCCGGGTTGGACGGCCTCGCCGCCGAAGCGCTTTACGCCACGACGCTGTGCGTTGCTGTCCCGACCGTTGCGGCTAGAGCCTTGACCTTTCTTGTGTGCCATTGCGGGGCCTGAGTCGAATCGTGAGGGGTACGCAGATTTGGAAGGGTAATCGAGCCCCGAAATCTACCTGTAGACCCACTGGTAAGCAACCCCTTCCTCCACCCCGTACTGCGACTCCCGCCCGGGGGGCGCCCCGAACCGCACCTCCGACTCGTGCTCCAAGAACTGGTCGCCCGGACGCCAAAAATTGAGCTGTAGCGTCTTGCGGAAGAACCGCCGCGCCGAGCCCGGGGCGTCGCGGGCCGTCACGCCGGCCGGGTCCTCGACCCACCGGTACGCGTTGGTGAGCCCCTGAACGTAGATGCTGAAGTAGTCCGTTTCTGGGTCGATCCCCTCCCAGGTCGCCACGCCCCACACCCAGGCCGCGGCGTCGTCGGGGCCGGTGGCGGGCGGCAGGGGCTTCTGGGAGATCGCGACGCTATCCAGCAGGTCTTGGCCGGGGGTTTCCCGGCGGCGGATCGGCTCGACGGCAGCGGGGATCACGCGGTCGAGGTACGCCCGGTAGAGCTTTCGGTCCGAGGCGTCGGTGTCGTGCCCTTGCAGCACGAAGTGGGGCAAAAAGCGGATCGGGCCGCCGGCGGTCACTTGGGCCTCGTACAGGCCGTCCTCAACGGGCTCTGGCGAGAGCTGCGTGCCCGGGTTCCGCACCCGGTACACCAGGTACCACACCAGCTCGCGGCGGACGGCGCCGCCCGGCTGCGGGACATCGACGTAGATCATCCGCAACGGCTTGAACTCGAACTCTAGTTGCCAGATGGGCCGCTGAAACCACACCTCCTTCGCCTTCGACGACAGGGTGCGGGTACCCGGCAGGAAGTCGGGCGTCCAATTGAGCTTTGCGTCGGAGGCCAGCTCCAGCAGGTCGTGCTTGCTGGAGGTGTCGTCGGCCCGCAGGTCGAGGGGGATCGTGGTCAGCACGCCGGGGGCGAGCACCCGGGCCCGCGCCGACGCCCCTTGGGCGCCTTGCGCCAACGCCAGCGAACCAGACGCCGCGACGATCAAAGCGGCGACGGCGAGCACCGCCAGGCGATTTGCGGTGGAATAATGCATAGACGGTCTGCCCTGGCGGCCGCGGCTGGCGCGTGTCGGAGTAAAGTCGCTGTCCCTCTAGTCTATTTGGGCGCACTGCGATGCGAAAGCAGAAAGGGGCCGAGTTGAGCCGGTATTGCCGCCGCGGGGCGGTAGGGGTTGGGCCGGATACGCCGGCGGCGGCGCCTCCGCGTCGCCTCGGGCCGCTCGGTTGGGGCGCAAAAAAAGCCCGGCGAGCAGCGGGCTGCTCGCCGGGCGACTGACGCAATGAGCCGGGTAGGGCTCAGATCTCGTCCGCGGGGGCGGCTTCCGCGGCGGGAGCGGCGGGACGCGCGGGGCGTTCGCCACCGGCGCCACGGGTACGGCCTTCGCCGCGGGCGCCACGCTCGGTTGCGCCCGGGCCACCGGCGCCGGGACCGCCGGCGCCACGCAGTTCACGCATGCGCTCAGCAAACTTCGAGAACTCTGCCTTCGAGAGCGACCCGTTCTTGTCGGCGTCCAGCAGGGTGAACAGCCGGTCGAGGTCCATGGTCGGAGCGCCGCCGGCGCCCCGCATCCCGGCGCCGCCGCCTTGGGCGTCGCCTTGGCCACGCCCACCACGGGCCCCACGGGACTCCCGCGCCTTGGCCCGCTCTTCCTCGTTCAGCTCGCCGTCGCCGTCGGCGTCGAACTCCTCAATCATCCGCTGACGGGCCTCGGGATCGCGTTCGCCGCGTCCCCCCTGCCCTCCGCGTCCACCCTGGCCACCCTGGCCACCACCGGGCTGCGCCCACACGGACGGGGCGGCGGCGAGGGCCATCACTGCAAAGAACAACGTGATTCGACTCATCAAAGAACTCCTCTGTACGAAGGATAGGGGCGGCCACGCGAACCCGACCCCGGTCGATCGGGGTCTTTGGAGAAAAGAGGTTGCTGCCTACAAGAATCAACCGCGCCCAGCCCCCCTGGTTCCGATTCATTGAAAAAAGTTGCAGGAGGCCGGCCCCAGGCCCCGCCGCCCGGAGGCCTCGCTCCGCGCCCTGCAAAACCGCTGCCATAACCTCCCTTGCGTGCTCTCGGCAGAGCGTTATATTAACCGATTCGCATAAGCTTCCGGGCCCGAAGGCTAGCGTAGCTCAATTGGCAGAGCAGCTGATTTGTAATCAGCAGGTTGGGGGTTCGATTCCCTTCGCTAGCTCCTTGAGCCACGCCAGCCTTCCGCCCGGCAGCCGGTGCGGAGCGGCGTACGGCAGCAAAGCACCGGAGCCAGGCGAGAGTATCGGAACGAGGACATCGGGGAGGGTTACCGAAGCGGTCAAACGGGTCAGACTGTAAATCTGATGGCTCCGGCCTTCGTAGGTTCGAATCCTACACCCTCCACTGGCAGTTTCGGCCCACGGGCGGTATCGGCGAAAAAAAGAGCAACAACGGCAGCCCCTCTGCTCCGCGATTGGCGGGTTGAAACGGCAGGCGGGTTGGGTTGCTAGCGAACGGTGGGCCATGGCCCCACGTCGGACCATTGGCCTGGGCCGCCAAACAAGTCACCTTAGAGGGCGTGCTGGCTGTCGGCCGGCGAGATAGACAAAACAAGAAAGCGGCGGGGAATCGATCAACGCCTCGGCGGGCAACCACCGGGGCGGCGGCAGCGATTGCGGGCCAGGCGCCCTTCGGTGGGGCGCCTGTTAGCGATGCTGCCAGAGAGGCTCGGGAGAATTGACAGAGCCGCTCTTCGCGACCGGCCCAGTGCGGGTGTAGCTCAATGGTAGAGCCACAGCCTTCCAAGCTGAAGACGAGGGTTCGATTCCCTTCACCCGCTTAAGGAGCAGTAAGGTTTTAGGCGTTGGGCGTTAGGAAGAGAGGGTTCGGGTCGGAGGCCGAAGGCGATGACGACAACGACCTTAGGCCTAACGCCTGCACCGCTGCTGTAGCTCAGTTGGTAGAGCGCGTCCTTGGTAAGGACGAGGTCAGGAGTTCAAGTCTCCTCAGCAGCTCTGGCAGTAAGTTGCGTAGTCGATAAGAGCACGTTCCGGACGATCCACTTCCACCTTCGATTCTCAGAGAGTTTTCAGGGAGTACCATGGCCAAGGACACTTTCGCGCGGACAAAGCCGCACGTCAACGTCGGCACGATCGGTCACATTGACCACGGCAAGACGACCACCACCGGCGCGATCGTCGCCGTGCAGGCCGCCAAGGGCCTCGCCAAGGCGAAGTCCTACGCGGACATCGCCAAGGGGGGCACCGTGCGCGACGCGACCAAAACGGTCACGATCGCCGCGGCCCACGTCGAGTACGAGACAGCGATCCGGCACTACGCCCACATCGACTGCCCGGGGCACGCCGACTTCGTCAAGAACATGATCACCGGCGCCGCTCAGATGGACGGCGCCATCCTGGTGGTCTCCGCGCCTGACGGCCCGATGCCGCAGACCCGCGAGCACATCCTGCTGGCCCGCCAGGTCGGCGTGCCGCGGATCGTGGTCTACCTCAACAAGTGCGACCTGATCGACGACGAGGAGCTGCTGGAGCTCGTCGAGATGGAAGTCCGCGAGTTGCTGGAGAAGAACGGTTTCCCGGCCGACGAGATCCCGTTCGTCCGCGGCAACTCCAAGGCCGCCTACGACAACCCCTCCGACCCCGAAGCCTCGAAGTGCATCTCGGAACTGATGGACGCGATTGACTCGTACATCCCCGAGCCCACCCGCGAGATCGACAAGCCGTTCATGATGGCGATCGAAGACGTCTTCTCGATCGAAGGCCGTGGCACCGTCGCCACCGGCCGTATCGAGCGCGGCTTGGTGAAGGTGGGCGACGAAGTAGAGATCGTCGGCCTCACCGAGAAGCCGGTGAAGACCACCTGCACCGGCGTCGAAGCGTTCAACAAGACGATGGACCAGGGTCAAGCGGGCGACAACGTCGGCTGCTTGCTCCGCGGTGTGAAGCGGGAGGACATCCAGCGCGGCCAGGTCCTGGCCAAGCCGGGATCGATCACCCCGCACACCAAGTTCGAGGGCGAGGTCTACGTGCTGAGCAAGGAAGAAGGGGGGCGTCACACGCCGTTCTTCAGCGGCTACAGCCCGCAGTTCTACTTCCGCACGACGGACGTCACCGGCTCCGCCAACCTGGCGGGCGACGCAGAAATGTGCATGCCCGGCGACAACGCGAAGCTGGTGGTTGAGCTGAAGAAGCCGATCGCCATGGACGACGGCGTCCGCTTCGCTATCCGCGAGGGTGGCAAGACGGTCGGCTCCGGCGTCGTGACCAAGATCCTTGAGTAGAGAGTCATGGGCGAGAAGTGACCGGAGAGCAAACAACGGTGAATGGTGGGCAGCGATCGGGCTGCCCACCATTTACAACTCTCCGGGCGCCGCTCGCCACTTAGGGGCGTAGCTCAATTGGCAGAGCACCGGTCTCCAAAACCGGGGGTTGTGAGTTCGAGTCCCACCGCCCCTGCTTGCGGGAAGGCCCGCCGCCCAAGCGGCGGACCCCGGGCAAGTCGGCCGTGCCAGCGGCTAAGGAAGAAGCGAGGGCCTCGGGACTCCTGAGGCACACACGGCGCGTCAGACGTTTACGGGCGGCCCGCACGGCCAGTGCCGCGGGGCACGGATCGGTTCAACGAAACTTTCAGGCAGGGTCACGGGTGACCGCTTACTTGCAACAACTGTTCAGCTCCGGGCTCTACAAGCGGGCGCAGGGGAAGGTGGCGCGGCAAGCCACGTTCTACGCGCTGGCCATCGTGGTTGCCGCGGGCGCCTGGAGCCTGCACGGATCGCTCCGCACCTCCGACGACCTGGGGGTGCAGCGTGCTTCCACCCCGGTGGCGTTGTCGGTGTTGGCGTTGGGTTGCTGGGCCGCGTTCCGGCTGATCCAGCTCCCCAAGTTTGCGGACTTTCTGATCGCTGTCGAAGCGGAGATGAACAAGGTCTCGTGGCCAAGCCGCGCCTCGCTGTTCCGGGCCTCGGCGGTGGTGATCGCGGTGATCTTCCTGCTCGCCATGCTGCTGTTTGGATACGACGTGGCGTGGAAATGGCTTCTCGGACTGATCCTCACCCGTTGACCCGTTATTGAATTCTTCCACGCGACGCGCCCCGCGACGCCGCGTTGGCCCATCGGCTTGTTTACCCGTTACAGCACGTTGAACGAACACCCCGAAAAGAACGACGACGCCCTGCCCGTTGACGACGGGTCGGCGACCCTGCGCGAAGCAGAGGCCGCCGGTCTGGACGAGACGGTGGCGGTCTCGACCGAGGTCGATTCCGAGGCGGTCGATTCCGACGCGGCCGCGAGCGGCGAAGGTTCCAACGAGGCGACCGAGCCAGACGGCGGGGCGGACGAAGTCAGTGGCGCCGAAGAAGACAGCGAGACAGAGGCAGACAGCGAGACAGAGGCAGGCAGCGGGCCCGAAGCAGGCAGCGGGCCCGAAGCAGACGACGCCGGCGAGACGCTGGTCGTCCGCACGGCGCCCACCGGGCCGATCGAGCTGATCGAGGACGACGACGAGCAGATCAACCTGGAGTGGTACATCCTCAAGGTGCAGAGCAACCGCGAGCGTTCGATCTCCGCGAGCCTGCAACGGAAGGTGGCCATCGAGGGGCTCGACCGGTTCTTCGGCGAGATCATGGTGCCGATCGAGAAGGTCACCGAGTTCAAGGCAGGCAAGAAGAAGGTTGTTGAGCGGAAGCTGTGGCCGGGTTACATCGCCGTGCAGATGCACGTGTGCGACGAGACCTGGTTCGCGATCCGCGAGACCTCCGGCATCGGCGACTTCACCGGCGCCAGCGGCAAGCCGACCCCGATGCAGCCGCACGAGATCGCGATGATCTTGCAGACGGAGGTCGAGGAGACCGGCGAGGAGCCCAAGCTGAACATCAAGTTCAACGTGGGCGACAAGGTGAAGGTCAAGGACGGCAACTTCGAGAGTTTCGAGGGAGAGGTCGACACCATCGACGAGTCGAGCGGCAAGATCACCCTCATGCTGAGCATCTTCGGCCGCAGCACGCCGGTCGAGCTCGAATACTGGCAGGTCGAAGCGATCTAGCCCGTCGCGTCCAGAACGTACACGCATCCCCTTTACGCACCCCCCCACGCACCGTCCGTCATGGCCAAGCAACTCGTAGGACAAGCCAAGTTCCAGATCCCGGGCGGCCAGGCTACGCCGGCCCCGCCGGTCGGCACGGCGCTGGGCCGGTACGGCATCAACCTTGGCCAGTTCGTCCAAGCGTTCAACGACAAGACGCGCGAGGCGCAGGGGATGATGATCCCCGTGATCGTGAGCGTCTACAGCGACCGGTCGTTCGACTTCATCATGAAGAGCCCCCCCGCGGCGGTTCTGCTGAAGAAGACGGCCGGGCTGGCCAAGGGCTCGGGCGTGCCCAACAAGACCAAGGTGGGCAAGGTGAACCGGGCCCAGCTCGAGGAGATCGCCAACACCAAGATGGCCGACCTCAACGCCCGCGACCTCGATCACGCCGTGCGGATGATCGAGGGGACCGCCCGCAGCATGGGGTTGGTTGTCGAGGGTTAGCAGCGACACCGCCACGGACGCGCCGGGTCGGGGACGACCCGGCCCGCGATTACGATCCAACCCGTCACGATTCACCACTCACTATTCACTACCGACCACGTCCGATGCCCACGCTCACCAAACGAATGAAGTCGCTCACCGCCAAGCGGCCCGCCGAGGCGCTGCCGGTCGACAAAGCGGTCGCGGTCCTCAAGGGCTTCGACGGCACCAAGTTTGATCAATCGGTCGAGGTGGCGATGCGGCTCGGGGTCGACGCGGCCCAGGCCGACCAGATCGTCCGCGGCTCGATCGTGCTCCCCAACGGCATCGGCAAGGTGCTGCGGGTAGTGGTGTTCGCTAAGGGCCCGATGGCCGACGCCGCCCGCGAGGCGGGCGCCGACGAGGTCGGC
Source organism: Pirellulimonas nuda (assembly GCF_007750855.1). Classification (GTDB taxonomy): domain Bacteria; phylum Planctomycetota; class Planctomycetia; order Pirellulales; family Lacipirellulaceae; genus Pirellulimonas; species Pirellulimonas nuda. Next base: position 6,153,078 of record NZ_CP036291.1, read on the forward strand.
GACGACGACCTGGCCAAGCGGATCCAAGGGGGGTGGACCGACTTCGACGTCTGCATCGCCGCCCCGGACATGATGAAGCTGGTCGGCCCGTTGGGCCGGGTGCTCGGCCCCCGCGGCCTGATGCCGTCTCCCCGCGCCGGGACCGTGACCCCGGAGATCGCGCGGACGGTCGAAGAGTACAAGTCGGGCAAGGTTGAGTTCCGCAACGACAAGGGTGGCAACGTGCAGGCCATCGTCGGCAAGCTGAGCTTCGACGCCGCCAAGCTGACCGAGAACATCGACGCCTTCATCCAGAAGGTGATCTCCATGAAGCCCAACGCCGTGAAGGGCGTTTACGTGAAGGGGATCACGATCAGCGCCACGATGAGCCCCAGCGTGCGGATTTCGACTTAGCCAACGCCGGGCCGGCGGCGCGCCCACAGCAGCCCCGTCGCGCCGCCGACGGCAACCTATTTGCGATGACCTGTTTGCGACAGCAACCCGGATTTTGAGATCAGCTCCGTCGCGACTCACCAGTCTCCCAGCACTAGCCACCTTCTGCTTCGATGAGCAAGTTTGTCAAAGACCTGATGACCGACGACCTCCGTTCCCGTTGGAACGGCGTGGAGGAAGCGTTGTTGGTCAATGTTGTGGGCATGGAGGCCGAGGCTAGCGTGGCGTTGCGGAAGCAGCTCCGCGAGAAGCACATGCACCTGATGGTGGTAAAGAAGAGCCTCGCGCTCCGCGCCACCGAGGGGACGGCGCTCGCCGCGGCGTTCGAGGGCGCCGAGGGGGCGATGGCGTTGGTCTGGGGCGGAGACGATATCGTCTCGCTCGCGAAGGAAGTGACCAGCATCGCCAAGGCGGACGTGTACAAGCCCTTCACGCCCCTGGGTGGGGTGCTGGACGGCGCGCACCTTTCCGCCGACGAGGTGCAGCAGGTCAGCAAGTGGCCGAGCCGGACGGAGCTGATCAGCATCGTGGCCGGCCAGATCATGAGCGTGCCGTCGCAAATCGCCAGCCAACTCACCGGTCCCGCGACGGATATCGCGGCTCAGGTGAAGACGCTCATCGAGCGTCAAGAAGAAGGGGAGACGCCCGCCGCCCAGTAGCCCCAGACCCCGTCCACACCGACCGAGTTCAACGTAAAACCAGACCCAATCCACCACCCCTTCGCGTAGAGGAGCTTTACCATGTCCGATGACGCCACGGCCGTTGCCGACGCGCCCGCCCAGTCCTTTTCTAAGGACACCGAGAGCTGGGTCGAGAACCTGATGGGCAAGACCCTGAAGGAACTAATTGAAATCCGCGACTGCCTGAAGGCCAACGGCGTTGAGCCGGCCGCCGGCGGCGCGGTGATGATGGCCGGCCCCGCCGACGGCGGCGGCGGAGCGGCTGTTGCCGAAGAGCAGACCGAGTTCGACGTCATCCTTGAGAGCTTCGGCGACAACAAGATCAGCGTGATCAAGGTCGTCCGCGGCGCCACGGGCCTGGGCCTCAAAGAGGCGAAGGACCTGGTCGAGGGCGCGCCCAAGCCGATCAAGGAAGGCGTGTCCAAAGAGGACGCCGAGAAGGTCAAGAAGGAACTGGAAGAAGCCGGCGCCAAGGTGTCGATCAAGTAGCGATCGACCCCCCGCCCGGCCTTGCGGGACGCCGGGCCCTTCCGACTGGTCGCTTTGGCGACAGGTCGGGGGGCCGGCCCCGCCCCGCGTTTTCCGGCCGTCGGCCGCCCCGCACCCCGCGGGGCCCGGCGGCGGGACCGATTCCGGTTCTTCCTCCAAGGTCCCGGATGAGCTTTCCCGTTCGTCTTGCCCCAGCCTGCTTCGGCCCGCGCGCCGAGCGCCAGGAGTGCGCGCCGCTCCGCGGCGCCCTTGGTGATTGCGCCGGTCTGATTCTTTCTACCCCGAGGGAGCAATAGCCCATGGCGGTCCCCGCGCAGCGTCGTTTGGTTACTCCGCAAGTGCGTCACTTCGGCAGCCAGCGTGAGAGCTACGAAATCCCGGACCTCACGCAGATCCAGACCGTGAGCTACGACCGCTTCCTGCAGCACAAGCCCGGCGGCGGCCAGCAGAAGCGCAAGGACGAGGGCCTCGAGGGGGTGCTGCGCGAGATCTTCCCGATCGAGAGCTACGACAAGTCGATCAGCCTCGACTACGTACGCTACGAACTGGGCAAGCCCCGCTACGAGCCGGACGAGTGCCGGCAGCTGCGGCTCACCTACGGCCGGCCGCTGCGTATCTGGCTCCGGCTGAACAAGGACGAGCCGATCGAGGAAGAGGTCTACCTGGGCGACCTGCCGATCATGATGGGCGGCGGCGAGTTCCTCATCAACGGCGCCGAGCGCGTGGTGGTGAGCCAGCTGCACCGCAGCCCCGGCATCGACTTCGTCTCCGAGGTCGAGGCGGGCGAACGCCGCGTCTACTCCTGCCGGGTGATCCCCGAGCGCGGCAGCTGGATCGAGATCAACACCACCAAGAAAGACACGATCACCGTCCGCATCGACCAGAGCGGCAAGTTCTCCATCATGATGCTGCTGCGGGCGATGTCGCCCGAGATGGGGCACGACGCCGCGCTGCTCCGCGCGTTCGCCAAGACCGAGGTGCAGAAGATCGTTGACGGCCGCAGCGTCGCCAAGATCGAGGGCAAGGTCGCCGTGGACGACGTGGTCTACCCCGTCGGCAGCGAGCGCGGGGGCGAGATCATCGCGGAGTGCGGCACGAAGATCACCAAGACGATGGCGGAGACGATCTGCTCGTCCGGCGTGAAGAGCGTCGAGGTGATGGAGCCCCCGAAGACGGGCCACCTGCTCAACGCCCTGTCGGACGACGTCACCAGCAGCCACGAAGAGGCGCTGCTGCGGATCTACCAGCGGCTGCGTCCGGGGAACCCGCCGCAGCTCGAAAAGGCCCGCACGCTGTTCGCCGAGAAGTTCTTCGACACCAACCGCTACCGGCTCGGCCGGGTCGGTCGGTTCCGGATGAACCGCAAGCTGAACCTGGACGTCTCCGAAGAAGAGATGACGCTGCGTCCCGAGGACCTGATCAGCGCGGTGCAGTACATCCTGGACCTCGCCGCGGGCGAGGGCCCGGCGTACGTGGACGACATCGACCACCTCGGCAACCGGCGTCTGCGGACGATCGACGAGCTGGCCGCGGACGAGCTGCGTAAGGGCTTCCTCAAGCTCCGCCGCACCGTGCAGGAGCGGATGAGCCTGAAGGACGCGGAGGACATGACCCCCCGCAGCCTGATCAACCCGAAGAGCATCTCGGCCGCCATCGAGTACTTCTTCGGCCGGGGCGAGCTGTCGCAGGTGGTCGACCAGACCAACCCGCTCTCAATGCTCACGCACGAACGCCGGCTCTCGGCGTTGGGCCCGGGTGGTTTGAACCGCAAACGGGCCGGCTTCGAGGTGCGCGACGTGCACATCAGCCACTACGGCCGGATCTGCCCGATCGAGACGCCGGAAGGGACCAACATCGGCCTCATCTCCAGCCTGGCGATGTACGCGTCGGTGGACGACTACGGCTTCCTCATCACCCCCTACCGGAAGGTGAAGAACGCCAAGCTGACCGAAGAGGTCGTTTGGCTACGGGCCGACGAAGAGCACGAGGCGTACGTCGCCTCGGCCGACGCGCCGGTGAAGAACGGCAAGATTGAGGGGGACACGCTGGTCGCCCGTCACCGCGCCGACTTCATCCTCGCGCCGACCGACAAGATCGAGTACATCGACGTGGCGCCGAGCCAGATGATCGGCGTCTCGGCCGGCCTGATCCCGTTCCTGGAGCACGACGACGCCAACCGCGCGCTCATGGGCAGCAACATGCAGCGGCAAGCGGTGCCGCTGCTGGTGGCCGAGCCCCCGGTGGTCGGCACCGGTCTGGAGCGCGACGTCGCACGCCACTCCGGCATGATCGTCCGCGCCGGGCACAAGGGGACCGTCACGTACGTCGACGCCAACCGCATCGAGATCGGCCCCGAGGTGCACCACCTGCGGAAGTTCGTCGGCCTGAACGAGCGGACCTGCCAGAACCAGAAGCCGATCGTCCGTCCGGGCGACAAGGTGGAGAAGGGGCAGTTCATCGCCGACGGCGCCGCGACGTTCCAAGGCGACCTGGCCCTGGGGCGCAACGTGCTGGTCGCGTTCATGAGTTTCGATGGCTACAACTTCGAAGACGCCATCATCATCAGCGAAGAGCTGGTGCAGAAGGACACCTACACGTCGATCCACATCGAAGAGTTCGACGTCGAGATCCGCGAGACGAAATTGGGGCGTGAAGAGTTCACGCGAGACATCCCCAACGTCAGCGAGAAGATGCTCCGCAACCTGGACGAGACGGGCATCGTGCGCGTCGGAACCTTTGTCGAGCCTGGTGATATCCTGGTCGGCAAAGTCTCCCCCAAGAGCAAGACGGAGCTGACGCCGGAAGAGAAGCTGCTGCACGCCATCTTTGGGCGCGCCGGCGAAGACGTGAAGAACGACTCGTTGGAGGTCCCCTCGGGCATCGAAGGGATCGTGATCGACACGCAGAAGTTCTCGCGGCGGATGAGCCTCACCGAGGAAGAGCGCAAGGAGTTCGAGCGCAACCTGAAGGCGGCCGAGAAGGAAGGCAACGAGGCCATCGCCAAGGCGTTCGCGGGATTGGTCTCTGAGATTGAAGGCATCCTTAAGAAGAAGCTGCTCGACGACGACGGTAATTCCATCGTCCACGAGCAGGACGCCGCGTTCGCCGCTGAGAAGGCAAATGGTTTCCGACTTGAAGCGCTCGATATCCGCAGTCCCGACCGGCAGAAAGAAGTCGAGCAGGCCTACAAACGGATCTGGCCGGCCGTTGAAGAAGCGATCGACCATCGCGACCGCAAGCTCAACAGCATGAAGCGTGGCGACGAACTCCGCAGCGGCGTGCTGCAGATGGTCAAGTGCTACATCGCCACCAAGCGGGTGATCAGCGTCGGCGACAAGATGGCCGGCCGGCACGGGAACAAGGGCGTGATCTCCAAGATCCTCCCCGTCGAGGACATGCCGTTCTTGGAAGACGGCACCCCGGTGCAGATCATGCTCAACCCGTTGGGCGTGCCGAGCCGTATGAACGTGGGGCAGATCCTCGAGACGCACCTTGGCTGGGCGGGCGCCAAGCTCGGCTTCCGCGCGGTCACGCCGGTGTTCGACGGCGCCAACGAGGACGAGATCAACGACTGCCTGGTCGAGGCGGGCCTGCCCCGCTCCGGCAAGGCGCGTCTGCGAGACGGCCGCACCGGCGAGCCGTTCGAGCAGGACACCACGGTCGGCTACATCTACATGCTGAAGCTGCACCACCTGGTCGACGACAAGGTGCACGCCCGCAGCACAGGACCCTACTCGTTGATCACCCAGCAGCCGCTGGGAGGCAAGGCCCGCTTCGGCGGCCAACGGTTCGGCGAGATGGAAGTGTGGGCCCTGGAAGCGTACGGCGCCGCGTACATCCTGCAGGAGCTGCTGACGGTCAAGAGCGACGACGTCGAGGGCCGCACCAAGATCTACGAATCGATGGTCAAAGGCGAGAACACGCTGGAGGCCGGCACGCCGGCCAGCTTCGACGTGCTCACCAATGAGATCCGTGGGTTGGGGCTGAACATGCAGCTTGAGAAGCGGACTCTTTAGGTTGGCTGACGGAAGGGGGATGGTGGGGATGTGCGTTCGGCGGTGCAACGGATTGCAAAGTGTAAACCTTCCTTCGCATTGATTGGGGACGTTGAATCGCGTTAAATCGATTTGCACGATGACCAATAGAACGATGCTGCTGTTGGCAAGCGTGCTGCTGGTATTTCTGAGCACACTCGGTTGGGCGTACGCCGTTGTTTACATTGGTTTGTGGGGATTTGTATTGGGTGATGACAGGTTGGCTCAGGTCAACACGATTGCGGTTGTTAGCGCGTCCGTGGCGTCGCTTGCCGCAGCAGCCACCTTTGCTGTCGTTGCCCGTACGAGGGATTATTCCGTTGATGAACTTGTTCGAACGGTTGCACTCGCTTGCACGGCCCTACTAGTAGTTGTGGGGCTGCTCTGGCAGTAGCGATGACAGAGATGCGTCACACGCGGTTGATGGCGAAGACAGCTACAGGATTAACGAGGTAAGGAGAACGTGCCGGCGGGGCAACGGATTGCAAATTGATCATTGCAAATTGCAAATTTGACGGTCCCGGGCATGAACTCGATTGAGTTGGGAGATCGTCTGCTGGAGTTTGCTGCTCGCGCCGCGAAGGCGGCGTAGAGCTTGCCAGACAGTCGTCTCGGAAGGCACGTTGCGGGACAGTTGATCCGAAGTTGCACATCGCCCGCTGTGAACTACCAAGAGGCTTGTGCGGCGGAGAGTCGAAAAGACTTCCCCCACAAGCTTGGGATTTGTTTGAAAGAGATTCGCGAAACGAGGGGCTGGCTGCGGCTTGCGGTAAAGACCGAACTGCTTACGCAGGGTCGTCTAGATGAGTGATCGATGAATCTGAGCAACTTGCCCGCATCATCGGCCAATCGATAGCGACCGCCAAAGGAATCACCAAGAAGGACGGATAGGTCGATCCATCCTTCAATTTGCAATTTGCAATGACCAATTTGCAATTTGCAATCCTTCCATAGGAGTGAAAGATGAGCTTGCTCGAAACGTCAAACTACGACCGCATCAACGACTACGCCTCGGTCAAGATCAGCCTTGCGCGACCGCACGACATCCGTAGCTGGTCGTTCGGCGAGGTCAAGAAGCCCGAGACGATCAACTACCGCACGTACCGGCCCGAGAAGGACGGGCTGTTCTGCGAGCGCATCTTCGGCCCGGAGAAAGACTGGGAGTGCGCCTGCGGCAAGTACCGCGGCATGAAGTACAAGGGGATGATCTGCGACCGCTGCGGCGTGAAGGTTACGCACAGCCGCGTGCGGCGCAAGCGGATGGGCCACATCGAGCTGGCGGCGCCGGTGGTGCACATCTGGTTCTTCAAGGCGATGCCGAGCCGGTTGGGTTCGCTGCTCGCGATGAAGACCACCAGCCTCGAAAAGGTGATCTACTTCCAGGATTACGTGGTCACCAACCCTGGCGACACCCCCCTCAAGATGCAGCAGATGCTGACCGAAGAGGAGTACCGCCAAGCCCGTGAACAGTACGGCGAGGGCACGTTCGAGGCCGACATGGGCGCCGAGGCGGTCCGCAAGCTGCTGATGTCGCTCGACCTCGTGACGCTGAGCGATACGCTGCGGGTTGAGCTCAAGGAGACCGGCAGCAAGCAGAAGGCCAAGGACCTGATCAACCGGCTCAAGACCGTCGAGGCGATCCGCGACTCCGACAACAAGCCGGAGTGGATCGTGCTGGACGTGATCCCGGTGATCCCCCCCGACCTGCGCCCGCTGGTGCTGCTGGACAGCGGCAACTTCGCCACGAGCGACCTGAACGACCTCTACCGGCGGATCATCAACCGCAACAACCGGCTCAAGAAGCTGGTCGACCTGAACGCGCCCGAGGTGATCATCCGCAACGAGAAGCGGATGCTGCAGCAGAGCGTCGACGCGTTGTTCGACAACAACCGCTGCAAGCGGCCCGTGCTCGGTTCCTCGAACCGCCCGCTCAAGTCGCTCACCGACATGATCAAGGGCAAGCAGGGCCGGTTCCGCGAGAACCTGCTCGGCAAGCGGGTGGACTACTCCGCGCGGAGCGTGATCGTGGTCGGCCCCAAGCTGCGGCTGCACCAGTGTGGCCTGCCGAAGAAGATCGCGCTGGAGCTGTTCCAGCCGTTCATCATCCGCCGCCTGAAGGAGCTGGGCCACGCCGACACGATCAAGTCCGCCAAGAAGATGCTGGAGCGGAAGGACGAAGAGGTGTGGGACATCCTCGAAGAGGTGATCACCAACCACCCGGTGCTGTTGAACCGGGCGCCCACGCTGCACCGCATGGGCATCCAGGCGTTCGAGCCGATCCTGGTGGAAGGCAACGCCATCAACCTGCACCCGCTGGTGTGCAAGGGCTTCAACGCCGACTTTGACGGCGACCAGATGGCGGTCCACCTGCCGCTGTCGATCGAGGCCCAGGTGGAGGCTCACACGCTGATGATGAGCACCCACAACATCTTCAGCCCCTCGAACGGGGCGCCGATCATCAGCCCCAGCCAGGACGTGGTGATGGGGAGCTACTACATCACGATGGACGTCCCCGAGGCCCCGGGCGACGGCATGGCCTTCTCCAACTTTGAAGAAGTGGAGATGGCCCACTCGCTGGGCAAGGTGCACACGCACGCCAAGATCAAGGTCCGCCTCCCCGAGAGCCGGGTGCTGCGTGACGAGCTGGGCAACCCCAACGCGGCCGGCAAGGTGGTTGAGACCACCGTCGGGCGGGTCATCTTCAACGAGATGCTCCCCGACGGCATGCCCTACTACAACGTGCCGATGCGTTCCAGCGAGCTCTCGCGGGTCATCAGCGACTGCTACGAGATCCTCGGCCGCCGGCAGACCATCGAGCTGCTGGACGACATGAACCGCACCGGGTTCCGCATGGCCACCCGCAGCGGGCTCTCCTTCGCCACCGACGACCTAGTGACCCCGGACACCAAGCAGAAGATCCTGGGGGTCGCCGAGAAGGAGGTCATCAAGCACAACAAGAACTACCAACGCGGCATCATCACGGAGAACGAACGCTACAGCAAAGTCCTCGACGCCTGGACCCACGCCCGCGAGCAGATCACCCAGGAGATGATGGACGCGCTGAAGATCGACTTCCGCCCCGGCCAGTACGTCAACCCGATCTACCTGATGGCGCACTCCGGCGCCCGAGGCGGCGTCGAGCAGATGCGTCAGCTCGGCGGCATGCGGGGGCTGATGGCCAAGCCGTCCGGCAAGATCATCGAGACGCCCATTAAGGCCAACTTCCGCGAGGGGCTCACGGTGCTCGAGTACTTCTCCAGCACCCACGGCGCCCGCAAGGGGTTGGCGGACACCGCCCTCAAGACGGCCGACTCCGGGTACCTCACCCGTAAGCTGGCCGACGTCGCCCAGAACGTGGTGATCACGCTCGACGACTGCGGCACCACCCAGGGCATCACCAAGGGCATCATCTACCGGGGCGAGAAGGTGGAGGTCGGCCTGGCCGACTCGATCCGCGGACGCGTCAGCCGGCAGAACATCGTCAACCCCATCACCGACGAGAAGATCGTTCAAGAGAACGAGCTGATCACCGCCGATGTCGGCCGCAAGATCGAGCAGCTCGGCCTGGAAAAGATCCAGGTCCGCAGCCCGATGACCTGCGACGCCGCGCTGGGGGTGTGCCGCAAGTGCTACGGCATGGACCTCTCCACCGGCTCGATGGTGGAAGAAGGGATGGCGGTGGGCATCATCGCCGCCCAGAGCATCGGCGAGCCCGGCACGCAGCTCACCATGCGGACGTTCCACATCGGCGGCGTCGCCACCGGCAACGTTGAGCAGAGCGACACCAAGGCCAACAAGGGGGGCGTGGCGAAGTTCGCCAAGCTCAACGCGGTGCACAACGCCGAAGGCGAGCTGGTGGTGCTCGGCCGCAACGGCGAGGTCGCCCTGGTGGACGAGAAGGGACGCGAGATCGAGAAGCACGAAGTGCCCACCGGCGCCGTGATCAAGGTCAAAGAGAACGAGATGGTCAAGAAGGGCCAGGTCCTCTGCGAATGGGACCCGCACTCCATCCCGATCCTCGCGGAGAAGGGGGGCAAGATCCGCTTCGAAGACCTGGTCGAGGGCGAGACCATGCGGTCCGAGAAGGACGCCAGCGGCTACACCCGCTACCTGATGATGGAGCACAAGGGCGACCTCCACCCGCAGGTGGTGATCGAAGACGTCAAGGACGGCAAGATCCTCGACTTCCACTACATGCCCGAGAAGGCCTACCTGGAAGTCAAGGAAGGAGACGTCATTGTCGCCGGCACGCTGGTCGCCAAGACCCCCCGTGTCGCGGCCGGCACCCAGGACATCACCGGCGGTCTGCCGCGGGTGACAGAGATCTTCGAGGCCCGCAAGCCGAAAGACCCGGCGGTGATCGCCGAGATCGACGGCGTGGTCGAGATCATGCCGGAGAAGAAGCGGGGCAAGCGGTCGATCGTGGTCCGCAGCACCACCGGCGTCGAGCGCGAGCACCTGGTCACCCACAACAAGCACCTCCGGGTCCACTCGGGCGACGAGGTGCGAGCCGGCGACTCGCTGGTTGACGGGCCGCTGGTGCCGCACGACATCCTCCGCGTCTCGGGCGAGGAGGCGGTGCAGCAGTACCTGACCCGCGAGATCCAGAACGTCTACCGGGCCCAACGCGTCGAGATCAACGACAAGCACATCGAGATCATCGTCTCGCAGATGCTCCGCAAGGTGCGGGTCGAGCACCCGGGCGACACGAACCTGCTGCCCGGCTCGGTGATCGACAAGTACGACTTCCGCGTGGCCAACGACCAGGTCTCCTCCTGCGTCAAGATCAGCGAGAAGGGCGACAGCGACTTCAGCGTGGGCGCCATCGTCCCGAAGGAAGTGCTGGAGCAGACCAACGCCCAGATCGAGGCCCTCGGGGGCGAGATCGCCAAGGGCTCGCGCACCAAGAAGGCCAGTTCTTCGACGCAGCTCTTGGGCATCACCAAGGCGTCGGTGCAGAGCAGCAGCTTCATCTCGGCCGCCAGCTTCCAGGAGACCACCAAGGTGCTCACCGAGGCGGCCCTGGCGGGGCGGACCGACCACCTGGTCGGCCTCAAGGAGAACGTGATCCTTGGCCACTTGATCCCGGCCGGAACCGGCTTCCGCACCATCCAAGAGGCCGAGGTGCGGATCCGCCCCGAAGCGCTCGAGGCCCTCGCGGCCGAGAAGGCCAGCGTGCTCGAACGGGCCTTCCCGCTGCTAGAAGCCGCGGCCGGCAACGGCGAGGCCGAGCAGCCCAAGAAGGAAGCGCCCCCGGCGACCGGCCTGGACGCCCTGCTGGGCGGCGGCGGCGGTCAGGAATAGCGTCCTACGCGACGCGACAGCACTCCGAAACCTGCAACGGGCCGGTCGCACAGCGACCGGCCCGTTTTCGTTGGCCCCGTCCGCCGCCAGGGCGTAGCAGCGAGGCCGCTAGGACGGCTAGTGTGCTACGATGGACGGCGGGCTTTGACGCTGAGGATCGCTCCTGCCGGCGTTTGGACCAGCCTTGCCTCGAGGAGTTAATCTCATGCCACGGGCGTTTGCCGTCGTCCTGTCGCTGGCTCTGGCCGCCTGCTGCGCACAAGGCCTGGCCCAACGACCCGCAGAGGTGCTGGAGCATTTTCACGTCGTGCCGCGGCTGAGCACGCTGCAGCTGACGGGGGGTTTTGCGGGGTACGACGCACGATACCGCCTGGCGGGCGAGTACGACTTTTACCACAGCGCCGCCGGGTTCGGCGGCGCCGGCTTTCTGAACGCACAGGTGTACTGCTCGGTCGTGTCGCATGGCCCCGCCCCCGCCCGCGTGATCAACGTCGACCAAGCCTTGAACCTCAGCGGGCTGGTCGGCGAGCTCCTGCCGCTCGGCGCCCCTTTCGACGTCTACCGGCTGACCGGCAGCACCGCGGAAGGCTCGTCGGTAGAACTGCTGGCCGCAATGATCGGGCCGTGGATGTACCTGCGGGGCGGCACGCAGCCCCCGGAAGGGGGCGCCGACTTCTTTGAGTATCAACTGCGGGCCGTGGCGCGCTCGCAACCGTTTTACGACCTCAACGAGGACGGCGTGGTGGACGCGGCCGACTACACCGCGCTGCGCGACGGGGCCGCGGGGAGCGACCTTGCGGGCGCCGGCGGGTACGAGGCCTGGAGCGCGCAGTTCGGAGAAGCGGTCCCCGATTTCTCGGCGTACGACCCGATGATGGCTTTGGCCGCTTCCGCGGCCGGCCTGGCCGCCCCCGTTCCCGAAGCCGTGCCCGAGCCATCAACGCTGGGCCTAGCGGCGATCGTCGGCGCAGCGGGCTTGGGCCTCTTGTTGTTGCGGGGCCCGAGCCCGCTCGCCGGTTTCACAGCGCGCTAGCCCGCTGGCGGCCCGCCCCGGGTGGCTCTCTACGCGAGCGGCGATTGCGCAAGAATGCGCTCGCAAATAGCCACCCCCTCGCCGACAATCTAGGTCTGTTTCTGCGCGCGGCGGTCGAGGCGCCCGAAAGGGGCGCCGACTTTTGTCCGGGAGGTGTCCGATTGATGGGGAGTTTTGTCCGGCGACACGCCTCGGGAGTCGTCCGTTTCAACGATCCGGCAGGGGGCCACGCTGCCGCCACCCGAAAAACCAGGGGAAACGCCGGCCGAGGGGGGGTTTTGTCCGATTTTCTACCGCGGCAGACGCCGGACAAAAGGACAAAAGGTTTCGGCGCGGGCGGGCCCGCGGGCTGCCCGCTGGCGTTAGCGGGAGCCGGGCTGCGGCGCCTCTGGCGACTTCGCCAAACGCAGGACCCAATGGGCCGCGGCAACCCCCACCAGCAGCAGCGATGCGGGCGAGGGCTCCGGAACCACGCCGCCGGTCAAGAGCGCCGGTCCGGTCCCGAAGTTGTTCTTCCAGAGCGTGTAGTCCTCCTGGTCGACGACGCCGCCGGAGCCGTTTCCAGCGAGCACCGAGCCGCCCTCTTGGGCGCCGAGGTTGTCGCGCCAGACGGTGTAGTCGGCCAGGTCGACGGCGCCGTCGCCGTTGAAGTCGCCCGGAACGCCGCCCACCGGCGCCCGCTGGCTTGCGCCGAGCTCGGCGGCGTCGGCGGGGACCGGGACGCCCCAAAAGTCGAGTCCGCCGTTGTTGGGCATCACGATCCCTTGGCCGAAGTAGGGAGAGTTTTCGGCCAGGCGGTACCCGTCCAGCACGTGCCTGCCGAACTCCATGTCGACGTCGTAGGGCTCGGCGCCGGGGCCGGCCAAACGTGGGTTGTCGGTGAGCGGGTTCACCTCGGAGGTGGGGGGCGTGATGCGGAAGTAGACGTTGGTGTCGTAGACCACGTTCTGGCCGTTGTCTGCGTTGGCGCCGGCGGCCCCGGAGCCGCTGCTGTAGAAGATGTTGTTGTTGAACGTGGTGTTCAGCGGGGTCCGTTCGAGGTTCGGCCCGATCAGCTCGGGGGTGATGCCGCGGCTGAAGAAGTGGGTGTTGTTGTAGATCTTGACGTCGGTGGCGTCGGTCTCCCCTTCGAAGCCGTAGTGGTAGGCGCCGTGCAGGTCGTTGACGCTCAGGTTGTACCGGATGGTTACGTCGGTGAGCGGCTTCTTCATGACGCTCGCGAACCAGTGGTTGCCGTGGCTGTAGTTGTACTGGATGACGGTGCCCTTGGACTTGTAGTCCGCATCGAAGCCGCCCCGGTCGTGGTCGCCCGGCTCGCCGACGTTGCCGTAGGCCTCGTTGTACTGGAACGTGAGGCCGATCGTCTTGAAGTTGAAGAAGCTGTTTCCGGTGCTGTGGCGGCTGCTGTTGGCCGACGTGTTGTACTCGTACACGGCGTGGTCGCTGTCGCGGGCGATCACGGAGTTCCGGCCGGTGTTGCCGACCCAGTTGTGCGCCACGTAGAGGTTCTTGATGGCGTTGGCCCGCTGGTCGCCCTGGAAGTCTTGTGCGTCTTCGATGTCGGCGTCGTCGATATCGGTGCCGATGCCAACGCCGCCGATCTGATCGATGACGTTGTTGACGATCCGCACGTCGTTGTAGGTGGTGGCCCGGGAGCTGGTGGGCGAGTAGCCGTGCACGTGGATGCCGCCGCGCTTCTTGCCGGCGACGCCGCCGTTGATGTGGTGGACGTAGTTGTTGTTGAGGTAGATGTGGTTGTGGATCTTGCCGGTGTCTTCTCCCAGTACGTAGATCCCGAACAGGTCTGCGGACTGGTTGCCGCCGTTGTTGTTGGTGATTTCGAGGTCGCTTACTTCTACGTACTCGGAGTTAAAGAGCAGCAGGCCGGCCGACACGGTGGCGCCCGACCGCGTGGGGTGCGGGTGGATGACCCCCTGGTTGTTGAGCACCGGCCGGTTCCCCTCGCCGTAGGCGGAGATGGTGATCACGTTGCCGGCCGCGCCGGCGGTCTTCGGCGCAAACATGCCCGTGAAGCTCTTGCCCCGCTCGAAGAGGATGTTGTCGCCCGGGGCGAACGTCGCGCCGCGGTAGGCGTCGAAATCGGCCTGCGACGAGATGAAGAAGTCGGCGCCCAAGGCCGCCGGGCCGCCGGCCGCCAGGGGCAGCAGCGCCCCAGCAACGAGCCCTGCCAGTCGAATCGAAGGAGAGAGTGTGTTGTGCATGCGATTTGAACCGTCAAGAGAGAGAGTCGTTGGCGCCGGCCGGGGAGCGATTGTGGCCGGCTCTTGCGACCGGAAGAAGAACCGCGCGGCGGCGCCCACCGGGGGCGACCGCGTAGAGCCCCGCCAATGCGGCGGCCAGCATGGCCCACACGCCGGGCGGCTCCGGGACCGCGGCGGCGGCTGGGCTAGCGGCGCCGGCGCCGCCGGGCAGGCCGAAGTTCGACCTCCAAACGTCGTACTCCGCGGTGGTCACGACGCCGTCGCCGTCGTAGGGGTCGGTGTTCGGCAGCGGGGCGGCCTGCCCAAGCCGGTCACGCCAGGTGGTGTAGTCGGCCAGATCGACGACGCCGTCCTGGTTGTAGTCGCCGTAGAGGTGCGGTATCAGCCTGACGGTGGTGATCTGGCCTTCGCCCTGAGCGCCCCCGAATTGCTGGGACACGTACGACAGGAAGAGGTATTTGGACCCGTCGTCGTCCACAAAGATATCGGTGTCGCCCAGCGACACGGGGTCTGCAAAATAAGTAGGGTCCGCGCCCGGGTGAGCGGCCTGTACCGCGGCGGCGAGCTCCTGTGGCGTCAGCACCACGTCGAACAGAACTTGCCCCACGCTGTCTCGCTTGACCGACCAGTTCTGGAAGTCGGGGTCGCTGATGTCGTACACGATCCGATAGATGCCGTCGAAGCGGTCCGACGGGTCCTCGCGGACGTAGAAGAACACCTCGAGGTCGTCCGGCGACAACAGGTTCACGCTGACGTGGTTCAGACGTTCGTCGTTGCCGTTGGACGTAACCCGGACGCCCGGGTTGGGGTTTCTTGGGTGGCTGGCGAACTCGGAGGAGGCCAGGAACGAAGCCCCCGGCGAGTAGTAGTCGTCCTGCACGGTCGAGGCGTCGTTGGTCCACAAGTCGCCGGGCGTGTTTTCACGGGTCCACGCCTCGCCGAAGGGGGCGGCGGCGGACGGCGCCCAGGGATCCAGCGGGTCGGGCGACGCGTTGATGATCGCCCGCTTCGCCACGGAGTACCACTCGCCGTTCTTCTGGAAGGCGCGCTGGTAGTCTTCGCCGATCCAGACGTCGCGCGTGAGGTTGTCCACCGTGACTGTTACTGGACCACGCCCGCTCTCCCCACCGGCCGTGAGGGGGTCGTTGAAGTTCAGGCCGGTCGAACTGGTCGTGACAAAGCTCTCGTGCCGCCGCGTGGCTCGTGTTCCTCCGGACGATGTTTCCGAGGGCTGATTCTGTCCGTGGAAGTACAGTATGATCCGCTGATTGGCGTCGTCGATGTGCACGTCGGGGGCGGCCGCGTGATCGTAGGTGTCGCGAGTAGGGTCTGCTTCTACGTCGAAAACGCCCCGGCGGCTCTGGCCATTGAACACGCCCCCCAGATCGAAATCGGTCCAAGGGCCGTCGAGCGACGCGGCCCACTTCATGCGGATGTGCTGGCCGCCGTGGGTGCCGTAGTACATGTAGTAGTTTGCATCGGCGTCGGCCCGATCGGCCGGGGCGATCCAATCGGGCACGTGGATGACCGAGGGGAACGCGGTTTGGTTGTCGCCCGCAACGCGGGCGATCACCGCGCCCTGGCCGACAAGCTCAAAGTCGTAAATCGTGCCCGCTTCGACGGCGGCGCCATGCGCAAGGAGGATCGCTGCGCAGCAACCGGTGGCGGAGAACCTCGGCATGGTGATCGACGCGTCGCTGACGGGCGGGAGGAGTCGGACGTTCTAGACACTCGGCTCCGTCGGCCGCAGCGGGCCGCGGAGCGTCAATTGGAGGAGAGCCCATTAATTAGGGCGCGGCTCGGCCGATTTTGGACATCGACAGCAGAAAAAGCCCGGTTTTCTGGGAACGCGACGAAGGCAGGCCCGGCGCCAAACCAGCGCCACCCGGCTCACTCAAGCCAAGAGGGAACCCCTTCTGCCTTGAACTGGTCGACCCGCGCGTCGTACATGTCGCGTGGGAAATGGTCTTTCCCGGGGGGCAGGGCGTCCTGCTTGGGGAGCCATTTGCGGTGCTCTTGGAGCACCTCGGCGTGCTGGGCCTGGTTGGCCAGGTTGTGGTGTTCGCCCGGGTCGACCCGGTGGTCGTACAGTTCCTCGGCGCCGTCCCGGTAGCGGGTGTACCGCCAGTCTTGGCTGCGGAGGGAATGGTTCTTGTAGTAGCGTGTGGTCAGCACGGGTTTGCCCCGTTCGGCGTTGGGGTCCTCGGTTAGCGGCGTGAGGTCAACGCCGTCGAGCCCCTGGTCGGGCAGGTCGCACAGCGACGCCAGGGTCGGGTAAATATCGATCAAGCTAACCGGGCGATTGTTGGAGAGGTTGGTATTCTTCTGACCGGGGTAAGAAAGGAACAACACCACCTTTGTCGACTCTTCCCACAACGCCTGCTTGCGCCAATGGCGTTTCTCGCCCAGGTGCTGACCGTGGTCCGAGCACAGCACCACGATCGTGTTCTCGGCGTAGGGGCTGCGCTTCAGGGCGTCGATCACCCGGCCGATCTCGTGGTCGACAAAGGTTGTGCACGCCAGGTAGGCGCGTACAAGCTCCTTCCAATAGGTCGGGCTTAGGTCCAGCACTTCTCGATGGTCGCCGTCGGGCAGCGTGCCGTAGGCCATCGCCTTGCCGTACAGCGGGATGTCTGAGAACTCATCTTCCGGGATGTGTGGCAGTTCAATCGAGTCGAGGGGGTAGCGATCGAAGTACCGCTTCGGCGCCGTGTAGGGAACATGCGGCCTGATGAAGCCGACCGCCATGAAGAAGGGCTTGTCGAAGTCTTGCCGAAGCTGCCTGACGGCCCAACCCGCGATTTGCTCGTCTGGCATTCCTTTGGGTGGGATCGCGTCTTCCTCCAGCGCTTCCCAGCTCAGCGAGTCGCCGCTGACCGAGTGGCCGTGCTTCAGGCGGATCGCTCCGCCGTCCTTCGGCCCGGGGCCAAACTTGCCCTTTGCGTGGGCCTCGTTCACAAAGCCGTACTTGGGGGAACGCGTCGTGTCCCAGTAGGGGTAGTCGAAGTCTTGGACCCCTTTGTGGAAGATCTTGCCCGCGGCCAGCGTGGTGTAGCCGTGCTTCCTGAAGAAGGTGGGCATCGGGAGCCGCCCGGCGAGCACTTCGTCGTACGACTTCTCGATCGTCCCCAGGCCGGTAGTGCCGAGCCAACCCGTGTTGGCGGGGTGCAGCCCCGTGAAGAGCGAGTGCCTGGAGGTGTTGCAGACCGGGGCGGAGCAATGGGCGTTGGTGAACGCGGCGCCGCTGCGGAAGAGCTTGTCTAGGTTCGGGGTGTAGGCCTGCGGGTGCCCCTGCAGCGCTCCTGTCCAGTCGTTCAAGTCGTCGACCATGATGAACAGAACATTCGGCTTGGTCGTCGACGCCGGTTGCGCGGGCGCCTGGGCGCACGCCGCGTTGTTCGCGGCGACCCATCCGGTCGCCAGGCAGCAGAGGACGGCGCTTGTTCGCAGGCTCATCGCGTGTTCCTCAGGATCGTGTAGCAGCCGCCGTGGCCGGCGCTGCGATTGGCGTTCGTCGCCCCGTGCGTCACTTCCGGGCCGCGTCGCCGAGCGATTGCATCTCCGCGGCGTAGCGTCGGCCAAACTCGCGAAGGGCCTCCGCATCAAAGTGCGAGAAGTCCCCCTTGTGGCCGAGCCCCTCGGCGCTGACGCATGCCGTGTGCTCGACCAGACCCGGAACGCTCTGTTGCTGCTCGATCACCAAGTCGCTCCGCCCCTTCACGCCGACGCGGAACTCGCCGATCTCGCCCAGCACAAACGGCAGCGTCGGCTGGCCGAGGTCGCTGCGCAGGTCGGCGATCAGCCGGGCCAGCCGTTGTGCGTAGGTGGACGCGGACTTCTCGCCACAATCCCCCTCCCCTTGGTGCCAAAGGATTCCGCGAAGGACGCCGTGCTGTTCTGCGTGCTTGGTTCGGGCGACGGCCGCTTCGTAGAGCTCGCCCCCCTTGCTCCATTGTTTTAATGAAGTCCCCCCCACGGCGCAGGGCACCAGCCCGATCGTGACGCTGGGATCGGACATCCGCATCTGCGTTGCAAAGTCGATGCCGAGGCCGACTCCGGCAATCTTTGGCTTGTCGAAGTGCAATGGGTGCGCCGCCTGTTTCCAGTGATTGTCGCTATCGAGCACGTACACGCCCGCGACAGGAAGCCGATCGCTGGGAGACATCTCTCCGCGGCCCGACATGTTCGATTGGCCGATCAACAGATAGAGATGAACGTTCTGCTTGGGAGCCGTCAGTTCGGAAACGGCGTCCGATGAGTCGGCGGCTATCGAGCGCTGCGGTGACGCGACAATCAGCACCAGCGCCAACACGCCACTTACCGCATGCGTGCGCCTCGACTTTTTGATTGTGTGCGTCATGGCAGATGAGCGAGATTCGAAAAGTGAGAACCCGCCCATCGACAGGGCGGCAAGCTAGTACAACGGGGTCGCAGCGATACCGTACATGTTGAAGCCGTCGATGTCGGTCGGCCGCTCGACGCCGCCCAGCACGACTTCTGAGGGGACCTTCACCTCTCGCTTCCAGATCGAAAAAACGGTGTCGACGCTCTTGCCCTCGCCGGTCGCCAGGTGGCGTCGCCCTGTGCTGGTGGGGTGCCACCGCGAAGGGCCTTCATCGAGGCCGATGTCGTCGCCCGTGTCCACGAATCCGCCCTCGTGCAACCATTGCGGGATTGTGACCGCGTCGCTGAGGAAGACGAACAGCGTAATCGGCTTGGCGACATACAGCGTCACCTCCAGGCGGTTACGCAGTTGCTTATCGTCGTTAAAGGGCATGATGTACTCGGCGCCCCGCAACTGGCGTGGGATGCCCCGGTCGTCGACGCCGTTCCATTGGTGGTTGCGATCGACAAAGGCGGGGGCGTCCTCGTGCAAACCACCGCGTACGATCTTGTAGAACTTCTTGCTGTCCGAGTCGCGGATATTGTCCCGCACGTCGGAAATCAGCGGCGACACCGTGCTCCGCAAGCGGTGATCGGGCGACGACGTCGGGAAACGATCGCTCGGTACGGCGAACACGCGATGGAACTCCCCGTTGCTCCCCACACGTAGCGCCTCGCCCTGATTCAGGCGCTTAGTAATCGACGAAACCGCACGGCTCTCCGATCCATCGAGTGTCAGGTCCACGATCCCGCGAAAGACGGCGACCTCGGTTTCGCCCAGTTCGCTGATCGTGACGCCGAACTCCGTCCCCAGGTCGATCACACGCGCGCTGGGGGTCTCGATGGTGAAGCCACGCGCCTCTTCGCCCACCCGAGCGCCGATGGAGCCATGCTGGCTGTAAGCGCTGCCCGCGGTGAGGATCTTGAAGTGCGTCTGCCCCTCCAAGACCACTTCGACGCCGGTGTCGAACAGCAACTCGACCTGACCGGCCATCAGGTCGAGCGTCTGGCCGGGACGCAGGCGGGAGAGCTCGGCGGGCGAGATCGAGTCCGCGGCCCACCGGACGTCGATCATGCGAGTGACGGTGGCCACAGCGGCGATCCCTGGTTGAACCGGGCCGCCGTCCTGGTTCACCTGCCGGACGACGCCCGCGGCGGTCGCTACCGGCGCCGCATCCCCGGCGGCTGCCAACCGATCGGCGTGCGGCCGATCGCCACCGGTTGCGAACCAGACGCCCACGCCTGCGATGATCGCCGCAGCGCTAAAGCCCAGCAGCGCCGCCCAGGGAAGCACGCGATCTCGGCCCCCCGGTCGCCGCTCGGCCGTCGCGGCGCGCGACGCGAACGCCCCGTGCATGGCCTCGTTCATCGCCTCGTCGAGCAGGTCGAGCGGCTGATTGGCGTAGGACCAACGGAGGCTGGTCTGCTCTTGCATGTAGGCGACGTAAATCTGCCGCACCGACTCGTCGCTCGCGAGCAGCGCGGCAAACTCGCGCCGCTGCGAAGCCGTGGCGGCGCCTTCCAGCTCGCTGGTCACGTAGTCGTGGACACGACAGTAGCTTACCTCGTAGCGATTGCGGTTCATGCCGTTCCCTCCCGGTCCATGGTGTCCTGGATGCACTTGTGCAGGGCCAGGCGTACCCGTTGCAACGCCTTGTAGACAGACTCTGTCGTGCGTTTCAATCTCTCGGCGACATCCTTCACCTTTGCCCCTTCGGCGTAGTACTGCGTAAGCAAATCGCGGTTCCGGCTGCTCAGCGACCCAATGCAATGGCCGAGCGCCTGGTGCCGCTCGTCGGCCGCCCCACCGCTGCAGGCATGCGTGTCAGCCACCAGGTCCACCAGCTCCTGGCTGTACACCAGCTTGCTCCGCGACGCCTGTTTCCTCCACGTAAGCACCTGGAAGTGGGCTACCCGCATCGCCCAGGCGGTGAAGTTGGTGCCTGGTTCGAAACGGTCCAGCTCGCTCCACAGCCGCACGTTGGTTTCTTGGGAAATCTCGTCCGCGTCGTGCCAGCTCGGCACCAGGCTTAGGATGTAGGCGTACACCCTGCGCTCGTTCTGCGCCAGCAGCCTGGCGAAGTCTTCGCGCCGCTGTTCCGCAGAAATCGGCTCATCGGAGTCTCGGTCGCGGCGGTGCGGTTGGGCTGGTGGCATGTCGCTGAAGAGGTCCGACGAAGAACTAGTGCGATCCCGCTAAACCGCTGCAGGAGAAGCATCTCCCTGCACAAGTAGGGCCTACAATGCGGGTTTCTGGACACGAATTCAAGTAGGCCGGCGACGCGCACACGAATCCCTCGGCCAAACAACCACGGGGAACCGCACGGCACGAGCCGCGGGTGGGGCTGCATCCCGCTTGAAATAAGAATCATCTCGAACGCCCCTCTATCGGGCGATAGCGGGGGCACATTTGGCCCTTGAGTTGGCGGTGTACGCCCACTCCGACTGGGCGCCATAGAACGGGGCTGGAGGAATACTTCTCTGGATCCCCTCTTTTTCTTGTCCAATTTCCCCGAGCGCTCGCCCTGTCCTGAGTGGCGGCTGTTCTAATGCCCTTCCGCACGTCCCAGCGCGGTCGGAAGTAGTCAGCGTCGCAACTCGTCCTTGGTCTTATTTGTCATCCTGCTCGCATTCCGCTGCGGATTCGGCGGCAGCTTGTAGGACGATGAGGCTCCTCCAAATCTCCTTGCGAAACCAAGAAATCTCATGGTTGAACTGTCCCAACAGAAACGACGTGGCGCGTCATTCGCAGTGCTCTTGCTCGCTGTTGTGGCGACGCCACAGGTGTCGCACGCCCAACTATTCGTCCAAATCAATGAAGACCCGAGTTTCTTCCCGGCGAGTGCAGAAATAATCGCGGCCACCCCCGCGCAATCCACCTTCGGTGACGATGCTCCGACTTCTCTCGGGCAAAGCTTTACCGTCACCACAGGTTTTTCGCTCGAATCGATCTTTCTGGCCTACGAGAACGACACCGCTTCCACGGGCGACAAGACGCTCACACTGTCGATCTTCCCGGTTGCCGACGTGAACGCCGCTGTCGGCTATGTCGATCCACCCGATCCCAACAGCTTCTTGCTGAGCGAGTCGGTCACGTTCCCGTATGTGGGCAACACCGACACAATTGCGGGTATCAAGCTGAGCACTCCGCTGGCGCTGAGCCCGGGCGGCTACATGCTCCATTTCTCCGGCACAACCAATCCCGGATGGGAGTGGCTCCGACCGCTCACTAGCGTCGGCAGCACCTATGCCGATGGAAGGGGCTACGAGAACGGGGATGAGAAAGACGCGAGCGGTATCGATTTCTCGCTCGCCCTATCTTCAGTTCCACTGGACGGACCGCCGATCGACACCTTCTCCGTGCAGTCGGGCAGCCTGTTGGCAGCGACGACCTGGGACAACGGCCTCGCTCCGGTTGGCGTCGCTCCGAACCCGAACTACACCCACCACGTCGTGAACGGGCACACGGTGACCGCCGACGGCTCGCAAACCTACAACGGTGCACAACTAAACGTAGACGATGGCGCCTTGAACTACACCGCTAGCTCCGTCCACCTTTCCTCCGTCACTGTGGCGGCCGGAGCTACCGTCACCGAAACCACCAACGGTGAATTCTTTCTCGGCGACATCAGCACCCAGCCGCTCGGTCGGATGGAGCTCAACGGCCACCTGACCATTACCGCCGAAAGTGGGGACGCGGCAATCGACATGACCATGGCCGGAAGCGGCACAGCGGAGGTGAACTTGGACACCGGCGGCACGCTCTTTCTTACCGACATGAGCGAGTTCGGCGGCCTGCTCCAGTTCAACGGCGTGGGGAACGAGGTGCTCTACGAGGGCCCCGCCGGGGGGGGCATGACCGTCGAAATGAACTCGACCGGAGACAATCGATTTGCGATGAGCCTGGCAAACAACGGCGCCATGAATCAGATCATCGTCAACGAGTCGGGAGAGATTGATCACCGATCGACAGGCGTCCGGCTGATGAACGTCGGGCAAATCACCGCGAACGCCAACGTCACGGTCGATCTGACGACGACGTTTGATGGCGATGAACGGCGGCTGTTTGCGCCGGACGGGCTGGGAGGATCGAGCAACATCACTGTCAACGGGACGGCGTCGAATCCAACGGATGGCGGCGAGGTGTCGTTGAATAGATTCGAGAACGACAACACGACGCCAGAAGGCAACAACGTTACGCACCTGCCGACCGACGGATTCACTGGCCAACTCATTGCAAACAACTTCGTCGACATCGAGATTCGGCGGCAACTCTCGGGTGGAGCAATTGTCGTGAACCAGAACGCCTTCTTGGAGGTTGGTCACAACGAGGTAGAAGATTTTCTCACCACACGAGTCGGCGAAATCACGGTCAATAGCGGGGGCACGCTGGAAGTTGGCTTCGAGGATCTCAACGGCGGCGTAGTGGCGCACGTGCCGTATGATGTCCGGCTGACCACACGGCGGGGGCAATCGGGCGATCTTACCCTTCAAGCGGGCTCGACGACCGTCATGCAGATATCCGGCGTCGGCGCCGGCCAGTTCGATACCATCACTGCGGAAGGAACCGTCACCCTCGGCGGCGAACTCAAGGTGCTCATTGATCCTGCACTGGCCGCCGGGACCACGCATGCCACCCAGGGCACTTATGTGCCGACAGACGGCGACACGTTCGTGATTATCTCCGGCGGCGCCGAAACGCTGGCGGCCGACTACGACGGGAACGGCACGGTTGGCCAAGAGGACTACGCCTTGTGGGCAGAAACGTTTGGCAACGACGACTTCGACGTAACGGCCGATGGAAACCTGGACGGTGTTATCGACGCGGCAGACTACACGTCGTGGCGGGACAGCCTTGGCGCCTCCGGCAGCGTGACAGGATCGATCATGGGCGATTTCAGCTCGATGGTGATCGACGATCCCACGAATCTGTTGGCCGGCTTCAGCGTCACCCGGATGGTCACGCCGGGTCTGGGCGGCAACGTGACCTTGACGATCAACGCGATCCCGCTGGCGGCGGGGTCGAGTCAGGTCCCAGAGCCGTCTTCGATTCTGCTGTGCGGCATCGTCGGTGTGGCTGCAAGCCGCCTGGCCGGTCGTCGGCGGCGGCGTACGTAGGTTTAACGGGAGTGACGCGCGATCGGCTGCGTCGCGCGGGTTGACCTGCAGCTCTCCATTCACGCGACTTGTCTGGCTTCAAGCCATGGAAACACCAAGAACGGAGGTCCAGTTGATCCCTTCTGCCCATCGTCAATTGCACGAGCGTCCCCATCGATTGACTCGGGGCTTCACGCTCGTCGAGCTGCTGGTCGTAATAGCGATCATTGGCATCTTGGTCGCTCTGTTGCTGCCGGCGGTACAGGCCGCCCGCGAAGCAGCCCGGAGGAGCAGTTGTATCAACAATCTGCGTCAAGTGGGGCTAGCGAGCCTCAACTATGAGGGCGCTCGGGGTCACTTCCCCCCCGCGGTGGACTGGCTGAACCCCAACCGCACTCCGCCGATGCGGCGTGATCATAGCTGGATCGTGTTCATCCTTCCCTACATGGAAGAGCAGGCCCTGTACGACAGCATCGATGACACCGTGGAATGGTACGACCCCAAGAACGAGGCGCCCGCGACCACCCCGCTGCCGGGGATGCGCTGCCCTTCACGGAGCGAGTTGGATCCCGTTTCGCTGTACGGCCCTGGAAACAACGCCTCGGAAGGGTTCGGTGAACGAGAGACCTCCGACCTGAACACCCACTACCTGGCCGTCCTTGGCGCCAATACCCAGTTGTCTGCTGGCATCCCGTTCTTCTGCTCAGACAACACGTCGCCCTACACGATGGAAGCCAAACTGACCGGCACGTCGCGCGTGACCAAGTTGGAATGCATCGAGGGAACGGGCGGACCGATCGCGAATAGCGGGGTAATGTTCCGATTCAGCAAGACCAAGATGAGTCAAGTCGTGGACGGCACGACTTCCACCTTTCTGGCCGGCGAGGCGGCGTTCGGCGAAGCAGAGTTTCAACGCACGCGCCCCTGGATCGCCGGCGCCGTCGATAAGTCCATGTACGGGGCCAAGAACCTTGCCTACGCCGTCAACAGCGGCGCCCGGCCGGGGCCGGCACGTAACGACATGGGATTTGGCTCAGAGCATCCGGGGGGGTGCCACTTTACGATGACCGACGGTTCCACCAGCTTCTTCAACGAGAACATCGAGTTGATCGTGCTGTTCAACTTGGCTGCTCGGAACGATGGCAACCTCATCGATTCTAGCCAACGATGACACAGGAATAGTGCTTGAGATGAAGATTCGCGATAGACCCTTTGGCGGATGTCTAATTGTCGCTGTGTTGGCGTCGCTGCCGGTTGGATGTGGCAGTTCATCCCATGAGTTGGACACGGCCCCCGTAAGCGGTCACGTGACGCTTGATGGCAAGCCCCTTCCGCAGGGGATCGTCTACGTCATCCCGTCGAAGGGGCGGATGGCCAAAGGCTTGATTCAAGCGGACGGATCGTTTGAGTTGAGCACCTACGGTGACGGAGACGGGGCGCAGCTCGGCACGCACCCAGTGACTGTCGCAGCGTTGTCTGCGGACGAATTGGACGCGTCGCAGAAGAAGCTGAGGGTCCCTGTACCTAAGCGCTACACACAGGCTCGCAGCTCGGGCCTGAGCGTCGACGTGCAGGCCGGCGGAAACAATTCCATGGAGCTGGAATTGAGCAGCAAGGAAGAGTAGTGGGGTGCGGAGGTGTCGGAGCCGGGCGTTGAGATGATTTTCTTGTTTGTTCTTTTCTGGAGTAGTTCTAATGATGCGACAACTTGAATCTGCGTGGACCCGCTCTATCCCGAGCGTGCTCTTAGTCACGGCCGCAACCGCCGCCAACGCGGCGTCCATCACGGTGCAATCGGTCGACATGGGGGGAAACTTTCCAGCGGGCGCCGAGATTGTTGCGGCAACACCAGCCGAATCGTCGTTCGGAGACGACGCGGATGCGTCGCTCGCCCAGAGTTTTACGGTGGTCGACCCTCTTTCGCTGCGCCGCATCTTTCTCATGTACCAGAACGACGATCGAGCGCCGGGCGACAAAGCCCTGACGATGACGATCTCTAGAGTCGCCGACGTGGACGCGGCAACCCACGACGATCCTCCGTTGCCGGCCGATGTCCTGCTCACCGACTCCGTAACCTTCCCCTACGTGGACGGCGTCGACACGATCGCCGCGATCACGCTGGATGCTCCGCTTGACTTAGCTGCCGGCGGTTACCTGCTGCGATTCTCGGGAACGACCAACCCCGGCTGGGAATGGTTCCGCACTACGGCAGGGTCCGGGGGCAGCGTCTATGCTGGAGGCAAAGGGTATGAAGACGGCGTCGAAAAGGATCAAGGCGGCAGGGATTTTTCTCTTGCATTGTCCTCAGTGCCAGAACCTTCGAGTGTTGCCATGATTCTCTCGGCGGCGTTTGGTTTATTGCTCGCCCCCCAACGGCTCCGCCGTCTGGTCTAACGCGTTGTAGAAGATCTCTACGGCGAGTTCGCTTCACGGAGCGACAAACAGGGCAACCGCGCCGCGGCGCCTAAGCGGATGCCCGCGGAGTGGACTCGCCGTAGATGCGGCGCCGTAACCAGAACGCAACGCTCACCAGGGCGATCATCACCGGCACCTCGACCAGCGGTCCGATGACCGCCGCAAACGCGGCCCCGGAATGGATTCCGAACACCGCAACCGCCACGGCGATCGCAAGCTCAAAGTTGTTGCTGGCCGCGGTGAACGCGAGCGTAGTGGTCGTAGGGTACGGGGCGCCGATCTGCCGCCCCATGAAGAAGCTCACCAGGAACATCACAACGAAGTAGACCAACAGGGGAATGGCGATCAGGAGAACGTCGCCGGGGATCCGCACGATCTGATCCCCCTTGAGGCTGAACATTACGAAGATAGTGAACAGCAGCGCCACGAGCGTTAGCGGGCTGAGGCGCGGGATGAAGGTCTGCTCGTACCAAGTGCGGCCCAGGGCCTTGAGCAGCACGAGCCTTGTCAACATCCCGGCGAGGAACGGGACCCCGAGATAGATCGAGACGCTCTGGGCAATCTGGCCCATCGTCACCTCGACCACGCTCCCCTCAAGCCCCAGCCGCGGCGGCAGCCACGTGATGAAGAACCACGCGTAGACGCTGTAGAACAGGACCTGAAAAACGCTGTTGAAGGCGACCAGCCCCGCGGCGTACTGGGCGTCTCCCTTGGCCAGGTCGTTCCAGACAATGACCATCGCGATGCATCGCGCAAGCCCGATTAGTATCAGGCCCGTCATGTACTCGGGGTAGTCGTGCAGAAATAGGGCCGCTAAGCCGAACATCAGCACCGGCCCGATCACCCAGTCCTGCACGAGTGACAACCCCAGCACCTTCCAGTCACGGAAGACGTCTCCCAACTCTTCGTACCGCACCTTCGCTAGCGGTGGGTACATCATCAGTATCAGCCCGATGGCGATCGGCACGTTCGTCGTCCCAACCTGAAACTGGTTGATGAAGGCCTCTACGCCAGGCATCAAACACCCGATGGCGACTCCCGCCGCCATCGCGAGAAAGATCCACAAGGTCAGGAAGCGGTCCAAGAAGCCGAGGCGACCGTTCGGGCAAACGGTTTCGGGACAGGCGTTCGCGTCTTTCGTCATGGTCGACTCCAGTCAACTCTTCCGGAAGCGTATCGAGGGCTGCCCTCTTACTCTTCCACCCGGCTGGGAATGGCGGCCGCCTCAAAGCGAATCTCGATCCATCACACCCGGACCGTGTCACTGCCTTACTTCGTCATGTAACGAAATGTAGGCGGCCGACTGAGACGCGTCAACACCGCATTGCCCGGAGCGAGCTTGGACGCCCCCCGAGAAGTGGATGATGGACCGACGCTTGTCATCGGCGGGCATGCGGTCCGTTCTAGTACTCCGCTCGCGGGGCATGGGTCTCACACGACGCCTAAGGACCCATCGCACTTCCGCGGCGCACGCCGCCTGCACCTACGACTCTCTGCTCGTCAACGCTCGGCGGAATGGTCCACTAGGGAAATCCTTGGCTGGGAGGCGGCCACGTGTTGAAGATCGCGGCGCTGCCGCCGCCGGGGCGTCACTGGTTCGGGAGGCCTTCCTACTCGAAGGCAGCCGCAACCAGCAAACTCAACCGCGACCGCTTGAAGGACGAACGCGCCCTCAGCCTGTTCAAGCCACACGACGAGGGCTCTAATGGACCGGGGTTCTTCGACGCGTTCCTATGCTACGCCGGAGCCCTCGGCTTCGAAACCGCTGCTCGGCGCGGTCGGTGTAATGACGGCGTTGGAGCGCTGCAAATCCCTACGCGGCGTGCGACACAAGTGAAAGCCCTAGTCAAGCAATCAGCGGAGCCCGGCCTGTGGCTGGCCGACGCGCCCGAACCGACAATCGGCATCAACGACGTGCTGATCAAGGTCCACAAGACCGGCATCTGCGGCACCGACGTGCACATCTACAACTGGGACGCGTGGGCTAAGCGCACCATCCCGGTCCCGATGGTCGTGGGGCACGAGTTTGTTGGGCGGGTGGCGGAGGTTGGCTCGAACGTCATCGATTTCCGTCCAGGGGACCTAGTGAGCGGAGAGGGGCACGTCGTCTGCGGCCGCTGCCGCAACTGCATGGCCGGGCGAAGGCACCTGTGCAAAGACACCCAAGGGGTCGGCGTCAACCGGCCCGGTGCGTTCGCCGAGTACGTATCGCTGCCGATGACCAACGTCTGGCGCCACCACGCGGGGGTCGATACGGACGTGGCGGCGATCTTCGACCCGCTTGGGAACGCCGTCCACACGGCGTTGTCGTTCCCGACGCTCGGCGAAGACGTCCTGGTGACCGGCGCCGGCCCGATCGGCCTCATGGCCGCCGCGGTGGCGCGCCACGCGGGGGCGAGACACGTGGTGATCACCGACGTCAATCCGCACCGGCTCGAGCTTGCGCAGCGGCTCGGCGTGACCCGCGCGGTTGACGTCCGCAAGACCAGGCTCGAGGACGTGCAGCGGGAGCTCGGCATGCAGGAGGGCTTCGATATCGGGCTGGAAATGTCCGGCAGCCCCGCGGCCTTCCGCGACATGCTCGGCAACATGTGCCACGGCGGTAAGATCGCGATGCTCGGGATCCCAACCGAGGAACTGGCCATCGACTGGAACCTGGTCGTGTTCAACATGCTCACGATCAAAGGGGTCTACGGCCGCGAGATGTACGAGACCTGGTACAAAATGACCGTGATGGTCGAAAGCGGCCTCGACATCCTCCCGGTCATCACCCACCGCCTGCCCTACACCGAGTACGAGGCGGGCTTCGCGGCCATGCGGTCGGGCGCGTCAGGCAAGGTAGTTTTGGACTGGACCGCCTAAGAGAGGGAGCAGGATGACCACAATGATCGAGCGTGTCGCCGGCCAGTTGGCTGAGCTGCGGAGCGGCGGGCTTTTCAAACAGGAGCGGGATATCGCTTCGCCGCAGCGGCCGCACATCACGCTGCGCGACGGCCGCGAGGTGGTCAACCTTTGCGCAAACAACTACCTCGGCCTGGCGGACCACCCCGAGATCATCGCGGCGGCGCACGAAGCGCTCGACCGCTGGGGCTACGGCTTGGCGTCCGTTCGATTCATCTGCGGAACGCAGTCGTGCCACAAGACGCTTGAGGAGGCGGTCAGTCGCTTTCTGGGCACCGAAGACACGATCCTCTACTCCTCTTGCTTCGACGCCAACGGCGGTCTGTTTGAGACGCTGCTCGGGCCGGAAGACGCGGTCATCAGCGACGAACTCAACCACGCCTCGATCATCGACGGGGTCCGGCTCTGCAAAGCAAAGCGTTTCCGCTACCGCACACGCGACGCCGACGACCTGCGGGCAAAGCTCCAAGAAGCCGACGCGGCCGGCGCCCGCACCAAACTGATCACCACCGACGGCGTCTTCTCGATGGACGGGAGCGTCGCGCGGCTGGACGAGGTGTGCGACGTGGCCGACCAGTTCGGCGCCCTGGTTCACTTCGACGATTGCCACGCCACCGGCTTCTGGGGCCCAACCGGCCGCGGCACCCACGAGCATTGCGGCGTGATGGGCCGCGTCGACCTGACGACGGGCACGTTCGGCAAGGCGCTCGGGGGCGCCAGCGGCGGCTACACCAGCGGCCGCGCTGAGGTCATCGAGCTGCTGCGGCAGCGGTCGCGTCCCTACCTATTCAGCAACACCCTGGCGCCGCCGATCGTCGGCGGATCGCTCAAAGCGTTAGAGATCGCCGAAAGATCAGGGGAACTGCGCGACAGACTCATGGCGAACACCCGCCTGTTCCGTGCCGAGATCGAGCGGCGGGGCTTCGACGTGCTGCCAGGGGACCACCCGATCACGCCGGTAATGATCGGCGACGCGAAGCAGGCGGTCGCGTTGGCGGACGAATTGCTGCGGCGGGGCGTGTATGTGATCGGCTTCTGCTACCCGGTTGTCCCCCAAGGCAAGGCGCGGATCCGCGTGCAAGTATCGGCGGCCCATACCGAGGACGACCTGACGTTCGCCGCGGAGCAGTTCGCGGCCGCCCGTGACGCGCTGGTTTGATTGTTGCGGAGGACCCGGAAACCCCTCACACCCCCTCCGCGCGTCCCATGATGGTCCGATCCGCCTGCGTTCTCGCAGTGACGCTGTTGGCCGCCGGTGCGGCCTCTGCCCAGCCGGCCAAGCCAAACATCGTCCACATCATGGTGGATGACGCGGCGCTGGGGGACTTCACTAGTTTCTGGGCCGACTCACCGGTGCACACGCCGAATCTCGACGCGCTCGCCCAGGAAGGGATGCGGTTCACTCAGGCCTACTGCGGGGCGGCGAACTGCGCCCCGAGCCGCAGCGCGTTGATGACCGGCAGCCACCTCGGGCACGCCTACATGCGCGTCAACTCCGGTAGCGTGGCGATCCGCGACGCCGACGTGACGATCGCCGAAGTGCTCCGCGCGGCCGGCTACGCGACCGGCGGCTACGGCAAGTGGGGGCTGGGGGCGCCCGGCTCTCCCGGGGCGCCGGAGCTGCAGGGCTTCGACGAGTTCGTCGGCTACTACGACCAGGTGCACGCCCACTCGCACTTCCCCGACCGTTTGTACGACACGGGACAGACCTTGCTGATCCCGCAGAATACGGGGTTCCACGAGCCCGAGACGGGGCTTGTTTCCGACGCGCGTGTCCACGCGCACAGCATTATTTTCGACCGCATGAAGGCCTTCGTGCAGAGCAACAGTGAATCGGAAACCCCGTGCTACGCCTGGGGCGCCTGGACGCCGCCGCACCGCAAGAGCACGCTCAACCAGTCGGCGGCGGGGCCGGGGGGCGTCTACGAGCCCTACGCCGACAACCCCGGTTGGGACGACTTCGACAAGATCCAAGCGGGCTTCGTCACCTAGATCGATCAGCAAGTCGGAGAGCTGAAGCAGACGCTGGCCGACCCCAACGGCGACGGCGACCTTTCTGACAGCGTGCTGGACAACACGCTGATCATCTTCACGAGCGACAACGGCGGCTGGCAGAGCAGCCACAACTGGGACCGCAACATCGAGACCCGCACCGGTCAGACCGTCGATTTGCGAGGCGCCAAGGAGGGATACTACGAGGGGGGCCTGCGGACGCCGATGATCGCCTACTGGCCCGGAAGGATCGCCCCCGGCTCGGAGACCGAACTGCCCGTGGCGTTCTACGACTACATGCCGACGTTCGCCGCATTGGCGGGGATCGAATCGGCGTTGCCGCCCAGCGTCGACGGCGTCTCGTTCGCGCCGACGCTCACCGGCCAAGGGGTCCAGACGCAGCGCACCGGACTCTATTTCGAGGGCTACGCTTACAACCCCAACTCCGCGCCGACCCAGATCGCCCGGATCGGCGACTGGAAGATGATCCGCGACGGCGACGGGAGCGTGCAGCTTTTCGATTTAGCGACCGACCCGAGCGAGACCACCAACCGCGCCGCCAACCCTGCCGCTGCGGGGGTGCGCGATCAGCTCTTGGGCTACATCACGGCCAACCACACGCCGATCCAAACCCACTTGTCGGTGCTCCCCCCAAATGTGGGAACCGGCAACGCCAATCGCGACGGGTTTATGCCCTTCGGCCTGCGACCCGCGGGACAGGCGCGGGAGTGGACGCTCGCCGAGTCGGGAGACGCCCGCAGCCTCGTGGGGATCGTGCGTGATGAAACGAACCAGACGATCGCAGTGCATCTAGACGACCTCCACATGGTCTACACCGTCGAGTTGACCCTCAAGGCCTCGGCCGCGTTGACGTCGGAGCTCTCCGTAGAGCTGGTCGGGGAAAGCGGGTTCACCTATTTTCACGGCGCCTTCGATCCCGAGTCGCTTGTGATCGGCTCGCCGACGACGGTTGAGGTAGCGCTCACCCAGGTCGGGCTTTCTCCCTCGACCGGCGAGCTGGCGAGCGACCTTGGCGGCGCCCTGGCTCTGGAGGTTTCACACGGCGGGGCTCAGAACACGCTCATCGCTCATTCCGTCGTTCTGCGAGGCGTCGCGCCGACGCTGACTGCGCCGCCACTCGTGGGCGAGCTGAACGACGATGGCCGCAACGACGAAGTCCATTTTGCGATCTTCAAGCAGGTGTGCGACGGACTCAACGGCGCAAACGCCTTTGCAGAGATTGCGACGATCTTTCCGGCACCGTCACTGTCCGTCACGGTCATTAGTACTTTGCTGGATCTCGCGGAGGTGCACCGTTGAACGGGCGGCATCCACGCGTCTAAACCATCGGAGGACCCTGAGGTTTGGAGAGTCGTGTGGATAGCCTGCCCAATGGTTCTGTCGCCAATCGATGGATCGTTGGCGCGTGAGCCGCCGGTAGCGCTCGGCCCCGCCCTAGTCTTGAACCTAGAGTCCACCGACGCTGCGTTGTCCGGGGCCCGCAGAGGCCCAGAAGGGCAGGGCAGGTGGGCCCCGGATTTGGGTCTCCAAAGAGCCAAATCGATGGCGTCGCGAGCCGATCGGGAAAGCCACCACAGGGGGGGCGTGGGATCCAAATTGCGGTCGGCCGCTACACCAACCGATACACAGATTGTATCACCATTTGTATCACGGATTGTATCACCGACAGTCGCCGCGATTCCCGCCCCGCACCACAATCGCCTTAAAACAAAGGCTCGAAGCGACTTACGAGAAGTCGGGCTGACAGGATTTGAACCTGCGACCTCTGCGTCCCGAACGCAGCGCTCTAGCCAAGCTGAGCTACAGCCCGTATCTCCATAGGTCTAACCGCTTTGCGATCGGTCGGCAAGGCCGTACCGCCGTCATGGACAATTGCTGCCGGGCTTGGGTTCGGCCTAGAAATTGGCCCCAATTTCGGCGCGGTTTCAGGACGGCGATTTGCTGCGGCGGCGGGCGTCCGGCCTCGTGCTGGATGTCATTGGACGCTTCAAACAGAGCCACTAATGGGCGCTTCAAACGAGGCCAGTTGGTTGAGAGACCTGGTTAGTTCGTAGCTTCTTTGTTCTCTTCGTCGCCCGACCCGGTGGGCGCTTTGGTCTGTTTTGGCGCTGTTTGGGTTTCTTCTGAGCCGGGGGGCGCTTTGGCCCTGTTTGACTCCTCGGCGCGGCGGCTCAGTCGGTAGCTCCTGCCGGTGATGGTGAGGATTTCGGCGTGGTGTAGGAAGCGATCGAGGATCGCTGTGGCGGTCGGGACATCCCCCAGCAGCTTGCCCCAATCCTCGAGTGGTCGATTCGTCGTCATCATGGTGCTGCGCGTTTCGTGGCGCCGCATCACGATCTCGAACAAGAACTCGCCACTCCGCTTGGGGAGCTGCTTCATGCCGAAGTCGTCGATGATCAACAGGTCCGGCTTGAGGTAGCGATTCATGACCCTCTGGTGGCCCTCCATCGCTTCGTCGTGCAAGAAGTCGCGGACCACGTCGAAGATGCTGCGGTATAGAACCACGTAACCGAGCTTGATGAGCTGATAGCCGATGGCTTGGATGAGATGGCTCTTGCCGGTTCCGGGCGAAGCCGTCACACACTGCTCACAGATCGAGCTCCGAAACGGTTCACTACCGTCATCATCCGTTGTGCGGCAAGGAAGTCGAGATCGTTACTCACCGTTGGAAGGGCGCAGCTGAGAGCGTGGTGATCGTTGCCGCCGATGGAACGCGGTGCTTGATTCCTCGCTGGATGTTGGATGCAGGCCATTGCGCAACGCTTCAGGATGAAGAGTCCCCGCGAATCGCTTTGGCGGCGCTTTGTGCCCTGCGCGAACTCATTGATGCTCAGCCGTTGCCGTGCGACCTCTCGGCGGATACTCGTGGCGTATCCCGTACCACTTTTCAAGGAGGACCAACGGATGCGTTCGCAACGATTAGCCCCCAAGCAGCTCAGGCTTCCCTGGAAGGACGACCCCCGGAGATCGAGGCAGATGCCGAGACGGCAACAAGGTCGGGTACGAGATCTGCTGAGCCGGTTGCTCTGCGAGATCATCAAGCATAAAGCAATTGAAGGGAGGGAATGCGATGAACGATAAGATCCGGCCGACTCACCTTGAACGGGCCGCCTACATCTACGTGCGACAGTCCACGATGCACCAAGTACGGGAGCATCAAGAGAGCTTACGTCTCCAGTACGAGCTTCGGGAGCAGGCGCAGCGATGGAAGTTTCGCGATGTCGTCGTGATCGACGAAGATCTGGGACGCTCGGGCGCCGGGACGGCCGACCGTCCAGGTTTCGGCAAGCTCTTGGCCGCGGTCTGCGACGGTCGTGTCGGAGCCGTTATGGCCGTCGAAGCGTCGCGGCTGGCGCGCAACAACCGCGACTGGCATCACCTGGTCGATCTATGTGCGTTGACCGATACGTTGGTCATTGACCATGATGGCGTCTACGACCCGAGGCTGCTCAATGACCGGCTGCTTTTGGGATTGAAAGGCTCGATGGCCGAATTCGAACTGGGATTGATCCGGCAACGGGGGCACGAAGCCCTACGCGGCATGATTGCGCGCGGAGAGGCGTTGTGGGAAGTCGCCGTCGGCTACGTCCGGACGCGCGACAACCGGATTGAGATGGTCGCTGACCGGCAAGTTCAAGAAGCCATCCGCGGCGTGTTTGCCAAGTTCCGCGAACTTGGTTCGGCGCGGCAGGTGTTGTAATGGTATCGCCAGGAGAATCTGCCTCTGCCGCGTCTGCAAGAATCCGCCTCCGGCATTGACGTCGCCTGGCGACTACCCATCTATAACCAGATCCTGAACTTCTTGCAGAACCCGGTTTACGCCGGCGCCTTCGTCCATGGACGCACGAGAACCAAGACGGTCATGCGAGAGGGTCGGGCGCGCAAGACCCATGGCCATCGCGTGCCGATGGATCAATGGGAGACGCTGATACGGGACCACCATCCGGGCTACATCAGCTGGGAAGAGTACGTGCGAAATCAGGAACAACTGGAACTCAACGTTGGACAGGGCGGCCGATCAGGCGCGGCCAAGAGCGGCCCGGCGTTGCTGGCAGGCCTGCTGCGATGTAGACGGTGCGGCCGCAACCTGCACGTCGGCTACAGCGGGATCGACGGACGCGTGCCTCGGTATTTTTGCCGCGGAGCCCATCTGAATCACGGCACGGATCGCTGCATCTCATTTGGCGGGCTGCGTGCAGATCGAGCCGTGTCGGACGCCGTGTTAGCCGCGATCGAACCGGCCGGCGTCCATGCCGCCTTGGATGCGTGGGAACAACTGTGCCAGCAGGAGGGCGAGAAGCAGAAGGCTCTCCAGCTGTCGCTGGAAAAAGCGATCTATGACGTCGACCTCGCTCGCCGGCAGTACGACGCTGTCGATCCGGCCAATCGCTTGGTCGCGGCTGAACTCGAAGCACGCTGGAACGACGCCTTGCGACGCCGGAGCGAGATGCAGACTCGGCTGGAAGCAGCGGCCCACGCCGAGCCGCCGTTGAGCGAGGGGCTCCGCGGACGACTGCTAGAGCTGGGCGCCGATCTCGCGTCCGCCTGGAATCATCCAGCGGCGCCAGTCGAGATGAAGAAGCGCATTCTGCGCACGGTCCTCGCCGAGATTGTCGTCGACGTCACCCAAGAGCCGCCCAGAATCGTGATGACGCTCCACTGGGCCGGCGGCGTCCACACGAAGCTATCGGTGGCGAAGAATCCAACGGGCAGGCATCGAAAATGCACCGACAAGCAAGTCGTCGAACTGGTGGGCGAGCTTGCCAAGGTGAGCTCGGACGCCAAGATCGCCAGCATTCTCAATCGGCTCGGGTATCGAACCGGCGTGGGGAACACTTGGGTCGAGTCGCGGGTCTATTCCCTGCGAAAATACCATAAGATTCCCTGCGTCGCTCACGACCAACGCGAATGGTTGACCTTGGCCGACGCCGCTCGCGAGCTTGCGATCAGTGCCCACTCAGTGCGCAAACTGCTCACGTCAGGGACCCTACCGGGCCGCCAGATTGTGGCCTATGCGCCCTGGATCATTGAGCGTCAGCACTTGAATCTGCCAGCGGTTCAAGAGGCCGCAGGGGCGATTCGAGAGGGGCGGCGTATCCCGCGGCGCGACCCTCGGCAGCTAGAATTACCCTTAAAATAGCCCGTGGAAAGAGGTGTAGCATTATGTCATCGTTCCGGGAGGTCCGCACAACAACACGTCGCGATGATCGTTCAGGAACCGACCGGTCGATAGGTCGTAAACGACGTTCCTCTTGATCGACGTATTAAAACTCCAATCGAAATCCGTCAAGACCTTCAGCTCCCTGAAAGAGGCGGCCTTCACGCGGCGGGCGATCTGTCGTTGGCCGCGGATAAGCATCTCGTCTTGCAAGATCAGCTCCAAGAACTCGACATGCGTCAGGCCGTTGCCGCTGGCTTCTTGAAGCCGGAGTTCTAGCGTCTCGGCGAGGCCCGACAGACGCAGTCTTCTCAACGTCGTGGAGAGCGTTTCGTTCATGAGCGGTAAGCCTCCGTTCTAAAGTCAACACGGACGACGTCGCCGTAGTCCGACAAGTTACGGATGATGGGGTGCTGATCAAGGAACTCGAACGTTCCCTGCTTGGACGCCGAATGCTCGATCAGCTTGCGGATCGTTGGTAAGCGATAAGATTGAAACGAATGGGCCGTTTCGCACGCTTGTTCGATCACTTCGGAGGGGTGCTTCCGCGACAGATTCAAGAGCCCCTGCAGCACCCGGACCGCTTCGACACCGCGTGTGGCTACCAAGCCGTGCGACCAATCCTTGGTGTTTTCGCCGATAAAACTGGCCTTTTTCAGCAGCCACTCGGCGCCCCGTTCGACGGGGCTGATCTTCTCCGAGGCGATGTGCTCGGGCAGGGTGCTGAACCTGCCTGGCGACTGCGTGGCGTGCGTGCAGAGGACCTCCATCTGGTCATTGAGAACGCGGACCAAGTGGGAATCCCACCGCACCCAGAGCGTGCGTCCCAAGTACTCTGGCGGCACGCTGTAGTACGACTTGGCGACCGCGATGTGCCCGTCGCGACTGACAATGCGTTGACCTTCCTGGAAGCAAGGGAAGCGCTCGCGCGGCAACGCCCCCAGCGTGGGGCGTTCCACCTCACGAAAGTGCTTCAGCACTTGCTGCTGCGTCGTGCCGTGAATCCGCGTGTCGGCAACCGTGGTTTCCCAGTGCAGCAGGTGGTCGTTCTGCTCACGCAGGCTGCTGAACGTAAGTCCCTTCAGCGCGTTCTCCTGGACATAGGCCACCCCTCGTTCGACCTTGCCCTTGTGACGCGGCATGCGTGGCTTGGTCGGT
Source organism: Pirellulimonas nuda (assembly GCF_007750855.1). Taxonomy (GTDB): domain Bacteria; phylum Planctomycetota; class Planctomycetia; order Pirellulales; family Lacipirellulaceae; genus Pirellulimonas; species Pirellulimonas nuda. Next base: position 6,190,397 of record NZ_CP036291.1, read on the forward strand.
AAGAGCGCGGCGCCGTAGTGCTCGCAGAAGCTGCGTAGCTTCGGATTGAGATCGGGGTCGTACCAATCGGCCTTCAGCACGGCCGCTTTGAGATTGTCAGGGACCAGCGTCTTGGGCACGCCGCCAAAATGCCAAAACGCATGCTCCAAACAATGAATCAGATCGTCGGTAGTCTGCCGATAGACGACCTCGCTATACGCCTTGCGCGAATGGCTCAGCACGACTCGCAAGACATGCGTCCGACGGCGACTGCCGTCCGCCGCGACGATCGGCGCCCCGGCGCCAAAGTCGATCTGGGCTTCTTGGCCAGGGGCGACTTCCATCCGCCGAAACGGCAGCGGCGTGTTCTGGCTGAGCTTGGCTACGAACCGGCGTACGCTGTGGTACTTGCCGGTAAATCCGTGCTCGGCGACCAGGTCTTGGAAGATCCGCTGGGCCGCTAAGCCTTGCTCAAGCTTGGCAAGCACCAAGCCGCGGAACGGGTCGCACAGACTCCGCGACCCGGGGGGCGCTTTGGCCCTGTTTGGGGGGGCTTCGGCAGCCTCCGACCCGGGAGGCGCTTTGGCACTGTTTGAACCCTCCGGCCCGTCGCTCTGGAGCGTCGGCCCGGAGCCCGCCAGCAACTGACGTGCAACGGCGCCACGGCTAATCCCCAGCTCCCGAGCGATCCGCCGCTGCGACCAGCCTTGCAACTGTAACGTCCTAATGGACAACACTTTAGCCACCTTCAATCGGTTCGCCATGCGATCAGTTCCATTGCTCAGACGAAAGCAATGCAGCCTACGCGGCAAACCGCCTTAGTGGCCCTGTTTCAAGCGCCTGTCGCTGGTACTGTTTGAGCGCCCCGTGACAGCTGGATACGACCTGGTCGCTCCGGGCGAAGGCCGCCCAGCGGCTCGCCGTGTTTCTCGCGATTTGTGGTAGCAGCCAGCCGACTCGTCGCAGACAATGTGCGGCTTTCGAAGGCGACTTAACTCCCGCGACGCCTCTTGGAGGCCATCCGATTACTGACGCAACCCTAGGGCGTCAAACACCTTGTGAACATGGCCGAGGACGCAGCTTTCGGCCGCGTGACAACTCGCTCCAACGACCCCGGCTCGAACTCTCCCGATACGATGGCCCCGCTCTCTCCGCCCAACGCCGCCTACAAGGCGCTCGTCCACCACACCCGCCAGACGGCGCTGCTCTCGTCTACGCTCGACCTATTGGGATGGGACGAACGGACCTACATGCCGCCGGCCGGGGGGCCCCACCGAGCGGAGCAATCGGCGTTTCTCGCGGGGCTCATCCACCAGCGTCAGACGGCGCCGGAGGTGGGGGCCTGGCTTGAGGAGCTGGCGGAGTCGGATCTGGCCGCGGACCCCTACTCGGACGCCGGTTGCAATATCGCGCGGCTGCGGCACGACTTCGAGAAGCAGTCCAGGTTGCCGCAACGGCTGGTCGAAGAGTTGGCCCGCGCAGCCAGCCTGGGAGAACAGGTGTGGCAAGAGGCGCGGAAGTCGGACGATTTCTCCCAGTTCCAGCCGCTGCTGGAACGGACGATCGCGCTGAAGCGGGAGCAGGCCCAGGCCTATGGTTACGAGGACTCGCCGTACGACCCGCTACTAGACGACTTCGAGCCGGGCGAGACAACCGCGAACATCACGCGTGTGCTAGCCGAGCTGCGCGACCGGTTGGCGCCGCTGGTCGCCAAGATCGCCGAGAGCCCGCGGGCGCCGAAGCAGGGCATCTTGTCCCGCGAGTGGCCGACGGCGGCCCAGGAGCGTTTTGGCAAGATGGCCGCGGGAGAGGTGGGCTTCGATTTCTCGGCCGGTCGGCTCGACACAACCGCCCACCCGTTCTGCGGCGGCGGGGGGCCGCGCGATGTGCGGCTGACCACCCGCTACCAGGCACACGATTTTGCCGACGCGTTCTTCAGCACGCTGCACGAGGCGGGCCACGGCCTGTACGAGCAGGGGCTGCCCGCCGAACACTTTGGGCTTCCGATCGGCGAAGCCCTCTCGCTGGGGATCCACGAATCGCAGTCGCGCATGTGGGAAAACCTAGTGGGCCGCAGCAGCGCCTTCTGGCGGCACATGCTTCCAAAGCTGCGTGCGGAGTTCCCGCAGGCGGCGGGAGACCTTTCGGCAGAGGCGTTCTATTTCGCGGTGAACGAGTCGCGGCCCTCGTTGATACGTACCGAGAGCGACGAGGCCACCTACAACCTGCACATCATCGTGCGGTTTGAGCTGGAGCAGGCGCTGCTGAACGGCGACCTGAAGGGGGCGGACTTGCCCGAAGCGTGGAACCAGAAGTACCGCGACTACTTGGGAGTCGCCTCGCCCACCGACGCGGACGGTTGCCTGCAGGACGTCCACTGGAGCGCGGGGCTGCTGGGCTACTTCCCAACGTACACGCTGGGGAACCTGTACGCTTGCCAGTTCATGGAGCAGGCCCGACGCGATCTTGGAGACCTGGACGCGCAGTTCGAGTCCGGCGAATTTGGGCCGCTGTTGGACTGGCTGCGGACGAATGTGCACGCTCACGGCCGCCGGTACACGGCCGGAGAGTTGGTCGAACGCGTCAGCGGCGGACCGCTTTCTTGCGAGCCGTTGATGCGGCACTTGGAAACGAAGTTTGGCGCCCTCTACGGATTTTGACGACGAGCGAGGCTCGGGCCGCCAAACGGCGCCGCTTGTACCGGCTGCGTAACCTGGCGCCAGTGCTAGCATCGTGCGCTCTGGACAAACACGGGCTGCACTAGGTCGACTTCCGGTGCACAATGACCGCTACAACCGGTTCGCTTGGAACCGGACGGCGAATGGATCAGGAGAATCGTCAAGGATGGCTCAGATAGCGACCTGCCCCCACTGCGTGTCCGAGGTCTTCGCCCCCGATTCATCCGCGGCTACGGCGGTCGCCTGCCCGGTATGCGAGAAATCGTTCAGCCTCGCGTCGGCGTCCCGCCGGCCCGTACCCGAAGCCAAGGCGCTGCCCGTGCCGACGCCGGCGGACAAACCGGCGCCCGTCGATGGGCCAGCCCCCACGGACGAGCCCGCGCCAGCCGGCAAGGCGCACGCAGCACCCCGCCCGGAACTTCGCCAGTCGGGGCCAGGCGCCGCCCCTGCCGCCGAGCGAACGCCCAGCGCGTCGGAAATGATGCAGGCGTTCCTTCGCCCGCGCGCAGCCGGAGCAGAGAACAACCAACCCACGCCGGCCCAGGCGCCACTCTCGCGAAGCGCACCAGCAGCCGAACCGAACACCCAACCGCCCACCGAACGGGACTCGTCGGACGCCCCGGCTTCGAAACCGAAGCCGGCGTTCGAAATGGAACTAGATGAGTTGATGCGTTCTGCGGCGCCGAAGATGGAGTCCGCGGCCGACGAAGAGACGCTCGTGGCGCGACCCCGGGAGCGTGACTCTGGCAAAGAGACTGAGAGCGGCGTTGCGGAACAGTCGGATCCCGCGGTCGCACCCTCCGACACGCCGGCTCGCGACACATCCGCTGCCGCGACGCCTCGCGACGAATGGCCGGGCGACGCGCCGCCCGAGCCGCAGGCGGTGAGGCCGTCGCCGAGCGGCCGCCCCGATGCCGAGAGGACCGAACCAGTCCTCGCCACCGCGCAAGAGTTCGACACCGATGCTCGCGAGGCCCCGCTCCCCCGGATGCCGGATTTTCGTTTGCCTAAAGCGGACGGCCCCACGAGCGGCCCGCTTGAGGTAGAACACGTCGCGACTCCATCCCCTGCGCCGGACTTCGACGGAGCCGAACCGTTCCAACAGCCACACGGATTTCGCCGAACCAGGCGGGGTACCCGCCAAAGGTCGGCTTTGGTGTTCGTAACGGGGATGGCCGTATTTTCCGTTGCCGGCTTGCTGCTGGGCTACGCGGCGCTGGTGCGGCTCAAGGGCCCCTCGGGAGACTTTCTGGGCCTGCTATCGAGCCTGCCGGCTGGCGTACGGACGCTGCTGGTGGGCAACGACGGGAGCGAACCCTCGGCCGAATCGATCGGCGGCCCAATCGACTCGGCCGTTCGGACCGCGACGTTCGAGTCTCCGAGCGACGGACCGCCTGCCGTCAAGTCGTTGGCCGAACGGATGTCGGAGCCAAGAATAGCGACGGCGGTTGAGCCCAACCGTTTCGAACCGGACGGAGAAACCGGACCCGTTCAACTGACCGGCGCTCCGAGCTACGGCTTGGACGAATTGAACGATGCAGTACGGGGCGCCGACGGCGCCACCTCGGCGCTCATCGAGAAGTCCTACACGTCGCAAGACGATCGTGCCGAGATCGGCGCCTCCTACGCCCGGCTTTGCAAGACGGCCCAGGTCTACACCTTCTACCAGTCGGACGGCGACGACTCCCAGGAGATCGTCGAAATGGAGGCGCAAGACCTGTTCCGAAAGGTGTTCGCGTCGGAACACGCCCGGCTCGACTCGCAGACCGTGGCCTCGCGGTGGCTGGCGTGGACCGGCAGGCCGCACGGCGGCGTGTTCTTCGCCGCGGACCCGCTTTCGATCAGCCGTGCGGGGTCCGTGTACGAATACACGTTCTCGCTGCAGGACCCGGAAGCAAAGGAGCCGCAGGAGGTGATCGTCTTGATGACCGATCGCCATGATGTACGACGCTTTTCCCGTGGCGAGGCGGTTGCAATGGGGGTCGTGGGGTGCGTTGTCGAACGCCCCAGCGAGGTTGTGCCGGGCTACACCGGCGAGGCCCAGCGGGCGGTGTGGATCGGCCAGGGGAACAACGCGATGCCCCTGGGCCAGGCGCCGTTGCCGTAGCCCGGGCGGGGGCGTTTCTACCCGGGGCGGGGGTGGCCAAGGGGAGAGGATATGCGACAATCGCGTCGCTTGCTCGACACCCGACCCGCTCCCCGTCCCGCTGCCGATGATCGTCGCCGTGCCGTCCGAAACCTTCCCCGGCGAGCGCCGCGTCGCGCTCACGCCGCAGGGAGTGCAAGCGCTAGCAAAGCAGAGCCTGCACACGCACGTGCAGTCGGGCGCCGGGATGGCTGCCGGCTACCCCGACGAGGCATACCGCGACGCCGGCGCCGTGGTGGTTCCGCAGCGTGATGAACTGTTCGGCGCGGCAGAAATCATCGTCCAGGTGCGCACGCTCGGCGCCAACCCGGCCGCCGGCCGGCAAGACCTAGAGCTGTTTCGGGCCGGCCAGGTACTGATCGGCGCCGCGGACCCGCTGGGGGATCCCAGCGCAGCCCGCGACATCGCGGCCACCGGCGCCACGCTCTTCGCACTGGAACTGGCGCCGCGGATCACCCGGGCGCAGAGCATCGACATCCTAAGCAGCATGGCGACCATCGCGGGCTACAAGGCGATGATCCTGGCGGCCGACCGGTTGCCGAAGTTGTTCCCGCTGCTGATGACCGCCGCGGGCACCATCACGCCGGCCAAGGTGCTGGTGTTGGGCGCCGGAGTGGCGGGGCTGCAAGCGATCGCCACCGCCAAACGCCTGGGCGCGGTGGTGAGCGCGTACGACGTGCGTCCCGCGGCGCGAGAGCAGATCGAGAGCGTCGGCGCTAAATGCGTTGAGCTGGACCTGGCGACCGGCGACGCGGAAGGGCAGGGGGGCTACGCCAAGGCGCTTACCGAGGAACAGCAGGTCCGCCAGCGAGAGCAACTTGCGGACGTCGTGTCGGGCATGGATGTCGTCGTCACCACCGCGGCGATCCCGGGCCGCCCCTCGCCGGTGCTGGTCACCGCGGCGGCGGTGCGGAGGATGGCGCCCGGTTCGGTGATAATCGACTTGGCCGCCGAACGCGGCGGCAACTGCGAGTTGACGATCGCAGATCAAGAAGTGATCGACGGCGGTGTGACGATCCTCGGCCCCACCAATCTCGCCAGCGCCGCCCCGTACCACGCCAGCGCCATGTACGGCCGGAACATCGCGGCGTTCTTAAAGCTGATTGTGAAAGAAGGAAAACTAGCGATCGACCTGGAAGACGAGATCGTTCGCGAGACGCTGGTTTGTAGGGATGGTGAGGTGGTGAATGAACGGATCAAGCAACTGCTGCAAGGCCGAGAATACTAGTAGCGCTCGTTCGCATAAGAAATCGCAACGCTGATCGACCACAGGTTTTCAGGCTTCCCGCTATGGACTTCGTTACCGCCATTACTATCTTCGCCCTCGCCGTCTTCGTCGGCTTCGAGGTCATCACCAAGGTCCCGCCCACGCTGCACACGCCGCTGATGAGCGGGTCGAACGCGATCAGTGGGATCACGCTGGTGGGGGCGATCCTGGCGGTGCAAAGCGGCGCTGGGATGGTGGGCGCTGTGTGCGGATTCTTAGCGATCGTGTTTGCCATGGTCAATGTGGTCGGCGGGTTCCTTGTCACGCACCGGATGCTGGAGATGTTCAAGCGCAAGTAAAATGCGCGCCGCGCCATGACACCCTTTCAACTTCAACTCGCCAACCTCGGTTACTTGGTCGCCGCGGTGCTGTTTATCCTCGGTGTTAAGGGGATGACACACCCACGCACCGCCGTGCGCGGCAATCTGCTCGGGGCGCTCGGCATGCTAGTGGCTGTCGTGGTCACTGTGGTGCGGCTCGACCTCGTGCCGATTGGCGTGGCGGCCGGCGGGATGGCGCTCGGCGCCGTGATTGGCTACGTGATGGCGGTGCGCGTGCAGATGACGCAGATGCCGCAACTCGTGGGGCTGTTCAACGGCTTCGGCGGGCTGGCCTCGGTGCTGGTGGCCGGCGCCGAGGTGACGCGGCTCCCGACTGAGTCGGCGCCCGAGGCGGGGGCCATTGTCGCCACGCTCGCCGCGGCGCTCGCCGGGCTGATCGGCGCGGTGACGTTCACCGGCTCGATGGTCGCCGCTGGAAAGCTCGAGGAGTTGCCGGCGTTCAAGAAACCATGGGCGCCGCCGGGCGGACTTGTCTTGAACGCCCTGCTGCTATTGATCTGCCTCTCGCTGGCGGGATGGATGCTGTGGGGCGCTGCATGGCCGTTCTGGGCGATGGTGGGGGTGGCCTGCCTGTTGGGCGTGCTGGTCACCACGCCGATCGGAGGCGCCGACATGCCGGTGGTTGTCGCGCTGCTGAACAGCTACTCCGGCCTCGCCGCGGCGGCTGCCGGATTTGCGATCAACAACAACGTGCTGATTGTCGCCGGATCGCTGGTGGGCGCCTCGGGGCTGATCCTCACCCAGATCATGTGCAAGGCGATGAACCGATCGCTGGCCGGCGTGCTGTTCGCCAAGCTTGAGCCCGCGGCCGACGGCCCCAGCGCAGACGACGTGTACGCCGGCAAGATCAAGGCGACCAGCGCCGACGAGGTGGCCATGTTGCTAGACGGGGCCCAGCGGGTAGTGATCGTCCCCGGCTACGGGCTGGCGGTCGCCCAGGCACAGCACGCGGTGCGCGAGCTTGCCAGCGAGCTCGCGCGGCGCGGCGCCACGGTTGAATATGGCATCCATCCCGTCGCGGGCCGAATGCCGGGCCATATGAACGTGCTGCTCGCCGAGGCCGACGTCCCCTACGATCAGCTGCAAGAGATGGAGGCGATCAACCCAACCTTTGCGCAGTGCGACGTCGCCATCGTCATCGGCGCCAACGACGTGGTGAACCCCGTTGCCAACACCGACCCCAATAGCCCGATCGCCGGCATGCCGATCCTCAACGTCGGCGACGCCCGCACGGTGGTCGTCATCAAGCGGAGCCTTTCCCCCGGCTTCGCGGGCATCCCCAACCCACTGTTCGCTGCAGACAACTGCCTGATGCTCTTCGGGGACGGCAAGCAAGCGCTTCTCGACCTGGTGACGGCGGTGAAGGAAAACTGACCCTCTTGCAAAGGCGCAAGGCTTCCTAGAGCGGCTTGCGTGGATCTCTGCGTTTCTGCGCCTCAGCGAAAGAATGAGATGGATTTCGCATCACTACGCCGGCGGCTCCTGGGCTGGTACGCCAAGCACGCCCGCGATCTCCCCTGGCGTCAGAGCCGCGACCCGTACCGCGTTTGGCTCAGCGAGGTGATGCTTCAGCAGACGCAGGTAGAAACCGTGCGGCCCTACTTCGAGCGGTTCGTGGCCGCCTGGCCGACGGTCGCCGACCTGGCCGCGGCCCAGGAGCAGCACGTGCTCCGCCAATGGGAGGGGCTCGGCTACTACCGCCGGGCGAGGAACCTGCACGCGGCGGCCAAGCGGGTGGTCGACGAGCACGGCGGCGAGTTTCCCCGCGATGTCGCCGGCCTGACGACCCTGCCTGGCGTCGGGCGATACACGGCCGGGGCGATTGCTTCGATCGCCTACGACGCCCCGGCGCCGATCGTCGAAGCCAACACCGCCCGGCTCTACGCGCGGCTGACCGGTCTGCGGGAGCCCGTCGCCAGCACGGCGGGGCAACGCGCGCTATGGGCGTTTGCTGAACAGGTGGTTCCGCGACGCGGCGCCGGCCGTCTGAACCAAGCGTTGATGGAACTGGGCGCCCTGGTCTGTACGCCCGAGTCGCCCAAGTGCGACGCCTGCCCGATCGCGACGCACTGCGCCGCATTCGCCCAGCAGGCGACGCGCGTGATACCCGTTGCGGCGAAGCGGCAGACCATCACCGAAGTCCGCGAGGCGGCCGTGGTGGTGCGGCGCGGCGCCGACGTGCTGCTGCGCCAATGCGGGCCGGGCGAGCGATGGGCGGGGCTGTGGGACTTCCCGCGATTCCCGGTGGAGGCCGAAGGGCCCCTGTTCGCGACGCGCGAGCTGGTCGCCGGCGTTGAGCGGCTCACCGGCGTCGTGTGCGACTCGCCGAGACACCACGACACGCTGCGGCACGCGGTGACGCGGTTCCGAATCCGGCTCGATTGCTACCACGCTACGCGGCTTGGCGGGCGGGTGCGTTCGACGCAGGAGTCGCCGGTGAAGTGGGTGACCGTCGCGGGGCTGGCGGAGGCGCCGCTGTCGGTGACTGGGCGGAAGATCGCAGCGGGGTTGCGTTGATGTGCGATGCGCGTCGACGGAGCGGAACCCGTTGGCTAGAAGGGGCTATTGTTGCTTGGATGCTTCTTGCGGCATCGAGCGTAGGTGGAGGTCCATCTGGGGGAACGGGATTTCTAGGCCGGCTTCGTCTAACGCGCGCTTTGCGGCGCGGATCGTCGCCTGTTTGACCGCCAAGAAGTCCTTAGTAGGGGCCCACACGCGGACCACCCAGTTGACGCTCGAATCTCCGAGGCTGTCGAGCACTACTTCTGGAGCGGGGTCGGCGAGCCCCCCCGGGGTTGTGCGTGCCGCGGACTCGAGCGCACTTCGGGTTTGGTCGATATCACAGCAGTAGGCGACGCCCACCGGAACGTCGACGCGGCGCTTGGTGTGGTAGGTGATGTTCTCAATCACCGCGCCGAAGATGGAGTTGTTGGGGACGATGATCCGCCGGTTATCGAACGTGTCGATCGTGGTGGTGAACAGCTCGATCTCATCGACCTTGCCGACGTAGCTCGCGATGTTCACCACGTCTCCCACCTTGAACGGCCGGAAGACCAGCAGCATGGCGCCCGAGGCGAAGTTCGACAGCGTCCCCTGGAACGCCAGGCCGATTGCGAGGCCCGCGGCGCCGATCAACGCCGCGAAGCTGGTAGTCTCGATGCCGAAGTAGCCCATGCAGCTCAGGGCGGCCAGCAGCAGCACCATCCAGCTTGCAAGCTTGGCGAGGAACTTCGACAGCGTCGGGTCGAACCGCATACGCGTCAGGCTGGTGCGCACCGCGGCCGCTACCCAACCCGCTAGCGTGAAGGCAAGAAAAAGGATGATCAGCACCAGCGCGATCCGCATGCCGTACTCAACGGCGATCTGGATCCATTGGTCGCGGGTGATTTGCTGGAAATCGAGCTCGTAGAGCTTCTTGGTGAGTTCCGGATCGAGTTCGGCAAGGGGCGTGGTCATGGCGCGAACGTTAGCGAACCCAGCGGAAACGTAGCAATAGCAGCCGACCTACGGTCGGCGCGTCCACCTTTGCGCAAACTCGTACGAGTGACGCACCGACCGTAGGTCGGCTGCTATTGGCGCTTGCGGGAATGATGCACTAGCATGAACGCCCGTATACTTACGCCGACTCAGGGGTCTCTCGCATGGATGTCGCCGCGCTCATCAAGCGGATTGAGAATCGCCGCGACTACGCGGGGCAGATCGAGTGGCTCGAGGAACTCCCGTCGCGTGAAGGGCGGTTCGCCGAGCCGGCCAGCCCGCTCCCGGAGTCGATCCAGCGGCTGCTAGCGGCGCGGGGCGCCCAGCGGCTCTATGTCCACCAAGTCGACGCCCTTGAGGCGGCGCGTGACGGGCGCGACTTGGTAGTCATCACCGGCACTGCTAGCGGCAAGACGCTGTGCTACAACCTGCCGATCCTGGAAGCGTCGCTCCAGGGCCCCGACGCTCGTTCGCTCTGCCTCTTCCCAACTAAAGCGCTCGCTCAAGACCAGCTCAAGGGGCTTCTCGAGCTGGTCTCGGGCGACCCCCAAGTCGCAGCCGCGGTGCGGCCCGGCGTGTACGACGGCGACACCCCCACGGCCCAGCGGCGCCGGATCCGCAACGAGGCGAACGTCGTCCTCTCGAACCCAGACATGCTGCACGCAGCGATCCTCCCGTACCATCCCAAGTGGTCAACGTTCTTCGCCGAGCTGAAGTACGTGGTGATCGACGAGGTGCACACCTACCGTGGCATCTTGGGCGCCCACGCGTCGGCCGTGCTCCGGCGCCTGATGCGCGTCTGCGAGCACTACGGGTCGCGGCCCACTTTCCTGGCGGCCAGCGCCACCATCGCCAACCCGGGCGAGCTGACCAGCCGGCTGATTGGGCGCGACGTGACGGTGATCGACGACGACGGTTCCCCCCGCGGCAAGAAGCACTTCGTGCTCTGGAACCCCACGCCTCTGGGGGTCGATTCGCTGGCACGCCGCAGCGCCAGCGACGACGCGGTGACGTGGTTGATCGAGGCGATGCACGCCGGCGGGCAAGCACTGGCCTTCACCCGCACCCGCCAAGCGGCGGAGCTGATCCAACGCTACGCGCGTGAACAGTTGGAGCGAGACCACTCGCCGCTGGCGACGCAGGTGCGCGCCTACCGGGGTGGGTACCTGCCGAACGAACGCCGGCAGATCGAGGACGACCTGTTCGCCGGGCGGCTGCGCGGGATCGCCTCGACCAACGCGCTAGAGCTGGGGATCGACATCGGATCGCTCGACGCGGCGATCTTGGTGGGCTACCCCGGCACAATCGCCAGCACCTGGCAGCAAGCGGGCCGCAGCGGCCGGCGGCAGGACGACAGCCTGGCCGTGCTGGTGGCGGGGAACGAGCCGGTCGACCAGTACCTGCTGCGCAACCCGCGTTACTTCTTCGCCCAGACCCCGGAGCACGCGGTCGTCGACCCCGACAACCCCTACGTGCTGGCCAAGCACCTCAAGGCCGCGGCGTTCGAGCTCCCCCTGACGCCCGCCGACCTCGACCGCTTCGGCCCCCTGGCGCCGCCGATCGCCGGCGCGCTGCACGACGAGGCGCAGCTCGCCCTGGTAGGAGACGCCTACTACTGCCCGGGCGGGCAGAACCCGACCGTCGGCGTGTCGCTCCGGCACATGAGCGACAACACGTTCAGCATCGTCTGCAAGACGGCGCAGAACGCCGGGCGCGACCTGTACGCCTCCGGAGCGCCGTCGCGCATCCGCGACGGCTTTGAGGTAATCGCAAACGTCGATTCGATCAGCGCTCCGGAACTGGTCTACCCCGAGGCGGTGTACCTGCACGCGGGCGAAACCTTCTTGGTCCGCGAGCTCGACCTCGAGGGGAAGGTGGCCTACGTCGAGCGACGCGAGACCGACTACTACACGCAGGCCGTGCTTGAGAGCAACGTGCTGGTCACCGGCCCACGGGCGCAGGGAGACGCGGTGCGATGCGCGCAGCTCGGCTACGGCGATGTCGACGTGAGCTGGCAGACCGTCGCCTTCAAGAAGATCAAGTTCAACACCAAGGAGAACATCGGCCTGGGCCCGGTCGACATCCCGGCGCAGAACTTGGCGACCACCGCCGTATGGCTAGTGCCGGACGACACGGTGCGGGCCGCCATGAAAGACGAGGGCCTGCGCAACAGCGAGGGCTGTTGCGGGCTGCGCAACCTGGCCGTGGTGGCGCTGCCGCTGGTGGCGATGTGCGACAGCCGAGACCTGGGCGGGGTGGTCGACAGCAAGAACCTGGGCCGCTCAACCGTGATCCTGTACGACCGCTACCCGGGTGGGTTGGGCTACTGCGAGAAGGGTTTCCAGCGCATCACCGAGCTGCTGGCGATCTGCCTCGACATGGTGCGCGATTGCCCCTGTCCCGACGGCTGCCCCAGTTGCGTGGGACTCCCCAACCTGCGGCCGGCGATCCACAGCGACCCCGACCTGACCCGCGGGCACCCCATCCCGAACAAACACGCCACCCGGCGGCTGCTAGAGCTGCTCACCGGCGACGGAGTAGATCACCAAGCCGCAGAGAGCGTCGTAGAAGAAAAAGAGTCGCCCAACAGCTTGCACGAATCGCCGCAAACCAGTGGTTGATTCCGCCTAGATCGTATTTGTGGCTCTCTTCAGCACTCCACGAAGCATTGAATGATGGACTCTAGTACTACAGCGCTACGTTGATCTTGTTTGCGTTTGGGCGATCGGCCATGTTGTTGGTGTCGCAGGGGGGCGACCTGGCGCAGGGCCGCTAGCATGGACGCCGATGAGATCCGCCGTTTGAAGCCGGAATTGACGAGTTACTTGCACGAATTCGACGCCTGTTTCTCGCGTCGAGATACTCGTGCGCACTTGCCAACCTACGTCGAAGGCCAACTCTCCGAACTGCCCGCGAAGAGTTGCGAGCCGATGGCGCTGGCCGCCGGAGTGGCGCCGCGGACGCTGCAAGAGTTCCTGGCCCAGCACCGCTGGGACGAAGACGCCGTGCGCCGGCGACTCCAAGAGATCGTCCTCCGAGATCATGCGGGGCCGCACTCGATCGGCCTGATCGACGAAACGAGCGACGTCAAGAAGGGGGACAAGACGCCCGGCGTGCAGCGGCAGTACTGCGGCTGCGTCGGCAAGCAGGAGAACGGCATCGTCACGGTCCACTTGGGCTACGCGACCGGCGACTTCCACGCGCTGGTCGACGGCGAGCTGTTCTTGCCGGAGAGTTGGTCGGAGGACCGCCAGCGGTGTCGGGCCGCCGGCATTCCCGAGGACATGGTCTACCGCTCCAAGTGGAAGATCGCCCTGGAGCTTTGCGATCGGGCCGCGGCCCACGGCGTGATGTTCGACTGGCTGACGTTCGACGAAGGCTACGGCGGAAAGCCGCTGTTTTTGCAGGGCTTGGACGGTCGAAAGCAACGCTTCGTCGCCGAGGTCCCGACGACGTTCTCGTGTTGGACCGACCGGCCGCGCGTGACGGAGCGACCCTTTCGCCGCGGCGGTCGCGGCCGGCCCCGCAAGGTCCCGCGGTTGGTCGCCGCAGCGAGCGCCCCGCAGAGCGTGCAAGACCTCGCCGAGAACTGGCCCGAGCTGCGCGATCAAGCGTGGACCCGGTACTACGTGAAGGACGGCGAGAAGGGGCCGCTCGTGTGGGAGGCGAAGCACGCCCGCATCGTCATGAAGAACGACGACGGGTTGCCGGGGATCGAACTCCACCTGCTCGTCGCCCGCAACGCATTGAACCACGATGAGGTGAAGTATTTCATCAGCAACGCCCCGTCCGACACGACCGTCGAGACGTTGTTGCTGGTTGCGTTCTCGCGGTGGCGCGTCGAACGGTGCTTCCGCGACCAGAAGCAGGAGATCGGACTCGATCAGTGGGAGGGCCGCTGTTACCTCGGTCTCAAACGCCACTTGATCCTGTCGTGCGTCAGCTACTTGTTCCTGGCCCGCTGTCGTGAACGGCTGCGGGGGAAAAAATCCGGAGGTCACGGTCTGCCAAGTCCACGCCGCCGTCGGCGCGCTGCTGCCGAGTTGGCAGCGTAACGGCCGGGCCTCGCCGACGCTCATCGAGCACACCGCCAACGTCATCCAGCACTGGCAACAACGCAACGCCGCCGCGCGGGCCTCCCACCGGAAGCGAACCCTGAAAAAACTGCGGAGAAACGGCATCATTCTCAAAGGCCTGATACGCTGCAGATGGACGTGACCTAGCGCTGTAGTGCTAGGGAGCCGGCGTCTTCGAGACTCCTTGGTTGTACACCCGTACCCGGTCGCGGAATGCGGCCGGAATATCGTTGCGCACGCCCTCGTTGAGGTCGCGCATGTCGTCTTCGACGCGGACGGTGTCTCCCGTGAGCTTGGGCGGCTTGATCCCTAAGGCCTTGAGGGCCTCGTCGAGGCGCTGCTGGGCGGTTTCGGCGCCCGGCTTGGCTGCTTCCTCGCGGCGCGACTGCCAACGCTCGACGAATCGACGGAGGTCTTCTTGGCTCCAGCCGAGCTCGTCCAGCATCTGCTGATCGACCTTGTTCTTGCGGAGTTGGTCCGCGAGTTTCTCGAGCACGAGGTCCGTCTGCTTACGGGCGTACTCTAGGTTGGCCTCGTCGCCAACCGATTCAACACCCGGGGGGGGCGCGCCGTCCGTGCCGCCACGATCGGCGTTGCCGCCGGGCTGCGCCCCTGCGGCGTTCTGATTGGGGTCGCCGGGCTTGGGCTGCTGTTGTTGCTGAGCGGGCTTCTGCTGGCCGGGTTGCTGCTGGTCCCCCTGCCCCGAATCCCCCTGTTGCTGGGACGGATCACCGCTTCGGTCGTCGGCCGGCTCTCCTCCGGAAGGCTGCTGGTCAGACGGCGGCCCGTCGCCGGAGGTCGGGCTTTCGGCGGGTTCCGATCCCTCTGCGTCGCCGGGCGCTGGCTTTGACTGCGCCCCGTCGGCGCCTTCCCCCGGTTCGCCCTGCGACGGCGGCTCGCTGCCGCCCGGCTTGTCGCCGCCGGCTTGTGATTGGCCTCCGTCTTGGTTCGTCTTGGCTTGGCTTCCGGTGGGGTCCTTGGAGGCCTGATCTCCCCCGGGGTTCTGGCTGGCGTCGCCCGGGCCACGGTCGGCGGCGCGACCCCCTCCCTCATCGGCGGCCTGGTTCTGCCCGGCGGATCCGGTCCCTTCGCGGTTCGCTTGTTGACCTCCACCTTCCTCGCCGCCGCCGGCACGGTCGCCCCCTTGGCCCCCTTGCGAATCGGATTCCTTCTGGCCGTTGCCGGGCGCGGGGGGCTCGGCGGAGTCGGTCTTCTCACGATCGGCGCCCTCGCCGCTCGGCTTATCGCGTGGCCGCATCCGCGAATCGGCGCCGGGAGCGCCCTGCGGCTCCCCCTCGTCCCCTGCGCCTGGTTCTCCCTTGGGATTGAGCTGTTCACCGCCGGCCGACTCGCTCGGCGCTTGATCGGAACCTTGCGGCGGCCTCGGTTCGCCGCCGTTGGGCGCTTCGGGGGGCGTGGCGGCGCCCGAGCCCTCGGCGGCTGCGTCGCTGTTTGGCTCATCGCCCTTCTGTGACACCTCGGGCGACTCGTTGGCGTCAACTTGACGCTCGTCTCCTTGTGCCTGCTGTCCCTGGGCGGCGCGCTGAGTGCGTTCCCCTGCGCCCGCTCCTGGGGGTTGATCGCCGGTAGGATCGCCCTGCGACGGCTCACCAGAGCGTTGGGGATCGCTCGGCTGGCCGGCGCCCTGCGCCTCCTTCTCCTGTTGTTCGCTCAAGCGGTTCTGGATCTTCTGGAACGCCGTAGCGTCGTCGTCCCCTTCGGCAGAGACGGGGCGTTGCTCGCCCCCCGGGTCGCCCCCAGCGCCCCCGCCGGCTTGCTGCTCGCCCTGCTGCTCTCCGGCTTTGGAGTTCTCGCCAGAGCCCGGTTGGCCTCCCTGGCCCCCGGACGGGCCGTCGTTTTCTTCGCCGGCTTTCTGCATCCCGGCCGCGTCGCTCCCTTGCTGGTTCTCGTCGCCTTCTTGTTGTTGGTCCTGCTGACCTTCTTGCTCCTTCTGAGCACCCGATTCTTGATCGCCCTGCTGCTGATCCTGCTGCGACGGGTCTTGCTGACGCTCGCCGCCCGCTTCGCGTTGCCCGCCTTCGGCGCCCGGCTCGGGCGGCGCAGCGTTCTCATGGCGATCCTCAGCGCCCGTGTCGGACCCGTCGGGTTGCGGCCGCTCTGAACCTCCGCCTCCCCCCTGCCCCGCCGCGTCGTTCGGTTGGCGATCGCCCTGCTCTTCCCCATCGGCGCCCTCTGCGCCAGGCTCGCCGCCACCCTGCTGCTGCGGATCGTTCTTGGCGATCTGCTCGCCATCGCCTGGGTTACGCGGGCCGGGGTCGACGATCTTGATCCGCACGCGGCGCGAGACGGCGGTGTTGGGCGTGGGCTCGCGGTTGTCGGCTGCCACGGCCCAACACTCCAGCACGTCGCCTGCACGCAGCCCGTGGTCGGTCGGGGCGAACCGGTGCTTTGCTTTCACCGGGCCCGAACGTGGCGCCTCCAACAGCGAGAGGTCAAAAAATTCACCGCTGCCGCCCGCATCGCCAACGCGCGTCGCCATCAGACGCAGCGAACCGAGGGCGAAGTCTGGATCGAGCGCGTTCACTTCGAGCTCCACCGCCTGGTTGAGGGGCGTCTCGATCTCGGCCTCTTTGGGCGTCAGCAGATCGACCTCGGGAGTCAGGTCGGGGGTCACGTCGATGCGGCGTCGCGCCGGCCGTGGATTCTTGCGGCCGTCCCGGTCGATCAGCCGCAGCGCGTACGCGCTGTGTTCGGGGGTGCGGCGGTCGTCGCGCAGCCGGAGAACGAACGACCCCTGGGCGCTCTCGCCATCCGCTTGAAGCGTCAGGTCGGACACGCCGTCCGCCTCGAAGTCGATCGATGCTCGGTCGATCGGCACGTTCGCGTCGGCGACGATGGTGACGCGTGTCCCCTCGATCGCGACAAGGTCGCCGGCGCCCGGTTCAGTCCGGTCGATGAAGCCGGTGTAGTCGGGATAGTCGTAGCGGACCTCGCGTACGGCGATCGCCGGCGAGCGGATCACGCGCACCCGCTGAGTGAGCGTCTCGGCGTCGCCCGCTTCGATGCGGTAGGTTAGGTCGTTTTGCAGGCCCAGCAGCGCTTCGGGTTCGCCCTGCAAAGGGAGACGCAACGCGTACCGCAGCCCCGCCTCGCTGGGGCTCATCGGCGTGCGGCGATCGACGACCTGGCCGTCGCCGGTGGAGTAGACCAGGTAGGCCGTCTCGTCTTGGCCGAGGCCCGTAACGTCCGCCGCGACGGTGATAGTCTCGCCCTGCGTCACTTCGACCGACCCGGGCTCGAGGCGCTCGATCCGCACCCGGCTCGGCGCGGCGATTTGCGCCCAGGGCGCCATCACGCGGGCAACGGTGGTGAGCGCGCTCTTGGGAGAGAGCACGGTATACAGCCCGGCCAACACCACCGCGCCCAGCAGCAAGTACCCCAAGCGGACGATATGACCGCGGTCAACCGCGGTCTCGACGTGCGCCTGCCCAAGCCCGGCGGCGGTGTGACGCTCGAGCGTTTCGTAGACCGCCGGCGCGTAGCGGTCGCGCGCCCCCCGGAAGAACAGCAGGTTCACCAGGCTGTTCTTCAGTGACGGGGCGTGCTTCTCGATCACGTCTGCCGCGTAGATGGGGTTGATCGATCGGCTAGCGATCGGCCAGATCGCCCGCCACACGAACCAACCCATCGCCGCCAGCGCGCCAAGGAACAGCCCGAACCGCACCGGCCCGCTGAACCCGCCGCGGCCCACCAGCCAATGTTCGAGTAGTGCGGCGATCAGAAAGAAGGCCACCGCCGCTAGCGCAAGTTGCATGAGCGCCGTGGCGAGGTCGACCAGCCGCACGGCGCGGCGGGTGCGCTCGATCTGCTGATCGATGTACTGATCGACCGAAGGAGGAGGTGACGCAGGAGCGGTAGGCATGGTTCAAGTATAGCGCACGAGCCGTGGATCGTCCCCCGACCCCCGCGACTTTGTCGGCGGAACCCCGCTCCTAAACCGCGCGGCGGATCGCCCCTTGGTGGATTGGACGCATTTTTGGTCCAATCCGTTCCCATGATTTCGCCGCAAACCTTCCACGATATTGCTAGCGGCCGCCGGCGGGGGCCGGGGGCGACCGCCGCGCGTGGCCTGCTGTGGTGCGCCCAGGCGCCCTACGCGGCGGCAATCGCCCTGCGGAACCGCCGGTTCGACCGCGGCGCCGACGCGGTGCGCCGGGTCACGGCGCCCGTGATCAGCGTCGGGAACCTCACGCTGGGGGGCTCTGGCAAGACCCCCATGGTCAAATGGGTCGCCCGCTACCTGCGCGGCCTGGGGGTGCGGGTCGCCCTGGTGAGCCGCGGCTACGGCGCCGAGGCGGGGGCTCGCAACGATGAGGCCCTGGAGCTCGAGACCGAGCTCCCCGACGTGCCGCACGTACAGAACCCAGACCGCGTTGCGGCCGCCGAGCTGGCCATCGAGGAGTTCGAGTCACAGGCGATCCTGATGGACGACGGTTTCCAGCATCGCCGACTGGCCCGCGACCTGGACATCGTGCTGATCGACGCCACCGCGCCGTGGGGCTACGGCTGGCTGCTGCCACGCGGCGCCTTGCGTGAGCCGATCGCCTCGCTCCGGCGCGCGCAGGTGGTTTGCCTCACCCGGCGCGATCTGATCGACGAGCCTGCGCGCGACGCGATCCGCCGGCGTGCCATGCAGCTTGCTCCGGACGCGGCTTGGTGCGAGGCAGAGCACCGGCCGTCGAGGCTTCTTTCCGCGTCGGGTAGGCAAGAGCAGACCGCGGCGCTGCGGGGAAAACGCGTCGCCATGGTGAGCGGGATCGGCAACCCAGCCGCGTTCCGCGCCACGCTCGCGGGGCTAGGCTGCGAGGTCGTGTGGGAACGCGCGTGGCCAGACCATCACCGCTACGACTCGGACGACATCGCCGCGATGGAGCGCGGCGCGCGCGAATCGGGCGCCCAATGGATCGTCTGCACGCACAAAGACCTTGTAAAGATCGGCGAAGACACCGTGGGCGACGCGCACGTTTGGGCCGTGGTGGTTGAGATGGCGATCGTCGTCGGCGAGGGGGCATTGCGCGACCGGCTCGACCCGATCGTCGCCAACATCCCAGACCTCGATCCGGAAGCTACTCTTTCACCTTCTGACGGCTAAGCCGCACCAGCTTGCGCAGTTCCTCGGCGCTGGTAACAGCCGCCCACTCGCGGCGGGCGAGCTCCGCCAGGCCCCCCTCGGGAGGCTGCATGCCGCGGCGGTAGTACTGCTTGAAGATCCGGCCGATCCACTGCGTCACCAACGCCTGCACGACCCCCTGCAACAAACCGCCGGCGATCGTGCCGATGCCGGGCACCGTCTTCAGCATCATGCCGATCGAACCGGCGAGCGCCGGCGCCGCCGCCGTGGCGCCCAGCATCACGATCAGGTTCTTGCCGAGCTGCGCTAGCATCTCGACAACCGTGTCCGTGTCGATCTTTTGCTTGTACACCCCGGCAAGGTCGAGCACCATCTTCACGGTGATTGCGCTCCCCCCGGCGATGTCGAGCAGCGGCACCGGGTTTACGGCGGTTGCGCCGCCGGCGGCCCACATGTAGCGGTTGATGACGCGGTCTGCTTCGTCGTCTAGCGCCGCCAGCACGCGCTGCTTCGCGTCGTCGATCAACCCGCGCGACTGCATCAGCAGATTGGCTAGCAACAGGTCGCCCCCCTCGCGACGGATGATCTCCACCAGCCGCTCTGCCAGCGGCGAGATGTCGGCCGGCACCGGCGTCTCGACGGTCTCTTCCGCGCCGCCGGCCAGCACACGCACCTGGGGCCGAGCCGTCTCGCGTGAGCGGACCCACACCACGTCCCGCGGCGCCACTCGGCCTACGGTCTGCTCGCGGAGTTGGTCCAGCAGCTCGTTGCGTTCACGCTCGGCGTACCAGTCCGCCTTGTTCAGGCAGAGCACCACGCGCTTCTCCATCTCGCGCAGCCGGTCGAGCAGCTCGTGCTCGTACGCCTTGAGCGGCCCGTCGACGACAAACAGCACCAAGTCCGCGTTCTCTGCCGCGTCGGCCGCCTCCGCGGCGCGGCCCTCGCCGGCCACTTCCGCCAGGCCCGGCGTGTCCACCAGCACCGCCGAGTCGGCGCCGGGCCAGGGGATCGTGCTCCGGGTGACCGTCGTGCCGCCGACCACATCGGTGCGGAACGCGTCCTGCCCCGCGATCGCGTTCAGCAGCGAGCTCTTCCCACTCGAGATGGTGCCGAACGCCACAACCTCGACCCGCCGCGTATCGCGTTTGGCTTCGAGCTGGGCGATCGCCTTCTCGATCTCGGCCCGCAACAGCGGCGTCGCGTCGGCGCCGTAGCCGCGGCCCGCGGCGAGGTTGTCCGTCAGCTCCTTCGCGCGGTCCGCTGCGGAAAGTTCGCTCGGGTTCTTGCCGCGACGTTGCCGCTCGTACCGTCCCGCCAGCGTGTTGCGTCCCACCCGCCAAAGCCCCCAGAGGGCGAGCCCAGCCAGCATGGCGCCGCCGGTCCCCGCGATCGCCAGGTAGCCGTACTCCGCCAGCGGACCCAGCTCGCGGGCCTTGCGGTACTGCTCGACCGCCGTGCCCGGCATGGTGGCCATCAGGTAGCCGAGCACGGCGACCGCGACCAACGCGAGCAGGCCTTTGGGGGGGCGGAGGTTCGGGAGCACGGACGTTGGGTGGTTGGGGAGGTCGGACGCTGCTGATACTCTACGCTAAGCGCGTCGACGGGGCGTAGCCCGTCGGCTGTTGGGGATGGGAGCTGCTTGGGAGGGTCTTGGTTGATTGCTGCATTTGTAGAACGAGTGGGCCCGCCGGAGTCGATGGTGGTGGGGAAGCTGCCCGACCCGACGCCGGGGCCCGGGCAGGTGCTGGTGCGTGTCCGCGCCGCGTCCATCAACCCGATCGACACCTACCTGCGCAGCGGCGCCGTGGCGGCGGAGCTTCCATTCCCCTACATCCCGGGCGCCGATTTCGCCGGCGAGGTAGCGGCGCTGGGCAGCGGGGTTACGAGGTTCCGCGTGGGCGCTCGCGTCTGGGGGAGCAACCAGGGGCTGCTCGGACGGCAGGGGACCTTGGCCGATTTGGTCGCCGTCGACCAGTCGCTGGTCTACCCAACGCCCGAAGGGGTCGCCGACACGGCGGCAGCAGCGGTGGCGCTGGTCGGCATCACGGCCCACCTGGGGCTGGTGCGTGAGGCCGTCCTGCGGCCGGGAGAAACGCTGTTCGTCAACGGCGGTACCGGCGGCGTCGGCGCCTGTGTGGTGCAGATGACCCACGCGCTGGGCGCCAAGGTGATCACCACCGCGGGCACGGACGCCAAGGTTGCGCTGTGCCAGAAGCTGGGCGCCGAGGCGGCCATCAACTACCGCAGCGAAGACGTGCCGCGGCGGGTCCGCGATGCGGCGCCCGATGGGGTCGACGTGTGGTGGGAGACGCTCCGCACGCCCGACTTCGACCGGGCGATCGGTCTGCTCGCGCCGCGTGGGAGGATGGTGGTCATGGCGGGGCGGGACGCCAGGCCCGAGCTGCCCGTCGGCCCGTTCTACGTCAAAGAGTGCAGGCTGATGGGCTTCGTGATGTTCAAGGCCCCCGCCGAAGCGCAACGCGTCGCTGCCGAAGCGATCAACCAGTGGCTTGTCGAGGGCCGGCTCCGTCCGCAGATCGGGGCGACCTTCACGCTGCAGGAGGCCGCCGCCGCGCATCGATTGCAGGAAGACAACACGTTGCATGGCGCTGGCAGCCTTGTTGGAAAGATTGTCGTTACGATTGCTTGAGCGCGTCCACAACGCCTCGCTATTCCGGGCTAGGCCAGCCCCCACCGCTTGCGCAGCCACCACTCGACGCCGAGCAGGGTCACCATCGCCAGCAGCACGGGCCAGTTGTCCCACAGGGTGATCCGGGCGACGACCTCTTCTTCTAGCTCCGGCTCGCGCTGCGCTAGTTCGGCGAGGAGCGCGGGAAGCTCTTCGGCCGCCAGCAACCGCCCACCCGCGGGTGCGGTCATCTGGGCGAGCTGCGCCAACAGTGCGGGGTCGGCGGCGGGGCGGTCGAGCTCCAGATCGCTGGCCGGTGTCAAGAACCGCGCCTCGGTCTCTCCGACGACATCGTCGCCACGCTTGGCGACCGCTCGCACGCGGTAGTCCCCGGCAAGGCCCGTGTCTCGCACCACGCCGGCGAAGCGATCGCCGCGTGGGCCCACGGGGGCCGACTGCGACTGTCCGTCGGGGCCCTCAACGGTCACCTCGATCTCGAGCGGCGGCGCGCCTGGCTCGGCCTCGGCGGCGCCCGTCTCAAACTCGAGCCTGCCGCCGCGGGGGACGCGACGCGACGCTAGTTCGATCCACACCGGCCGCTGCTCGCGGTCGTCTTTCTTGGCAAGCCACAGCACCACCTGGCGCCAGAACCTGCGGTGGGCGTCCTCGAACCCCCCCAGCACCCACCGCCAAGTCGAGTCTCCGGCCAGGGCCAGCACGCGACCCGCCCCCGGCTGTCCGTCGACCAGGATGGGCGACGCCGCCGCGTCGTCGGTCTCTAATAGCACCTGGGCGTTGGGTTTGAGCCGGCTCCGTTCGAGGCGGTTGGCGCCCAGCAGCGGCGGGAGCTCGCCCCACGCCCCGGCGGACGAGTCTGCGGGCTTCTCAGCGAGCTTGGTCACCGGGCTGGCGAGCCCGAAGGGGCGGGTGGGCCGCAGCTTGAGCGGCCCCGCGACATGCAGGTCCTTCTGCAGCGGCTCGCCAAAGTTCTGCCGCTCCAGCGGGCCGATGCCTATCGGCAGCAGGTCCGCCATCGGCGTCGAGGCGTGCCCCCCCGCGCCGAAGCTGTGGTACCCCCCCACCATGATCAGCCCCGCGCCCTCGCGGACACGATCGGCAAGCGCTCGCCATGCAGAAAGCTCCAGCGCTTCCTTGTCGAGGTTGTCCAGCACGAACACCTCAAACGCCCCCGGCCGCAGTTCCTCTTCTAGCCGCTGCGGCGGACGCGAGTAGTTGAACATCCGCCGCTGGACCGCGATGTCGGGCGACCCGTCGAGCGCCGCGCGCACGAACCGCTGCTCCACCCCCGGGAACCCGCCCCGCCGGGTGGCGCCCGCCAGGTACAGCACCCGGACGCCCCCTTCACGCACCGTGACGAACGTCCCCGCCTCGTTGTTGCCGGTCACCTGCTCGCCTTCGAGCGGCTCGACACGCACCACGATCTTCTGCTCTCCGGGGCGGGTAGGGGTGTAGCGGAGCCGGATGGGGTATCCGCCGCGGCGGTCGTCGGTCTCGATCCGCTGGGCGTCGACCGGTTTCAGCTCTCCCGCGTCGTCTTCCCACAGAAGCTGCACGCTCACCGCGCGGTTAGAATAGCCGTCGATGCGGAGCCGCGCCGTCACTTCTGCCGGCGCCTGGGCGAACAGCGTGTCGCTCACCGACAGGTCCTCGATCGCCAGGTCCGACCCGCCGCCGCTGGCGGGGCTGCCGACCGCCACGCCGTACAGCGGCGCCCCGTCGGCCGCGAGCCGTCGCGCGGCGAGCTGGGGCGCTAGGTCGCGAGGGGCCGTGGCCCGCTGGGCGCCGTCGGAAACCAGCACCACCCCCAGCAGCCGGTTGTCGCTCACCCGGTCGGTCAGCTCGCTGAGGGCCGCGCCGATGCCGGTCTGATCCCCGTCTGGGGTCTCCGGAAGCACTAGCGTCCCGTTCTCGAAGGCCACCGGGGTCAGCCCCGTGTCGAACCGCCACGCCGCTACGTCCCAGTTCTCAGACAGCTTCTCAAGCGCCTCGCGCGATTCTCCCAGCATGTCGACCACCGACCGCCACCGGCTGGCGTCTCCCAGCGAGTCCTCTACCTGCATGCTGCGAGACGAGTCGAGCAGCAGCACCAGCGTCGCCCGCAGCTTCTCCACGCGGGTGTACTGCAACGAGGGGCGGACCATCGTCAGCAGCACCAGCGCCAAGAACGCCAAACGCAAAGCGACCAGCGCCCCCCGCTGCCTGCGCGTAAGCCGGCCCCGGCTGGGGGGCACGAGCCACACCAGCAGCACCAGCACGACGCCCACCAGCAAGGTGAACGGGGCGCCGCCAACGGGATCAAACGACCAATGCATTTCGGAGACCGCGTGCCGCTACGTGGGGAACCGCCCAGACGCCACGAACGCCAAGACGCGCCAAAAAAACCAATGACAGGATAACAAGATTCTCTAAACCCTTTCTCGGTGTGATCGGAGGTGACCCAGGTCGATCTCCCCAAAACCAATTCGTCCGTCCTTGGCGCGTCTTGGCGTTCGTGGCGTCGTGGCGTCGTGGCGTCTTGGCGTCTTGGCGGTTAGTCTTCTTCACCCGGCGCCGCGCTGTAGAAGCGGTTGGCGATCACGTACTCGATCGCCGACGCCAACGCCAGCAGCGTGACGACCCACGGGAACAAGTCGCGCCCGCTGCGGCCCACCTCGACCTGCCGCTCCAGCTCGTCGCGCGTACGCACCACCTGAGTCCGCCGTGCGCCCAGCGCCTCCCTGAGTCCGTCGGCCGGGACCCGCTGCAGGGCGCCGGTCGACCCCGGCACGTTGACGCTGAAGCCCGCGTCGAGCTGCTGCGAATCGCCGCCGGCGCGCAGCCGGTAGTTGCCTACCCGGTCGGCCAGCGACACCACGATCTCGGCCTGGTCGGGGGGCAGCGTCTGCCGCTGGGCGGCGCCGTCGGGGGTCCGCAGCACGTAGGGGAAAACCTCGGGCCGCGGCCGGACCGCCACCACCGGGGCCACCCCCGCGGTGTAGTTCAGCGGGCGGTCGGCGGCGCCGGTGAGGTAGTCGATCAGGCTGCCGCTGAGCGCCAGGAACGGCCACGGCTCGCGGCCGGTCGGCAGCAGGTTCCAGGGTTCGGAACTGGTCAGGTCCGAGACGGGGGTCGTCATCGTGATCACCCGCCCCGCGCCGATCGCTTGGTCGAGGATGGCCGCGTCGCCGTTTTCGAACGGGGCCGCCACTACGGCGGTTTCGTCGGGGGTGTCGAGCGCCCAGAACGCCCTCACCGGAAACTCGCGCCAGGGGATCGACTCGGCGTAGTCCGCAATCTGGCTGAGTGCCGGGTGCTGGTAGCTGGTGGGGCGCAAATAGGTGGCGTCAAGCGACTTCCACCGCAGCGGCGCCGGCAGCAGCCTCTGCGGCGCGGGCGCGTTCATCGCGCCGCGGCGCGCCTCTCGCCCCAGGAAGACGCCCACGCCCCCGCCCAGCTCGGCGTAGTCGGCCAGCGCGTCCCACTGCTTGTCTTCGAGCGGGGGGGGATCGAGCAGCAGCACCGCCGCGTAGTCTTCCAGCGTGATCGACGCCAGCCGTGCGAACGTGGTCACCCGGCACTCGTACCTGCTGGCGACGCCCGGCGCGGCGCCCGACGGCGCGATCGCTTCGCGCACAAACAGCGCCTGCTCTGCGGTCGGCGCCGCCACCAGCACCTGCCGCGGCGGCTCAACGCGGAGGGTGAAGTACCGCACGTCGTCGTCCGCGAGCGGGTCGTCGGAGGCCAGCCGGACGTAGCCCTGATGCAGACCCTCCTCCAGCCCCGCCAACGAGAAGCGCACCTCTGCCTCGGCGTCGGTCAGGTCGATCACCGATTCGCCCCGCTTCTCTGGCTCCCCTTCCCCTTCGAGCCACAACTCGGCGGTGCGGCGGCCCGGCTCCGCGGCGGCGGTGCGGTACGCGGTGGTCGAGACCGCCACCGCGTCGCCAACGGCCGACGTGTCGCCACCGGTTGAGAGGGGCGCTAGCCCCGCGTTGATCGGCCGCTCGGCGCCCGTGTCGATCACGTACACCCGCACGCCGGGGCGCCCGGCGAGCCCCTCGGCGAGCGCCGTCTGCGACGGCCCGTCCCAGGCCGCCGCGGAGAGGTCGGTGAACACGTACAGCTCGCGACGCGTCTGCTGGTCGTCGCCCAACGAGTCGAGCGCGTCGCGCAGCACCGCGCTCCAGTCGCGCGCTGCGGCAGACGCCTGCAGGCGGTCGACCCGCAGCTTGGCGGAGGTCGGCTCCGACGCGGCGCCCAGCAGCCCGCGGGCCGTGTCGGCCACGCTCACCTGGGTGTCGGCGGGCATCTGATCGAGCAGCCAGTGGGCGACGTCTTGCGCGGCCTCCAGGCGGGTCTGGTTCTCCCAGCGGTAGTTCATCCGCGACGACGAATCAAACACCAGCGCCGCGGCGCTCCCCCCGCCGGCGCCCCGCAGCCCCGTGCCGCGCAGCATCGGCCGGGCCAGCGCGAGCGCCAGCAGCACGATCGCCAGGCACCGCAGCAGCAGCAACAAGAGCTGACGCAGCCGCAGCCGCGTCTGGTTGCTGCTGCGCCGCCGCTTGACGAACCGTAGCGCCGGAAACACCAGCTCCTGCGGCTTGCGCTGCATCACCAGGTGCAACGCGATGGGCACCGCAATAAACAACGCGCCGGCCAGCAGTGCGGGGGTGAGGAAGGCCATGGTGAGTAGTGAGTGGTTGGTAGTGAGTAGCGAGTGGTACGGTGCGTTGGAAGCAGCAACTTCCAATCCATTCACGATTCACTACTCACCATTCACCCCCTTTGCCTCCTGGTCGCTAGGTACTCCGTGAGCGCCCGGTCGAAGGGCATGCTGGTGTCGAGCGGGACGTAGTCGATGCCGCTCTGGAAGCACTCGCGGCGGTAGGTCTCGCGGAACGCGGCGATCTCTTCTTGGTAGTCGCTGCGGAAACCGTCTGCGTCGATCTGCAGCTTCTCGCCCGTCTCGGGCTCCTGGAACTCGACCAGCCCGCGGAACGGGAAGCCCACCTCAGCGGCGTCGAGCACGTGGAACAAGATCACGTCGTGCCCGCCGTGCCGCAGCCTTCGTAGCGCGGCGATCACCGGCTCGGTGTCGGTCAGCAGATCGCTAAACACCATCACTAGGCTGGCGTGACGCAGCATCGCGGCCAACTGCGTCAGGCTGTGGGCGATGTCTGTCTCTCCCTCGGGCTTCAGCTTGGCCAGCAGCGAAAGGATGTTGCCGATCTGCTGCCGCTTGCTGCGGGGCTTGAGCGAGCGGGTGATCTCCTTGCCGAAAGTCACCAGACCCACCGGGTCGTTCTGGTGCACCATCAGGTAGGTCAGCGCCGCGGCCAGGCAGATGGCGTAGTCGAACTTGGTGAGCTCCTCGCGGTACGTGTAGGCCATGCTGGCCGAAAGGTCCATCGCCAGGTAGCCGGTGATGTTGGTCTCGGCCTCGAACTTCTTGACGTAGTAGCGGTCGGTCTTGGCGTAGGCGAGCCAGTCGATGTCCTTGGGGTCGTCCCCCGGGGTGTACTTGCGGTGCTCGCTAAACTCAACGCTGAACCCGTGGAACGGGCTGGCGTGCATCCCCTGCAAGAAGCCTTTGACGATGAACTGCGCGCGCAGGTCGAGCCGCTTGATCTGCTGGATGACTTCCGGCTTGAGGTACTGCTCGGTGTTCAAATGGGTGTTAGGTCTTAGGTGTTAGTCGTTAGCAAAGAAGGAACAACCTGAACTAGCGGATGGGGTCTGCCCCGTCGCCGGACCAGGAGCCCGCCGATAAAAACCCAACCGGAGTTTTGTCCGTTTTGGGCGTCTTCTCCCCCGCTCATTTTCGGACAAAACCCCCACCCGAGCCCGAAACCCGCTGAAACCACGCTAAACCCATCCTTCCCGTCCTTCCCAGTCACCCGAAATGCGGCCAACCGCGGCCCCGACGCCCCACCTCAGCGGACACCTCGGGACATCAGTGGACACCTCGGGGACAAAAATGGCGCACCCCCCAGAATGCCGGCCGTCGGGGCCTAATTCGTGGCCGCAATGCCTATTGTGGCGACTCTCACGCCCCCCGCTACCGAGATTTTGCGCCACCGGATCACCGCCCCCTCGGACGACACCACCATTGTACGGCGTAGCCGGGGGGCAAGGTCGGGGGCCCACCGAAGATAGCCGCCACAGACGCCCCGCGAGCCGCTAAACTCTTACGCTCCGCCACACGTCCCCCGAGCGCTGCCGCCGATGCCGACCCCCGGCCACACCAACCCCTACGCGGCGCCGCTTGTGGACGAAGAAGCGCCGCCGGTCCGGTCTGACAGCTCGGATCGGCTCCCCGGCTACTGCCGGGGCTGGGCCATCGCCAACCTGGTGTTTGCGGCCCTGCGCGGCGTGATGGCGGCGTTTGGGCTGTTTGTGCTGGACACGTTGCCGGTTGACCACCCGCTCTACGGGGTCGTGGTGTTCGGCTGCGCCGCCAACATCGGCATGACGGTGCTGGGGCTCGCGGGCAACACGCTGATGCTGCTCAAGAACCCAACATCGATCTTCCTCTGCTGGGCCTACGTGGCGGCCGCGGTCGCCAGCATCGGGGTCGGGGTCTGGGAGGGGGTCTTCACCATCGGGCGCTTGCAGGTGCAGGCCGAACAAATCGGCGGCGTGATCGGCCTGGTGATCACCCTGGCGGTGCGCACCGCGTTGCTTACCGCCTACTGCAGAGCAGTAAGGCTCGCCTCGCGGTGGTTCCAACAGCGCGACGAAGCCCAACGCGCGAACACGCAGTACACGTAGGCCAACGCGTCACTCGTAGTCCCACTTCATGATCCACGGGTCGTCGGTCTCCTGCTGGAACGCCTTGAGCTTTTGCTTCAGGCGGTCGAGCTCCGGTTTGTACGACGGGTCCTCGGCCAGGTTCTTGGCCTCGTACGGGTCGGCCTGAGTGTCAAACAGCTCGAACTGCGGGCGGTGGATGTACTGGCCCACGCTGCGCGGCCCGTAGGGCGCGTCCATCCCTTGCCGGAACTGGGCCTGCCACGTGGGCGCTGCCCACAGGTCGCTGGCGAAAGGGTAGGGGAGGGGGTACGCGATGTTCCAGATCAGCTTGAGCCGGTCTTCGTGCACGACCCGCATCGGGTAGTACATGGTGATCTCGTGGAACGTGTGCGAGGCGAACACCTCGTCCCAGCCGGGCGGGTCGAGGCCCGCCTCGGTCTTGGCTTCGATGATCGGCAGGAACGAGCGGCCGTGGAACCGGCCCGGCTTGAGGTGCGGGCTGCGTTGGCCGGCCGGGCGAGCGCGTAGCTCGCCGGCTAGGGGGCGGGCGACCTTGGGGGTGGCGGCGCCTTCTTCGGTCAGGGCGCCGGCGAAGTCGAGCAGCGTTGGCGTCAGGTCGACCCAGCTCACCATCGCATCGGACCGCACGCCCCGGAGCGTGGCGTACGGGTCGCGGACGATCAGCGGGCTGCGCATCCCCGGTTCGTACAGCGTGGTCTTGGCGCCGGGCATCGCGATGCCGTGGTCGCTGATGTAGACGATCAGCGTCTTGTCGAGCAGGTCCGCGTCCTTGAGGATCTGCACCAGGCGGCCAACGCCCTGGTCGAGCCGCGAGACCGACTGGTAGTACTCCGCCAGCTCCGCCCGGCACTCGGGGGTGTCGGGCAGGAACGGCGGGACGACCACGTCCTCGGGGGCGAACTCGACCGTCTTCACGCCGGCGTACTTCCCCTCGTTGCCGAAGCGGTTGGGCTTGTAGGGCGAGCCGTTATTCACGCCGCCACTGCGGTGCGGGTCGTGCGTGCACCAGTAGAGCAGGAAGGGCTTGTCGGCGTCGGCTGAGAGGAACTCTCGGCACGCCTCGGCCTGCGCCACGGTCTTGCGCCCGGTGTCCTTGAGCACCGAGTCGAACCGGAACACGGACTCCGGCTCGACGTGAAACTTTCCGCACCGCGCGGTGCGGTAGCCGGCCGAGGCCAGGTACTGAGGCAGGCTGATGAGGTTCGTCCAGGCGCTGAACTTGTGGAAGTCGTGCTGGTGCCCGTACTGGCCGTTGAGGTGGTTGTGCAGGCCGGTGAGGATCACGCTGCGGCTGGCGCTGCAGCTAGCGGTGGTGCAGTAGGCGCGGTCGAAGACCATCCCTTCGTCCGCCAAGGCGTCGAGCGCCGGCGTCTGAATGACGGGGTTGCCGTAGCAGCCGGCGTCGGCGCCGTGGTCGTCGGCGACAATAAACAGGATGTTCCGCTCGGCTGCTCGGGCAGAAGACGCCGTCAACTCGCAGGGGCCCCCCAGCGCCCCGGCGACCACCGCAAACGCCGCCAACAACCGACCCATAGCACTGCACCCCAAGGGATAGAGAGGACGAGAAAAGCAGTCCTCCATCGTACCGACAACGGGCGGCCCACGCATTCCTGGAACTGTGCAGCGCAAAAAAAAATGGCGAGGCGGGCCCGCGGCCGCCTCGCCAAAAACTAGTGGGTTTCTCGATCGCTGCGGATGCTCCGGCGGCTTGCGCCGACGGCTCGCCCGGGTTAGCGGCGGCTGCGGACCAGCAGCAAACCGCCGAGCATAGCGGCGGCAAGCGTCACCGAAGCGGGCTCGGGGACGCCGGCTGCGCCTGTGTCGCCAAGACGGACACCTTCCAGGGTCGCCAGCGGGACGATCTCGTCCCAGATGCGGAAGTTGTCTAGCAGCCCGTCGAACGGGTCGGCGTCGACGGCGCCGAACAGCACCCGGGCGCCGAGGCTGAGCGCCGCGGTTTCATTGGATGCGGGGTCGCTGCCCGACCCGTTGGTGTTCGTGCCCGAACCGACCAGCGCGAGCGGCGTGTTGATCCCGCCGGCATAGAAGAAGACGTTGGGCCCGGGCTGCAAGATCGTGCCGTCGTAGGTGACGGCGAAGTTCACCCACTCCTGCGTGGCGCCGAACCCGGTCGAGGCGTTGGAGCCGTTGTCGACCGCCAGCACCAGGCTGCCGGGGTTGTTGGGGTCGCCGTGGACGCTCACCCCCGCGACTCCCGAGCGGTTGGAGTAGAGCACCGCGTTGCCGCCGATGGCGGCGGACGTATCGGTCTTGAACCAG
The DNA here is from genome assembly GCF_007750855.1 of Pirellulimonas nuda. GTDB lineage: Bacteria > Planctomycetota > Planctomycetia > Pirellulales > Lacipirellulaceae > Pirellulimonas > Pirellulimonas nuda. The sequence continues at coordinate 6,221,136 of NZ_CP036291.1, forward strand.
CCGGCGATGGTGAACTTCAGCAGCCCGTCGATGCCGTCGAAGTCGGCGGCGTGCGTGCCGCGGCCCCCAGAGCTGTTGGTCGTTCCCCCCATGGCGGCCGCGGCCGCGTTGTCTAGCGCGCGGTCGCCAAGCATGCCCGAGACCCCCGAGCCGTCGGCGCCGATCACCGCGGGGCTAACAATGCCCAGCGCCGGGGCCGTGCCCGCGAGGCTGCCGTTGGGAGTTCCCGTGGCGTCGTCGAACGAGTACCCCAGGATGTGGTTGGCGGAGGCGGCCGTACAGCAGGCGGTAGCGGCTGTGAGAAAGAAAAGGCGGGTCGTCCAGAGACAAATCATTGGTTCACTCGGGTGCGTAGGTTTGGCGGATGAAGACCAGAGGATTCCGACGAACCACCGAGGGTCGTCGGAGAGCTTCCGCGGCATAACGGCTGGCGGATGCAAAGAACCGCAGATACGGTCGACATTTGCTTGAGTCGCGGAAAAATCGGGCAGGCCGTCCGATCGCCGCGGCGGCGCCCACAAAAAAGCGGCGGGGCGAGCAACGAGCCCGCCCCGCCCAGGGGTGCTCCAGTTCGGCCGTCGTCAGACCCGGCGTCGCCCCAACAACAGACCACCGACCAACAACACACCAAGAGTGATCGATGTGGGCTCGGGCACTGGGGCGCCGGGGAAAGCCACCGCGATGTCGGTAACACTGCCGCTCGGCACGCCGGTAATCGAGCCAAGCGACGTCGCGGCGCCGGTGGCCAGGTTGACGGAGTAGAGCGTGTTGGCGGAGATCGTCCCGCCAAACAACTGGCTGCCGACCAGGTAGGCCAGGCCAGTCGACCCAGAGATGTCGAAGCTCACCTGCCCGGTGTTGCTAACGGTAAGCCCCAGCGGGCCGACGGTCTGAAGCGTGCCGTCGTTGGCGGGGGTCTGCGTGACCAGGATGTCGAGCCCCGCCTCGATGTCGTAGAGCGTGGTCCCGGTCGCGGGGTCTCGGTCGCTATTGGTGTAGGCGCCGCCGACCACAAACGGCCGCGTGCCAAAGTTCACGTCGCCGGCCGCAAACGCCAGCGTGCCATCGACCAGGGTGGCCCCCGTGCTTGGGTTCACCCGCAAGTTGTTGTTGCTGGGAGAGTCGCCCAGCACGCGGATGCGATCGACCGTGGGGTTGAAGTCGATCGTTCGGGTAGAGGTGGTGCCGGTTGGGGTCGGGCTGAGCTGCACGCCCACCTGAGTCGCCGCGCCGCTAACGGGGTTGATGGAGTACAGCAGGCTGTTGTTGTCCAGCCCGTACAGCTCGCCGGTGGCGGGGCGGACGTCGATGGACTGTAGCGACACCGTCCCGAGTCCAGCGGTCAGCCCGCTAATGGGCGCCGCATTGGTGACCGCGAGCCCCGCGCTGTCAAAAGTCACCAGTTGCTGATTGATGCCTGCCCCAGCGAGGCCGTAGATAGTTTCGGCAGACGATTGGCCGGCCAGCGAGGCCGCTAGCAGCGCCCCGACAAGGTGAAGGGTCCGAGTCATACGTAATCTTCCGTCGGCGGAGTACATGAGCCGCGGGGGCGACACGCGTCGCTGGCGAGCAACACGGCTCACGTGGGTTCCGTGCGGCATACGCCGGCGGATGAGAGAAAAACAGAATCGCCGGTGAAAAACTCGCGACCGCGCGTCATGCGCGGACAACGACCACCCCGGCCCGGGCCGGGACGTCCGGCGACCAGAGGCCGTCTCGCACGGCGTGATTCCGGCTCGGCCCTGAGGGCCAGACCTGGCGGAACTCGCCGTCGGCGACCCCCGCCACCCGGATCGAGAGCTCTTGCGGCTCGAATGCGGTATTGAAGAGCACCATCAAATCGTCGTCGCCCAGGGCCCGGCGGAAGGCGTACACGTCTCCCTCGGCGTGCAGCGTCTGGAAGCTGCCGGTGCGCAGCGCCGGGTGGGCGTGCCGCAACGCGGTCGCCTGCTGGTAGTGACGCAGCAGCTCGCGGTCCCACGCGTCTGGCTTGTGCCAGGGGAACGCCTCGCGGCAGCCGGGGTCGGGGCCCCCGGCCAGGCCGACCTCGTCGCCGTAGTAGATGCAGGGGGCGCCCGGCATGGTCATCTGGAACAGCACACAGAGGCGCTGCGCGCTGTGCTCCTGGGTGAGCCACGCCAGGCGGGCCATGTCGTGGCTGTCTAGCATGTTCATCTGGGCGAAGTTGATCTCCCAGTCGTACAGCCCGTGCATGTAGTCGACCTTGCGCGAGAACTGGCGCGCGTCGAGCTCCGCCAGCGGCAGGTGGGGGTGCACAAAGTCGCTGCGGAAGGTCTTGGCGGCAAAGAAGCTGATGGCCGGGCCGGTGAAGACGTAGTTCATCACGCCGTCAAACTGGTCGCCCTGCAGCCAGCGCTGCGACTCGTGCCAGATCTCGCCGCAGATGTAGGCCTCTGGGTTGGCGCCCTTGACGACCCGGCGGAATTCTTGCCAGAAGCTGTCGTCGTCGATCTCGCCGGGCACGTCCAGCCGCCAGCCGTCGGCCCCGAAGTCGATCCAGTGTTTGGCGACCTCGTAGATGTACTCGCGCACCGCGGGGCAGTCGGTGTTCAGCTTGGGCAGCGCCGCCATGCTCCACCAGGCGCTGTAGTTGGGCTTCTGCCGGGGGCCGGGGTAGGGGTGCAGCGGCCAACCGTGGATGTGGAACCAGTCGAGGTAGGGAGAGTCGCCGCCGTTCTCCAGGATGTGGTGGAACGGCCAAAAACCGCGTCCCGTGTGGTTGAACACCCCGTCCAGCACCACCTTAATGTCGCGATCATGGGCGCGGTCGATCAGCTCTCGCAGCGCGTCGTTGCCCCCCAGCAGCGGGTCGACCTGGAAGTAGTCGTAGGTGTGGTAGCGGTGGTTCGAGGCCGAGGCGAAGATCGGGCAGAGGTACAGGGCGTTGACCCCCAGCCCGGCGAGGTGGTCGAGCCGGTCGACCACGCCGTACAGGTCGCCCCCCTGGAACCCGGTCTGGGTGGGCGTAGCGCCCCACTCTTGCAGCCGGAGCCCCCGCGGAAGCTCGTTCCGCTCGCTGCGGGCGAAGCGGTCGGGGAAGACCTGGTAGAAGACCGCGTGCTTGACCCAGTCGGGGGTGCGGATCGTTTGTTGGTGCTTGCGTGTGGTAGCCATGGGCGGTTGTTCGGTGGGCGGGACGGGCGCGAGGAACAGAATACCCCAAGAGCCGACGCTCTACGCCCCGTCGGGGGTTTCGCTGGATGTAGCGAATCTCGAGCCACGCCGAGGGGGCGTCGCTGGGGTGTGCGGCGGTCGCAGGAACGCAAGTTGTGGCCATCCCGCGAGTCTGCTAACATCTGGGATTCCCGTGCTAGCCCTGCATACGTCCGGCGTGTTGTCGGCCGGGGCCGCCCTCGACCTCTAACCCCCCTCTGGCGCCCCCCATTCTCTGGCCGGCCGCCCGCTCCCCCCATGGTAAACCGTAACCTCATTCGTGAATTCGACGTCACCGAAGCAGACTGGGAAGCCGCGGTCGGCACCGCCCTGCTGGATGAAACCGCGTGGCTGGAAGCCGAAGACGTCAACCTGAACACCATCGTCGAGGGCAAGATTGTCCGCATGGACGACGAGTTCGTCGTCATCGACGTCGGCTACAAGAGCGAGGGGCTGGTGCCCCGCGAAGAGTGGCAAGCGGATGAGGAGAACGAAGAAGAACCAGAGCCGCAGATCGGCGACACGGTCCGCGTGCTGGTGGAAGAGATCGAAGACGTGGTCGGCCGCCACGACGACCGCGGCATGCTGGTCCTCTCCAAGCGCAAGGCGGAGACGATCGAGAAGTGGATGGCGGTCATGGACAACGTCCATGAAGGTGACGTGGTCACCGGCACCGTGCTCCGCAAGATCAAGGGGGGCCTGCTGGTCGACATCGGCGTGAACGTGTTCCTGCCCGCCAGCCAGGTCGACATCCGCCGCCCGCACGACATCGGCGAGTACGTCGACAAAGAGATCCAGTGCATCGTGCTCAAGATCGACGAGCAGCGCCGCAACATCGTCGTGAGCCGCCGCAGCCTGATCGAGAACGAACGGGCCGCGAAGAAGTCGGAGCTGCTCAAGGTGCTGGAGGTGGGTCAGCTGCGCAAGGGCGTGGTGAAGAACATCGCCGACTTCGGCGCGTTTGTGGACCTGGGCGGCATCGACGGCCTGCTGCACATCACGGACATGAGCTGGGGCCGCATCGGACACCCGAGCGAGATGGTCAAGATCGACCAGGAGCTCGAGGTCGCCGTGCTGCACATCGACTACGAGAAAGAGAAGATCGCCCTGGGGCTGAAGCAGAAGGAAGCCAGCCCGTGGGACAACGTGTCGACCAAGTACCCGGTCGGCTCGCGGATCAAGGGGACCGTGGTCAACGTGATGAGCTACGGCGCCTTCGTGAAGCTGGAAGACGGCATCGAAGGGCTGGTGCACATCAGCGAGATGAGCTGGACCAAGCGCATCAGCCACCCCAGCGAGATGGTGAACATCGACGACGAGGTCGAGGTGGTCGTGCTGGGCATCAACGAGGAGAAGCAAGAGATCTCCCTCGGCATGAAGCAGACCCAGAAGAACCCCTGGGACAAGGTGGCCGAGGCCTACCCGCCCGGCGCCATGGTCACCGGCAAGGTCCGCAACCTCACCAACTACGGCGCGTTCATCGAGATCGAAGAGGGGATCGACGGCCTGCTGCACGTCAGCGACATGTCGTGGACCCGCAAGGTCAGCCACCCGAGCGAAGTGGTGGAGAAGGGGCAAGAGGTGCACTGCAAGGTGCTCTCCGTCGACCAGGACCGCCGCCGCATCGCCCTGGGCGTGAAGCAGATGGACGACGACCCGTGGGCGACCGACATCCCCAACCGCTACCAGCCGGGCCAGCTGATCTCCGGCGAGGTGACCAAGATCACCAACTTCGGCGTGTTCGTCGGACTGGAAGACGGCCTCGAGGGGCTGCTGCACATCTCGGAGCTGGCCGACCACAAGGTCGAGAACCCCGAAGAGGTGTGCAAGGTGGGCGACGTGCTGGAGGTGAAGGTGCTACGCGTCGACATCGACGAGCGCAAGATCGGCCTCAGCCGCAAACGCGTTGAGTGGGCCGAGGGCGAGGGCGACGAGCCCACCACCGAGGCGACGAGCAACATGTCGTCGGCCGACCTCAAGGGCGGCATCGGCGCCGACTCCGGCCCGTTGTTCAAGTCCGCCAGCGCCGCGGAACCCACGGCCGAGGCGGACGCCCCCGCTGCGGATGCCCCGGCCGACGAGCCGGCCGATCAGCCGGCCGACGCGTCGTAACCGTCAGCGCCCCTCCGACCTGAACTTCAATGAGCCGTTCAACCGGCGCCGTGGCCTACCAGCCGCGGCGCCGGTTTTTTTGTTAGGTCCGTCACAGCAGGCGCATCCGCTGTACTGCTCAGTCTTTACCCCGTCGCTGGCCTACCGCGTGCCGAGGTTCCGATACCCTCTGCTAGCACCTGATGGGCAACGAGCGCAGCTCACGCCCCCCGCATACGCCGCCCGGCCCCGATCCAGCCCCAGCGCCCACGCCATGCCCGCCGCTCCGAAGCCCAAGAAGAAACGCGCCAGCTCCGCCGTGCAAACGCCGCTGGAGACCTACCTGCGCGAGATCAACGAGACCGCGCTGCTGACCGCCGCGGACGAACGCGAGCTGGCCACCAAGATCGGCGAGGGCGACATCCACGCCCGCGACCGCATGGTGCGGGCCAACCTCCGCCTGGTGGTGAACATCGCCCGCGGCTACGCCGGCAAGGGGCTGGGGCTGCAGGACCTGATCGAGGAAGGGAACCTGGGGCTGCTGCGCGCCGTTGAGGGGTTCGACCCGGCCATGGGGACCCGCTTCAGCACCTACGCCAGCTACTGGATCAAGCAGTCGATCAAGCGTGCCCTGATCAACACCGGCAAGACCATCCGCATCCCGGCCTACATGGTCGAGCTGCTGAGCAAGTGGCGGCGGGCCACCGCGCGGCTGACCGAAGAGCTGGACCGCAGCCCCACCCCGGAAGAGATCGCCCGCGTGCTGGGCCTGCCCAAGAAGAAGCTGCCGATCATCAAGAAGGCGATCAAGATCTACAACGCCACGCCGCAGACCGACCAGGCCGACTCCGGCTGGACGCTGGGCGACATGGTGATGGACGAGGGCCAGCTCAGCCCCGACGAGGCGATGCTCGAGAGCGACAGCATGACCCACGCGCTGGCGATGCTGGACGACATGGACGAACGCGAGGCGACCATCCTCCGCCTCCGCTTCGGCCTGACCGGCGGCGAGCCCAAGACGCTCAAAGAGATCGGCCTAGAGCTGGGCCTGACCCGCGAACGCGTGCGGCAGATCGAGACCGAAGCGCTCGGCAAGATGGCGATCAGCCTGGAAGACCCCGCGGCCGCGGAGCGGATGCGGATGCGGTAAAGGCCGACCATCTAAAACCCTCAAACCGCTTCGACGTACGCCGTTAAACGCGGTAGAATGGGAACCATGGACCCTTCAACCGTCATCCACGATCATCCGGAAGTTCGGTCCTACGACGATCGTTTGTCCGAAGACTGGGATTGGGCCATGAGCGAGGGGGACCGTTTTTTTTCGGAGAAGAGCCAAGCCTTTCTGGCGTTACGAAAGCTTGTCAAGCGGCTTGATGAGGTGGGCGTCGATTATTCGGTGGTCGGCGGCCTGGCCCTCTTCGCGCACGGCTACCAGCGCTTCACGGATGATGTCGATCTCGTAGTCACCAAGGAAAGCTTGGCGGCGATCCATACGGCTCTTGATGGCCTCGGCTACATCAAGCCGTTCGATGCGAGCAAGCACCTGCGCGATACGGAATTGGGCGTTCGGATCGAGTTCTTGACAACCGGCGGCTTCCCCGGCGACGGCAAAGAAAAACCGGTCGCGTTCCCCGACCCAATCGACGTATCGATCGATCGCCAGGGCATCAAGTTCATCAACCTCCCGACGCTCGTCGACCTCAAGCTCGCCTCAGGTATGAGCAACGTCAGCCGGATGAAAGATTTGGCCGATATCCTCGAGCTCATCAAGGCCGCGAAGCTGCCGCGCGACCTCGCTGCGCAGCTCAACCCCTACGTGCGCGACGAGTACGACCGCCTCTGGCAGGCGAGCCAGATCAAGTCGCCCAACGATCACGATTGATGCTCGCCACGCACCTAAGCCTGCTGGCCAGCGCGTCGAGCGACCCGATCACCCTCGTGCGGCTGTCCATCGCGCTGGCGCCGGTGGCCCTGGTGATCGGCATCTTCTGGCGGTGGTCGATCGGCCCGTGGTTCGCCGTGTATTCGATTGCCCGGATGCTCACCCAGCTGCTGCTGGTGGGCTACGTGCTGACGTTCGTCTTCCAGGCCCAGCAGCCCTGGACCGTGCTGGCGGTGCTCACCGTGATGGTGCTGGCCGCCTCCAGCATCGCGCTGCGCACCGTGGCCGACGGCTCGTGGGCCAGGTTCTGGCACGCCGCGGGCTCGATCGCGCTGGGCTCGTTGGTGGGGCTCGCGTTCGCCACCCAGGGGGTGCTGAGCGTAGAGCCGTGGTTCGCGCCGCGCGAGGTCGTGGCCCTGGCCGGCATGGCCATCTCCAACGCCATGAACGCCGTGAGCCTGGCCGCCGAACGCCTGGCCGCCGAAACGGCCGCCGGCAAGCCCTACCCCCAGGCCCGCAGCACCGCGTACCGCACCTCGATGATCCCGGGGATCAACGCCCTGCTGGCGGTCGGCATCGTGTCGTTCCCCGGCGCCATGACGGGGCAGATCCTCGAGGGCGCCGACCCGCTGGCGGCCGCCCGCTTCCAGATCATGGTGATGTGCATGGTGTTCACCTCCAACGGCATCGCGGCCGCCTGCTACCTGGCGCTGAGCCGCGACGGACGGTTGCCCACCAATCGCACGGATAAAAACGGATGAGGGTTGAGGCGGGAAACCGCTTTCGCTGAGACGCCCAAAAACGCGGGCTTTCAGACCCTGCTCTCTCTGCTTTTTTCCGATTCCTATCGGCTTCTTTCGGGCAATTCGTGGGCAACCATTCTCGCCCTTCTCGCCCCCCGCTCAAGCCGAGCTTGACCCATGACGATACGTATGTACAGTAACCATCGGAGGCAACCATGGCTGATAGCAACGCTGGCGCCGCGCCCGAGCGCGAAGAACTGATGCGCCGGCTGCGCGGGCGCGTGCAGCAGATGGAGTCGGCCAGCCGCCCGGCGGGCGCGGCCATCTCTACCGGCGCGGCGGGCCTCGACCGCCTGCTCGCGGGCCCCGGCGCCCCAGCGGGCATGGCCCCGGGCACGCTGATCGATTGGGTCGCTTCCCCGCGTTCCAACCCAACGCCAACAGCCGACGGGCTCCGCCCCGTCGCCGCGCGTCGGTGGACTCACCACCCCGACACGCGCCGACGGGGCGGAGCCCGTCGGCTAGCTGCGACTGGGGGCGGCGGCGCCTGCCTCCCCGCGTTGTGGTGTGCTTGGCGGGGTTGTGGGCGCGGCGGAGAGCTGGTGGTGATCGACCCCCGCGGCGCGTTCTACCCCCCCGCCGCCGCGGCGTGGGGGGTCGACCTGCGTCGGCTGCTGCTGGTCCGCCCGTCGGGCCCCAGAGACTTGTTCTGGTCGCTGCTGGCGGCGCTCCGCTCCCCCGCGGTCGGCGCGGTGTGGGCCGAGTGCGACCGGATCCCCACACACACGTTCCGCGCGCTCTGTCTGGCCGCGGAAGAAGGAGGGACCCTCGGCATGCTCGTGCGCCCGGCCAGCGCGCTCGACGCCCCCACCTGGGCAGACGCGCAGCTACGCGTCTCGCACGCGCCTAGTAGCAGCGCGAGCATTGCGCCCAATAGCTGCCGACCTACGGTCGGCGCGGACCACGCACATCACTCCGTGCGGGCGCACCAAGCAGAGCGCCCGCGCCAAGCGGATCGCACCGACCTTAGGTCGGCAGCTATTGCGGGCGTGCGGGAGGGGCTCGATCGCTGCCTGACGCTCACCCTCACGCGTCGCCGCGGGGGAGCCGCCGGGGGCGCGGTGACCCTCTCGTTCGACCCCGACGCCGGCGCGCTGCGCGAATACCCCACGAGCCAACCCCCAAGCCAGCACCCCGCATGCCCCCTCGCACCCTCTGCGTAGCGCTGCCCCGCTGGCCGATCCAGCGGCTCACCCACGCGCGGCCCGAGCTGCGCGGCCGGGCGGCAGCGCTGATTGCGCCGGGGCGGCGGGGCGAGACGGTGATGGCCTGCTCTGCCGAGGCCTCCCGCGCGGGGGTCGCCCCCGGCATGCCGGCGGCCGAGGCCCAAACGTTGGTCGCAGGGCGCCGGTTGCTCACGGCGCCGCACGACCCAGTGGCCGACCGCCACGCCCTCGAGAAGCTCGCCGCGGAGTGCCTGCGGTTCTGCCCGCTGGTCGGCCTCGAAGACGCCCCCGAGCCGGGCTGCCTGCTGATGGACCTGGCCGGGCTCGAAGCGATCTACCCCGACCCCGCCACGCTCGCGGCCCGCGTGGCGGACCATTTTGCTCGCCTGGGGCTGGCGGTGCGGCTGGCCACGGCAGACACCGTCGGCCGGGCGTGGGCGCTGGCCCACTTCTCGGCGCCCCTGCCCACCGCGGCGCTGAGTCTCCCTGCCGCGGCGCTGAGTCTTCCTGCCGCGGCGCTGAGTCTCCCTGCCGCGGCGCTGAGGCTCGACGCCGACACGCTCGACCGGCTTGCGCAGCTCGGCGTCCACTCGGTCGACCAGCTTCTGGCGCTGCCGCGGGCGGGCCTCGCGGCGCGGTTCCCGCCGCTGCTCACACGGCGCCTCGCGCAGTTCTTGGGCGAGGTGGACGAACGCATCACGGCCTGCACCGCCGAGACGCCCCTCGTCGCCCAGTGGGAGTTCGAGGCCCCCGTCGAGAACGCCGACACGACCGCCGCGGTCGCCGGCATCTTGATCGACCGCCTCGCCGCGGCGCTCGCCCAGCAGCAACGCGGCGCGCTACGGATCGAGGCGACGTTCGTCGGCGCCGACCGCTCCGAGCGCCTCCTCGAGCTGCGGCTGTTCGAGCCCACCGCGCGGGCGCAACAGCTCAAGGAGTTGATGACGCTGCGGATGGAGACGCTCACGCTCGACGCCCCGCTGCAAGCGGTGCGGCTCGCGGTGAGCGAGTCGGCGCCCATCGCGCCGCGGCAGGGGACGCTGTTCGACCAGGACCAACGGAACCGGCCGCACGAGCTCGCCCTGCTGGCGGCCCGGCTCACCGGGCGTCTGGGGGAGACACAGGTGCTGCGGGCCCACAAACGCGCGAGCCACCTCCCGGAACGCGCCTTCGCACTCACACCCGCCGCGCAGCAGGCGTCCCGTGCGTACACGCTCGGCGGCGACCACGCCGCCGAGCTGCGTCGGCGGCCGCTCACGCTGCACAACCCGCCGCAACGCGTTGAGCTGCTGGCGGCCGAGCCGGACGGCGCCCCCACGCGGCTGGGGCTCGGCGGGGAACAAGTAGACGTACGCCTCGCGGTCGGCCCCGAACGGATCGAAACCGGCTGGCATCGCGGCGCCACCGTGCGGCGCGACTACTACCGGCTCGAAACACACGGGGGCGCCCTGTGGGTATTCCGAGACCTACGCAGCGGCGCGTGGTGGCTGCACGGGGAGTACTGAGGCGCAAGCACAGCGGAACGCGCAAGCGAAACTAGCCGACGGGCTCCGCCCCGTCGGGGTTGCTCGATAGATGCGTTCTTCTCAGCCCCTCCGACGGGGCGGAGCCCGTCGGCTATTGCGATTTGCACTTTGAGCTTTGCATCTTTGGTTCTGACTTTTGTGCCGTATGCCGTACGCCGAGCTCCACTGCAAGACGAACTTCTCCTTCCTCGAGGGGGCGTCGCACGCCTCGGAGCTGGCCGCGCGTGCCGCGGAGCTGGGCTACGCGGCGCTGGCGGTGACCGACCGCAACAGCCTGGCGGGGATCGTCCGCGCCCACGGCGCGGCCAAGGACCTGGGGCTCAAGCTGCTGGTAGGCGCCGAGGTGACCCCCCGCGACGCGCCGCCGGTGGTGCTGTGGGCCACCGACCGCGCCGCCTACGGCCGGCTCTGCCGGCTGCTGACCATCGGCCGCCGGCGGGCGCCCAAGGGGGAGTGCGAGCTGCGGTTCGCGGACATCGCCGAGTATTCGGAAGGCCTACTCGCAGGAGTAATCCCCCTCCCCCTTCAGGGGGAGGGGCTAGGGGAGGGGGCGCCCCGCAGCAAACGCCCGCCCCAGAACCAACCGTCACCTCCGCCACACCCCCTCCCCATGGGGGAGGGAGCACTCGCGCGTTACCGCGAGTTGTTCGGCGACCGCGCCTACCTGCTGGCGGAGCTGCTGCGCGACGGCGACGACCGCGGCAAGCTGGCCTCGCTTCAAGCACTGGCGCGGCGCACCGGGCTGCCGCTGCTGGCCGCGGGAGACGTGCATTACCACGCGCCCGAGCGCCACGTCGTGCACGACGTGCTGACCGCCATCCGCACCGGCGCCACCGTGGCTGGCGTCGACGGCGGACCGAGTTTTGCGAATGCTCAGCGGCACCTGCGACCCGTTGAAGAAATCGCGGCGCTGTTCGCCCCGGCGCCCGACGCGGTCGCACGCACGGTCGAAGTCGCCGATCGCTGCCATTTCTCACTCGACGAGCTGCGGTTCGAGTACCCCACCGAGCTGGCGCCCGACGGGCTCACGCCGATCGAGTTCCTCACCAAGCTCACCTGGCAGGGCGCCGCGCAGCGTTACCCAGACGGGGTCCCGCCGAAAGTCCGCCAGCAGATCGAGCACGAGCTGACCCTGATCCGCGAGCTGCGCTACGAGGCGTACTTCCTCACCGTGTGGGACCTGGTGCGCTACGCCCGCAGCCGCAACATCCTCTGCCAGGGCCGCGGCTCGGCCGCCAACTCGGCGGTCTGTTACGCGCTGGGCGTGACGTCGGTCGACCCCGCGACCAGCGACCTGTTGTTCGAACGCTTCGTCAGCAAGGAGCGGGGCGAGGCGCCCGACATCGACGTCGATTTTGAGCACGAACGCCGCGAGGAGGTGCTGCAGTACCTCTACCAAAAGTACGGGCGCGACCGCGCGGGGCTGGCCGCCACGGTCATTACCTACTGCGCACGGTCGGTGGTGCGCGACGTCGGCAAGGCGCTGGGCCTGTCGCCCGACCGGGTCGACGCGCTCGCCAAGCAGCTCGAGGGCTACCGCGAAGAGCCCAAGCTGGCGCAGCGCTGCGCCGAAGTCGGCATCGACCCCGGGTCGCCGCTCGGCAAGCGGCTGATCTATGTGGTCACGGAGATGATCGGCTTTCCCCGGCACCTGTCACAGCACGTCGGCGGGATGATCATCACGCAGGGGCCGCTGTGCGAGCTGGCGCCCATCGAGAACGCCGCGATGGAAGACCGCACCGTCATCCCGTGGGACAAGGACGACCTGGACGAACTGGGGATCCTCAAGGTGGACTGCCTGTGCCTGGGGATGCTGACCGCGATCCACAAGTGCTTTGACCTGATCGAGCAGCACGAGGCCCGGCCGCTGACGCTGGCCAGCGTGCCGCAAGAAGACCCGGCCGTGTACGACATGATCTGCCGGGCCGACACGCTGGGGGTGTTCCAGATCGAGAGCCGCGCGCAGATGACGATGCTGCCTCGGCTCAAACCCCGCACGTTCTACGACCTAGTGATCGAGGTAGCGATCGTCCGCCCGGGGCCGATCCAGGGGCAGATGGTGCACCCCTACCTGCGGCGCCGGCAGAAGCTCGAGGACGTGGTTTACCCCAACGACGCCATCCGCCAGGTGCTGCACAAGACGCTCGGCGTGCCGATCTTCCAAGAGCAGGCGATGAAGCTGGCCGTAGTGGCGGCCGGCTTCACGCCGGGCGAGGCGGACCAGCTCCGCCGCGCGATGGCCGCCTGGCGCCGGCCCGGCGTGATCGACGCGTTCCGCAAGAAGCTGCTCGATGGAATGCTTGCGACTGGCTTGAGCGAAGAGTTCGCCCTGCGCGTCTACCAACAGATCCGCGGCTTCGGCGAGTACGGCTTCCCCGAGTCGCACGCGGCCAGCTTTGCGCTCTTGGTGTACGTGTCGGCGTGGCTCAAGCACTACTACCCGGCCGCGTTCTGCGCGGCGATGGTCAACAGCCAGCCGCTGGGCTTTTACGCGCCGGCGCAACTGGTGCGCGACGCACGCGAGCACGGCGTTGAGGTGCTGGGGGTGGACGTGAATCGGAGTGCGTGGGATTGCACGCTGGAGGGGGGGCGAGGGGTGAGGGGCGAGCGAACCGTACTCCCTCCCCGGCAGGGGGAGGGTTGGGGAGGGGGCGGAGCGGGCACACGTGGTGCATCGGAAGCGGACTTTGTACCCGGGGCGCCCCCTCCCCTAGCCCCTCCCCCTGAAGGGGGAGGGGGACTACGCGCGGCCTGCGGCCGCACTTGGATGCTCCGTCTGGGCCTACGCATGATCTCGGGGCTGCGTGAGGACGACGCCGAAGCAATTGTGCTCGCCCGCGGCGCCGGGCCCTTCACTTCCATCGACGACTTCAGCCGCCGCACCGGGTTGGGGCAGGCCGTGATCGCGCGGCTCGCCGGGGCCGATGCGTTTGGCTCGCTCGAGGTCAACCGCCGCGAGGCGCTCTGGCAGGCGCTGGCCGAGGAGCGCGGCGCCGCGCCGCAGCCGCTGTTCGACGCGCTGCCCGCCGAGGACGAGGCGCTCCCCGAGCTGCTGCCGGTGATGGGCGCCGACGAGGAGGTGGCGGCCGACTACCGCGCCACGGCCCTGTCGCTGCGGGCCCACCCGGTGTCATTCCACCGCGACGCGCTCACGGGGCTCGGCGTCACCACCGCGGCGGGGCTCAAGGCGCTGCCGAACGGCCTGCGTGTGGCGGTCGCCGGGCTGGTGTTGATGCGCCAACGCCCCGCGACCGCCAAGGGGATCACTTTCGTCACGCTGGAAGACGAGACGGGGGTGATGAACCTGGTGCTCCACCCACGCACGTGGGAGCGCTACTACCGCACGGCGCGGCGCGCCGGCGCCTGGATCGTGCACGGCGAACTGCAATCGGCCGAGGGGATCATCCACGTCGTGGTCCAGAAGCTCACCCCGCTGGCCGATGGGCTGGCGAGTTGTGAGACGAAGTCGCGTGACTTCCGCTAGGCCGACGAATGGGACACGGATGGTCGCGGATCAAAAGGATCAACACGGATGAAAAAACATTCACGATCTGCCGGCAATCCGTTTCATCCGCGACCATCCGCGTCCCATTCTTGACACTCGAATCTCAGGCACGCTAGCGTGCGGGCTTCCATCTCTTGTCCCGGTGACCAGCAATGCTCAACGACCAGCTCCTCGAACAAGCCGTCCGCGCCCTCGACCATTTTGAGATCGAGACCCCCAGTTGGGGCTACGCCGACACCGGCACCCGGTTCGGGAAGTTCTTTCAGGAGGCCGCGGCGATCGACACGGCGGACAAGCTGGCCGACGCGGGGCATGTGCATCGGCTCACCGGGTGCTGCCCGAGCGTCGCGGTGCACGTGCTGTGGGACTTCAGCGACGCCTCGCCCCCGGCGGCGGTCGCCGAGGCGGCCGAGCAGCACGGCGTGCGCGTCGGCTCGATCAACCCCAACCTGTTCCAGGACCAGCAGTACAAGCTGGGGTCTTTTGGGTCGCCCGACCCAGAGGCGCGCGAGGCCGCCCTGGAGCACTGTGTCGATTCGGTCCGCATCGGCCAGCAGGTCGGCAGCAACCTCGTGTCGCTGTGGTTCGCGGACGGCACCAACTACCCCGGGCAGGACAGCATCCGCGCCCGCAAGCAGCGGTTCGAGAAGCTGCTGACCGAGTGCCACGGCGCGCTCTCTGAGGACCAGATGCTGCTGGTGGAGTACAAGCCGTTCGAGCCGGCGTTCTACCACACCGACGTAGCCGACTGGGGGATGGCCTACCTGCTGGCGAAGAAGGCGGGGAGCCGTGCGCGGGTGCTGGTCGACACCGGGCATCACTACTTGGCGCAGAACATCGAGCAGATCGTTGCGTGGCTGCTGGACGAGCGGATGCTGGGGGGCTTCCACTTCAACGACCGCCGCTACGCAGACGACGACCTCACGCTCGGCTCGATCGACCCCTACCAGGTGTTCCGCATCTTCAACGAGATCCACGCGTACGCCCACGACCACGGGGGCCCATCTGCCGAGAACGCATACCCAGAGATCGCCTACATGGTCGACCAGTCGCACAACCTCAAGCCAAAAATCGAAGCGATGATCCAGACCGTCACGATGGCGCAGGAACTGTACGCCAAGGCGGCGTTGGTGGACCGCGACCGGCTGGCCGGGCATCAGGCCGCGGGACGCATCGTGGACGCCGAAGAAGAGCTGCGGCGGGCGTTCCGCACGGATGTAACGCCGGCGCTCGAGGCGTGGCGCAAGGGCCGAGGCCTCGCGGCGTGCCCGCTGGCGGCGCACCGCGAGAGCGGTTATGCGGAGCAGGCGGCCAAAGACCGCACCCGGCGGCGAAAGGAATTGGGGATCACACAAGGGGCGAGCTACGCTTGAGCTAGCTTGCCACGCGTGGCGGGCACATGACGCGGCGGGCCTGGGCAACTATCCTGAGGCAAAGCCGCACAACCTGCCCAACCCCTACACTCGCTCACATGCCGTCACTCCCGGCCCTCTTGATGGTCGGCGCGTCGCTGCTGGCGTTGCCGCTAGCGGCCGCCGCGCTGCCGCCGCTTGAATACGTCGCCAACTGCGCCGACCCCGAGGCGGCCTGCCGCGCCCTGGCCGGCGAGCGGGTGAAGGTCGCCGAGATCGGCCGCACCGCCCAGGGGCAGCCCGTGCTGGCGCTCACGGTCGGCGGGCCGCAGGCCGACAGCCGCCCCGGCGTGCTGGTGGTGGCCCCGCAGGGAGACCTGCTTTACCAGAGCGAGCTGGCGCTGCGGCTGGTCAAACGCCTCGACGGCGTGGTCGCCCAAGACGACTCGGTCACGTTCTACGTGATCCCCTACCCCTCGCCGGACGCCACGCAGAGCCGCCTCGGCAAGCTCGACGCGCAGCGCTCGACCAACACCCGTCCGACCGACGACGACCGCGACGGCGCCGTGGACGAAGACCCCTCGGAAGACCTGAACGCCGACGGCGCCATCACCCAGATGCGCGTCGCCGACCCCGCCGGCGAGTACCTGCCCCTCCCCGCCGAGCCCCGGCTGATGGTCAAGGCCGACCCGGCCCGCGGCGAGCGTGGCGCCTACCGGCTGCTGAGCGAAGGGATCGACAACGACCACGACGAGCTGTGGAACGAAGACCCCGCCGGCGGGGTCGACCTGAACCGCAACTTTACGTTCGAGTACCCCTACTTCACGGCCGGCGCCGGCCCGAACCAGGTGAGCGAGCCGGAGAGCCGCGCGGTGGCCGACTTCGCCTTTGACCACCCCAACATCTTCTTGGTGGTAACGCTGGGGCCGCAGGACAACCTCACGAGCCCCTGGAAAGCGGGGTCGGGCAACGAGCGGATCAAGCGGACGCCCCCCAAGCCGGACGCCGACGCCTACGAGGCGCTCTCTAAGAAGTTCTTGGAAGGCTTCGACAAGAAGCACGCGCCGAGCTCGGCCAAGCTGGACGGCTCGTTCACCGGTTGGGCGTACTACCACTACGGACGTTGGACGTTGGCGACGCCGGGGTGGTGGATCGATTGCTTGAAAGCATCCAAGGACGATCAGGCCTCGAAGGGGCCGGAAGGAGAGGACAAGAGCAACGGCGACAGCGACGCCGACCCCAATCCCGATCCCGACAAAGAAGACGACAAGGGCGCCGACAAAGGGCCCGACGCCGAGGAAAAGCCCGACGCCAAGGAAAAGACCGGCGCCGAGGAAAAGACCGGAGAGAACACGGACAAGAAGCCACAGTCCTCCGCAACCGGCTCCAAGAAAGAACCGGAAGACAAGCGGCTAGAGCCCGAGCGCTTCGAGCTTAAGTGGCTCGACGAGCACGACGCCGAGGCGTTCGCCGCCTGGACCAAGGTGGACCACCCCGATTTCCCCGGCAAGGCAGTCGAGGTGGGGGGGGTAAAGCCCTACGCGGTCGCCCCGGAGTTCGACTCGCTCGACGCGCTGGCGGACGCCCACGCCAAGTTTCTTGGCGAAGTGCTCGCCATGCGGCCGCGGCTCAAGCTGGTCGACACGCGGGTCGAAGAACTGGGCGCCGGCGTCTGCCGTATCACGACCAAGGTGCTGAACGACGGGCTGCTGCCGACCGTTTCGCAGATGGGGGAGACCTCCGGCAAGCTGCAGCGGCTGCAGGTCGAGCTGACCGGGCCCGAAGGGACGCAGGTGCTGGCCGGTCCGCTGCGGCAGCGTGTGGCGCGGCTCGGCGCGGGCGCCTCGGCCGAACACACCTGGCTGGTGCGGATCTCCGACGGCGACGCGGCGCGCTTCCACCTGAAGTGCGGCGAGCCCTCGGTCGGGTTTGTCGAGCAGGACTGCGACGCCGCAACGGAGAAGTAGCGAGCACCACCAACGCGAGCGCCCCGTCTCAGCAACCGGGCGTCCGAAGTTCGAAACGGCGAAAAACGTCCGGTTGCTGACGCTGCCGGCCCCACAACGCAAACCGTAGTCGCAACCAGCGACCGCATGACGCCATGATCCTGCAGCTCCGCAACGCGTTCCACCTCGCCGCGCTGGCGTTCTTTCCGCTCGCCTGCGGCGCGGCCCCCTACCAACCGCTGGGGGCGCCGGTCGACCCGCAAGTCTCTGCTCAGTGGAACTTCTACCGCAGCTACGACGAGGCCACCGGGCTGCTCAAGCAGCTTGCCGCGGCGCACCCGGAGGTCTGCCGGCTGCAGAGCGTTGGCAAGTCGCACCAGGGGCGCGAGCTGTGGGTGCTGACGATCACCGACCAGGCGGGCGCGCCAGAGACGGAGGCCGAGCGGCCCGCGTTCTGGATCGACGGCGGCATCCACGCCAACGAGGTCCAGGCGGTCGACGTGGTGCTGTACACCGCTTGGTTTCTGTGCGAGTCGCGCGGCCGCAACGCGATGGTCGACCGCCTGCTCAGCGAGCGGGTCTTCTACCTGATGCCGATGATGAGCCCCGACTCGCGCGCCGCCCACATGGAGAACCCCAACACCACCCACTCCCCCCGCAGCGGGCAGGCGCCGATCGACAACGACCGCGACGGGCTGGTGAACGAAGACCCGGCCGACGACCTCGACGGCGACGGCCACATCACGCAGATGCGTGTGGCCGACCCCAACGGCCGCTGGAAGCCCGACCCGGACTTCCCCCAGTTGATGGTCCGCGCCAAGCCGGACGAGGCGGGCTCGTACCGGATGCTCGACGCAGAAGGGATCGACAACGACGGCGACGGGCTGGTCAACGAAGACGGCGACGGGCACTACGACCCCAACCGCGACTGGGCCTGGCAGTGGCAGCCCGATTACGTGCAACGCGGCGCCCACCGCTACCCGTTCAGCCTGCCGGAGAACCGCGCCGTCGCCGACTTCATCGCGGCCCACCCCCACATCGGCGGCGCCCAGAGCTACCACAACACGGGCGGCATGATCCTCCGCGGGCCGGGGTCGAAGAGCGACCGCTGGCCCGGCGAAGACATCGCCGTGTACGACCGGCTCGCCGAGAAGGGGACGCAGATGCTCCCCGGGTACCGCTACATCAACACCGCCGAAGAGCTGTACGAGGTATGGGGGGGCGAGACCGATTGGCTGTACGGCATGCAGGGGATCTTCGCCTTCACCAACGAGCTGAACACCCCGTTCAACATGTTCCGCGAGAAGCCGGCCGCGGGGAACTGGTTCGGCAGCCCCACGGACCAGCACCGCTTCGACAAGCTGCTGCTCCTGGGCGACGGCTTCGTGCCCTGGCACGAGGTCGATCACCCCCAGTACGGCAAGATCGAGGTCGGCGGCCAGAAGAAGACCTGGGGCCGGCAGCCGCCGTCGTTCCTGCTGGAAGAAGAGTGCCACCGCAACATGGCCTTCACCCTGTTCCACGCAGACGAGATGGCCCTGGTGCAGGTCGACGCGCTGAGCGTCGAGCCCCTGCCCGGGGGGCTGCTTGCCGGGGGTCTGCGGCAGGTGACCGCCACGATCGTCAACAACAAGCTCACCCCGACCCGCTCGCGGCACGACCTGGCGAACAAGATCACCCCCGACGACCGCGCTGAGTTGCGTGGCCAAGGGTTGACCGTGATCACCGCGATGACCAGTGATTCCCCCTACTTCGAAGACGCCGCGTCCGTCCGCCGCGACCCAGCCAACGTACGCATCGATCGCGTCGGCTCGCGCCAACCGGTTTATGTCCGCTGGCTGGTCGAGGGCGAAGGAGAAATCACCGTCACCGTGCGTTCGACCAAAGGTGGCGTCGCGACCGCGGAGAGCGATGGGGCGACGGATGCAAGCTAACCGAAGCATGACGCAAACAGCGCTCGGGATCGCGCTGGCGGTGGCGGTAGCGATCGCCGGCCCCGCGCGGGGGGACGATCCGCCCCCCGAGGCTGGCCCGCCGAAGGTCGCAATGTCCGACGCGATCCCGGCCGAGAATGCCGCGTCAGACCCGCCCCATGCCGACGCGTCAGAAGCCGACGCGCCCAAAACAGCAGTGGACCCGCCCGCAGCGGCCGTCCCGCCGCCAGGGCCCGTCGTCATCGAAGACGTGCTGCTGCTCCCCAAGGTGGGAGACTACGCGCGGGCGGCGCTCCACCGTGACCCGGTTGAGGCCGCGATCGCCACGGGCGCCTGGCAGACCCCCAAGGCGGGCGACAAGGTGACCGACACGTTCGGCGCTGAGCGTCAGTGGCGCCCCGTGCGCATCAGCGGCAAGACCGGGCTGGTCGACCCCGCGGCGCCGGGGGGCTACGCGCTGGCGTCGGTCGAGTCGCCCCAGCGCCGCTTGGTGATCCTCGAAGCAACCGGCCACGCCGCTGTTTGTGTCAACGGCGAGTGGCGTACGGGCGATCCCTACGCGCTGGGCTGGTTGCGGCTGCCGATCGAGCTCGAGCAGGGCCAGAACGAGCTGCTGTTCCACGTCGCGGCGCCGGGGTTCCGAGCGAAGCTGGTCGCGCCCCCCAGCGACTGCTTCTTGATCCCCGAAGACGCGACGCTACCCGACCTAGTAGAGGGCGAGGCGCAACCGCTGCTGGCCGCCGTGCCGGTAGTGAACGCCACCACCGCGCCACTGGTGGGGGCCGAGATTGTTTGCGAAACACCCGGCGGTGGGGTCAGCGTGGCGACGCTGCCGCGGATCGAGCCCCTGTCGGTATTCAAGGCGCCCGTCGAGCTGACCCCCGACCCGTGGAAGTACGAGCCCACCCGCATCCGCGTGCTGGTGCGTACGAAGGCCCGGGAGGACGAACCCTCGAAATCGCTGGCCGAGTCGTGGGTGAGCGTCGAGCACGCCGCGGCGGGGGGCCCGCAGGTCCGCACCTTCCGCAGCGAGATCGACAACAGCGTGCAGCGCTACGCCGTGAGCCCCGCCACCTCCGCGCCCAACCAGGCCGGCGAGGCGGGCGCTATCGTCGCCCTGCACGGGCTGGGCGTCCCCTGCGATGAGTTCCTAGAAAACTACCAGGCCAAGCCCTGGGCCAGCGTCGTCTGCCCAGAGAACCGCCGCCCCTACGGCTTCGACTGGGAAGACTGGGGCGCGCGTTCGGCGGTCGAAGCCCTGGCCGACGCCCAGCAGCGTTTTGAGTTCGACCCGCGGCGCGTCTACCTCACCGGCCATGGGGTCGGCGGGCACGGCGCCTGGCACCTGGCGGCGAGCCAGCCCGGCCGGTTCGCCGCGGTCGGACCCAGCGGCGGTTGGATCAGCTTCAAGAGCTACGGCGGCGCCCTCGACCTCGAGACCCCTACCCCCGTTCAGGCGATGCTGGCCCGCGCCGCGGCGCCAAGCGACACGCTGCGGCTGGTGCGCAACCTCGCCCCGCTGGGCGTGTACGTGCTGCACGGCGAGCAGGACGACCGCACCCCCGTGGCCCAGAGCCGGTACATGCGCGGCAGGCTCGGCGAGTTCCACACCGACTTCGCCTACCGCGAGCAAGCGGGCGCCGGCGCGTGGTGGGGCCCCTCCTGCTGCGACTGGCCCGCGATGATGCGGTTCTTCGAAGACCGCTCCCGCCGCGAGCCGGGCAGCGCCGCGACGGTCGACTTCACCACCATCAACCCCGGCGCGTCCGCCACGATGGATTGGGTCACCATCGCGATGCAGCAGCAGCAGTTCGAGCCGAGCCGTGTGGTGCTGGAGCGCGTCGTCGACCAACGCCTCATCAAGGGCCGCACAGAGAACGTGGCGTCGCTGGGGATCGACCTGGCGGGCCTCCCCCCCGGCGCGCCGGTCGGCATCGCAATCGACGGCGGCCAGCGGGTCGTGGTCCCTTGGCCCGGCGACCAAACCAAGGTGTGGCTCGTCCGCCAGAGCGACGGCGCCTGGCGACACGAAGACGCCCCCAGCGCCTCCGAGAAGAACCCCGAGCGCTACGGCGGCCTCAAGGCCGTGTTCGACCGCAACCCGCTGCTAGTGTACGGGACCGCGGGCACGCCCCAAGAGAACGCTTGGGCGCAGAACAAAGCGCGGCTCGACAGCGAGACGTTTTGGTACCGCGGCAACGGCTCGCTAGAAGTCGTGCCTGACACCCAGCTCGCCGGGCTCGAAGACCGCAACCGCAACGTGGTGCTGTACGGCAACCGCGACACCAACAAGGCGTGGCCCCGGCTGGTGCCGAGCCGCGACTTCGACCTCCGCGCGGGCTACATGCGGCTCGGGCTGAGCCCCCGGCGCCAAGAGTCGGTGGCCGGCCTCAGCGTGCTGGCCGTTCAGCCCCGCGTCGGCAGCGCCAAGGCGTTGGTGGGCATGATCGGCGGGACCGACCTGGAGGGCATGCGGGGCACGAGCCGGCTGCGCTACTTCTTCGCCGGCGCCGGCTTCCCCGACCTGCTGGCGTTCGGCCCCAAGACGCTGGTGGAAGGAGAAAAGGACGTCCGCGCCACGGGCTTCTTCGGCCCCCGCTGGTCCGCCGAGCCGAGCGAGATCGTCTGGCGTGACTTGGCTCTGTAGGTTGGCCGCGCTCTTCAAGCCGACGGAAAGAGGGGAACCGCCAAGACGCCAAGACGGACGAGAGACTGTTGACCGGATTACAGGATTGGGCCGGATCGACAGGATGAAGTTCTAGAATACATCCGTTCGACGGGCCGGCTGGGGATTCACTACCGCTCGTTGAAGAATTGAGTCCCGTGAATCTTGATGTTCTCGTCATGCAGCCCACTTTCCGTCCGTCTTGGCGCGTCCTTGGCGCTCTTGGCGTCGTGGCGGTTTAATCTTCGTTCGTCCGTCGCCGCGTCTGGGCGGTTTTCTTCCTTTCGCGCTGCCGAGCGGTTAGACTGCCCCGCATGTTTTTCTCCTTTGACGGCGTTGACGGCGCCGGGAAATCGACGCAGCTCCGGCTGTTCTGCCAGTGGCTCCGCGACCAGGGGCGCGACGTGGTCGAGTGCCGCGACCCGGGCAGCACCCCGCTGGGCGAACGGCTGCGCGAGGTGCTGCTGCACTCCGGCGAGGAGACGCCCATCGACCGCCGGGCCGAGATGTTCTTGTACATGGCCGCCCGGGCGCAGCTGGTTGAGCAGGTGATCCGCCCGGCGCTCGAAGCCGGCAGCGTCGTGGTGAGCGACCGCTACGTGCTGGCCAACATCGTCTACCAGGCGTACGCCGGCGGGCTCGGCGTCGAGACGGTCCGCGCGGTGGGCGAGGCGGCCATCGCGGGGGTCCGGCCCGACTGTGTGTTCGTGCTCGACCTCGACCCGGAGCTGGCCGACGCGCGCATCGACCGCCAACGCGACCGCATGGAACAAGCGGGCGCCGAGTTCCGCGAGAAGCTCAGGGTGGGGTTCCTCGCCGAAGCGGCCCTCGACCCCGCCCGGCTGCACGTGGTGAGCGCCGCCGGCGCTATCGAAGAAGTCCACGCCCAGATCCGCCAGATCGCCAGCGATTCCATGGCGAGCCGTCGGCGTTAGCCGTCGGAGTTTTGGCCGGGGTGGAGTGATGACGCGCAGCGCGTGCAGCCCGACGCGTGCAGCCCGGCGGGGCAATCCTAGCGGCGGACGCTCCGGCGGCTTACGCCGACGGCTCGCCTTCGTGGGGGGCCGGCGCGGGTCCCACGGCGCCCAGCCACTGCAGGCCGAGCACCAGCAGCAGCCCCGCGGCCGCCAGCGCGATGTACAGCAGCGACTCGCCGTCGAGCGTGGTCGGCCAGTACGGCTCGAACGTCTTCTGTTTGAGCTCCTCGACGGCGGGCGTCAGGTCGCGTTGCCAGGGCCAGACCATCCGCAGCGAGCCGACCATAAACCCGCACAGCGCCGCCATCGTTACGCTCCAGCAGTTGGCGAGCAGCCAGCGGATCACCCGGCTAAAAAGCGCCAGCCCAATGGCGCAGCCCGCGGCGAAGACGGCGAGCGTTGCGAGGTCGCCCGTAGTGGCCTCGCCGTGCGGCAGCCCCTTGAGGATGCCGGTGATCTGTTCGTACTTGCCCAGCAGCAGCAAGATGTAGGCGCCGCTGATGCCGGGAAGGATCATGGCGCAGATCGCGATCGCGCCGCAGAAGAAGGTGTAGGGGAGCCCGGCCGCCGGCTCGACGCGTTCCAGGCCCACCAGCCAGTAGGCGAAGCCGGCCGCGGCAAGGCCAACCACCACCGCCCCCGCGGCGCCGCCGTGGGTCGCGGGCCGCACCATCGCCAGCACCAGCAGGCTCGATCCGAGGATGAGCCCAAAGAACGCGGCCGAGGTAGCGTTGTGGTGGTGCTCTAAGAGGTAGTGCATCAACCGCGCGAGGCCCACGACGCCGATGCCGATCCCCGCCCCCAGCGTCGCCAAGAACCGCAGGTCGACGTGCGTTGCCGCATCGGCGAGCCGACCCTTCAACACCAGGCGGACCGCCTCGCGGTCGAACCGGCTGATTGCGGTGACCAGCCGCTGGTAGATCCCCAGCACCAGCGCGACGGTTCCGCCGGAGACGCCCGGCACGATGTCGGCGGCGCCCATCAGCAGGCCGCGCAAAATGTTGAGAAAATCGGCGGCGCGTGGCATGGAGGGCTGGGTGCTGTAGCGACGGAGGGAGGGTGGGCGCTAACTATAGCTCATCGCTGGGGGCGGGGCCGAGTCGAGCGGGGGGCAGCGGAAAGTGGGGCGTTTTCCCACGCGCCGGGGGCGGGGACGCCCCGGATCGCAAGAGCCGCGTGTGAGCCGGGGCGTCCCCGCCCCCGGCGCAGCTCGTTCAACCTCAACCCTCGCGCCCCGCCAACCGTGCTTGCAAAAACATTGACCCACGGCGCCGCAGGCAATAAGATTTTGCTCTGTCAGGAGTTACGGCGCGCAATCGCCCGGCCTGACAACGCCGACCGATTTCCGTAATGGCGAACAGCATGATCTTGCGACGCACGGCAACAGGGTGGTTGGCGCTAGCGCCCGCGAAGGTGAACCTTCACCTCCGAGTGCTGAGTAAACGCCCCGACGGCTACCACGAGGTCGAGACGCTGATCGCGCCGATCGGCCTGTACGACGAACTGACCATCGCGGCCGACCCGACCAGCGACCGCGTCTCGCTGTCGGTGGTCGACCCGTTGGGCCGCCCCGTCCCGGGGGTCCCCAGCGACAGCCAGAACCTAGTGGTGCGCGCGCTTGAGCTGCTCAGGGCCAAGTTCAACCAAACCGGCGGGGCTACGGCGCGGCTGGTGAAACGCATCCCGAGCCAAGCAGGGCTGGGGGGCGGGTCGAGCGACGCCGCCGCGGCGCTGGCGGCGGGCGCCCGCGCGTGGGGGATCGATTGCCCCGACGACCGGCTCGCCCGGCTCGGCGCCGAGCTCGGCAGCGACGTGCCGGTGTTCTTCGCCGGCGGCGCGGCGCTCTGCACCGGACGCGGCGAAGCCGTGGCCCCCGTGGCGACCCCCGCGGCGCGGTGCGTGCTGGTCCAACCCCGGGCGGGGCTTTCGACCGCAGAGGTGTACCGCGCCTGCCGCCCCGACAGCGACGGGCCCTCGGCCCGAGAGTTGCTGCAAGCGTTGTGGCGGGGCGACCTCCGACGCGTCGGCGCCACGCTGCACAACGCGCTGCAAGACGCCGCGGAGCGGCTTTCGCCGTCGATCGGCCGCACGCTGGAGGCTATGCGCCGCGTTGGGCTGACGACGGCCATGATGACCGGCAGCGGCTCGGCCTGCTTCGCGATCGTCCCCAACGCACGCTCGGCGCACGCCGCGGCCGCGTTGCTGCGCGCCCAGGGGATTGGTTGGACACACAGCACTCACCTCCTCGCACGACGGACGTAGCACACTCCGGCGAAGCGCGATCCAAGGACGACAAGCCCACAGGCTAAGGGAGTAGAACCGTGCGAATCACCGAGGTCCGCATCAAACTCATGGACGAGCCGGGCGAACGCCTCAAGGCGTTCTGCTCGATCACCTTCGACGACGGCTTCGTGGTCCGCGACCTGAAGATCATCGACGGGTCGAGCGGGCCGTTCGTGGCGATGCCTAGCCGCAAGCTCACCTCGCACTGCGGCAAGTGCGGCATGAAGAACCACCTGCGCGCCAACTACTGCAACCAGTGCGGGGTGCGGCTGGCCGAGGGTCGCGCCACGCGCGACGCCGACGGCCGCGCCAAGCTGTACGCAGACATCGCCCACCCGATCAACGCGGCCTGCCGAGAGCAGATCCAGCAGGCCGTGGTGGACGAGTACTATCAAGAGATCGAACGCGCCAAGGAGCCGGGCTACGTGTCGCGGTACGAAGACTACGACGGCGGAGACTCCGGCGAGCACCACATCGAGCACCGCCGATTCGACACGCCGCACGCCGGCGAGCCCGCCAAGGGCCCCCATCAGCCGCCGCAGGGCGCCCCACACGACACGGCCGGCCCCGACGAGGGGTTCGGCGCGGGGCTCTACAACAACTAGCGGCCCAGGCCTGCTGGCGGCGCTGACGACGCGCGGCGCGGCGCTGCGCGCTCCCCCGGCACAACCGTCTCAATACCGTGCCGTTCTGGTTCCTGCGGCGGGCCGATCGCGGTTAAGATGGGTCGCGGCGGCCCGGCCTGGGCCCGCAGCCCTGCTACTCTGACCTGCTCAGGAAGAAGAACGATGCAGACCGATCGTCGCCCCCGGACCCCGCGCCTGTGTTTGTTGCTGCTGACCGCGTGCCTGAGCGGGCCGGCCATTGCCGCGGCCCCGCGGATCGAGCCCTCCGACGACGGGCCCCGCGTCACCGTCGACGGCGAGCTGTTCACCCAGTACCGCACCGACCTGGGCAGCAAGCCGATCCTCTGGCCGATCCTCGGGCCGACCGGCAAGGAGATGACCCGCGGCTTTCCGATGCGCAAGGCGGCGCCCGGCGAGACAGCGGACCACGTGCACCACAAGAGCCTGTGGTTCGGGCACCAGCTAATGAACGGCGTCGACTACTGGCTAGAGCCCGCCTCGAAGCAGCAAGGCTCTGACCAGCCGGCGGTGGTGGACGTCGGCCGGCCGGAGATCGCCAACGAAGACGACGGCGCTGTGCTGCGCAGCAGGCGGCGGTGGCTCGCCCCTGGCGGCGAGACTGTGTGCACCGACGAAACCACCTACCGCTTCGGCGCAGACGACGACAGCCGCTGGATCGACTACCAGACCACGATCTCGCCCGTCGGCAAGCCGCTGGTGATCGGCGACACCAAGGAGGGCTTGTTCGCGGTGCGGGTGGCCGACTCCATGCGGCAAGACGCGGGGCTCGGGGGGACCATCGTGAACGACTCGGGCCAACGCGACGCGGATTGCTGGGGCCAACGCGCCTGTTGGGTGGACTACTCCGGCCCGGTCGACGGCCAACTCGCGGGCATTGCTATCATGAGCCACCCCACGAACGACCGGCCGAGGCCCCGCTGGCACGTGCGCACGTACGGTTTGTTCGCGGCGAACCCGATCGGCGAGAAAGACTTCCCGCCGATCGAAGGGTACCGTCAGGGGACGGTCACGGCGGCGGTGGGAGAGCCGCTGACGTTCCGTTACCGGGTGTTACTGCACCGGGGCGGCGCGGCCGAGGCCGACCTCGCCAGCCAATTCGAGGCGTACTGTGCCGAATAGCGCGCCGCCGCAACGGTTCGTTCAACGTGCGCAGCGCAGCGAAGCTGGGCGCTCCTTTCGGGGCGCGTCGGCCGGTAAGCGCGCGCCGCTCGGCGCCGGCCGATACCCGATGGGCGTTCCAATCGCACCCCCGGCGTACGAATCGCGAACAGGATTGTGAAGATTTGCGAAGCCCCGCAGTCCCCCCAACCGATCAACTTGGTGATAGCACCCAGCGGGACGCTACGGAGGCGTCCGCGATGAGACCAGACCCCCAACAAGCAAACGCACTGGAGCAGGTGAGACGGTTGGTGAACCGGACGCTGTGCGACCGGGAGAACCTAGAGCCCGACTGCTTCGGGCTCGGCCAGCAGCCCCTCACGCAACAGGGCCGCCTGTGCGGTTACTACTTTTGGCTTGAAGGACCGAGGAACGTTCGACTCTCCGCTGTTTGGGAGATCGAGGCGGACGCCGTGCTCTGCTACGGAGCAGATGGCGCCCGTTTCGCCAAACTCCCCGTCGATTCGCACGACCCGGGGCGGGCAAAACCCGCCGCCGAACGCCGTCGTGCGGCTTGACGTCCGCTGGGGCTACTAGTATACATGTGCATAGCAGTCCCAAGGCGGCCCCACGGAGGTAGGCGTCCCATGTTGGTTCTCTCACGCAAAGAATCGGAACGGATCCGAGTCGGAGACTCGATCGTTATTACCGTCGTCAAACTCGGCGGAGACAAGGTGCGGATCGGCATCGAAGCCCCCAGCGACGTGCTGGTGCTGCGCGACGAGCTCAAGCCGTTTGACCGGCCTCAGCAGATCGCGCTGGCCCGCCCCGCTTGAGCGGCCCCTAAGGGGCCAGAAGCCGCGCGAGCGTCGCGTCCCCCCCCTCATCGAGCATGCCTTACGGCGCCGAGCGGTCCTCTTGGAACTGCTCGGCGCCGAGGCGCAGTAGCTCGGCGCGTCGTGTCGCCTCGGCCGCTTCGGCCTCGGCTTTTTCCTGGGCGGAACGGGCCTCGTTGAGCAGGGCCTCCATCCTGGCCTGGGCGTCGCCCGCTGCCTTGGCCGCCGCCGCTAGCTTGCCGGCCAGGTCCGCGGCCGCGGCCGCCTCCTTCGAACGCAGCTCGGCTTGCGCCGCGGCCTCGGCCGTCGCGGCGGCCGCGGTCTGGGCGTCCAGCTCGGCCTGCTGGGCGTCGGCGGCAAGCCGCTGTGCGGCGAGCTGGAACGTCGCCAGCTCCTTTTCGGCTTTGCGCGCGGCTGCCTCGAGCTCGCCGAGCGCTCCGCTCTGTTCCTGGGCGCCCGTGGCGGCCCGCTTCACCTCGCTTTGCAGCTTCGCCAGATCGGGGAGCCCGCGGCGTTTGTTCTCGGCCGTTGCGAGGCGCGTCTCGGCCTTAGTGAGCGCCGTTGCCAACCGCTTGGCGAATTCTTCGTCGTTACCCGCCGCTTCGGCCTCTTGCTTGGCGTCTGCGACCGTTAGCTCCGCGGCCGCCAGGCGGTCGGAGTACGCGGCGTGGGCCGCCTCGCCCCGGGCCAGGCCCGCCTCGGCCTCGTCGAGCCGGCGCGACGCCTCGTCGGAGAGCCGCTGCGACTCGCGTAGCCGCTCCAGCGCCTCGCGCACCCGCTCATCTAGCGTGGGGGGCGCGGTGTCGAGCTGGTGGATCGTGACGCCGTCGCTCGTCGCCAGCAGCCGTGTGACGCCGGCCCAGTCGCTGACCGCTACCCGCGCGCCGTCGTGCGTGAAGCAGGCGGCCAGCGCGATGTCGCTCAGCTTGGCCAGCTCGCGGGTCGGCTTGCCGTCCGCGGCCCAGGTTTTGACTTTGGCGTCACGGCCGGCGGTCACCAGGGCGCCGTCCCGCGCGAGCGCTACGGACAGCACCCCACCGCCGTGTGCGGCGAAGTTCTTGATCGGTTTGCCTTCGCGCGACCACATCCGCACCTCGCCGTCTTCGCTCGCCGAGGCGAGCACCGCGGAGTCGCTCCGCCAGCAGAGCGACGTGATCGGGCCCTTGTGGCCGGCCAGCGTGCCGCGGCCGTAGCCCTCGGAGGCATGCCACAACTCGACCGCGCCGCCGCGGTCGGCGGTCGCCAGCAGGGCGCCGTCGGGGCTGAACTCGAGCGCGGTCACCCAGTCGGTGTGCTTGCCGATTTCGTAGGCCAGCTCGCCGTCGGCCACGCGGTAGACGCGGACCTTCTTCTTCGGCCCCCCCAGGGCCACCAGCGAGCGGTCGGGGCTGAGGTCGGCGGCCAGCACCGTGTCGAGCTCGTCGCCGTACACCCCCAGGCGGACGCCCGTCTCGACATCGATCAGCGCCACCGCACCCGAGGCGGCGCTGCGGCCGCCGCCGACAACCAGCACCGATCCGTCACGGCTGAAGCGTACGGTCTGCGGGTCGCCCAGCGGGAAGGGCGCCACGCCCAGCAGTTGGCCCGTCTCGGAGTGGAACAGCAGCACCTGCTTGGGCGCCGCGGCGGCGATCAGCGGCGCCCACGGGCTCGCGGCCAGCGAGCCGATCGCCGGCGCGTGCTGGTAGTCGGCCGCCGGCTCGCGGAACCACCCGCGCGGCATCGCCGGCTCGCCCACGGGGCGGTTGTCTGTGGTCGCCTGCACGGCGCCCAGCCCGGGCCCCTGCGACTTCTTTGGCTTCGAGCCGTTGTTCTCCAGCAATCCGCCGTCGATCCAAGCGCGTACGACCGCGAGTTGGTCGTCCGGCAGCTTGTCACCGGGCGGCATCTTGGGCGACTCTTCGTGATTCACCAGCTTCCACAGCCGCGACGAACCCGCGTCGCCCCCCACCAGCACCTCGCCCCCGGCGCCGCCGGCCGACGCCGCGGCGTAGGTGTCGAGCGCCAAGTCGCTGGAGGCCCCGTCCTGGCTGTGGCAGGCGAAGCAGTGCTCGCGGAAGATCGGCGCCACGTGCTCGTCGAAGGTCACCTTCTCCGGAAGCTCCGCGGCCTGGGAGGCGATGCAGAGAGCGAGCGACGCCGAACAGGCAGTGATAGATGTCTTCAACATGGGCTTACGGTATGGAGGTTAACCACGCATGCACTGAGTCAACAGAGGAGTCACTAGAATCTCTCGCAGAGGCGTAGAGACGCGGAGAATACCCAGGATTGAACTGGACTGACCCACGCATCCATCGGCGCCAAGGGTTGTTGCCAGCTCACCGTGCTTGCTCTGCGTCTCCGCGCCTCTGCGAGGGCTTTTTCGCGTTCCCCACCTCTGTCTCTGTGTCCTGGGTGGCTCCGTAGTCAAATCGTTGTTTAGTGGTTGAACAAGAACTCGCGCGAGTTCAGCAGCGCCCACAGCACGTCGCGGAGCGCCCCAACCTTGTCGTTCGAGTCCGCCACGAGCGCGGTCAGCTTCGCCCGCTCGGCCTCGGTCGGCAGCCGCGTGAGGCAGCGTACGTAGAACGCGTCGATCACCTTGGCGGGGTCGTTGCCCTGGGCGGCCCACAGGTCGGGGGCGAGCTTCGATCCGTAGGCCTTGCCGTGCACCGACCCGCCGTTGAGCAGGTGCAGCGCCTGCGACAGCGTGGGGTCGGAGCGCGACTCGCAGGCGCACACGGTTTCTCGCTTCGACCGGCCGAAGGTGGTGAGGAAGTAGTTGCCCGCACGCCCGTCGGCCACCTGCACCGCGTGGGCGCCCAGCGGCAGGCCGGGGAGTTTCTCGGGCGACTCGGTCACTTGGCAGACGCAGTCCAGCAGCACCTCGGCGCCCATCCGCCGAGGGACGGCGTGCGAAAAATTGCGCAGGTCTTCTGCGTTGGACGCGTTGGTCTCGCCGGAGCGTTGGTAGGTGTGCGAGTTGCAGATGTCTCGCACCAGTTGCCGGGTGTCGAAATCATACTCCACCAGCTTGGCGCCGAGGGCTTCGAACAACTCCGGGTTGCTGGGCGGGTTGCTGACGCGGACGTCGTCGACCGGCTCGACGATGCCGACGCCGAACAGCGACGCCCACACCCGGTTGGCGACGCTCGTGGCGAAGTACGGGTTCTCCGGCGAGGTGACCCAGTCCGCCACCACGCTGCGGCGGTCGCGCTTGCCGACCTCGGCCGCATCTCCCCCAAGAGGCTTGGGGTCAAGCTTCTTGCCGGTCACCGGGTTCGTGGCGTCCCCCGAGCCGCGGTTGTACACCACCCACTCGCGGTAGTCGTCCGTCGTCTTGCGGCCGATCTGGCTGAAGTAGGCCGTGAAGCCGTAGTAGTCGTCCATCGTCCAGCGGTCGAACGGGTGGTTGTGGCACTGCGCGCACTGCACCCGGATGCCGAGCAGGCTCTGCGCCACGTTCTCTGCGATCTTCTTGGGGTCGGGGTCGACCTGGTAGAAGTTCACCGCGGGGTTCTCGAACGAACTCCCGGAGGCGGCCAGCAGGTCGTGGATCATCTCGTCCAGCGGCCGGCCGGAGTCGATCTGCTCCTTGAGCCACTGGTGGTAGAGGAACATCGGCTTGTAGTCGACGCGGTTGTTCTCGGTCCGCACCAGCAGCAGCTCCGCCCAGCGGTGGGCCCACAGGTCGGCAAACGCCGGCGCCTCGACGAGGGCGTCGATCTTGTCCGACCGCTTCTGGGGGCTCTCGTCCGCCAGGAACGCCTCACGCTCCTCGGGGGTCGGCAGCCGGCCGACCAGGTCGACCGTCACCCGGCGGAGGAAAGTCTCGTCGTCCGCGACGCCGCTGGGCCTCACGCGGAGCGTGTCGAGCTTGTCCGTCACCAGGCGGTCGATGTAGTTCGCCGGCGGGTCCGCGCTCGGCTCAAAGGGGTCGCCGGCCGGCAGCACCAGCGTTTGGCTCCCCACCGTGTGCGTGTCGAACCGCGCCATCACGAAGGCCTCGCCGCGGCGGACGCTGGTCACGACGCCCGAGGGGGCGATGGCGGCCGACCCTTCATTGTTCGACTGAAAAACGGCCAACGGCGTTACGTCGCGCGACGTGCCGTCGGAGTAGTGGGCCACGGCGACCAGCCGCTGCTCGGCGCCGGCGCCTTCCAACACGATCCGTGGCGGGAACAGCTCGACCGACTCAACGGCCAGCGCGTCGGCGACGTCGTTGGCGGCGCCCCCCGCGATCCAGTCACGCAGCGCCTGGTAGTACTGGCTGTCTTGATCGAACAGCTTGCCCCCGGTGTGCGGCACGGCGCCCGTCGCCTTCTTCAGCACCAGGCTCTCCTCGGGCAGCGCCAGGTTGACGCGGCGGGTGGCTTCTTCTCGCGTTAGCCGGAAGTGGTCGCCCGCCGGGTCGAACCCGAACAGAGACATGCGGAAGCCGTCCTTGCCGCGGGACGAGCCGTGGCACCCCCCCGAGTTGCAGCCCGCGCGGGTCAGCACCGGCATCACGTCGCAGCAGAAGCTGGTCGGGGGCGCGGCGTTGTCGCTGGCGGCCTGCAGGTCGAGCTCGGCCGACAGCCCACCGAGTTCGGCCCGCACGCGTGCGGCCCCTGCCCCTGCTGCGCGCACCAAGCCCCCTTCCACCTGAACCCCTTCGGCGTCGGACCCCCACGCCACCTCGTCGGTCACGTCCTGCGTAACGCCGTCGGCGCGGGTGGCGACCGCCACGAGCCGCTGCGTCTGACCACGCCAGTGCAGCGTTACCTGCGGCGGGTAGACGTCCAGCCGCACGTACGCGGCCGCGTCCTCTTGGGCCCCCGCGCACGGCGCCAAGCAGGCCGCGAGCAGCGCAGCGATCCCGTAGCGCAGCTTCTTTCCTCGGGTTACTTTTGGCCTCATCCCTTTGCTCCTTGATTGCCGCTCAACTGAGCGTTCTGGGTCGGCTTCTTGCGCGGCGCAGGGTCGATCCGCACGTCCGACCAGCCGATGTTGTAGGCGATCGTCTCCCCCTGCTCGGGGAGGTTGATCTCGACAAAGCAGTTGCCGTGCGGCCCCGGCTTGGCGTCCTCGGCGACCTCGACCGTGAACTCGATCCGTTCGGCGCCCGGCTTGAACTCGACAGGCTGGGCCTTGCAGCCCGGCGGAAGGCCTTGAAGCTTCGCCGTGCCAACCCCCTCGAACGGGGCGTCGTGGCTAAGATCGACCCCAACGACGGCCGTCTGCCCCTGGGCAAGCTGCACCGGCCCCTTGCTGGCGACCACGGGCGGCGCGGCGACCGCGAGCTCGACGAAATCGGTGGCTACCATCACGCGTCCGCCGACATTGGCTTCCCCTTCCACGGCGACGCGCCACGTCTTGGTGGGGGCGTTGCCGTTGGCGGTGACGGGGACCCCCGCAGAGGTTTCTTTCTGGCGGATCGACCGCGAGCGGTTCGAGGAGAGCCCCGGTGGGTTGTAGAGCAACCGCACGGCGATCGCGGCGTCGAAGCCCTCGTCGCGCTCGGCCACGACCTGCAGGTCCTTCCACCCGTTCCGCACCAGCGGCGCCTTCGGGGGCTCGAGCCGGATGCGGAACGGCAGCCGCTTGGTGACCGCCACCGCGGCCCGGTCCGACCAGTGGCTCCACATCGGGCGGTTGTTCTGGCCCCGCACGAACCAGGTCTGCTGCTTGAAGTTGCTCTTAATCGGACGCGAGCCGTCGGCCAGCTCTGCGCGGACCTCGGCGTACGAGCCCCCCAGCGGCGCGTCTTTCGCAGCGCGGAACAGCACCGGCACGCGGTTGTAGTCCGCGGCCAGCGGGAAGACCTCGGCCTCGACTCCTTCCGGCAGGCCTTCGAGCAGCAGCCGCAGCTCGCCGCCGAAGTCGCGACGGCTCACGGTGAGCATGGCCGGCGTGCAGCCTTCTTGCGGCACCTCAATCATGGTGGCGACGTAGCGGCGCTGCTCCTCGATCACGATCTCCGCCACCGGCGACGGGGGCGCTGCTTCGATGGAGTAGACATACGCCTCGCCCCCGGCGCCAAGTTGGTCGTCGATCTGCGCCAGGTACACGCCGTCGGCCGGCGCCTTAAATCGCAGGTAGCTGTCCGGGTTTCGGGCGTCGTCGTCGTTGCCCGCCAGGCGTTTGCCCTTGGCGTCGTACACCCGCAGCACCGAGTCGAGCGGCGAACGCACGTCGCGGGCGTGGACACGCAGGTCGTAGGTCTGGTCCTTCTTCATCTCAAACGAGAAGAAGTCGGAGTCCCCCGGCTCGCCGATCACGCCGCACAGCGCCGACGGCCCCCCTGCCGGGGTGGGGGTCTTGGAGTTGTTGTTGGGCTCGATCTCGACCACGGTCGGCAGGTCGCAGACGCGCATCGCGACGCCCGTTGGCGCCCCGCCGGCTTCGCTTGGGAGCGGGGCGTTGCCGACCCCTTCCGCACGCGCCTGCGGGGCCTCGACCTCTGCCTTCTGCGGGCCCTGCACGCCGCCGACCAGTTTCACCTCAACCGGCTTGCCGGCGGGGCCCGTGGGGGGGAGCGCAACCAGTGGCCGAGCGAAGTCGCCGACGTGGAGCCGGTAGACACAGTTGTCGTCGCCACGGTAAGCCGTCTCGCGGAGCACCAGCGTGTACTCGCCCGCCGCGGGGGCGACACAAGAGAGCAGCGGGTCCTGGTAGGTGGCCATGCCGTCGTCGCAGCGGGCGACCTCCTCGCCGCCGGGGCCGAGCAGCGTGAGCGTGGGGTCGAAGAAGGTGCGGCCCAGCCGCAGCCCCTCGACCTCGACGCCGAGCCGCTGGCCCTCGGCCAGCTTGAACTTGAAGCAGTCTGCGTCTTCGCGCTTCACAACACCGTTGATCACGGCCCCCAGCTCAATCTGTTGCGCGGCGTCTGGCGTGTCGTTCGGTTCTACTTCGGCCGCTTCCGGGAAGGCGCCGACATGAAAGGTCACCAAGTTGCTCAGTCCCGACTCGGTCCGCAGCCGCAGCGGGTGGGGGCCGAGCCGGGCGCCCGCGTCGATCGCCAGCCGCACCAGGACGGTGTTGTCGTCCTTCCGCTCCATCGATTCAACCGCGACGCCGGGGGTCTCGAACATCAGCTCCGCCGGCCCGAGCCCGGTGCGCGGGCCGCGCAGGGTTACTTCCACGGAGCCCCCGCGCTGCCCCCCCTGCGGCTCAACGCGTTGCACCTGCGGGTCCGCGGCCAAGCAGCAGCACCCGACCAGGCAGAACGCCGACGCCATCGACCGCTTCAACAGACTTGCTTGCTTCATAGGAGGGCTCCGCCGGCAGATGGGCCGGCCCGGGGGCGGCAAAGAAAAAGAGCACGACGCAGGTTGCGGCATGAACAATGTGGCTCCATCGGGCGTCGTGCGCCGCGGTGGCGGAGGTTCACAATAGCCGGCGTGCGTCGTGCTCTAGGCTCGGAAGTAGGGGAGTGGAAACTCGTTGAAGGGCGTGACGGGGTCTACGCGAGCAGCTCGTCCCGCACCCGGCCGTCTTTCACGATCTCGATCGGACGACCCCCCGGGGCCATCAATTCTTTCGAGGCCGGGATGCCGAGCTGATGGAAGACGGTGGTCGCCAGGTCTTCGGGGGTCACGGGGGTGTCTTCCGGCTCGGTGGCGGTGGAACCGGAGGAGCCGATCACCGCGCCCCGCTTCATCCCGCCGCCGGCGAGCGCCACGCTGAACACCTTGGCCCAGTGGTCGCGCCCGCCGTCGCCGTTGAGCTTCGGGGTGCGGCCAAACTCGCTGGTTACCAGCACCAGCGTGGTGTCTAGCAGGCCGCGCGCATCGAGGTCGTTGATCAACGCGGCGTAGGCGCGGTCGAAGTCGGGCATCAGCCGCTGCATGTTGGCGGTGACGCTGGTGTGGTGGTCCCAGCCGCCGTAGGTGAGGGTGACGAACCGCACCCCGGCCTCAACCAACCGGCGGGCGAGCAGCATCCGCTGCCCGGCTTGGTTGCGGCCGTAGCGGTCGCGGAGCTTGCCATCTTCCGCGTCGATGTTGAACGCCTCGCGGGCCGCGGGGGACGACATCAGGTCGAACGCGCGTTGGTAGAACGTGCCCATCGCCTGGACGTTGTCGGCCGGGGTCGAGGTGACAAACGATTCGTTCACCGCCTCGAGCGCCGCCAAGCGCCGCTCGTGCCGCGCCTGATCGACGCCGCCCGGCAGGTTGAGGTCGCGCACCTGAAAGCCGGCGCGTGCCGGGTCGTC
Organism: Pirellulimonas nuda; assembly: GCF_007750855.1. Taxonomy (GTDB): domain Bacteria; phylum Planctomycetota; class Planctomycetia; order Pirellulales; family Lacipirellulaceae; genus Pirellulimonas; species Pirellulimonas nuda. Next base: position 6,257,197 of record NZ_CP036291.1, read on the forward strand.
GCCCACGCTGAACGCCGCGAAGGCAGAGCTCAGGTAGCCGGCGCCGGCGTACGGGTTCGGCTCGTTCGGAACGCACACGTACGGGGGCAGGTTCTTGCGCGGGCCAAACTCGTGGCTGACCACGCTCCCCAGGCTGGGGTATTGCAGCGCCGGGCTGGGCCGGTAGCCGGTCATCATGTTGTGCTGCCCGCGTTCGTGGGCCGCCTCGCCGTGCGTGAGCGACCGCACGACGGTGATCTTGTCGCTCACCTGCGCGGTGTTGCGCATCAGCTCACTGAACTGCACGCCGGGGGTCTTGGTGGCGATCGCCTTGAGCTCGCCTCGGTACTCGATCGGCGCGTCGGGCTTGGGGTCCCACGACTCTTGCACCGACACGCCGCCGGGCAGGTCGATCTGGATCACGCTCTGCGCCACCGCTTTGAGCGCGTCGAACTGATTGGTCGCGCCTCGCGCCTCGCGCGCCGCCAAGAAGCTGGCGAGGTTGAGCCCGCCCAACTGCAAGCCGGCGCCTCCCAGAGCGCCGGCCGCGAGGAAGTCGCGGCGGCTTGAACGTCGGAATGGATGAGACATCTGCGTCGCTCCCGATCGGTCGTGCGAGTAGGCTGGTCCGGTCGAACCGACTATGAGCTTAGGAACAGCGACGGGAGAAGTCAAAGAACTCGGACCCCCTCTCCTGGGGGAATCAATGGGGCAAGAGCAGCCCCTGGGCAAGCTAGAGAAGCGGGTAGCCGCTAAACCACGCTCCTGCGGGGTGGCTAAATTGCGCAGCGCATTCTAGCTTCACCGCCGGGGCGTCGCCCGGCGGCTACTTGGCTAACTCCCTTCAACCGCGTCGCAGAAGGCGCCGCAGAGGCGCTGCTGGCTGAAGTGCTCTGTCACTAACCGCTTGGCGCGGGCGCCCATCCCCTCGAGTTCTTCTGAGGGCATGGAGGAGATCTTGTTGAGCACCCGCATCGTTTGCTCGACATCGCCGTAGGGGATGCGCCAACCGATCGGGGCCAGCTCTAAGATTTCTGAGATGTGGCTCGGCGCGGGCCCGATGAACAAGATCGGTTTGCCGACCGACATCGCGCCGTAGATCTTGCAGGGGTGGACGACGCCCACCAGCTCCTCCGCCATCAATACCACGTGGACGTCGGCCGCCGGCAGGGAGTAGCGGATCTGGTCGAGCGGTTGGTAGGGGAGCGAGACCAGGTTGCTCGGCTTGTGGGACTCGATCGCGGCGTCGACCGGGCGCTTGCCGGGGCCGCCGCCGATGAACATGAAGTGCAGCCGGTCGTCGGCGCCCAACGCGAGCGCTGCTTCTACCAGGGCGTCCACCGGCGTCGTGAGGCCGTGGTTGCCGCTGTACATAATGACCCGCTTGTGCTGCAGGCCGTGCTGGGCCACGAACGGGTTCTCGCTGCGGGGAGGAACGTCTTGCAGCTCGCCGTCCATCGGCCACGGCGGGATCACACGACACTTCTGGGCGACCCCTGCGCGTTTGGCGCACAGCCGGTCTTGCATGAACCGGTCGAGCGGCACCACTACCCGCGCGGCGCCGAGGATCCGCCGGTTGAGCCAGTCCATCGCCCGCACGGCTAGCGCCGTGGGCTTCATGCGGCCGGTGGCGACGACTTGGTCGGGGTTGAGGTCCATCACCCAGAAGGTGATGGGCGCCCGGCGGAAGAAGCGGATGATAATCGCCGCGATGGACGCCATCGGGGGCGACGTGCTGACCACGATGCCGCCGAGCCCCGGCGTGAACAGCCCCCGGAGGGTCGCCTGCAACAAGAACGAGAGCTGCGCGACGATGCGCACCAGGATCGACCGCTTCCCGAGCGACGACAGCGGCAGCCGCACCACCTCAACGCCGCGTCGATTTTCCCGAGCAGCATAGCGCTGCGACGGATCGTCGTAACCGCGGCGTGACGTGAGCACACGCACGCGGTTGCCCCGCTTGACCAGCGTTTCTGCGGCGTCGGCCATATGCTGACCGACCGACGCGGGGTCTGGCACGTACACCTGGCTGATGACCAGGATTCGGGAAGGCTTCGGCATCACTCATCGGGTCTATAGTTGCGATCTTGCGTTCAAAGAATGCCGATGAAAGGCCTCTAGCCTCGTGTTGATGCACCGTACTTCTTCACGTATTCATCGTGGATCCAACGGTAGGTCTTCTCCATTCCGTCTTGCAGCGAGATTCCGGGCGCCCAGCCTAGAAGCTTCTGAATTAGCGTGTTGTCGCTATTGCGGCCGTTGACACCCTTAGGGGCGCTAAGGTTGTACTCCCGCTCCAACTTCACGTCCGCGAACTTCTCAACGATATCGACCAGACCGTTGATCGTCACCACCTCGTCGGACCCGAGATTAATAGGTTCGACGATATCACTGTTTGTGATCTTGAGTATGCCGTCGACGCAGTCGTCAATGTACATAAAGCTGCGGGTCTGCTTGCCATCGCCCCAAATTTCGATCGAATTCCTCCCAGACTCACAGGCGTCGATGACCTTCCTACAGACCGCGGCGGGGGCCTTTTCTCGACCTCCGTCCCACGTCCCCTCGGGACCGTAGACATTGTGAAACCGCGCGACGCGCGTCCGCAGGCCGTAGTCCTCACGGAAGTGTCGGCACATCCGTTCGCTAAACAGCTTCTCCCAACCGTAACCGTCTTCCGGCATAGCGGGGTATGCGTCCTCCTCTTTCAGCGCTACTACATCTTCGCACTTCTGTTTGTCTGCGTTGTAGACACAGGCGCTTGATGCATAGAAGAGTGTATCGACGCCTGAAGCCAACGCGGCTTCAAGAAGATGGGTGTTTATCAGCACCGAAAGCATGCACAACGCTTTGTTGTTCTCGATAAACCCCATTCCACCCATGTCAGCGGCCAGGTTGAAAACACGGTCAACGCCGTGGCACGCATCAACGCAGGCGTCTTTGAGCTTCAGGTCGCCTTGGCGATTGTCGACGTCATCGAAGACCTGATACCACTCGCTTGTCGGCTTGATATCGACTGAGCGGATGTTGGTGCAGCCCATCTGACGCAGCCGCGCCACGAGGTGTCCGCCGATGAAGCCGCCGCCGCCTGCTACCAGTATTGTCTTATTGCTCATTGATCTGGTGGTTAGAAGTTTAGGACCACGAGTGAATTGATGTGGGATCGCTTTCGGGATCTATCCCTGACGACGAGACGCCAAGACACCCTTCCCAAGCATGATTATTCGCGACTCCCACACCAAGGCGCCGCTTGGATAAAAACGGATGCTGCGAGCTCGGCCCCTCGCACCAAGCGGCAAATCCAGCCCAAACCGACCCCTAGCACAATTCCTGCTGGAAGGTCCCCGCCTTCTGCGCCGCTTCGCTCTCCGCCAGCGCCATGTCGGACCTCACCATCATCTTCGCCAGCTCTTCGGCCGAAACCTTCGGGCGCCAGCCGAGCGCCTTTTGGGCCCGCGAGGAGTCTCCCAGAAGCAGGTCGACCTCCGCCGGACGGAAGTACTGGGGGTCCACCTCGATCGCCACCCGCCCGTCGGACAGCAGGCCGCGTTCGTTGACCCCTTCGCCCTCCCAGTGCACCGGCATGCCCAGCTCTTCGAAGCACCAGTCGCAGAACTGGCGGACGGTGGTGGTTTGGCCGGTGGCGATCACGAAGTCGTTCGGCTCTTCGACCTGCAGCATCTTCCACATCGCCTCGACGTAGTCGCCCGCGAAGCCCCAGTCACGCTTGGCGTCGAGGTTGCCGAGGTACAGCTTCTGCTGCTGCCCGAGCTTGATCCGGGCCGCGGCGCGGCTGATCTTGCGGGTCACAAACGTCTCGCCGCGACGAGGCGATTCGTGGTTGAAGAGGATGCCGTTGACCGCGAACATCCCGTACGACTCGCGGTAATTGCGCGTGACGTGGAACGAGTAGGCCTTGGCCGCGGCGTAGGGGCTGCGGGGGTAGAACGGGGTGGTTTCGCTCTGAGGCGTCTCCATCACCTTTCCGTAGAGCTCCGACGACGACGCCTGGTAGAAGCGGGCGTCGTCGAGGTCGAGCTCGCGCATCGCCTCCAGCAGGCGGACGGTTCCCAGGCCGGTGACGTCGCCCGTGTACTCGGGGACGTCGAACGACACCTTCACGTGCGATTGGGCGCCGAGGTTGTAGACCTCGTTCGGCCGGACCGTCTTGAGGATGCGGTTGAGCGACGAGGCGTCGCCCAGATCGCCGTATACCAGCCGGAGGCGGACGTCGTTCTCGTGCGGGTCCTGGTAGAGGTGGTCGATGCGACCTGTGTTGAACGACGAGCTGCGGCGGATCACCCCCCACACCAGGTAGCCTTTGGAGAGCAGCAGCTCAGTCAAATACGAGCCGTCTTGACCGGTAATGCCGGTAATCAGCGCTCGTTTGGGGGGGGCGTTTTCGACGGCCATGACATTCTCGACAAGGTGGGAGGGTGTGCTTAAATGCGGTGGGAGGGGATCAGACTTGGGCGCCGACTCCGCGTGGGGCGTTCTCGAGGAACCAGCGGTACGACGACTCGATGCCTTCTCGCAGTCCGATGCGGGCCTTCCAGCCTAGGCTGTGGAGGCGGCTCACGTCCAGCAGCTTCCGCGGCGTTCCGTCGGGCATGCTGGCGTCAAACGTCAGCTCCGCCTCGGGATAGACGACCTCCCGCACCAGCTCGGCCAGCTCGCGGATCGCCAGGTCTTCTCCGGTGCCGACGTTGATTATCGCCGGATTGTCGTAATTTTCGAGCAGGTACAGGCAAGCGTCGGCCAGGTCGTCCACGTGCAAGAACTCCCGCATGGGCGACCCGGAGCCCCACACGGTGACCGTGCCCCCGCCCGCCTCGCGGCAGTCGTGAAACTTGCGGATCAGGGCCGGCAGCACGTGCGAGCCCTCCAGGTCGAAGTTGTCGTTGGGCCCGTACAGGTTGGTCGGCATCGCGGCGATGAAGTGGCAGTCGTACTGCCGGCGGTAGGCGTCGCAGCTCATCAGGCCCGAGATCTTGGCGATGGCGTAGGCGTCGTTCGTCTTTTCAAGCGGGCCGGTCAGCAGGTACTCTTCGCGGATAGGCTGCGGGCAATCGCGGGGGTAGATGCAGGAACTGCCGAGGTACAGCAGCTTTTGGACCTGGGTCCGCCACGCGGCCCGCAGCACCGTGGCGTGGATCATCAGGTTGTCGTAGAGGAAGTCGGCGGGCCGCGACCTGTTGGCGTGGATCCCGCCGACCGTGCCCGCGGCGTGCATGACGTAGGCGGGCCGGTGCTCGTCGAACCATTGATCCACCGCCGCCTGGTCGCGGAGGTCGAGCTGCTTGCGGCCGGCGGTCAGGACGCGCTCGAACCCGGCCCCCTCGAGCCGACGGACCAACGCAGAGCCGACCATGCCGCGGTGGCCGGTTACAAAAATAGAAGCGTTGCGGTCGATCATCGCGGTGTCTGCGGAAGCGGGTGTCGGACTAGCGGTTTAAGCAACTGGGCTTGCGCCGGCCTGCGTGCCCGCCACAACCTGCGTGACTGCGCCATCGCGTTCGACGGCGCCGCGTTGGCTATCGACCGTCGTATCATCCGTGTCGGGAGCTTGGGCGCCGGGGAGCGGCCCCCGGATCTCGCGGATGCGGTCCTCGATGGGCTCCAAGAAATCGAGCACCTGGGCGATGTGCACCGCCGTAGAAAGCCCGTCGTTGGGAGAAACGCCCGACAGCTCGATCGAACCCACGGTCGCCCCGTCAACAAGCAGGGGGTAGTTGAGCCGCCATACTTCCGAGGCTTCGGCGGGCTTCTGCTGCGACTCCCAGTTCGCGAAGTAGGCCTCGTGCAGCCTGGGGACGCTGATCGAGAACTTGAGCCGCGTCAGGTGGTACCGGTCGGTCGATTCGACCATCGCGTCCCACAGTTCATCCCAAGGCAGCGACCCCTGCAGCCGCACCGAACGCGCCTTGCCTTGCACTTGCTTGCTTTGGGTCAGGCTGCGGGCGGAGCGGTGGAAGCGCTCCTTGAGCAGCGCGAACTCGATGTGCCCGAACGTCTCGGTGAAGACGAGGAAGGTCATCACGAACAGCACGGTCGCCAGCGCGATCCACTCTCTTTGGTACACAAAGCTCATCACCGCCCCGAGGCAGGTCATGGCGCAGACCAACGCGATGAACATCGACGCCTGCCGCACGGACCAGCCACGCACCAGCAGCGAGTGGTGGAAGTGGCCGCGGTCGGCGGCAAAGATGCTGCGTCCGGTGAGCTTGCGTCGCAGGATCGCCGCGAAGGAATCGAGGATCGGCACGGACCAAACGGTCAGCGGCACCGCTAGGGCGACGGCGGCCGAGCCCTTGGTGGAAGAGCGGATCGCAACCGCCCCGATAATCAGGCCGATCAGCATGCTCCCGGCGTCGCCCAGGTAGATCGACGCGGGGTTGAAGTTGTACCGCAGGAAGCCCAGCAGCGCGCCGGCCAGGGCGAGCATGATGATCGCTTCCGACTTGTTCCCAAGCCAGATGTTGATCGCGGCCAACGACGCGCACAGCACAAAGCCGATGCTAGACGCCAGCCCGTCGATGCCGTCCATCAGGTTGATCGCGTTGGTCGAACCAACCAACCAGAAGAACGTGAAAGGAATCGCGGCCCAACCCAGGTTCACGCGCCAGCCGAAGACGACAAAGTCGTCGATCCGCAATCCGGCAAACACCAGCAGGGCGACGATGCCGATCTGGCCGATCAGCTTGTAGCGCCCGCGCAGCTCGGTCTTATCATCCAACACGCCGAGCGCGACGACGCCGACCGCCGCCGCGAGCAGGCTCACCAAGAAAGCGACCGCCGCGTGACTGCCGAAGCGCAGGATGTCCTGCGAGTAGGCGAACGCTCCGACCGACGTGATGGCCAGCACCATCGCCAACACCACCGCGACTCCGCCCCCGAGGGCGACCGCGGACTTCTGGATCTTCCGGTGCGCGTCGGGCGCGTCGACCAAGCCATACCGGCGGCAGACCGACCGAACCAACGGCGTCAACGCAAGCGCCCCGCCGAACGAGACGATCGCGGCAAGGGCGTAACAGATGTAAAGCGGCTCTAGGTTCAACAATCGGACCGCGGGTAGGCGTCGGAAGTGGCCACTCCAATGCGGCCGCGAGACTCTACAGCAACCGCGGCGCCACCGGCGTCCAGTCGCTATGACATCCGTCCAGCGAAGAGTAGAATCGCAACTCTTCTACTTTCAGCCTAAGCCCTTGCAAAGCAACAACTTAAGGCTCCCCTCGTTACTTAAATCGTAACTGAGCACGCGCTTTTGGTCAACGATCGGATGGGGCAGCTTACGCCTTCTCTTCGGCCCCAGGGCTACAACTGGTGTTGCAATCCTTACGATCGGAGTTGCCAGCGTCGGACAGTGTTGCCCATGGGCATCATGGCGAAGGCGCCGTGATGCGCGCCGGCATCACGTGGCCGGCTGCTCGCGGTCTCGCACCTTCCGCGCAGGGTTGCCGGCCACGATCACCCCCGGGGGCACGTCGCTCGTCACCACACTGCAGGCCGCAACCAGGGCGTTGCGTCCGATCGAGACCCCCGGCAGCAGCGTTGCCCGGGCCGCTACCCAGGCGCCCGACCCAACGCGGATCGCTTGCGGCGTAAGATCGAACGAAGGACGGCGATGGTCGTGGCTGCCGGTACAGAAGTACACGCCCTGCGAAACGCAGACGTGGCTGCCGATCTCTACCTCGACGATGTTGTCGATCCACACCCCCTGCCCGACCCATACGTGGTCGCCCACCGAGAGCCGCCAGGGGTGCTTGATCCGCACGTTCGGCTTGATGACGACGCCGCGGCCGATCTTGGCGCCGAACCTGCGCAGCACCCAGGGTTTAACCCTACCAAGGACGAACCACCCCCCCTCGAACGCCACACAGCTAACCAAGATCCAGATCAGTCGGACCAACGCCCCGCGGCCCGGGTGGTAGTCCCCCACGGTGTAGGGCGCTAAGTCGACCCAGGCGCCGTCGCGTACTTCTGCTGGCGCCTCTGCGGCGGACGACGGGTTGGCTTCTGCGCTTGGCACGGGATCCCGCGGGGTTGGGGCTACTTCCCAGCGTAGACGCTGCCCGATCGCGGCGCGAAGTAGCGGCGGGTCAAACCTCGCCGCCGGTGGCTGATCGCGGTCCGCCTGTGACAGATGGGCCGGTTGCGCCACCCTGAAACACGCGAGTGAGCGCCTTGTGCCGATAGGCGAAGATCTTCCGCAGGTCCGGCAGCACCAGCGGTTGGTGCACGAGCCACCCCAGCGGGACGCCGTAACGCACGCGGTCGACCACCCGCGTCGCGTCTCCGACCGACTCGAACGTGTGCAGGTGGATCCAGTACCGGTAGGGCCCGCGGCGTTGCTCGTCAACGAACATGCGCTCCGGCTCCCACTGGGTGATCTCAGACCGCCAACGGAACGGGAGTCCGTGCAGCCGTAGGCGGTAGTCGATCAACAACCCGCGACGCATCGAGATCGGCCCAGGGGTGAGCACCTTGAATCGCAGCAGCGGGGGGGTGAGCGTCTCGAGGTTCAGGGCGTCCGCGAAATAGGCGAACACCTCGCCAATAGGACGGCTCACCAAGCACTCGGCCTCGAGCAGATATCCGCCCGCTCGTTCGGGGTCGTTCGAGAATCTCAGCACGCCGGCGTTCCTCCACGGGATGGTAGGAATCCCCTGCGGTTTGGATAGTCCGACGCCCCCGCGCGGCACGGCCCCGTTGTGAGCCCCCGCGCCAAAAAAAATACCGGCCGGCGGATTGCTCCGCCGGCCGGTATCTGGGTCACAAAATCACGACGCGGCTACTAGTAGCCGCGGTTCTGGCAGCTCGGGCAATAGCCGGGGGTCTGGTAGACCGGCGTCCCGTAGTTCGGAGTCGCGTTGAACGACGCCGGAGTGGCGGTCTGCTCGCTCACGACCGGCTTAGCGACGGTGTGGGCTACCGCACGCTCGCCCGCCTGGTGGCTGGCCAGCATCGCGTCCCACGACTCACCGGCCATCGTCCCCGATTGGCGGTGCAAGACCACCTTTCCCGACTTGTCGATCACGGCGACAAACGGGAACGCATCGGCGCCGAAGGCCTTGGCGACTTCCTGGCCGTACTCGGTCGTCACGTCGATGTGGCACAGCTCATACTTCATCAACAGGCTGAGCCGATTCGCTGAGGCGGCGGCGCCGTCCAGCAACTTCGGGTCAAGCCGACCGGCGTCTGCCGAGGGCTTGTCCAGCACAACCAGCAGAGGACGGGCCTCTTCGGTCCGCGTTTGCTTCAGGGCCTTGCCGTAGTCGGCTTCCCACTTCACAGAGGGGCTCGAAGCGGCCAACAGAGCGGACAGGGCAACTAGCGCGAAACTCGACGGCATCGCAATCTCCTTGTTTCGTTCTCTCCGTGCCCAGCATCGCTACGCAAACGCGTATTCCACGTCGCCGGCAAGCGGCGCAGCACTGCGATGGGTAAAGAGAGAACTCTCGTTGATTGGGCGGCACGCCAAAGGTTTTGTTGACCACTCGCATGAGCGGCCGCGTGCTTAGCCCGGGATGGAGGTGGGTCGCTTACCGGCAGGACCAACAGTCCGAGGAGTCAACGTCAGTGGAGTCAAGATCAAAATCTGCAACTGATTGGCGATGGCAAAGGCTACCGGATGAGAAGACCCTAACAAGGGGGTAAGTGCCGCAAACCTGGCGAACGGTGCCGGCGCCACGGCGCGTCGCGGCGGCAATCGGTGCAAGCGGTCGGGCTCCGGCGCGGGGCTAAGCCCTTTCGGAATAAGCCCTTAGTTCGGCCGCGGGAAGGCCGTGGAAGAAGCGCTAGCGGATCGAAACGCAGAGAACTTTTTTTTCGTTCTGTGGCCCGGGTAGCGGCCCAAGGAGTAAAGATGGGTCGAATGGGAAGACATTGCCGCGCAGGTCTGTGGCCCGAACTAAGCAGACCCCAAGGTGAGCACCACGCTCTCGCGCACCCCCTGCCGGAGGATCGTTAGCTCCACTTGATCGCCGGGCTGATGGGCGTCCATGGCCGCGACGAAATCCGAGACGCTGGGCGTGGGTCGGTTGTCGACAGCCAAGATGTAGTCCGCGTAAGCGCGGTCTTCCGTGACGTCCTTGTACAGCAGGTTCCCTTCTCGACGCAGCTTCTCCACCACGCGGAATCCGCGTAGCCCGGCCCGTTCGGCGGGGCCCCCTTTGCTCACACGCGCCACCTTGAGCCCCTCCTGGGTTTCCATCAGCGTGACGATGCCGTGGTAGGGGCGGACCACGTGGCCCTGGCTAATGAGTTCCGGCACGTAGCGGCGTAGGCGGTCGACCGGGATCGCGAACCCGACGCCCGTGTTCTGCCCGGTCTTGGTGGCGATGGCCACATTCATGCCGATCATCCGGGCGCCGGAATCGAGCAGCGGGCCGCCGGAGTTGCCGGGGTTCATCGCCGCGTCGGTCTGGATCATCGCGGTCATCGCACGCCCCCCCACGCGGCTGGGGAGGGAGCGGTTGAGGCTCGAGACGATGCCCACGGTGAGGGTGCCCTCTAGCCCGAACGGGTTGCCGACCGCGTACGCCTTCTGCCCTACCCGCAACGTGTCTGAACGCCCCATGGTGATCGGCGTGAGCGAGTCGGCGGGCGCCTCGACCTTCAGCACCGCAAGATCGTACTCGGCGTCGGCCCCGATCAGCTTGGCCGGCAGCGTCTGCCCGGTGGCCAGCGTTACCTGGATCGCCTGCGCCCCGTCTACCACGTGGTAGTTGGTGAGGATGTGCCCCTTGCGGTCGATCACCGACCCTGACCCGCTCCCCTGACCTTCCACCGGGAGGCCGAAGACGCGGTCGTACTCTACCGTGCTGGTGTTGATGTTCACCACGCTCTTGTTGGCGACCTCGTAGACGCGGGTGTTGGCCTGCTCTTCGGGGGTCAGCGTCACCGGCGCCGGGTCGACCGGCGCAGGCGCCAGGGCGGGGGCGGGCGTGCGTTGGCCGACGCTCATCGACACTCCTGCCAGCAGCGTCAGCGCGCACGCGCCGGCGATCGCCGACCCGCGGAATGTGAAAATGGGGTGTCCGTTCATGGCTCTCCTCGTTCTGGCGGCGCGTGGTGGGCCGCCCTTGAGAAACAGGTCCTCGCAACAGCCATCCTACGGCGCGGGCCGCGGCCTTCCCGGACGCGACCCGGCGGCTGTTTCGGCCGTCGTGGGGCCTCGCCTATTGGTACGCGGCGGACTTTTCAGAGTTCACCGCACCAGCGGAAAAACCGCAGGAATCAGCAGCGTCGCCGCCGCGGCGATCACCAGCGCCAGCGGCAGGCCGACACGCAAGTAATCGCGCGGCTGGTAGCCGCCGGGGCCCATCACCATCAGGTTGGTTTGATAACCGATCGGGGTGGCGAAGCTCAAGCTCGAAGCGATCGCCACGGCAATAATGAACGGCCGCGGGTCGATCCCCGCCGCCACCGCCACGCCGATCGCCAGCGGCATCATGATGGTCGCCACCGCAATGTTGGTGATCACCTCGGTCAGCAGCATCGAGGTGACGTAAACCGAGGCCAGCAGCAACCGCTGCACCAGCCACTCGGGGGCGTCGAGCTGGGCGACCCCGCTCACCAGCGACCCGGCGATCCAATCGGCAGCGCCGCTGGCGCTTAGCGCGTTGCCCACCCCCACCGCGGCGGCGATGGTGATCAGCACCTGCAGGTCGATCGCCTGGCGCGCCTGCGACGTGGTCAGGCAGCGCGAAGCAATCATCGCCAGCACGATGAGGATCGCGATCACCGGCTGGGGCTTGCCGGACAGCACGTGCCCCCAGGCGGCGCCGTCGCCCCCGAACAGCGTCGCGGCGATCAGCCAAGCGATCAGCAGCACGAACAGGCCCAACGCAGCGAGCGCCCGGTCGTGCCGACGGGCCGACGAGCCGTCCAGCCCGCTCACCAGGTAGAAGTCGCGGTTGTTCCGGTGCGTCTCGACGAAGCCGGGCCCCGCCTGCAGCAGCAGCGTGTCGCCGGGCTCGAGGCGGATGTCGCCGATCTTGTTGGTGAGCCGCTCGCCATTGCGATGGATCGCCACAATCGCCGCGTTGTAGCGCTGGCGGAAACTCGCCTCGCGCACCAACTGGCCAAGGATCGGCGACGTGCGTGAGAGCACCGCCTCGGCCAGCCGCCGCTTTGAGCGCTGCGCGGGGGCGACCTCGTACGTATGATCCGCCGCTGGCACGAGCCCCTGGATGCGTTCTAGGTCGGCGATGGTCTCAACGACGCCCGTGAACACCATCCGGTCGCGGGCCGCGATGCGGTCGGTCGGGGCGACGGGGGTGAGGATGTCTTGATCGCGGTCGATCTCGATGAGGAACAGCCCGGGGAGCTGCCGGAGCCCCGCTTCTTCGACCGTCTTGCCCACCAACGGGCAGCCGTCCAACACGATCATCTCTACCAGATACTCTCGGCGGCGGGCGCGTAGCCCGGCGACCGGTTCGCCTCGGTTGGGGAGCAGCTTCGGGGCGATCAGCAGCACGTAGCAGACGCCGAGCACGGCCAAGGGGGCCCCGACCCAGGTGATCTCGCCGAAACCGATCTCGCCGATCCGCGCCACGACCTCTTGGTCGTATCTGCCGGAGGCGACCTCGCGGGAGAGCTGGGCGTTGCAGACCAGGGTGGTGCTGGTGCCGATGACCGTGCAGACCCCCCCCAAGATGGTGAGGTAGCTCAGCGGGATCAGCATCCGCGAGGGGGAGACGTTCCGCCGCTGGCACCACTCCATCACCACGGGGGCCAGCATGGCCACCAGCGGCGTGTTGAGCACCACCGAAGAAACCAGCGGGGTCACCAGGGCGAGCCGCCGCAGCGCAGAGCGTTCGTTGTCGGCCCCCCCCAGCAGCAGGGCCCCGATCCAGTCGAGAGCGCCCGTGGTGCGGAGTGCCGCCGAGGCGGCGAACAGGGCGCCGATCAAGATCACCGCGCCGGACGAAAAACCGGCCAGGGCCTCGGTCGGGGTCACCACACCGGCGAGCGTGACCACCACCAGCCCGGCCAAGAAGAGCAAGTCGACCGGCACCGCGGCCCGGCGTTGCAGCCCGACAAAGATGCCCACGGTGACCGCGATCGCGAACCAAGCGTGCCAGCCGGGCGTGGCGGCGCCGATGAGGGCGAGAGGCGACATAGCAGCGGCAAAGCCTGGATTACGGTTCTATCGCGTCCCGCCCCGCTCGGTGGGGCGGAATACCCCCGCCCAGCGGGGACGAATCTCTGCCCAGCAGAAACGGCCCGACCGGCAGATTCGGGTGCTCCAAATTAGCGGAATCCGCTGGCGACGCCCCGCGGGCCCGAATAAACTGAGAGGGAATGGGCTAAATGCACAAGCCCTAAACACTTCCGCCGATTCACGTCCGACGTTCTTCCACCGACATCTCCGTCGGGCCCCGGTGGCCCGCCGGGTCCCCGTTCCGCATCGTTCGCTTGCGTTTCACGCACGGAGCTTTCCCCGATGAAGTCGAGCTCACACCTCGGTCTAGTTTTTGCAACCGCCGCCGGCCTGCTGGCGGCTTCGACGGCGCTGCCCGTTCCGACGGCCCGCGCCGCTGAACCGGGCGCCGGCGCACCCACCGCGGCGCCGGTCGGCCCGATGGGGGTCTACCAAGCCCCTCAGGGAGAACGCTATTTCTCCCTGAGTCTGACCCCCACTGTCCAGACCAATCCCCAGGCGCCGCGCGACATCGTGGTGTTGTTCGACACCTCGGCCAGCCAGACCGGCCCCTACCGAGACACCGCCCTGGCGGCCCTGGAAGGCTGCCTCGCCGGGCTGACGCCCGGCGACCGCGTGCAGCTTGCCGCGGTGGATGTCGAGACCCGCCCGATGAGCAACGGCCTAGAGCCCGCCGGCGGCGCGTCGGTAAAGGCCGCGGTCGCCAAGCTGCGCGCCACCGCGCCGCTCGGTTCCACCGACCTCGACTCCGCGTTGTTCTCTGCCGCCCAGATGTTCCAGGCCGATTCCAAGTCGGAACGCGTGCTGCTGTACATCGGCGACGGCATGAGCAACGCCAATCTGTTGGATGCGCCGCGGATGAAGCGGCTGGCCACGGCCCTGCGTGACGCGCGGGTCTCCGTGTCGAGCTACGCCATCGGCCCGCGTCGCGACGCCCAAACCCTGGCCGCGATCGCCAACCAGACCGGGGGCAACCTGTTCCTGGCCTACCCGCCGGTCTGGGCCGACGACCAAGTGACGATCGACCGCGCCGAAGAAGAGAACCGCCGCGTCGGCGCCGAGGTAGGCCGCACGTTGGCCGACTGGGTCCGCGGCAGCGTGGTGTGGCCCGAGACCGTGAAGCTTAGCCCGAGCATCGCCTCGATCGTCCCCCAGCAGCTCCCGCCGCTCCGCTCCGACCGCGACACCGTGGTGGTAGGTCGGCTCAGCGATCAACCGGGCCCGATCGAGATCTCTGGCAAGATGATCGTAGACGGCCGCCGCACCCAGGCGGACTGGCGCCGGCCCGCGGCCGCCCCCAACGACTCCGACGCCTACCTGGCAGACCTGGTGAAGACGGCCGAACGCGACGGCGGCGTTATGCTCTCGACGCTGGGTTCGGCAGGGTTGATGGAGACCGCCCGCGCCGTGCAGTCGCAGGTCGACGCGATCGCGGACGTCGCCCAGCGCGCCGCCGCCACCGGCGACCTAGACGGCGCCGGCAAGATCGCCCAGGCGGTTCTCCGCCGCGACCCCGGCAACCCTCAGGCCCGCACGGTGCAGGCTTTCGTCCAGCGGGGCGAAGCCCAGGCCGCGGCCCCGCAAGAAGCCGCTCCCGCCGAGCCGGTACGCACCGCGCAGGGAGTCCTTCCATCGCCGCAGGGCGACCTGATCCTCGAGGGCCGCCCTTCGGCGCCGTTCGAGGGCCAAGTGATGGAATCGGGCCCCACCGTTTTCCCCGGCGAGTACGAGATCGACGGCGCCTACCCGCCCCCCGGTGTGGTGAGCGACGGACGCAACCTCGACGCGGTCGATCGCAAGGCGCGCCTGTTCACGCAGATGCTGCAGACCGAGGTGCGGGCCGAGATCAACAACGCCCGCGACCTGATGGCGACCGACCCCGACTCGGCGATCCAGAGCCTCAAGCAGGTGCTGTCGACCGTCGAGTCGGCGCCCGAACTCGACGCCGCGGCCCGGGTCAGCATGATCGATCAACTGCAAGCCGCCCTGCTGCAAGGCTCGCGCCGCGCGGCGATCAAGGAAGAACTGGACCGTGAGCGCGAAGAAGCGGCCGCCGCGGCCCGCGAACGCCGCTTGATGCTCGACCGCACGGCGCTGCGGATCGAGCGCGAATCGCAGCTAATGGACCGCTTCAACGCTTTGATGGACGAACGGCGGTTCGAGGAAGCCGAAGAGGTAGCAGACATCGTGGCCGAGGTCGATCCGTATGGATCCACCCCGGTTCAGGCGAAGCTGTGGTCGCGTTTCGTGCACTACGAGTACGTCAACCGCATGCAGCGGATCGCCCGCGGCGACGCGGTGATGGACACCCTCTGGGAAGTCGAGAAGTCGTTCATGCCGTTCCCCGGCGACCCGCCGATCGTCTACCCGGACCCGGCCTTCTGGGAAGAGCTGACCCGCCGCCGCAAGAAGTTCGCGGCGGTTGACCTCAAGGGCCAGGGGGGCGCCGAGGCGCGCATCCAAGAAGCGCTCACCTCGCCCCTGACGAACGTCGGTCTCGACTTCACCGAGACCCCGCTTGAAGAAATCATCGCGTTCTTGCGGGACGAGTACGACCTGGAGATCCAGATCGACACCCGCGCGCTCGACGAGTTCGGCGTGCAGCCCGATGAGCCGATCACCGTCAACCTGCGCAACATCTCGCTCCGCTCGGCGTTGCGGCTGATGCTGAAGAACCTTGAGCTGACCTACGTCATCCAAGACGAGGTGCTGCTGATCACCACCGAGGAAGAAGCGCTCAACGTGTTGACCGTGAAGGTCTACCCGGTGGCCGACCTGGTGCTGCCGATCCCGGCTCCCGGCAGCCTCGGCGGCGGCGGCGGCGGCGGATTCGGCGGCGGCGGCGGCGGTCAGCAGGGCGGCGGCGGCCTCGGCGGCGGCGGCGGACAGGGTGGCGGTGGGTTCGGCGGCGGCGGCGGCGGTCAGTTCAGCGTCCCCGACAGCCAAGGGGACCTGGTCCTCTCGAAGTCGCCCGAAGCCGTATCGCCGGCGCCGGTCGCGACGCCCCAAACCCAGGCGAAGCGGTCCGCCAAGCCGCAGGCCAAGGGCGTCCCCGCACCCCACACCGACCCCGAACACGCCTGGGGCGCCTACTTCGCGCAGGGCGACCGCGACCCGGCGCAGGTCCGCGCCACGGTCCGCGACCTGATGACCCAGGGTCAGTACCCGCACGTCATCGCGTTGGTCGAGGCGGCGCTACGCAACGGACAGACCCAGCCCTGGATGTACGAGGCGCTCGGGATCGCGATGCAGCTCGAAGGCCGGCCCAAGGCAGACCTCGAGCGGGCGATCCTCTCCGCCGTCGACTTCAGCACCACGCCCGACGAGGTGCAGTTCATCGCACAATACCTAGAGAAGTTGGGGCTCGACGCCCGCGCCATCCAGCTCTACCGCCAAGTGGTCAAGAGCAACCCTCTGCAGAACCAGGCCTACCTGCTGGCGATGCGGGCGGCAGAACGCGCCGACGACCTTGAGGGGCTGCAGTGGTCTACCCTGGGCGTGCTGAGCCAGGCATGGCCGCTGGACCAGGCCGCCGTAGAGACCAAGGCGCGGCGGCTCGCCGAGAGCGTGCTAGAACGGCTCGGCCGTGACGGACGCAGCGACGACCGGCAGGCGTTCCAGCAGGCGCTGCAAGAGACGCTGGTCCGCGACTGTGTGGTGAGCGTCAGTTGGTCCGGCGACGCCGACGTCGACCTGTCGGTCGAGGAACCCACCGGCAGCGTGTGCGGGCAAGCGACCGCCGTGCGCACCACCGGCGGCGGCGTGAGCCTGGGCGACTGCTACAGCGCCGACCAGAACCTCACGATCCAGGGCTTCTCGGAGGCCTACGTTTGCCCCCAAGGCTTCGACGGCGTCTATCGCATCCACATCAAGAAGGTGTGGGGCGATGTCGCCGCGGGCAAGGTGACGGTCGACGTCACCAAGCACGCCGGCAGCAAGAACGCCAAGCACCAGCGTCAGCAAGTAAACCTCGGCCCCGACGGGGCAGTGGTGGAGTTCGAGCTCGACGGCGGGCGCCGCAACGAGCCCCTGCACGAGCAGCAACTGGCGCAGGCCATTGAACGCCAACAGGCGGTCAGCAAGGCCGTGCTGGCGCAGCAGCTTGGGTCTTTGTCCGACCCCCGGGTGGCGGCCGCCGTCGGCCGTCGCGATCCCGACGACCCGCTGGGCCGGTTCGGCCGCGGCTTGCTGCGTCGTGGTCAGGGCGCGGTTGGTTTCCAGCCGGTGATCCAGATCCTCCCCGAGGGAACCAACATGGGCGCCACCGCGGTGATCTCGGCCGACCGACGGTACGTCCGCATCACCGCGGAGCCCATCTTCTCGACCATCGGCGAAGTCACCACCTTCACGTTTGCCGGCGCGTCTGCGAACGCAGATGACGGTGGCGCTGACGGCGGCGCCGATGGTGGAGCGGACGGTGGCGCCGATGGCGGAGCTGACGGTGGCGACGACGGAGCCGACGGCGGCGGCGCGGGGGGCTGAGCCCCTTGCGGCCTAGCCGCTCTGCTCCCCGTTGCGTATCGCCGTAGAAGATACGTCATTACAAAACCGCTCCGGCGGAACCCCGTCGCACAAGGCTCGTAGCGGGGGCGGCAGGTCGACGTCTTCCAGCGACGCCAGTTGCCCCTCGAGCACCCGGCTGAAGACCAAGAACCGGCAACCGCGCGCCCGCAGCTCGGCGATCGCTGCATCCCGCTTGTCGGAGTCACCGTCGTAGTATCGGGCGTCGCCGATCCGGGCGATCGTGTCGACCCCCACGACAAACGTGGCGCCCGGCGCCACGCCGGCCTTGCCTACAAACGTTGGCGCAGCGGTCACCAGCACCGCCCCCCCCTGCATGCCTGCCAGCCGCCGATCGACGTCCAGCAGATCGAGCGGCGGCTTGTCGACGTTCGTGAGAGATAGCTCGCAAACCACCGGGGCGCCGGTGATCTCCCCCGCGATGGCCATCATCTCTCGATGCCCGTTGTGCATCGGGTCGAACGACCCGGGGAACACCACGCGCGCCTCCGGCACGCGTGCGGCGCCGTTCTGGATGAGGCAACGATCGGCGGCGCCCCGAAACACCGCGGCCAGCGGCGGCGACGCGATCGCCTCCCGCCAAACGGCCCCGTCCCCTGCCGCGGCGTCGAGCCCGCCGTCCGCGTAGACGAACTCGGTCAGCCCCAACGCGTGTGCGAGCAGCGCGAGCAGGCGGTCCGCGGCAAGGTCTTCTTCTTCACTTCGCGAACGCGGCTTGGCGCCAAGCTCCAGCCCGTACACGGCGGTCCGGGTCCCGGTTTGCGCAGCGATCCAGAACCGCCTGGCGCCTCGCCTTTGCCGATCGGTCGACAGACCGGCGGTGCAGCCGATGCCGACGAGCTGCTCGGCATGTTCCGGGGCGAGCCGGCACGCACGCCGCCAGGCCGCCATCGCCAAGCGGCGCGCTGTCCGCTCGCTGCAAGCAGACTCGGGCGTCTCGCCAAGAAACTCGCCCAGCGCGCTGGCCGCGTACGGGACCACCGCCTCGAGCACGGTCCGCGACGCCCCGGGGACGCTCAAGAGCCGGGAAACGGCCCGGCTCCCCCCGCCCGTGACCGCCAGCACACAACGCCCGGGATCGGCGTGGATGCGGGCGACCAGGTCGTCTGCGTCGTTCTCGCTCGAAGAGCCCATCTGCCTGTGGCCTGCGTTGTGGGGTAGCCGCACGCACCGCCGGGTGCGTCCGCGAAACGCCCGCGTCTCGGCAACACAACGCCGGCGGGGCCGATGCTAACGATCGTAACAGCAGAGGCGGGCCCCGGGCGACCTGTGAGCGTGGTCTGCCCGATCGGCGCGCCGCTTGCATCTACGTCCATTGCAAATCAAAACCAATGCAGCAAGCCAACCCGAGGTCGCCCATGGCGGACGTGATCGAGCTCAACGACCCCAGCCGCCTCGCCGAGGTGCGGATGGCCTGGAACGCCCTATTGCCGCAGACGCTCGGGGCGTCGTTCTTTGGCTCGATCGACTGGCTCGAAACCTACTGGCGGAGCTTCGGCGCCGGCCGCCGGCTCCGCGTGCTCGTGGTGCGGGCCCTCGGCAGGCCGATCGGCATCGTGCCGCTGTGCGTCGAGTCGCGCGGCGGCAGGCTGCGGCGGACACGCGTGCTCACCTACCCGTCGGACGGCGATGGGGCGCGGCTCGGACCCATTGGTCAGAACCAAACCGCCGCCCTGCTGCTGGCCGTGCGGCACATCGAACAGACCGAGCAGGACTGGGACGTCTTCGAGCCCGCCGGTGTGGCCGAAGACACCACCGACCGGGGCCGCACGCGGCGGGCGATGCGGCTCGCGGGGATGGCGCCGACGCGCCGGCCGCACCAGACCCGGTCGTCCGTTGACCTCACCCCGTTCTCTGGTTGGGGCGAGTACTTGGCGTCTCGGCCCTCAGAACAGCGCGACCGCCTAAGCCGTCAACCGGCGCGGCTCGCAGAGTGGGGCCGCGTCGAGCTGGTCCGCCACCGCCCCGGCCCCGCGAACGAAGGAGACGGCGATCCGCGGTGGGACCTGTACGACGAGACCACCGCGATTGACGCGGCCGGAGAACGCGGTGCGAGCCGCGATCGGGCCCGCAGCGACTACCACGCAGCGCTGCACGGGGCAGCGGCCCGGCTTGGGATGCTCGACCTGGTGGTGCTGCGCATCGATGGTCGGCCCGCGGGATACCTCTACAACGTCCGCTACGACGGGCGCGTCGAGGGGGTCCGCTGGGGCCTGGCCGCCGGACTGGGGGGCGCCAACACCGCCGAGGCGCTCACCGCGGTGGCGCTGCGCGACAGCCTGCGGCGCGGCGACCAACGCTTCGGCCTGGCGCCGGACGATGCGATGGGGGCGCGCAGCTTCGCGACCCACCACGAGACCACCTACCGATTGCGCTACGACAAACGCGGCGCGTGGCTCGGCCTTGGCGGCCGCTACGGGCAGCAGGGCTGCCGGCTGCTCTCGTAGGCCTCTTTCTGTTCCTTCATCGCGGCCGCTTCACGCGACAGCTTGAACTCGCTGGGCGCCGGCGCGAAGTACTGCACGTCGTCGGTCAGGTAGTAGGGGCTCGGGAGCGTCTGGCCCGAGTAGTCCGACTGGCAGCCGGAGAGGACGCCCAGGGCGCCCAGTACGAGCGGGGCGGCCACGCCTACCAATCGATTCTTTTTCGTTGTTCGAGCGTTCATCGCCGATTCTCCGTCTCGCGTGGGACCCGTCGACCCGGCCCGGGGCGTAGCGTCTGCGGACGCCAAGCCGCTGGGCCGTTGCAATCGTTATCGGCGCTACAACCGTCAAACTTTCGCTCCGGTCGATGAAACGGGCAAAGTGTCGAAGGGCCCGCCGCAAAAAAGTTGGCGGCTGCTGGCGCCTAGGGCCCCTTGGATCGCGGCCTAGCCGGTAGAATAGGGAGTGACCGCCAAGGCCCCCGGTCTGAGCGGCCCCACCTTCCAGAGGCGCCCGTCCCCAGAAGCCCCCCAATGCACTCAGCCGCCCGACTGCTATCATTCGCCGCCTGCCTGCTAGCGGCCCAGGCCGCGCCGGGGCAGGGGGCCAGCAGCAGCATCCCCGACCGCAGCTACTACTCAGCCATCGAGTTGATCTACCGTGGCGACTACCGCCGGGCCCAGCGGGCGTTTGCGGATGAGCTGCGCGGGTCGGTGAAGACCGTCGACTCGCGCTGGGTCGATTCTATCTGCTACCACGCCCTGCAGGGCGAGGCGCTCTACCAGCAGGGGCTGTACGGCCCGGCGCTCGACGAGATGAACCGCGCCTGCTCGCTACTGATGGTCTACCCCAAGTGGCTGCTGAGCGCGCAGTTCCGGCAGCAGCCCCGCCCCGACAACAACCCGGGGCGCCGCGCGGCGCCCTGGGGACCCTCACAGCGGCAGCCGGTTTACGCTTCACTGCCAGACACGGTGCTGATCGCGCAAGGCGACTTGAACTCGGCGCAGCGGGCCGCGCAGCAAGGGGGCGTCGTTCAGTCGGCCCAGTTCTGGCGGGTCGACGCCGTCGAGGTGCTACGCGCCGCGGCCCTGGCGATCCGACGCCGCAACGAGATGCTCGGCCCGCTCGGGCCGCACGACCGGCTCAGCAAAGAGCTGGCCGACGTGCTGGGCCGCGGGGGGCTGGCGCCCCCCAACCACTGGTCGGGCGCCTGGACCGAGCTGCTGACCGGCCTCGCCCAGGAAGGGGTCGGCGACGCCCAGCTTGCGCTGCCCCACCTCACACGCGCCACGCTGCTCGACGGCCGCTACGACCACCGCCTCACCGGCGCCGCCCTGCTCGAGCAGGGCCGGATCGCAATGAACTCCGGCGCGGGCCGCGCCGCCGCCGGCCTGCTGCTCGAGGCCCTCACCGCGGCGTACGCGTTCGAGGACGTCGACGTGATGTGCGAGGCGGTCTCCCTCGGGCGGCTTAACCACATCGCGATGGGCGCCGAGGGGCCCTACCCCCCGCTCGCCCCGGTGATCGCCCTGGCGGAGTCCGAACGGCTGGAGCACCTCGAAGTCGTCGCGCGGCTTGCGCTGGCCGAGGACCTGCTCGCCGCGGGCGCGCCCCAACGCGCGGCGCCGGCCCTTGGAAGGATCGCGTCGTCCCGGAGCGATTGGGTGCAGGGACGACTCGGACCGCGGCTGCCGGCGGTGCGGTCGATGCTCGAGCTCACCGCGGGCAAGCCCCGCGAGGCGAACGATTCACTGGCGCGGGCCGTGGCGGGTCAGGCCGCCGTGTCGCTGCGCACGTTCCAGATCGGTCAGGCGGTCGCGCGGTACCGCGCCGGCGAGATCTCTCCCCGCCTGGCGGCGGACGTGTTTGCCGACCTGCTCCGCGACCCCACGGCCGCCGACTGGTCGAGCGACCCGTTGGACGCCGTGGCGCTGCTCAAGAGCGCCGAGGCCGACGCCTTCGATAGCTGGTTCGACGCCGCGTTGCAGCGCGACGACGAGCTGCTGGCCATCACCGTCAGCGACCTCACGAAGCGCCGCCGGTTCTTCGCGGCGCAGCCCTACGGCGGCCGCCTGCTGGCGCTCCGCCGGCTGCTCGGCCCTTCCGACCGGCTGCTCACGGCCGCTCAGCAGACGCAGCGTCAGGCCCTGCTGACCAAGCTCCCCGAGCTGGTAGAGATGAACAAGAACGCGGCCGCGATCCACCGCGACCTGCGCAACGACCCCGGCGTGTTCGCCGCCGGCGGCCCCACCTCGGACGCCGACCGCATGCTGCGCGACTTTGCGCGGCTGGCCGACGGCCGCGAGGCGGCGCTCCGCCGCGCCGTGCTCGCGCGGCAAGCCACCGACCTGGCGTTCCCCCCGGCCCGCTCGGCGAATGAGGCGCAGGACCTGCTGACCCCGGGGCAAGCGCTGATGGTCATCCACGAAACCCGCACGGGGCTTTTCGGGTTCCTGCTGGCCAGCGAGGGGTACCACACCTGGCGGCTGCCCCCGCGGCGCGACCTCGAGAACCGCATCGGCGCGGCGCTGCAGGCGATGGGGAACTTCGGCGCCTCGCGTGAGATGAAGCAAGAAGAAGCAGAGTCGTCCGAATGGCGCCGGCAGTGCGACGCCCTGGCGAAGCTGCTGGTGCAAGACGCGCGGCTCGACCTGAACAAGACCACCGAACTGGTGATCGTCCCCGACGGGCCGCTGTGGCACGCGCCGTGGGAGGCGCTGCCGGTGGGCGATGTCGGCGGCGAACAGACGCTCATCGACCTCACCCCCGTACGCTACGCCCCGACCATCGGACTGGCCCTGGGGGACACGACCCCGCTGCGGCCGGTCCGCAAGACCGCCGTGGTGCTTCCCCCCGACGGCGGCGCGCGGGCAGACGCGGAACAAATCGCGCGGCAGTGGGACCGCCTGGGGGGCGCGGTGCGCGAGCCGGTCCGTCTGTCGGCGCCCGCTCCGGCGCCGACGCCGCTGTTGGCCTCCCTGATCGATCAGGCGGTGATCCGGGTGCCGAGCGAGATCGACCCGTCGCAACCCTACGCGTGGCCGCCGATGGCCATCGACCGAACGCCCGCCATCGGCCGACTCGAAGCCTGGATGGCGCTCCCGGCCAACGGTCCCCAGCGGCTGGTGATCAGCGGTCTCCACACCGCCGCCGGCGATGGGCTCAAGAGTTCTGGATCGCGGCGGGGCGATCCCCCCCCCACCGGGCGCGAGCTGTTCCACGCCTCGTGCGGGATGCTGGCCTCCGGCGCCCGGACCATGCTGGTCTCGCGTTGGAACACCGGCGGGCCGACCCAACTCGACCTCGAACGCGAGTTCTTGCTCACGCTGCCCGACTCCCCGGCCGACCAGGCGTGGCGACGTGCCGTGACCCTGGCCCGCGGCGCCACGCTCGACCCCTACGCCGAGCCCCGCCTCAAGCCCGACGCCAAGCGGCTAGACGCCCCCACCGCCTCACACCCATTCTTCTGGGGCGGTTTCCTGCTGATCGACACGGGGCTCGACCCGCGCCCGCAGCCCGAACAAGCGCCCGAACAAGATCCCGAAGCCGAGGCCGCTGCGAAGCCTTGATCTACGAATACCTCTCGCAGAGGCGCCCAGACGCAGAGGGACAGGGTTTGACGCAGAATTGCACGATAGGTCACGGATCGAAGCAAGCATCGACGGAGTGCTTCCATTGATCCATCTCCGCGTCTCTGCGCCTCCGCGAGAGGCGTCCGTCGCCTTGCCGAGCCCCCAGCGACACGCGAAACTACCCTCATGAATGCAGAACAAGTCGAGTCGCTCAAGCAGCAACTGACCGACCAGTTCGTCACCGTCGATCCCGATCGGCCGGAGCTGGCGCGGTTCCGCGGCCTTACCGGCCGGGTGAAGACGGTCAACATGAACGGTCGGGCGCTGGTAGAGTTCGACGGCTACGTCAAGAACATCGGCTGGTTCGACATCGCGCCGCAGTGCCTGACGGTTGTTTCTGCGCCGGCGGGCGCACGGGCTGCCCAGCGCAAAGCCCCCCAGCCCAAACTTGCTCAGCCCAAACCCGCCGGCGACAAGCCCAAGCCGCCGACCGCAAAGACTCCGGCGCCGGCGAGTGGTGAGAAGAAGCTTTCGCCGCTGGAGCTCGCCAGACGCCAGGGGGGGGCGGGGACCGGCGGGTCGGCCGCCGAGAAGCCCGCTGCCAAACCGCCGGCGGCCCGCCCCGCGGAGGCCAAGACCGGGCGGCCCGAGGCAGCGGCAAAGTACGTCACTCCCCCCCCGCCCGCGACGATGATCAATCAGCCGCCGCGCGTGCTGAACCGTCGGTCGCTCACGGCCGCGGACATCCTCGAGATGTCGCAAGGGAAGATGCCGTCACTCCACCAACCGGCGCCGACTCCGGCCCGAAGCGGGTCGGCCGCTACGGCGCCCAAGGGAGCAACAGCGAAAGCAGCCCCGGACCGAAGCACGCCCAGCGTGGCGGTAGCCAACGCCGCCGCGACCGCAAACGATCCGGCCGCACCCCGCGGACCCGAACCAGCGGCGCCGACCGCCGGCGCTACCCAACCCGAGGGGCACGCCGCAGCGACCTCCAGCGATCCGCCACCAGCGGCTGCCGGCAAGCCGTCTACCGCCGACATCCTCGCGGCGTGCCGCTCGAAGGCGCAAGAGTAGCCGCGGCTCAAGCGTGGCTGTGTGCAACGGCCATGGCCGCTACGCCTCGGGCGTGCCGGTATCGACCTGCGACCAATCGATCTCGGCGTCGGACGCTTTGAGTTCTTCGAGCGTGTTGCGGGCGACCTGCAGGTCGTACTCGTTGACCAGCACCTTCACCACGCCCGGCGCGCCCGCCTTGAAGCCCGCAGTGGCCCCGCCGGTGGCGACAACGTGCATCCCCGCCTCGCGCAGCGCCGCGACGATGATCGACGCTTCAATGTCCGAAGGAACGGTGGTGAGCGCCACGAGGTGTTCGGCGGGGTTGTCCATCGCAGGGGGTCCGTGCTGTTAGGCGAATAATTCGGGGATGACTTTGCCGCCGCCGGCGATCTTCATCGGCCGGCCGTTGTTGCTAGTAAACGTGGTCTGAAGCGAAATGCCAAGCGCCTGACACACCGACGCCATCAGGTCCTCGGAGGCGAACGGTTCGCTCTCAACACGCGACCCGTCCGCGCTGGTCTGGCCGATGGCTTGACCGCCGCGTACGCCGCCGCCGCCAACCACGGCGCTCCAGGCGCGGGCGAAGTGGTCGCGCCCCGCGTCGCCGTTGATGTTCGGCGTGCGGCCGAACTCGCCCATCCAGATGATAACCGTGTCCTGCAACAGCCCGCGCGATTCCAGGTCCGCCGTGAGAGCCGCCATCGCCTTGTCCATCTCGGGCAGCTTCTGATCGAGCCGATCGAAGCAGTTCTGGTGGAGGTCCCAGCCGCCGAAATCG
Source organism: Pirellulimonas nuda (assembly GCF_007750855.1). Taxonomy (GTDB): domain Bacteria; phylum Planctomycetota; class Planctomycetia; order Pirellulales; family Lacipirellulaceae; genus Pirellulimonas; species Pirellulimonas nuda. The sequence goes on from NZ_CP036291.1 coordinate 6,282,691, forward strand.
ACCTCCACAAACGGCACGCCCGCCTCGACCAAGCGCCTGGCCAGCAGGCAGCCGCGGCCGAAGCCGGAGTCGCCGTAGCGGTCCCGCATCTCTTGGGGCTCGCCCATGACGTTGAACGCCTTCATCTGGTCGCTGGTGAGCAGCGAACGCGTCTTGGCGAGCACCTGAGCGTGGTCGGCAGCGGCGCTGCCGCGGTTCTGACGGATGAAGCGGTCCTCAACGGTGTCGAGCACCGCCAGGCGTCCCGCCATGCGGTCCTCTTTCACCGGCATCTGCAGGTTGCGGACCCGGCCGTTCGAGTCGACCTGGAACGGCGCGTAGGCCATCCCCAGGAAGCCGGGCCCCTCGCTGGCGCCCCCGACCGACACAAACGGCGGGATCTCCAGGTCGCGGGTGAACGGCTCTAGCTCGTGCGCCACCACCGCCCCGTAGCTGGGGTGGACGATGTTGGGGTTGGGGACGTAGCCGGTGTGCAGGTAGTAACGCCCGCGGCTGTGATCCGCCTCGCGGGTGCTCATCGAGCGGACGACCGAGTAGTGCCCCATCTGCTTGGCCATCTCTGGCATCAGGCTCGAGATCTGCAGGTCGCCCGCGGTTGCGATCTGCCGCGACGGGCCGCCGGTGGGGGCGCCCGGCTTGAGGTCCCAGATGTCGATCGTGGGGGGGCCGCCGCTCATCCACAGCAGAATCGCCGACTTGTGGTTGCGATTCAGCGTGGGGGCCGCGGCCTGCAGCGAGCGCGTGAATGCGATCGCCGGCAGCGTCCACGCGCTGGCGCCGGCCAGGTGCCCCATGAAGTGCCGACGGCTCATGCCGCGGGGAGTCTGGAAGCGTTGCATCTGAGGAGCTCCGTTGATTGACATCGACTACGGCAAGTGAACCACAGGGCCGCCGAGCACTCCGATACGGGAGGAGGAAACTCAACGATCTGAGTGGTTCGTCCTTCAGCTTAGTGGTTCAATATAAACTCGTTCGAATTCAAAAGCGCCCACCAAATATCCTGGAGCGCCTCGTTCATGTCGCCCCCGCGCGAGGCGAGCACCTGGTTGCAGACCTGCAGCTCGGCGCGCTCCGGCCTGCGCGCCAGCGCCGCTAGGTAGAGCCGCTTGATCTTCTCAGATCCGGACGAATTGTCACGCGCCACCTGATCGATCAAACCGCCCCGTTCCGAGCCGGTGGCCCGCTTCACCAGCTCGCCATTCATCAGCGTGAGGGCCTGCGGGATCGACCCGTTGAAGGTGGTCGCCTCGCCGTTCTCGTCGTTGCCGAACGCGGTGTTGAACTGCGCCAGCCAACGCTGCTTCATTTCTTCGCGCTCGGCGTAGCCCACGCTCTTGTCGGCCTCGGTCGCCACCAGCAGCGACTCGTAAAGCTGCTCCGCCTCCATCTGGCGGAGGTAGAACCGGCTGAACATCGGCCGCGATCCAAGGGACGGATCGTCCTGCTCGTTCGATCGGTTCGCGCGGCTGTCGAGCGCGTAGGGCTCCGACAACGCGATCCATCGCAGCAGCGCCTTCATGTCGAAGCTCGACTCACGGAAGCTGTCGGCCAGCCCGTCCAACAGTTCCGGGTGCGACGGCACGTTGTGCGGCCCCATGTCGTCTACCGGCTTAGTGAGCCCGTAGCCCAGCAATTGACCCCAGACGCGGTTGACAATGGCCTTGGGAAACTCCGGTGATTGGCTGATGAGGCGGGCGAGTTCTTCTCGGCGGTTGATCTCCGCCAGGTACCCGCTGTCGCCGTAGTCTTCTCCGCGGTCCGCGTACATCGAAACGAGCGACGTGCCGTCGATGAACACCGGGTACGCCACCTTGAGCTTGCCGTTACGGAGTTCGTAGTAGAGCTCGGCCTTCGAGGGGTCGCCCCCCTCGCCGGCGAAGTCGCGATCGAGGATGCGGGCGACGCGGGTGTTCTGCTGGTCGGTCGGAAGCCGCTCTAGGCGCGTCTGCCGGAAGAAGGCGTTTAGTTCCCAGAACTGATTCTGCTTGTACTCATTGAACGGATGGTTGTGGCACTGGGTGCACTGCACCGCCGTGCCGAGGAAGATCTGTGCGGTCTTGGCCGTGGCCTGCACGCCGTCCTCGGCCATCTTGTCGGCGAGGAAATTGGCGGCGCCGTTGAAGTCGGCGTCCCCCGGCCGGCAGCTGCCGGTTGCGGTGACCAGCTCCTGCATCATCACGTCCATCGGCTTGTTCTTCTGGAACGCACGCCGCAGGTACTGCTTCATTCCGGCGCGGCTGACGAGCGAGTCGTTGTTCGTTCCGCCGGTGCGCCCCACGAGCAGGTTGGTCCACACGGTGGTCCAACGCTGGGCGTACTCTTGCAGGTACTCGTCGCCCAACAGGCGATCGACTAAGAGCGCACGTTTGTCGTTCGAGCGATCGGCGACGTAGGCTTCCAGCTCGTCGACCTTGGGGACCCGCCCCAGCAGGTCGAGGTAGACCCGTCGGCACCAAGCGCCGTCGTCCGCGGGTTGCGAAGGGGTGATCCCCTGATCGCGCCAGCCCGTCTCGATCTGCTGATTGATGAGCTGCACCGGGCCTGAGTGGGCCGCTTCGGTTGCGCTGCCCGTCGCCCCGTAGGCCGCCGCGACTACCGATGCCGCTACGATCGCCAGACAAGAGAATCGAAAAGAGACCAAAGGCCCGCTCCTTAGGTTCGTGACGCGAGGCAAGGCGCCCCGCCGAGACGTCAGCAACAAAGTCGATTTGAGAAGTGCAGCGGTCTGCACTTGCATCATAACGGGCAAGTGGCAGCGTATCTACGAAACCTACGCGGACAAGCGAGCAGGAGACGAACTAGATCGGCACGATCGGCCCACAATCAACCTCCCCAACAGTCCGCCGTCGCGATCATCTTAGGCGACTACCCGCAGGCCAGTGACGCGGCTGGGGGGATGAGAAGACGGATTGGCCCTCGTTAGCCAAAGCCCCACGAGTGCAGCGTTCTAATACATGTGTAGCATTTTAACACACTCAAAATGCGACAGGCGAGCAGGAGCGGCTTGTTCCGAAGCCGCCCCTGGCTCGCCTGAAACAATCGAAGACGCTGGTGGACGCGGCACGGTGGGAGGGGTCCGAAGCCGCTAACTCTCTTACCAACAACGCCTTACAAGATTGCTACGCACATTGCCTCTTCGCCGCCCGACCCCGCATTTCTCTGTTCCAGCCCCGTCGGTTGCCTCTTCAGGAGTTGGTCGAGGTCGACTCGACAACACTACTGCATGCAGAATCCATGCCAATCGTTGGCAGGAGGAAAACCACCGGTGTCGCCATTACGACCAAGATGACGTCGTAGTGACAACAACACAGAAGTTCGCGCCAAACGATGGCGATCGTCTATCTGCCTTATCCTCTTTGCCAGAATCGCCTTACGACTTGCCGGGTGGGATCGGCACGAGACGTGCCTAGGTAATCCTGAAGCAAGTCCGACGGCCGGACTTGACGCTCTCGCTACCCCTCGCCACGAGGGAAGGAGTTTCTCATGTTCCGAAAACTGATGTTCGCCACGACCGCGCTTGCCGCGTTCTCGATGCTTGGATTGGCTACTCCCAATACGGCCGAGGCAGGCTGGCGCTACGGGCCGGGCCGGTACTATTCCGGCTACCGCGGTGGGTATGGAGCCCGCGGCGGATACTACGGCGGCTATCGCGGCGGTTACTACGCACCGTATCGCGTAGCACGGCCCTACTACGGTGGCTACTACGGCGGCGGCTACTATGCTCGCCCGTATTCCCCCGGCGTGGGGCTCTATATCGGCTTCTAGCCCTCGCTACGACAGCGGACAAACAGCCGGTCGGGGCTCACGCGCCGACCGGCTACCGCTTTGCAATCAATCAGCGGCCGAACAGCTTGCGGATGGAGTAGAGGGTGATCTGCCTCCCTGCACGCGCGATCGACGTGGTGAGCGGGATCGACTTGGGGCAGACCGCAACACAGTTCTGGGCGTTGCCGCACACCTGCAGCCCGCCCGGCTCTTTGAGGGCCTCGAGCCGTTCATCGGCGATCATCTTGCCGGTGCCGTGCTCGTTGAACAACATCGCTTGGCTGATCGCCGCGGCGCCGACGAACGCCCCTTCGAGCGACTGCCGCTGCCTAGCTTCGAAGGCCTCCGGGCTTTCCCCCTCGTGGGGGCGCACCTCTACCTTGGCGTACTGCGGGCACGCATCCAGACAGCAGCCGCAGCTCATGCACTCCGACAGCGGGTAACGCACCTCTTGCTGCTTCTGCGACTCCTTGGGCCCGGCGCCCCGATCGAAGTAGTCGTCTACGGGCACCCACGCTTTGACGCGTTCCAGGGAGCGGAAGATCCGGCTGCGATCGACCACTAGGTCGCGCAGGACCGGGAACTTGGTCATCGGCCGCAGCTCGATCTCGCCCGGCTTGTCTTCCAACAGCCGATCGACCAACGCCGTACAGGCCTGCCGCACCTTGCCGTTGATGACCATGGTGCACGCGCCGCAGACCTCTTCGAGGCAGTTCGCTTCCCAGGCCACTGGCGCCGTCGGCTTCGCGTCGGCGGTCGCGCTCATCGCGGCGATCTGCTGCAAGACGCTGATGACGTTAGAGTTCGGCTCGTAGGCCAGTCGGAACCGTTCCCACCGCTGCGGCTCGCCCGGCGCCTGCTGGCGCAGCACGCGGACGTCGAACGTGGCGGGCTTGGTCTTTGCGGTTGATGCGGGCGCGCTCATAGGTTTCCCAAGTAGGTAGCAATCGCTTTAGCGAGCCGTCGGCGTCAGCCGCCGGAGTTGTCTGTGTACCAATGCAACGAAGCCCGTGCGCCATTCTCCGGCGGCTGACGCCGACGGCTCGCCTGGTTGGTGCTAGTGCGCGTGGGCGGGCTCTCTCGTCCCCGCCACGCCTGCGTTGTTTTGCGCGGCCTCGGCGCGTTCCTTCCACACACGTTCGATCACCTCGGCGCCCACCAGCCCGTACAGGCGGGGGCGGGGGGGGATCAGCGTCGTGTCTACGTCCTCGTAGGAAAGCGTCGGCTCGCCCCGGCTGTCGAACGAGGCGATCGTGCTCTTAAGCCACTTCTTGTTCTTCGCTTCGAACTTGTCGCACCACGCCTCCGCCTCGCGGTGGCGCTCGGCCGGGTCCTGGCTGTCGATCCCGGGCATGTCGAACGCCGGCTTGTAGTGGGCGCCGCGGCACTCGTCGCGGGCCAAGGCGCCGTGCAAGATCGCCTTGGCGACCGGGAACATGTCTTGCAAGGCCTTGGTGAACATCACGTTCTGGTTGGTCCACCCGCCGGTGTCGGACAAGGCGCAGTTCTGGGCGCGGTCGCACAGCTCGTTCACCTTCTCGATCCCCGCGGTGAGCTGGTCGTTCTTGCGGACCACCAGCGCGGCCTTGGTCATCTCGTCTCCCAACTGCTGGTGCAGCAGGTAGGGGTTCTCGCCCCCAGACCCGGCCCGCTTGAGCAGGGCCTCGTGCTCCAGCTCCTTCGCGCTACGCGCCCCGCGCACCAGGGAGTCGAACTTCTCTTCGGCGACGCTGTCCTTCTGCGAGTCGAGCCGCGTCTTGATGCCCGGCGCCACGAACAGGCCGGTGAAGATGCAGGAGAGCAGTGAGTTGGCGCCCAAGCGGTTTCCGCCGTGGTACTGGTAGTCGCACTCGCCGATCGCGTAGAGGCCGGGGACGTGGGTCTGGTGGTTGCGTGGGTTCTCTGGCTCGAGCCCACCGTCCGCGGTGCGGACGTAGTCGGCCCACAGGCCCCCCATCGTGTAGTGAACCGCGGGGAAGATCTTCATCGGGACGTCCCGCGGGTCGACCCCCTGAAACTTCTCGTAGATGTGCAGGATGCCGCCCAGCTTGCGGTCGAGTTCCGATCGCTCGATGTGCGTCAGGTCGAGGTAGACGCACTGCCGGCCCGCCTCGACGCTGAGCCCTTCATTGACGCACACGTTGAAGATCTCGCGCGTAGCGATGTCGCGCGGCACCAGGTTGCCGTACGCCGGGTAGCGTTCTTCGAGGAAGTAGTAACGCTCTGCTTCCGGGATCTGCTTGGGGTCGCGCGGGTCGTGCGGCGTGCGGGGAACCCACACGCGGCCCCCTTCGCCGCGGGCGCTCTCGCTCATCAAGCGGCACTTGTCGGCGCCGGGGATGGCGGTCGGGTGGACCTGGATAAACTCGCCGTTGCCGTACTTGGCGCCCGCCTGCAGGCTGCGGCTCACGGCGCTGCCGTTGCACGCCATGCTCATGGTGCTGCGGCCGTAGATCAGCCCGCAGCCACCCGAGGCGATCACCACCGCGTCGGCGGGGAACGAGCGGATCTCCATCGTGATCAGGTTCTGCCCCGTGGCGCCGCGGCAGACGCCGTCGTCGTCGACCACCGGGCCCAGGTAGTCCCAGCCCTCGAACACGCGCACCTGCCCGTCGGCGCGCCAGCGGCGTACCTGCTCATCCAGCGCGTACAGCAGCTGCTGGCCCGTGGTGGCGCCGGCAAAGGCCGTGCGCTTGTACAGCGTGCCGCCGAACCGGCGTTGGTCGCGGAAGCCCTCTTGCGTGCGGTTGAACGGAACCCCGAGGCGGTCCATCAGGTCGATGATCCGCGGCGCCCACCGCGTCATTTCATTGACGGGGGGCTGGTGCTGCAGGAAGTCGCCGCCGTACACGGTGTCGTCGAAGTGCTTCCACTCGTCGTCCCCCTGCTGGCGGGTGAGGTCGTTGACGCTGTTGATGCCCCCCTGGGCGCAGGCGCTGTGCGACCGCTTCACCGGCACCAGGCTCATCAGGTCGACCGCGACGCCGAGCTCGGCGAGCTTCATCGTGCAGGCCAGGCCCGCTAGACCGCCGCCGACCACAAGTACGCGTTGCTTCGCCATAGGTTTGACTTCTCCGGGTGGATCGACGGACGGGCTATTCGGGCAGGCCAGCAGGACTACTCAGGAACGATCGACGCGCTGCGATCGGTGGACTCCTCCGGCTCTTCTCCCTCTTCGATCCGCTTGTGGGGCTCCGGCGTTAGCTGGCCGGAGTCGACCTTGAACTCATACATCCGATCCTCTTCGCGGCGGGCCTCGGTGTAGGCCTCGCCCGATCCGTCCCGCCACATGCCGTACAGGGCGCCGAGGCCGACACAGCCCAGGGCCAGGCCGAACACGGCGCACACCCGCAGGGCCCAGCGCTGGGCGCTGGGGCTGGTCCACACGCCCCAGGTGATCCCCATTGACCAGATGCCGTTGGCCAGGTGGAACACGCAGGAGACGATGCCCAGCACGTAGAACCCAAGGATCCAGGGGCTCTGGAGCGCCGCGCCGGCGCTGCTGGCGGCATTATAGGGGCGGAACTTGGCCCCGCCCAACGGCTCGGCGACGTTCGTCAGCCACCACGCGTTGTGGAACCAGCCGTGCATGTGCAGCACGTGGTACATGATGAACACAAACGCGATCATCCCCGTGAGCCGCTGCAGCGAGTAGCGGATGTTCGCGCCGTACGGGTACTGCTTCTGATTCGGCAGACCGCCGGCGACGATCCACACCCCGATCACGGCGTGGAAGATGATCGGCAGAAAAATGAACGTCCACTCGACCGGCACCAGCGCCTTGCCCAGCGAATGGATCCCATACACGTTGGTCTGGAACTTCGCCGCACTGTCCAGCACGCTCGCGTTGGTGAGCAGGTGGACGCACATAAAGGCGCCCACCGGGATCAGCCCCGACAGCGAATGGAGCCGGCGGATCAGGAACTCGTGCCGGTGCAGAAACGGCTGCGCTGGCAACGACTGCGCGGGATCGGACACCGCCTACCTCGGGTTCGTCGGGACTACGCCGCTCGGGCCGACCGTTGTCGGACAGCGCAGGGGCTTGGCTAGCAAGAGACAAACCGTCGACGGCCGGAGTTGTTCACTCTCGACTTGTCGGGGTCTGTCGGGCACCAGTATAGGGCCTGGCGCCACCCCAGCAATACGGCGTCCCCGCTCGGCAACCCGCTGCGACCAATGGTCGCGGCGGGCTACTTGTCCGCGCCCAACCGGGCCGCCTTCTGGCGGTACTCGCGGGCCAGCGTCGGACGGCCGGCCGATTCCAGGATGTCCGCCAGCGGGGCGTACGCCTCGATCAGCTTCTCGTCGAACTCGATCGCCGTCATCAGCGACCGGGCCGCCTTGTCCACCTCTCCCAACGCCTCGTACGCCAGCGCCCGGTAGTAGTAGTGCCGGGCCTGCGTCGGGCGGATGCGGATCGCTTGATTGAAGTCTTCTACCGCGTTGTCGTACTCACCGAGCCGCATGTTCGCCAGCCCGCGGCCGACGTACGCGTCGACATACCGGTCGGAAACCGCCACCGCGGCGCCGTAGGCACGCACGGCCCGGCGGTAGTCGCCCAGCTTGGCCCAGGTGCGGCCCAGCCACAGGTTCGAGCGGGGGTTGTCGAAGTTGATCGCGGCGGCCTGCTCGAAATCGCCGGCCGCTAGCTGGTACTCCTGCATGTAGAAGAAGCACACGCCGCGGCGGAAGTAGGCCTCGCCCATCGCCGGGTTCAGCTCGAGCGCCTCGCTGAAGCTCTTGACCGCGTCGGCAAGCTTGCCCTGCAGCCGCTGGGCCACGCCCAGCCGGAACAGCGAAGCCGCCTTGGCCGGGGCCATGTCCTGACGGTCCGGCAGCAGCCCCAGCAGCGCCTCTACCGCGGCCTCTTCCTCGGCGTAGAACGCCTTGCTGGCCGCGGGGTCGCTGGTCTCTTTGCCGCTCTCTTCCAGCGCGGACGCCCGCGCCAAGTAGGCCTCGATGAACGGGATGTTCTCGTCCTGACCCTCTTTCGGCTTGTACGCGGCGATCGCCTTCTTGAGGCTCTCGGCGGCCTCGGCGTACTTCTTCTGCTGAAGCAGCACTACCGCCTGGGTGAAGTGCGACTGGTGACCCGTGTCGTCCAGCTCCAGCGACCGAGAGATGTCGGCCGTGGCCTCCTCAAATTTGCCCATCCCGGCGTAGGCTTCGGCCCGCAGTTGGTACGCCTCGGCCAAGCGCTCGTCTTCTTCTTTGGCGACGCCGATGAACTTGGTCAGCGCCTTCTCGCCCTGGGTCGCCCCGCCGAGCTTGGTGTAGACCTTGCCTAGGTTGAACTGGATATCGGGGTTCGAGCGGTCCGCCGCCACCGCCGCTTCAAGGTCGGTCATCGCCAGGTCGTAGGCGCCCATCTCCATGTACACCTCGCCCCGGACGTTCTGCGCCAACGGGATCAGCCCCGGCACGGTCTGCCCGTACTGGAACGCCTCGCGCAGGTCCTCCAGCGCCGCGTCAAACTCCTTCAGCCCCAGGTAGGCCTTTGCCCGGCCCACGAACGGCCCCGGGTTGAACCCGCCGCTGGCCTGCAGCGCTTGCGAGAACGTCTCGACCGCGGCGTCGAACTCCTTGGCGTCTAGCTCCGCCTGGCCCTTCTGCATCACCTCTTGGAACGCCTGCTGCTCCGGAGAGAGCTCGGCGTCCTGCGCCCGCACCGGCGCCGAAGCGGCGCCCAGCGTCAGGCAAAGCGCCCAAACCAGCGCCCAGCGCCCCGCAGATTCCGATCGAAGAGGCGCGTTAGAGAGGCTCATACTCGCTACCTGAAGTGCCGATGCCACGAAAATTACACCCTTGCGCGGCCGGTCCGCGTCTCGACCATCGTACCATCGGCGTACGGGCGCGCAGCGCGGTTTGTTCGTCCGCAGAGCGGATTGACCCCGCTGATTAGAGGGGTTTTGCCGGTCGAAACGGCGGTTCGGGCTCCGGGCGACCCCGCTAGGTCATCTCTTTCTTCGGGGCCGTGCCTTTCTTGCCGGCAACGGCGAATCGGCCGTACACCTTGGCGGTGCGGGTATACTCCGTGGCGAACGCCTCGGCGTCTTCCGGGGTGAAATCGCGGTCGATGGTCCGCTGGTACCGCTGGGTCTCGTAGACGTGAACCACGTAGTTCGCCACCGGCTTGGGGCGACCGAACTCGTCCTCGTCCTCGCCCGCAGACGCTTTGGCCGGCTCGTCGCCGTCGCCCCCCGCGTCGGGCTTGTCTTCGTCGCTCTCGGACTCCGGCTGGGCGGCGCGGCGGCCCCGCGTTTTCCCGCGGGGGGCCCGCTTCGGCGACTTCTCCTGGGTGTCGCCTTCGGCCTGGGGCGATTCTTCCGGCTCCGCGGCGTCCTCTTCGGTTTCTGGCTCCTGCTCTTCAGGCGCCTCGGTCTCGGCCTTCTTAGCGCGCGCGGGGGCCTTCTTCTTGGTCGGCTTCTTCTTGGCCGGCTTCTTGGGGGCGGCCTTCTTCTTGGCCGTCTTGCGCTTGGGCGCAGCCTTGGGGGCCTCTTCTTCTAGGTCCGACGAGTCGTCGTCCTCCGAATCGATCCCCGAATCGTCGTCGTCATCGACGAAGTCGTAGTCGTCGTCGTACAGGTCTTCTGCTTCGTCGCTGGGCATACGTTGGCGCCATCAGGCCCGTGGGGGCCGCGGAGGAATTGGTACTAAAAGCCTAAGAAACACTTGCCTAAGCAGCGGGCGCGTCAGAATCGCGTCCCCCCCAGTGGAAGCACCGCGGAGCAAGAACGCAGAGCAAGAGCGAACCAGCGGGGCGCCCGCGGGGCGCACCAGTATCGACGCCGACGCCCCCGGCCGTCAACCGCGCGGCATGCGCCGCCGAGTTCTGTCCTTTTGTCCCCCCGTCCGGGCGTTCTGTTTTCGGACAAAACCCCCACCCCACGGCCGAATCCCCTCGTTTCCGCACCCCATCAAGCCCCGACCCGCCCGCCGCCCCCCTCTGCAGAGGGGTACAAGACTCGTTTTCCGACCCAGCAGCGGACATCAAACCCCCTCTAGCGGACACCTCCGGGACAAAAAGGAGCGCCATCGGTTTCACGGCGCGGACCGCCCCCCGGCAGCGACCCGGCGCAACCAGCGGCCGACCCGGTTGCTGCGTCCCAGCCCGCGGGCGCCGCGCCGGTCTGCCAGGGTCGGCGCCCGGCCGGGGCCGCCCGACCGCGCCTTGCCCAGCAAGTAGTCGAACAACGGCGAACGACGCCGCTCGCGCTGCACGGTCTTCGCAGAGCAGCCGACCCGCCGCGCCGCCTGGCCAACACTCATCCCCCGAGCCGCCAGCTCGATCAGCCGCTCCTGCTTCTCGGGGGTCAACGCCCGCGGGCGTCCTTTCTCGCTGTCCATCGCTCATCCTGGGGTTTGGAGCCGTCATCGACCCCGCATTATCGGGCGCCGGGTGGCTATTTTCGACAACCAATCGTGGCCGCGGGCCGGGTTCTTGCGTGCGGCGACGGGGGTCGGATAACGGGGGACGGAAGGGGAACGATGGGGATGAAGGGAAAGGGTGGGCGCCGCGGGTGGCGGGGGCAAAAGCCCCCGCGGCGGGGGAGTAGTGGTTGCCCCTGCGGGGCTTTCCTAGTGGGTGCGCCGTCGCTGCCCACCTTGGAAGGCGGCTTGGGGCACGCTACGGACATGCCCCCCTTCCGATTCAGAACGGTTATACTTGAAACCAAGGAGACTCTAGCCGTGCAGATCAGCATTCCAGAGGAATCGGCGGGCCTGTTTCGCGCCAAGGCGGCCGCCGCCGGATTTGGCGACGACATCGCGTCGTATCTGTCGCTGCTCGTTGCGGGCGACCAGACAACGTCGCGGCCGACGACGGACCAGCGCGCCGACCCAGAAATCGACGTGTTGATCGACGAAGGCTTCGCCAGCGGCCCCGCCGATCGCTCGTGGGCAGCCATGATCGCGGACTGCAAGCGCAAAGCGCTGGCCGAATCGACGAGCCGCCAGCCTTGAGCGCGTTGCGGGTCCATCATTCGTCGGCCGCGGACCGCGACGTCGGCAACATCGTGCTCACCATCAGCCGCGACAATCCCGCGGCCGCGCTGCGGGTCGCGGACGCGATCGACGCGACGGTAAGGCTGATTGCAAAATCTCCGGCGCTCGGCGAGGCCTACCCCCACCCGCGTCACGCCGGATTGCGACGTTTCCTGGTAAACCAGTTCCCGAACTACGCGGTCTACTACCAGGCTGACCCAAACGAGCTGTTTGTCGTCCGAGTGCTGCACGCAGCACGTGATGTGGCGTCTGCATTAAGCGGGTAGAGGCGCGGCCACTCCCTCGCTCTCGTGTCGGTCCGGGGTGGGCGTGGCGGGGGCGGCAGCCCCCGCTGGCTGCGGGCCGCGTCCACCGATGCAGTAGACCGTGACGCCCCTCCGCCACCCGACGTCGGATGGGTGTCCCCCGACTCCGTGTGAAGGATCTAGCTCCCCAGCTCGATCTCAATTTCCGTTTCAATCGGGACCTGAATGTCGATCTCTGCGCGAACCGCCTGAACGAGGTCGATCTCACTTGAATCGGTGGAGATGCTCACGATTAGAGAGTACCTCGTCTCTTGCTCAACGACGTTCGGGTCGCGCCGAAAACGCCACCAGCCCGTCACTGGGTAGACGCAAACTTGGGCGGAGTCGGCAAGCTCAGCCGCCGTCCCGACCCAGTAGTCAGAGTGGACCGAGCCACGAACGGCAACCCTCTCAGGGCCCAATTCCCACCGCCGGTCGTCAATGACCACCCGGTCGTCCCGGCGTTTGCGTTCTCGCTCGCCTTCGGACCAGGCGTCACGAGTCAGGCGCTTGAGCATCCCGGTTTGTGTTTCTCCGGGCCTTTTCACTGAGAAACGCAGACCGTGCGAGGCGTACTGGTGTTTGGCGACTTCTCCGCGACGGGGTGGATTGGGCTCCACGAAGTACGACAGCGTGACACGCATTCTAACCTCCGTATTCCCCAAATCCTCAAGAACTTGCCGTGGCAACGGCAGGTCGTGCATGTGCATCTCGTGCGACTTGCCTTCGCTCCCGTCCATCCGGAACGGCTGAATCGTCTCTTGAACGACCATCGTCGCGTACCCACTAGCCGACCTGCGGGCGCGCGTCATGTTGGGGACTCCCATGCCGTAAACTCTGAGCCGCTCCTTGCGGCGGTCGCGAGGGAACTCTTGTCTCATGCGCCGGGTCCATTCGGCCGAGTGGATAACCAGGCCTCGGATGGTCTCGGGCCAGTAGTCGGGATACTCGCTCATCAGCTTCGCCGCCATCCGAGCCCCCTGTGCAGTGGCGGCGGAGGTGTCTCGCACGGTCCCAAGCAGTGCGTCTCCGTCCGGTGATGACCGCGTCGTTAGTAGCTCCAGGTCTTCACTACTGGTCACACAGCCTTGTTCATTGATCGCGTAGTTCCCTCCCTCGAATACGACGTCCGGTTTGTAGGGCCAAGACGAGTCGATCCAGCAGTAAGAAGTTCTGCTCGCAGGAGATAAAGCGCCGGGTTGGGCGATGGGCTCGTAGCCGTCCAGTCCCTTCTCCTCAATCCAAGTCAGATTGGTGTAGGCGCCGACCGTGATGGCGTTCCAGGACTGACCGGGGTCTTCGACGCTGCTGAGGTAGTTCTCATCGGGGTAGTTCTGGCCGACCTCCTCGCGGACGTTCCCCGCAGCCAGCACGACCAATCGCCGCACGTCGTCTTGGGCTCCCGCGCACGCCTGGTCGATCTGAGCGGACCAGAGCGTAGGCCACCACATGTCGTCCCCTTCCGCTGTGACTGCCATGCAGAAGGCTCTCGACGTTGCAGGCCTCTGGAGTTCGGCCTTCGCCATCGCGCCGACCGTGATGGGGCCGTAGTCCGGCGGCTCGTTGCCGCCGCTCGGTGGAAGTACCTTCACCGCTTCCAGGCGATGGCTCAGTCGATATCGTCTGTCGCTGGCCAGTTTCACGGCGAGGTCTCCGTAGAGCGCGACTCCCGCCATTTCGGTTCCGTGTCCGGCGTCATCGTTCGATCGCCAGGAATTGTCGTAGGCCTGGTTCTCCTTGGCGGCTAGCGCTTGCTCCAGCAACGGGTGGCCGCGGTTGACGCCCGTGTCGAGCAGACACACACGCGGGGCGTCTTCGGCGGCAAAGCGGACGCGCTCTAGGAAGTCTTGGATGAACTCGCCCTGACTGCTCGGAGAGAGCTGGGTGAACTCACTGGCGATGAGGTTGGCTCGCCGGAACTCCGCCAGGCGCGCTAGCAAGCCGGGGAAGCTACGCCATTGCGTCAGAGAAGCGAACGCCAGAACAACGGTCCGGTCGGGGAAGTGAACCGTTCGGTTGCTCACCGCGATGTCTTGCTGCGAAGCGATCCGCCGGAACCACACGGCGGCTTCCTCATCGTCGTTCGATTCGGCCGTCTCTGCCAGCTGTTCGCTGAGCCATACTTCCCACCAGAAGGTCTCGTCCTCTTCCGGCAGCTCTTCCTGCACCTCGGTCCAGTAGTCGGCGATATCGCCCGCATCAATCGATGTGGTCGCTGACGCAAGCGGCTCGTTCTTAGGATTCCCAGCCCGCGTGTCGTTGGTCTGGTACTCGCGGAACTTCTTGGCGAAGGCCGCGACTTGAGAATCGGGGACGGCGACTAGGTACCTCCGCTGGTCACCGTGCCGACGCATGTTGACCACACGAACGCCGTGCCGTTCGTCCTCTAGCCGCTCCAACGGGATGTCGAAAGCTTCGCTCTCTCCGAAGACAAGGGGCAGAAAGTGGAGCCCTTCGCGTAGCGGCTCCGACGCGAGCCGACGCGAAGCCTCACGTTCGGCGCGCTCTAGGTCGTCGAGCAGCTTGGCGCCATGTGACTGGCGTTCGGGCCTCGGCGGGCTCTCGACCTCGCCGCGCGGCGTGCCGGGGTGAGTGTACCGCGCACGCAAAGGCGACCGGCTGATCAGGATGTGACGGTAAGTGGCGATTTCAGACTCGCTTGAGTGAACGCTTTCGCTCCAGCCTCACGGCGATGGCGCCCGACAAGGCTGCGATCTCTATCTCCCGCGTGTTCGCAAGCACCGCTGCTTTAGCGGCCTCGTCCGCTGCTCGTGCGATTTCAGCATGGCTCAGTCCCGCGGCCTGCTCCCCCATCTCGGCCAGTGCGGTGCTGTCCAAAGAATACGCGGCCAGGCGGTTGGCGAGGAGCTTCGCTATCTCGTAAGGGCCGGGAAGGTGATAGGTGATGACTTCGTCAAAACGCCGGAAGAGGGCATCGTCGAGCATCGCTTCGAGGTTTGTGGCGGCCACCACGAGACTGTCGGAGTCGTCCTGTTCAAGGAACTGTAGAAAGGAATTTAGCACGCGGCGGATCTCGCCCACGTCATGCTGCCCGCCACGCATGGCGCCGATCGCGTCGAACTCGTCGAACAGGTAGACGCCCCGAGTGTGCTTCATGGCCTCGAACACGGCGAACAGCTTAGCCGCCGTCTCGCCCATGTACTTGGTGATAAGCGAGTGGAACTGCACCGTGAAGTGGGGCAGCTTCAACTCGCCCGCCAGCGCCCAGGAGGTCATCGTCTTGCCCACGCCCGGAGGCCCGACGAGCAACAGCTTTCTCTTGGCTTCCAGGTTGTGTTCGCGGAGCTTGGCTTGTTGGCGATACTCAACCAGCACTTGCCGCAGCTGCGTTTCCTGGGCATCGTCAAGCACCATCTCGCTGAGACGCGTCATAGGGTAGGTCGCCGCGAGGAGCGTCGCCAGTTCGCCATGTGGCCGGGCGATCGGCACAGATCCCCCTGCGCGGGTCGCGTGCTGCTTGTCACGGAATTCGTCGACGAGTCGCTTGAGCTCAGTGGCTAGCTTGCCCTTGCCGGTGCGAGCTTCGTGCGCGGCAATCTGCAACGCCACCGAGACGAAACGCTCGTTGTCGGACTCGCCGTAGCTCTTGAGCAGGGATTTGAGTTGCTGAGCGGTCGCCATGCTGATTCCCTTCAATCTTGCTGCAGTTGCTCGGCGAGTCCTTTCGCCGCGTCTTCGACCAGCAACGCCGCTATCTGCATCGGGCTCACCCGACGCTCATCGCTGCTCGCTTCCTCTGCCACCTGTTCCAGAATCTGGAGTGTCGATTCGCTCATCGGGAGCTTGCGTTGCACCCGCCAACTCGGGTCGGTCGGCCTTCCCGGACGTTCGCCACGACTCGGCTCGAGCCTTTCGCGGAGACGCTGGCCAAATAGCACGAGGTCCGTTCTGCCGGATTTAAGTGCGGATGGCATGGCAGCTCGCTTGCGTATCCCCCTCAGAATAGCCCCCAGCATCTACTATCGGACTTTTTGCCCCGAAAGTAAAGCCTTACGTTGCCTAGGTTTCGCTGAAAGCAGAACCCGCCCGGCCCGACGTTCCGAAGCGCCAGATCTGCATTACCGGCCGCCTCAAGTCGGGCGCCATGCTCCACGCTCGCGTGGGCATGCGACCTGCGATAAGCCGGCTTCCAATCCGCCTCACATGGCCACGCAAGTGTCGGCCATGGCGCCCCGCCACGCAAGCGAGGACCATGGCGCCCGGCTGTCACGCGTCGGCGATCCGCTGCAGCCAGGTGTTCTGATCGATCACATCGCTGATGAACATCTGCTGAGCGACGAGAATCGATTCGTGGAGCTGCTCCGCGGTGACCGAGCCGGCTTTGTTCTCGACGTCGAGCGTCCCTGTTGCGTCGCTTAGAAACTCGACCTGGTACCCGCGGTGAAAGGCCTGGCGGGCGGTCGTGTCGCAGCACATCTGCGTCATGTAGCCGGAGATGCTCACCGTATCGACCCCGCGTTCTTTGAGGAATTGGTCCAGCGGCGTGTTCGTGAACGAGCCCGGTAGCTGCTTGTCGATGAGGATGTCGTGTGGCCTGGACTCGACCTCGTCATGAAGCTGCCACATGTCGCTCCCCCGGCAAAAGATGGGCGAGTCCGCGTCCGGCTGGTGGTGCCGAACGACGACCGTCGGGATGTCGGCCTTCTTCGCCGCGTCCATGGCTTCGAGGATCCGGTCGAGGTGGCCGACCGGGTGGCGGATGGGAAGGGCGCCTTCAAAATACTCGCGCTGAACGTCGATCACCAAGAGTGCTCTGCTCATCTCACGGCCTCATCCGATGGGAGTTTGTAGGGGTGATGGATTGTAGCCGGGCGCCGGGCGCCATGCTCCACGGTCGCGTGGGCATGCGACTTACGATACGCCGGCGTCCAATCCGCCACACATGGCCACGCAAGCGTGGACCATGGCACCCGGCCGAGGCCGGAAAGCCGCCAGCGGAGCCCGACGCATTAGCGGGACAGCGGCGCGATCCCAGCCGCTTCCTCGCTGACGCGTCCGGATCGGATCTAAGGAGAGAAGTAGGGAGCACGGCGCCACACCCCCGCGACCATCCCCAACGCGAGCGCCAGCGGCGCCGCGGCGGGTTCTGGCACGGGGGGGGCAGCCGTGGATGGGGCCGCACCGAAGTTGTTTTGCCAGGTCGTGTAGTCGTCTGGGTTGAACCGTTCACCCAGGCCGTCGCGCCAGGTGGTGTAGTCGGCCGCGTCGACGTGCAGGTCGGCGTTGAAGTCGCCGGGTTGGCCGGGGACGACGATCGAGAAGAACTGGTCGCCGGCGAAGTTGTTGAAGTTGACGCCGGACAGGCTCCCGGTCGAGGCGCCGGCGCCGTTGCCCCCCAGGTTGCCGGCGCCGGCCGGCAGGCCGCCGAGCACTTGGTTGGAGTGGTAGTTGTGGTTGCTGTTGCCGTAGGCCGCGTGCAGCTTGATGAGCTGGCCGGGGCGCGGCGAGCCGAGGTCGGCCAACGCGATAGAGAACTCGAAGCCGGTGGCGACGGCGGCCGCGTCGGCCTGGTTGGCGGCGCCGCTGCCGCCGGTCACCCCCGCGGTGTTGGTGTTGTTCAAGCCGAACTCTAGCGGCTGGGTGAGCAGCCCGCCGAGGGTCCGCGCTTCCCCCACGCCCCCCGGCCCCGGGGCCAGGCCGAGGTCGACGGGCGTGACCACGCCGTGCTGGACCGCGCTGCCTTGGCCGGCGCTTGCCGGGGCGCCGTTGCCGGTGACGGCAGGGCTTGCGCCCCCTGCGCGGTCGACGATGTCGACCGTAAACACGCTCCCTGTGAGCGAGCCCCACCGCGCGTAGAGGTGCAGGTCTGCCTGGAAGCCGGCGTCGAACGTCAGACCCCCTAGGTTGCGGGAGACGCCCTCGTAGTCGTAGCTGGGGGCCGCCGAGAGGACGTTCTCTCCCCCGGGGCGCGTGTCGAAGAACATGCTGAGCTTGTTGAAGTTGTTCTCGATGTTGCCGGCGAGCAACACGTACAGCCGGTCGCCAACGACCGTGGCGTAGGCCGCGTCGAGCTCGCCGCCGGGCCCCAGTCCATTGGCTTGCGTCGCGTTGCCGAAGCCGGTCTGCACCGTCTGCAGGGCCGCCGGCGGGCCGTAGAGCGCGTCGCGGGCGCCGTCGATCGTCGGCTGGGCGACGGCCGGCGCCGCCGCGGCCCAAGCCAATGCCCCGGCCCAAGCACCTGCCCAGCACAGCCCCACCGAACAACGCATGGACGATCTCGTCGGAAAAGCACACGAGGCAGTGAGGCGGGCGGGCCCAACGGCCCGCGCCCCTGTAGCCTAGTCGTGGCGGTGGGGGAGGGCAAGAAAACCGCGGCGGGCGAAGCTTGAGCCTCGGCTTGCGGCTGCCTATCTTTAGGCCTGCTCCTCTGGCGGGCGCGCAGGGTCGGCCCGCGCTGGGCTTGCCTGCACTGGGCTCGCCTGCACTGGGCTTTCCTGCACTGGGCTTTCCTGCACTGGGCTCGCCTACACCGGGCTGCTTGGCGCGGCGCAACCAGATCATCGAACGGAAGGACCTCTTCATGAGCGCCCCAAACACGGCTTCCGCCTCTCGACGCCGGTTCCTGGCCCAGGCGGGCGCGATGGCGATGGCGGCGACCGCGCCCTACGCGTTTGGCGCGCCGGCGACGGCGCAGCGGCGGCGGTTCGCGTTGATCGGCGTCGGGGGCAACGGCACAGGGACCGCGCCGGTGGGGCAGAAGTTTGCAGACCTGACGGCGCTGTGCGACGTTGACGTCGGCCACCTCGACCGCGGCAACCGCCTGCTGTGCGGCGGTAAGGCCGACCTGTACGCAGACTACCGCGAGGTGCTGGCGCGGGGCGACATCGACCTGGTGCAGATCTCGGTCCCCGACCACTGGCACACGAAGATATTGATCGAGGCGATGCGGGCCGGCAAAGACGCCTACTGCGAGAAGCCGCTGACGCTGACCATCGACGAAGGCAAGCAGGTCCGCCGAGTCCAGCAAGAAACCGGCCGCGTGGTGCAGGTGGGCACCCAACAACGCAGCAGCTTCAACCTCTTTAACAAGGCGCTGGCGATCATCGCCGACGGGCGGCTGGGCAAACTGAAACGCATCACCGTGGGGATCGACGCGGGGGCGTGGAGCCCAGAGATCCCGGTCGCCGAGCCGGCCAAAGGATTCGACTGGGAGCGGTGGCTCGGCCCCGCGCCCTTGGTGGACCACCGGTTCTTGAAGGACCCCAAGGGGAAGACCTTCACCAACGGGCACACCCAGTTCCGTTGGTGGTATGAGTACTCGGGGGGCAAGCTGACCGACTGGGGCGCCCACCACGTCGACATCGCCATGCTGGGCATCGCCGCGGCCGGCCAGAACAACGACCCCACGTCGGTCGGCGGAACGGCCGAGCACTACGTCGAGTTCAAGGACGGCGTCCCGACGCGCCACGACCGCTACAACACCGCCCACGCGTTCAATCTCGATGTCACGTTCGCCGGCGGCGACGTGGTGCTGAACATCCGCCACGACGTCGACAACGGCATCTTGTTCGAGGGGGACGCCGGGCGCCTCTTCGTCAACCGCGGCAAGCTGGTCGGCAAGCCCGTCGAGGGGCTGCGGGCCGACCCGCTGCCCGAGGACGCCCTCTCCAAGGTGTACCGCGGGATGCCGATCGAGGGGAACGACCGCGACGCGCACTGGGCGAACCTGATGTACTCCATCGAGCGTCGCACGCTGCCTATCTCCGACGTGCACTCCCACATGAAGATGCTGAACGTCTGCCACCTGGCGGGGATCTGCTGCCGGCTGGGCCGCACCATCCACTGGGACCAAGCGACTGAACAGATCACCGGCGACCCGCTGGCCGCCAGCATGATGAGCCGCCCCTACCGCGCCGGCTACCAGATCGAAGGCTAGGCCGGGCGGCGGGCCCCGCACACTTGTTCTCCCCCACCCTTCTCCAACGGCGTACGATGAGATCCCTTCGCTGCCTCGCGCTGGCGGCTTTGACGCTCGGCGCTGCGGCCCTGACCGCGGCCCTGCCGGCCCGGGCCGAGAACCAAAACCCACGCCTCCCCAACGGCTGGCGGGTGCACGACATGACCCGCCCCGCGCCGGAGCGGGTCGAGGTCAAACCCGACCCGGCCCAGCCGCCGTCCGACGCCGCCGTGCTGTTCGACGGCAGCGGCTTTGCGGCGTGGGAGGGGGCGTCGCAGCAGTTCAGCCCCAACGGGGAAGTCCCGTGGAAGCTCGCCGACGGTGTGATGGAGATCGCCGGCCAGGGGGGCGTCCGCACCAAGGAGAAGTTTGGCGACATCCAGCTCCATCTGGAATGGGCGTCGCCGAACCCGCACACCGGCGAGGCGGCGCAGCGACGCGGCAACAGCGGCGTCTTCCTGATGGGACGCTACGAGATCCAGATCATGGACGGCTTCGAGAACGACGCGTACGCGGACGGCATGATGGGCGCCGTGTACGGCCAGACGCCGCCGATGGTGAACGCGTGCCGCCGACCCGGAGAGTGGCAGACGTTCGACATCTTCTTTACCGCGCCCAAGTTTGCCGGCGGCGAGACGGTTGAGCCGGCGTACGTCACCGTGCTGCACAACGGCGTGCTGGTGCAGAACCACACGCCGGTTCTTGGCGCCACGCAGCACAACCTGCTGCCCCACTACACGCCGCACGCGGGCCAGCAGCCCATCGTGCTGCAGAACCACGGCGAGGCCGTCCGCCTGCGCAACATCTGGGTGCGGCGGCTGAACGACCGCAACACGCGGCCGGCGCCCACGCAGGAGTAAGCGACGCGGGCGCCTGCGCGGCGTAACGTCGCAGCGCCGCTCGGACCTGAGGCCGCAGCGACGGCGCTGGTCGGTCTCCGCCCTTTCAAAAATCGGCCGCCTTGCTGATCCGTCGGCCGGCCGGCTTGTCCGGCGTTTCCCACATGGCGTACAGCCCCGGCTTGAAGGGGCGTTCGATCCGCGTGAGCGCCTGCTGCAGGAATTCGTACTGCGTTTGGGTGAAGCTGGCCAGCAGGCGCTGCAGCGCCTGGGGGTCGCCGGTGGCGTACTCCGCGGGGTAGGGGTAGAAGTCGCTCCAGTGCCCGGCGTGCTTGTTGGGGGGCATGGCGTACGTGGCGACGGTGGCGACACGCGTGCCGAGTTGCAGCGGCTGGCCGCCGGACGCCTTGAGCTTGATCGGGACGATCTTTACCACGGGGTACGAGCCTCCCCCCTGCGTCAGGTCGGTTGGTACGGCGAGCAGCGCCGGGCTGAGCGACACCACGACGCCGGGGTTGGCGTCGCCCGAGTTGAACTTGCGCGCGGCAAGCCATGCGTAGAAGGCCATGGTGGCCAGGCTTGCCGGGGCAAACAGCCAGATGGGCGTTTCTCCCCCGTCCTTGGTGGGGATCGACGCCTTCATCCCCGCCAGGCTCAGCCCGAGCCAGAGCGCCAGCGCCAGCGCCGCCACGCCCCCCCCGACGATCAGCCCCAGCGGCTGATGCCTGTACCACCGCAGCGGGTTGAAGGGGACCTTGCCGGGATTGCTGGCGAGGGAATCGGGAACCCCGGGCCAGCCGACCGACGCGGGGCCGGGCGGCGCGCTTGGTGGAGCGGCCGGCGGCGCGGGCTCTTCGGCCGGCGCCACGGGCGCTAGCTCAAACGACTGTCGGCACGCCGCGGCGCCGCACTTCACGCGTCGGCCGACATACTCCGCCGGCGCCGAGGCCGCTGCGCCGCAGTGGGGGCACTTCACCCGGACCCGTGGCTTGGCGTTTTCGTCGGGCATCGGCTTGGACTGGTTTACGGAAGGACAGGGCGATCGTGCTGCGCCGCGCCGCGCGCCCCGAGTTTATGCGGGGTGGCTCTCGATCACCTCTGCCCGGTAGCCGCCGCGGCTCTGGAAGTACAGGCCCAGCAGCACGTAGGCGACCAGCATCGTGGCGGGGAAGACGCACATGTCGGCCAGGGCGCCCTGCTTCTTCGAGTCGCCGATCTCCGTGATCTGCGCTCGGATGGCTTCTTGCTCGCTCTCGCTCTGCCCGGCCAGCGCCTTGGCGACCTTCACTTCGTCGACCACCGGGTAGTTGATGAACTTGTACTTCACCTCCTCGCTCTGCACCGCCAGACGCCCGTCGGCGTCGAACAGCTCCGGCGCTTCCTCGGCCAGCTCCTTGCTTTCGGCCACCCCCTGCGTCATGCGGGTGTCTTGCAGGGCGCCGATGTACACGCCCCCCAGCGTGCCGACCGCCAGCATGCCGATGCCCCCCAACGCGTTGAGCGTCAGCGCGCCCCCCTTGGGGGTTTGCTCCGCGGCGAGCCCCAGCATGGTGGGCCAGAAGAACGACTTGCCGATGCCGTACAGCGTGGCCGCGGCGAAGATCATCATCCCCTGCGTGAACGACAGCGTGTACAGGCCCGCGATGGCCAGCGCGCAGGAGACGATCAGCAGGCCGATGGGGCTGATCTTATGGATGATCGGCCCCGCAAAGAACCGCAGCACCACCATGATGGCCGACGTGTAAACCAGCACGAGCCCCGGGTGGAACCCTTCGGTTTTGGCCACGTTTTCCATGATGCCGGCGATCCAGCCGTCGGTGCCGATCTCGGTGGTGGCCAGCGGCATCATGATCAGCGCCAGCACGAACAGCAGCGGGTTGCCCAGCGAGCCGGTGTACAGGCCCATCGCCACGACCGCCGCTACGCCCAGCGCCGGGAAGACCCACGGGTTGACGCCGGGGAACGACTGGTTGAGCTGCAGCACGATCAGCAGGCTGGCGATGGCCGTGCCCAGCACGCCGAACTCGGCCAGCATCTCGCGGTACGACACGCCGGACGCGACGCGTTCTTGCTGCGGGAACTTCTCGCCGATCAGCATCAAGAAGAAGACGAGCGCCGGGGGAACGATGATGGCGATCTTGATCCACCACGGCAGCGTGTAGTCGGCCGTGTTCAGCGAGTTGAGCCCGATCGAGAGCAGCCCCGCGATCACCAGCCCGCCCGGCCAGCCGGCGTGCAGGATGTTCAGCCACTTGGTCTTGTCGCGGCTGAACATGGTGGCGACCACCGGGTTGATGTACGCCTCGACCGCGCCGTTGGAGAGCCCCAGCACCAGGCTCCCCCAGTACAGCAGGTTGTAGCCCAGGGCGGGGTCCCCGTTGCCGCCGTCGGAAACAAAGTACGCGGCGACCGCCACGGCGGACCACACCAGGTAGCCCAAGAACGAGATGACCATCGCGGTCTTGTAGCCGATGCGGTCGATAAACAGGCTGAAGCCGATGATGCTGATCGCGAACGGCCAGATGCCCATGCCGAACAGCTCGCCGCTGGTGGCCTTGTTCAGCCCGAACTCGGCCTCCCACTCGCTGAGCAAGAAGATGCGGGTGATAAACCCAAAGGCCGTGGTGATGAGCGCCAGGAAGCAGCCCCAGAACAGCTTCATGCTGGGGGCGCCGTTGTTGCGCGAGTTGTCCGCCATTGCCAAGCCTTGGTTGCGAAGAGAAGTGGAGAAGATTGGCCGGCATTATAAGCAGACCGGGCGGCCCATGGGGACGGTCAAAAGGATAGGACGGGATGCTTGAGGGTGGCGGGGGGGCATCCCGACAGGGAAGCCCCCGCGGCGGTGGAGTTGTCGCCGCTCCAGCGGGGGCATCCCCTCCAGGGTGCTCCCCCGCCACCCCGACCAAGTGACCTTGTAACTCTGCCGATTGCGGCGCCTCCTTGGCACGCCTGCTCAGAAGCGGCTAAAAAAACCTCGCCAAACCGATCCCCACCAGCCCCTACCCGACGAGTCCCAGCGTGACCAGCAGCGCAGAAACCCCCTCCGTGGGGCGCCGACGGGTGTCGGTGGTCCACCTGCTCGCAGCGCTCGCGGCGATGTTCGTCGTGCTGCCGTTCATCGATACGCTCCGCTACGGCGAGCTGATCGAATCGGTCGCGTTCACCGTCGTGCTGCTCGCGGCGGTCGGCGCCGTTGGCGGGCGGCGGCGGACGCTGATCGCCGCGGTCGTGCTCGCGGCGCCGACGGTGATCGCGCGTTGGTGCACGCACACGACCGACGCCCAGCTTCCCAACGACCTAAGCCTGATCGCCGGGATGGTTTTCGTGACCTTCGTGGCCGTGCACCTGTTCCGCTACGTGCTGCGGGCGCCAGAGGTGGACGCAGAAGTGCTGTGCGCCGCGATCGCCATCTACCTGCTGTTCGCGGTCGACTTCTCGTTCTTCTACACGCTGCTGGCGAGGTGGGAACCCGGTTCGTTCGAGTTCACCTACCCGCGCGACGCGGGGGCCAAGCTGGCGGGCTTCATGGCGCTGTACTACAGCATCCAGGTGCTCACCACGATCACGTTCGGCGACATCCTGCCGGTGACCAACGTCGCCCGCATGCTGTCGCTGGTCGAGGGCGCCGTCGGGCTGTTTTATTTGGCGATCTTGATCTCTCGGCTGGTGGGGATTTATTCGGCGGGGAACGCGGAGGAGCGGGGCGGGGGGGCCTCGCAGGTCAGCGGTGACGTATGAACCACGGATGAAGGGGGATGGCCACGAAGAGGCACGAAGAAGCACAAGGAACGAAAAGGGGTGGCGGGGGCGCACCCGTCAGGGAAGCCCCCGCGGGAGCGAAGTCTACTCCACCGGGCGCCGGCACTCGCCTATCCACATTGCACGATTGTTTCCACCTCCATGCAGTTGTCACAAAAGAAGATGTAGATCATGCCCACATCTCCGAACATGTAGTCTTAGTCGCCAGATAGTGCCGGACGGCTGTGCGGATTTGTATTTGATTCGTGTTCGATGGAATCGAGCTGACCCACGAACGACATCGCTTCGTCACAGTGTGGACATTCGGGCCAATCATCGTCTTGGATCCAATCCGGCATCCCACCAATCTTGCTCCGCTCGCCGAGTTCATCGGAAGTCGGCTTGCCAGGGCTAAACAACATCTGGTATTCGCGAGACAAGCGTGCCATTTCTCGGGCTCCCATCGTTCTGGCTCAAGCGTCGCCATCGTCGCGGCGACTCTGCACGAAATTTATCGCCGCCAGGTGTGAAGAACAAAGGGCTTTGGAACCGCTGAGTCACTAGCCGTGACTCGACCTGGCAACGCATCGGCCATTCGATGGGCATAAGTCTTCCAAAACAATCGCCTCAGAAAAGCATTCCCCTCCAGCCCACCCCGCCGTATAGTACCCCCACCTGCAAGCGGACGCACCCAGCGCCGCGACTACTTCCTAGACGCCCACGCGCCGACTCAATGGGCTTACGGCGCCCCTGACGTGGAGACTTCCAAGCTGCGGCGGCAGATCGCCTACGAGGCGGCCCGCTTGATGTACGAGCGCCAAGAATCGGAGTACTACCGCGCCAAGCTCAAGGCGGCGCGACGCTTCGGCCGCGGCTGGGTCAAACCGGCCGACCTGCCGAGCAACGCAGAGGTCCGCGACCAGGTGCAGCTGCTCGCTCGCCTGCACGAAGGGGACCAGCGGACCGCGGACCTACAGCAGATGCGCCTCGCCGCGCTGCGGATGATGCGGCTGCTGGCGCGGTTCCGCCCCAGGCTGATCGGCAGCGTGCTGACCGGTCATACCCGTCGCGGGTCGGACATCGACCTGCACCTGTTCTCCGACAGCTTGCACGCCGTGACCGGCGTGCTGGAACAAGAAGGGATGACCTACGACGTCGAGCGCAAGCAGGTCCGCAAGGAAGGCGAACAACGCGTCTATCGCCACATCCACGTGCCCCAGGAGCACCTGTTCGAGCTGACCGTCTACGCGGCGGACATGGCGCATCATGTCTTCAAGAGTTCGATCACCGGCAAGGCGATCGAGCGGGTCAGCATTGCGGAGCTGGAGCAGTTCTTAGAGCGGGAGTACCCGGGCGTCGACATTGAGCAGACCCTCCGTGACGCCAGCGAGGGGATTGATCGCTACCAACTGTATGAGGTGTTGTTGCTGCCCCTCGAGAACGTCCGGCAGCACCCCGTGCACCACCCCGAGGGGGACGCGCTGTACCACAGCCTGCAGGTGTTCGACTTGGCTTGCAACGCGCTGCCGTACGACGAGGAGTTCCTGACCGCGGCCCTGCTGCACGACATCGGCAAGGGGATCGACCCGGCCGATCACGTTGCTGCCGGGCTGGAGGCGGTCGCGGGGATCGTCACCGAACGGCCCGCGTGGCTCATCGAGAACCACATGCAGGCGCACGCGATCGCGGACGGCACCATCGGCTGGCGGCGGCTCCGCCGGCTGAAAGAATCGGAGAGCTTCCAAGAGCTGGTGCTGCTGGGCCAGTGCGACCGCGGGGGCCGGCGCCGCGGCGTCGAGGCGTCCGACCTTTATGAAGCCATCGCCTACCTACGCGAGCTGCGCGCGATGTGTGGCTGACGTGCGAACGCGCCAAGCAGCCCGCCTCAGGTCTAGAAGGATGGCCACGAAAAGGCACAAAAAGCACAAGGAAGAACGTGTGCCCACGAATTGAACGAATCCCGCGAATGCACTTTGGGAACGTGGAGTAGTTCGCCGTCCCGACCCACTATCTGCATCGCAATTCGCGTCGATTCGATCGATTCGTGGGCAACCTTTCGTCCGTCCGTTTTTGTGCTTCTTTGTGCCTTTTCGTGGCAATCGTATCTGCCACTTCCGCGTTCCGCCGGGCCAATTTTCGACGCAAGTCACCCGTCGCCCGGGCTGTTTGCGGCCTCGTGAAACTCTTCACGAGTGTTCGGTTTTCTGCACCGCGGGGCCCAGATTTCTCTTGGGTCTGCCCGAGAGGCGGGTATACTCTCACTGGCCGGGGTGGTTTCACTCATCTCATCAAATCCTCGCCTCCCGGCCGTCGTTGAGAGCGTCTAACGGTGTTGGCCGTGGTCGGCGGGCCCGGCTGTTTGGCCCATTTCGCCCGTCCGATTTTTTGACCTCAACAGTCGCCATTTCCCGACACGTAGCGGCCAGCGCTGCTGCGCGTCGCCCCGTTTCCCGACTCTTGCTCGAGAGGAAATCCGCCATGTACGCCGTATCCGCCAGCGACTTCATGACCAAGAGGCTGATCACCCTCCGCACCGATGTCGACGTGCTCGACGCGGTGCGGACGCTGCTCAAGCACAACATCTCGGGCGCCCCGGTGGTAGACCGCTGCGGCAAGTACCTGGGGGTGTTCAGCGAGAAGTGCAGCATGCAGGTGCTGCTGGACGCCGCCTACGAGCAGATGCCGACCACCGACGTCGGCTCGTTCATGGACACCGAGGCGCAGACTATTGCGCCGGAAACGCAGTTGTTGTCGATCGCCCAGGTGTTCCTGCTCACCGGCTACCGCCGGCTGCCGGTGGTGGACGACGAGGGCTACCTGCTGGGCCAGGTGAGCCGGCGCGACGTGATCCGCGCCGCCATGAAGACCATGGACACGGCGCCGCTGAAAGAGCGGAACCTGTTGTACCTGAGCGCCATCGTATCTCGCGAAGATGCACCCATGGTTTGACGAAGCCTTCGGCTTTTGGCTGTCAGCGGTCAGCGGTCAGCTCTTTCCTACTCGCCCTGGTCCCAGGCTGCGGCCAGTTTACTCGCAACCGCCTGGTCCACGACTGCATCGCAAAAAGCTGAATGCTGACCGCTGAAAGCTGACAGCTAAACGCTAAACTCCCACCTGCTCGTCCAGCCCCAGCCGCTTCATCTTCTTATAAAGCGTGGTGCGGTTGATGCCGAGTTGGTCGGCGGTGGCGTTGCGGTTCCAGCCGTTGCCTTCGAGCACGTCGCGGATGATCTGCCGCTCCGGACCCTCCAGGGCTTCCTTGAGCGTGCGTCCCAGGCCGCTCCCCGCGGCCGGGTAGGCGCCCCCGGCGCGGAGCTCGGTCGGCAGGTCGGCGGGGGTGATCTCGGGGCCCTTGCCCAGCAGCACGGCCCGCTCAACCACGTTCTGCAGCTCGCGGACGTTGCCGGGCCAGTGGTAGTGCTGCATCGCCGCGATGGCCTCGTCGGAGAAGCCGGTGGTCTTGCGCCCCGACTCCTCCACCGCTTCGTGCAGGAACCGCAGGGCGAGCAGCGGGATGTCGCTCGGGCGGCCGCGCAGCGGGGGCATCTCGATGTTGATCACGTTGACGCGGTAGTACAGGTCTTGGCGGAAATCGCCCGCGGCGACGCGGGCGGCCAGGTCTTCGTTGGTCGCCAGCACCACGCGCACGTCGACGCGGTGGGTCTGCGTGCCGCCGACCGGCTCGAAGGCCAGCTCTTGCAGCACCCGCAGCAGCTTCACCTGCAGGGCGGGGGTGGCGGTGCCGATCTCGTCCAAGAAGATCGTGCCGCCGTCGGCCTGCAGGAACTTGCCCATCTTGTTCCCGGTGGCGCCGGTGAACGCGCCGGCGACGTGGCCGAACAGCTCGCTCTCGAGCAGCGTCTCGGGGAGGGCGCCGCAGGCGACCTCCACAAACGGCCCCTTCGCGCGGTCGCTGCGGCTGTGGACGGCGCGGGCGATCAGGCTCTTGCCGGTGCCGCTCTCGCCGGTCACCAGCACGGTGGCGCGGGTGTCTGCGATGCTCTCGACCAGGTCGAACACGCGGAGCATCCGCGGGTCCTGGCCGATGATGTGCCCCATGCCGTGCTTGCGGTCCAGCTCTGCCTTGAGCTTGGAGTTCTCGTCGATCACGCCGCGTTGGGTGAGGGCCCGCTCGATGGCCATCAGCAGTTCGTCGTCGATCAGCGGCTTGGTGAGGTAGTCGAACGCCCCCGCGCGGATCGCCTCAACCGCCTCGTCGGGCGAGCCGTAGCCGGTCATCAGCAGCGCCTGCATGGCGGGCCAGCTACGCTGGGCGTGCTCCAGCAGGTCGAAGCCGTCGCCGTCCTGCAGGCGGATGTCGCACACCATCAGGTCGAACGGGCGGCGTTGCAGCCGGTCCGTGGCTTCGGCCATGCCGGCGGCTTCCTCGACCTCGAGCCCCTGGTCGCGCAGCCAGTCGGCCATCGACTCGAGGACGTGCGGGTCGTCGTCAACTAGTAGCAGTCGGCCGGCGGGCATAGCAAGCAGTGGGGCGCGTAGGAGCGACGGAACATGTGTCGCCAAATACCTACGTCACCCGGAGCGCCCGGTCAAAAACGCGACACGCCTTAAGCTGCATTGATGGCTAGAACCGTGCTGACCGCTACAGACGGACGGCGAACCACGAAGGGCACGAAGAAGCACGTTGAACGGAAGGACGGATTGCAAATTGCAAATTAGTCATTGCAAATTGCAAATTGGCCTGTCGGATCGCCTGCGCGTCAATTTGCAATTTGCAATTCTTCTTTCCCCTTCCTTCCCGTCGTGCGTCTTCGTGCCCTTCGTGGTTAAGCCTTCCGCCCCGCGAGCGCCTGATCCAGGTCGGCAATTAGGTCGGCGGAGTCTTCGATGCCGCAGGCCAGGCGGATCATGTTGTCGGGGATGCCGAACTTGGCCCGGTCTTCGGGGGTCTGCTTGTAATAGCTCATCACCAGCGGCTGCTCGATGAGCGTCTCGACCCCGCCGAGGCTCGGCGCGATGCGTGCGATCCGCGCGCCGTCGACCACGTCGGCCGTTTCGCGCCAGTCGGCGTCCTTGATGAGGAACGTCACCAGCCCGCCGTAGCCGCGCATCGTGCGGCGGGCCACGTCGTGGTAGGCGTGCGACTCGAGGCCGGGGTAGTAGACCTTCTCGACGCGCGGGTGGGCCTCGAGGAACTGGGCAACGCGTAGGCCGTTCTCGTTGTGCCGCTGCATGCGCAGCTCGAACGTCTTGAGCCCGCGGAGCAGCAGGTAGAGGTTCTGCGGGCCGTTCACGGCGCCCATGATGCCGCGGAGGTTGCGGACCGGCTCGAGCTGGGCGGCGCTGCCGGCCACCACGCCGGCCAGCAGGTCGTTGTGCCCGCCGAGGTACTTGGTGGCCGAATGCAGCACGTAGTCGATGCCCGCGTCGATCGGCCGCAGGTTGTAGGGGGTGGCGAGCGTGGCGTCGATCAACGTCTCAACGCCGTGGTCGCGGCCCAGCTCCGCGAACCGCTCCAGGTCGATGATGCTCTGGTGCGGGTTGGTGGGAGACTCGCTGATGAGCATCCGCGTGGCGGGCGAGATGGCGTCGGCCATCGCCTGGTAGTCGCCCGTCTTCACCTGGCGGGTGGTTACGCCGAACCGCGACAGGTGCTCGCGACAGAACTGCCGGCTGCGGTGGTAACACTCGTCGAAGAACAGCACCTCGTCGCCCTGGCTGAGCTTGGTCATCAGCAGGCCGACAAAGGCGGCCATGCCGCTGGAGAAGACCAGGGCCGCCTCGGCGCCCTCGAGCGCGGCGAGCTTGCGCTCCGCGACGCGTTCGCCGGGGTTTCCGTACCGGCCGTACTCTTCGCGGGGCTGGTCCTGCTCGATGAAGTCGATCACCGACTGCGTGTCGGCGAACGTGTAGGTGCTGGCGCAGAAGATCGGGTCGGTGATGGCGTCGCCGTGCTTCTGGCGGGCCTCGCCGGCGTGCACGGCCAGGGTCGAGACGCCGATCTCTCCCCCCAGGGGCCCCGGCTCCCCACCCAAGGCGCTCGCGCCCCGTGGGTTGGGCGTGGCGCGCGGCGTGGCATCATGAGCGGGGAGCGAATCGACGCTGGCCATGGAGGCCTCCCGGGTGGGGTGACGGCTCGGGCGGGCACGCGGCGCATAAAAAAACCGCGGGCGCTGTCCAGGTTCTGGCCCCAGCTTCTGGGTCCAGGTTCTCGGACTAGGCCGCGGCAATCGACACTCCCAAGCGGATGCGGCTCGCCACGCGGGGCCGCATGACGCGACGCCCGTCGGCTCGACGCAGGCTCTTTAGCAGTTGTCGGCTGCAAGCGGCCACAAATCCCGAGACTTGCTGAAGTGTAACGCACCGCACGGCCGGGATCAACTCGCCGCGGCCGCCGTCGGGGGTCTACCCGGTAACGGGCCCGCCCCGGCGCCGTACTTGCGTAGGGGTCGCCCCACAGCAAGCGGGTGGTTCCGCGGGGGGTCAGCGCCTAGATTTACTGATCCGCTTTGGTTGGCGATCGCCCGAACAAGTCTCGAACCGCTACCCCTTCCGACGACAAACGGAGTCCCGTCGTGCTTCCTTTGGCGACCCCCCTTGCTGCTAGCCCCGAACGCCCGCTGCTGGCGCCCGCGACCGACTGGTCGCACCGCAGTGCGCGCCGTCTGAGTGACGTGCTGCGGATGCGCGCTCGGTCCCAAGCCGCGGCGCCGGCGTTCACGTTCCTAGAGAACGGCGAACCGATCGGCGTGATGAGCTTTGCCGACCTCGACCTGCGGGCCCGCGCCATCGCCGCGCGGCTGCAGGCCCGCGACGCCACTGGCCAGCCGGTGATGCTGGTGCTGGACCCGGGGCTCAACTACCTGGCGGCGCTGTTCGGCTGCTTCTACGCCGGCGCCATCGCCGTGCCGGTCTACCCCCCCGACCCGTTCCGCGTGGCGCGGCTGATGCCGCGTCTGCGCGCGGTGTTCGACAACGCCGGCTGCGAGCTGCTGGTGGGCGAGTCGAAAGAACTCGGCCGGGCCGACAGCCCCGTGCTGAAGATGAGCCCCCGCGCGCCGCTGCTGGTCGATCGCGTCACGCCGCAGGCGGCCGACCAGTGGGAGCCCGCCGCGGCGCCCCCCGACTCCCCCGCGATCCTGCAGTACACCTCCGGCACCACCGGCGTGGCCAAGGGGGTGGCGATCACGCACGACAACCTGATGCACAACATGCGGGCCCTGGAGCAGGCGCTGGACATCGACCACGCGGTCGCCCTGCACTGGCTCCCGCCGTACCACGACCTGGGCCTGATCGGCGGCGTGCTGGCGCCGGTGTTCGCCGGCCGCCACACCGTGCTGATGAGCCCGCTGGACTTCATGCGTAACCCCGCCGGTTGGCTGCGGGCGATCGACCGCTTCGGCGCCACCACCAGCGCGTCGCCCAACTTCGGCTACGAGCTCTGCCTGCGGAAGGTGCGCGAGGCCGACTGCGAGGGGCTCGACCTGAGCCGCTGGCAGATCGCCGCCAGCGGCGCCGAGCCGGTCCGCAGCGACACGCTCGATCGGTTCTGCGAGCGGTTCGGCCCCTACGGCTTCCGCCGCGAGGCGTTCACCCCCGCGTACGGGCTGGCCGAGGCGACGCTGTTTGTGAGCCTCAAGTCGCTGGGCGAGACGCCGCGTGCGATGGCCATCGACGGACCCGCGCTGGCCGAGCACCGCGTCGAGCCCTGCCCCCAGCAGCGGCCCGGCGCCCGCACGATCGTTAGCTGCGGCCCGCCGGGGCCCGAGATCGAGGTTCGCATCATCGACCCGCAGACGCGCGCCGCTACCGACCAGGTGGGCGAGGTGTGGGTCCGCTCGCCCGGCGTGGCCAGCGGCTACTGGCGACGCGCCGACGCCACGGCCGAGACCTTCGACGCCTCGACCGCCGATGGGGCGCCCGGCTTCCTCCGCACCGGCGACTACGGCTTCATGCGCGAGGGCGAGCTGTACGTCACCGGCCGCAAGAAGGAGGTGCTGATCCTCGCCGGCCGCAACTACTACCCGCAAGACATCGAGGCCGCCATCCAGGCGCGGCACGAGGGGCTCAAGGGGGACGGGGGCGCCGTGGTCTCGGTAGAGATCGACAACGAAGAACGCCTGGTCGTGTTCCAAGAAGTGCACCGGCCACGCAAGCAAGACCTGGCCGCGCTGCTGGAGCTGGTGCGGGTGACGGTTGCCGAGGAAGTGGGGCAGGAGCCGCACGCGGTGGTGCTGATCGCCGCGGGCGAGGTCCCCAAGACCTCCAGCGGCAAGCTGCAACGCGCCGCCTGCTGGGCCGCCTACCAGCAAGGCCTGCTGATGAAGCTGGCCGAGTGGACCGCCGCCGGCGAGCAGCGCCCGGAGCAACCCGAATCAGCCGGGCCCCAGTACGCCGCGCCGCAGACCGAGACCGAGACCTGGCTGGCGGACGCCTGGGCGGACGTGCTTGGCGCCGAACGCATCGGGCGCCACGACCACTTCCTGCGGCTCGGCGGGAGGTCGCTGCAGGTGATCGATATGCTGCAACGCGTGGCGCAGCGGACCGGAGTCGAGCTGCCGCTGGCGGTCGTGTTCGAGCAGCCCACGCTCGCCGGGCTGGCGTCGCGGATCGACGGGGCCGTTCAGAGCGGCGCGTGGCGGGTCGGCAATCCCCGCGCGGCAGAGGCCGCCCCCGCCCCCGACGGCGCCGCGGGCCAGAGCCTGCCGACCACCCCCGCCCAGCACCGCTTCTGGCTGCTCGACCAGTTGGGCCTGGGGCCCGGCGGCGCCAACGTGCCGGTGGCGGTAGGGATCGACGGGCCCATCGACACGCCGCGGCTGCAGCAGGCCCTCGACTGCTTGGTCGCCCGGCACGACGCGCTGCGCGCGCGGTTCGTGATGGAGGGCGCCCAGCTCCGCCAGCAGCTCGACCCGACCGCGCGGATCGTGCTCGAACCCATCAAGGCCGGCGGCCAAACCCCGGCGCAGGCCGCCCACAGCGAGCTGGCGTGGCGCCCGTTTGACGTCACCCGCGCGCCGCTGGCGCGGGCCGCCCTCACCGCCGGCGATCGGCCGGTGCTGCTGCTGGTGCTGCACCACATGGTGTGCGACCGTGCGTCCGCGACGCTGCTGCTGCAGGAGCTGGCGGCGTTGTACAACGGCGACCCCCTGCCGGAGAACGAGTGGTCGTACGCCCAGTCGCTCGCCCTGGCAACGGCCACCCCCTGCGACGATCCTCGCAGCCAGCAGAGCAGCCAGTACTGGAAGACGCGGCTGGCCGACGCGCCCGCGGCGATCGACCTGCCGCTGGCCCGGCCCCCGCAGTCCGATCGGCTGGATCAGGCCGCCTCCGCGGTCCGCCCGCTCGACGCCGCGCTGCTGCGGCGGGTCTCCGAGCTGGCGATGCAGGAATCGGCCACGCCGTTCTTGGTGTACCTCTCCGCGATGCACCTGATGCTGTCGCGCTACGCGCCCGACCGCCAGATCGGCGTCGGCGTGGCGCTCTCCAGCCGCTTGCCGCAGGAGCGCAGCACGGCGGGCTGCTTCATCAACGCGGCGCCGGTCTTTGCCGACGTGCAAGCGGGGGGAGACTACCGCACCTGGCTGCGGCGGCTGCGCGACGACGCGCTAAACGACCTCCACCACGCCCGGCTGCCGTGGGAGCAGATCGTCGCCGCGGCCGACAAGCCGCGCGTCGCCGGGCGGATGCCGGTGGTGCAGACGTTCTTCTTGTTCGACGACTCCGAGGTCGAGCCGCTGCGGCTGGGCCCGCAACGCTCAACGGCGTTCGCCAGCGATTACCGCGGCATGGCGGCCTACGACGTGACGCTGGTCGTTGAGTCGGGCGCCCACGCCCCCACGGTGCGGCTGGTGTACGAGCCCGAGCGGATGCCGGCCGAAGCGGCCGAGGCGATGCTAGACGCCTACCTAACGATCCTGCAAACCGCCGCCGGGGCGCCCGAGACGCCGGTGGCTGCGCTGCAAGCGCCGACCGGCGCCCAGCGCGACAGGCTGCTGGCGCTGGCTCAGGGCCCGACGCTGGGTGGCCCGGCGCTGGGGGGCCCGACGCTGGGGGGCCCGACGCTGGGGGGCCCGGCGCTCGAAGACGCCGCCGACCCCTTGAGCCGCTTCCTCACGCACGCCGACGCGGCGCCCGGGGCGACCGCGGTTTCCTTCCGGGGCGCCGACGTCACATACGGCGCCCTGGCGGACCAAGCCGCTGCGCTGGCGCACCGCTTCGAGCGCCTCGGCGTGCGCCCCGGCGACCGGGTGGGGTTGTTTGCGGAGCGGTCGCCCGAGGCCATCGCCGCGATGCTCGGCCTGTGGATGACCGGCGCCGCGTACGTGCCGCTCGACCCCGCCTACCCCGACGCGCGGCTCCGCGACACCGCGGCCGACGCCGACCTGCGGCTGCTGGTGACCGACGCCGACAACGCGCCCCGCGCCCACACCTTCGGCGCCCCGGCCCACACGCTCCAGGGGCTGCTTGGGGGCGCCGACCCGCGCCCCTTCGCGCCCCGCAGTCTCGACCCGCGGCGGCCCGCCTACGTGATCTACACGTCGGGCTCCACCGGCAGGCCCAAAGGGGTGGTCGTGCCGCTCGACGCGGTCGGCGCGATGCTGGGGGCCTTCGGCGCGGAGCTGGGGGTCGGGCCGGGCGACCGCGTGCTGGCCGCCACGACGTTTGGTTTCGACATCAGCGTGCTGGAGCTGTTCTTGCCGCTGGCCGCCGGCGCGGCGGTGCTGCTGGCGCCCGCCACGCTGGGGGTCGACCCCGAAGGGGTCGTCGAGCTGGCCCGCGGCGCGTCGCTGGTGCAGGCCACCCCGTCGGCGTTGCAAACGATGCTCACGCTCGGCTGGCGGCCACGCCCGGGGCAACGCGTGCTGTGCGGCGGCGAGGCGCTGCCGCCCGAGCTGGCCCGCGTGCTGCGGCTAGCGACCGATCGGCTGTGGAACGTGTACGGCCCGACCGAGACGACCGTCTGGAGCACCTGCCAGCAGATCGGCTCGGTAGGCGACTCGATGCCCATCGGCCGGCCGATCGCCGGCACGTCGTGCTACGTGGTCGACCAGCGCGGCGCGCTGGCGCCCGTCGGCGTGTGGGGCGAGTTGTGGATCGGCGGCGCCGGCGTGGCAGCGGGCTACTGGCAGCGGCCCGAGCTTACCGCCGAGCGGTTCCTCGCCGACCCGTTCGCGCCCGCCTCTGGAGGGCGCGTCTACCGCACCGGCGACGTCGCCCGCTGGAACCACCAGAGGGTCCTCGAGTTCGCCGGCCGACGCGACCAGCAGGTCAAGCTGCGCGGCCACCGCATCGAGCTGGGTGAGGTCGAGGCCGCGCTGGTGGGATGCCCGGAGGTCGCCGAGGCGGCCGTGGTCGTCCAGCAGCAGAGCCTGGTGGCGTTTGTCACGCTGGCGCCCGACGCGGCGGCCACGCCGGGCGACCTCCGCGCCCGGCTCGCCGAGACGCTCCCCGAGCCGATGATCCCCGCGGCGATCGTGCCGCTGGACGCGCTCCCCCGCAACGCGGCCGGCAAGATCGACCGCGCCGGGCTCGCCGCGCGGCGCGTCACGGGCGCCGACCGCACGCGTCAGATCGTCGCCCCGCGCGACCCCGAGGAACAGCTCGTCGCCGAGGTGTGGGCCGAACGCCTGCAGATGGACCAGCTAAGCGTGCACGACCACTTCTTCGAGCTGGGGGGCCACTCGCAGTTGGCCGTTGAGGTGATGGTCGCCCTGGAGCAGCGCTCGGGCGTCCGGCTGCCGCTGGCGGCGCTGTTCGGCACGCCGACCATCGCGCACGCGGCGGAGCTGCTCCGCAACCCGCCGGCGGCGGACGCTTCGAGCTCGCTGATGGTGCTCAGCGCCACCGGCGACGCGCCGCCGCTGTTCTGTGTCCACCCGGCCGGGGGCACCGTGTTCTGCTACGGCGACCTCGCCCAGCAGCTGGAGGGCCAGCGGCCCGTGATCGGCCTGCAGGCGCTGGGGGTCGACGGCATGCACGCGCCGCACGAGTCGATGGACGAGATGGTGGCCCACTACCGCGCAGCGATCGAGGGCTTCTGCCCCACCGGCCCCTTCCACCTGTGCGGCTGGTCGCTGGGGGGCAACGTCGCCTTCGAGCTGGCCCGGCAGATGCGCGCCGCCGGCGCCGAGGTGGGCGTGGTCGCGCTGTTCGACTCCGGCGCGGTGCCGGCCACGGACGACGTGGCCGAGACCGACCTGATGCCGCTCATCGGCGCGTTGTTCCCAGACATGCAGCACGTGCCGCTGGAAGAGCTCAAGCAGATGCCCCCCGAGGCGCTGGTGCAGTTCTTCGCCGAACGCGCGTCGCGGGCCCGGCTGATCGACAACCGCCAGCTCGCCGCGGGGGGGTTCATCCTCGACGTGTTCACCAAGAACATGCAGGTCTTCGTCCACCACCGCCCGGGCCGGTACGACGGCCCCGTCACGCTGCTACGCGCCGGCCTGCAGGCCACGATGCACGCCGCCCTGGGAGACGGCGCCCTGGGCTGGGACCGCGTGGCCGCCGACCTGACGGTGATCGACGTCCCCAGCGACCACACCCAGATGATGAGCCGGCCGCACGTCGACCGCGTGGTCGAGGGCCTGCGTGCGTCGCTCGCCAAGTGGGAAGCCGCTCATTTAGAAGCAGACGGGTAGGCCGGTCCTACTTCTCGCCCAACCCGTGGCTAGAATAGAGGGGTCCAGTCCATCGCCGTCTGACAGAGACCGCTATGCCGCTACCAGATCGTATCGTCCTCGACCCCTCCGTGCTGGTTGGCAAGCCCGCGGTCAAAGGGACGCGAATCGCCGTGGAGTTTGTCTTGGAGTTGCTCGCCAATGAATGGAGCGAACAACAGATTCTAGAGAACTACCCGGGGCTCGAGCACGACGACATCACCGCGTGCCTAAACCATGCGTCGTAAGCGCTAGCTGGGACATCCCGAGCGGGGGACGATAGCCCGCCGCGCGGTCGCAACGGACCTCACGCCCGTACCAGTTGTTCGACCTGTAGCAGCGCCCCGGCGCCCGGAAACGGTCGGCCGGCGCGTATTGGCCCGCCGCCCCCAGGAAAAAAAGCCATGCTTCCCATTGGGCCCACATCACTTGGGAAGACACTACGATGGCGCAAGAACGGGCCGAGCCGGCCAATCCAAGGCTAAACGCGATCCTATCGGTCGCGACCATCCCGGCGATGCCCGACTGCGCGATGCGGGTGCTGGCCCTGAGCAACGACCCCAACAAGGACGCCATCGATCTGGCCAAGCCGATCGAAGCCGACGCCGGCATGGCGGCCCAGTTGCTGCGGTTCGTCAACTCGTCGTACTTCGGCTTCCAGCAGAAGATCGGCAGCGTGCCGCAAGCGGTCTCGCTGCTGGGCATCTCGCGGATCACCAACTTCGTGATGTGGAACGCCGTGTTCGCGGTGATCCCCGACCCCAACAGCCGCGCGTTCTCGATGACCGTCTTCCGCTGCGACGCGCTGCGTCGCGGGCTGCTGGCCCGGGCCATTGCGCGGCGTTTGGAGCCCGCGGCCGCCGAGGCGGCGTTCACCGCGGGGCTGCTGCAAGACATCGCCGTCCCGGTGCTGGTCAGGCACTTCGGCGACGCGTACCTGGCGCTCATCCAGCGCTCCGAAGCAGAAGGGGTCGCCCTCTCGCAGTTAGAGTCGGACACCTACGGCTGGACCCACGCCGAGGCGGCCGGCCAGTTGCTGGTGCGGTGGGGCCTGCCGGAGCCCATCGCCGCACAGGTGCGTACGCACAGCGATCCCGAAGCGCTGCTCGCTACGCCGGGCGCCTCCTCGGCGGCGCTGGCGGTAGCGGTGGCGTCGCTGCTGCCCAGCTTCCGCCAGAGCGAGTGGCAGGCGTGCGCCCGCTTCCAGGGGTGCTGGGACCGGCTGCCGCTGGCCCAGCCCTCCTCCCCGGCCGCGTGCCTGGTGGAGGTCGACGAGGCCTTCACCGACCTGGCGCGGGCGCTGAGCGTCCGCTCCAACGGCCCGTCGCTGGTGGCGCTGTACACCGAGGCGCTGAGCCCCTGCGCCAGCCGCTAACCTTCTTCCACCGGGCCCATCTCCTCGCCCGCGGCCCACACGCGGTAGCGCACCTCTGCCCCCTCGGGCACGTACACCACCACCGGCAGGCGGCTGTTGTAGCGGATCAGCGTGGGCTCTCCCCCGAGCGTGATGAAGCGCTCCACCTTGGGGGCGTTGGGGTCGACCGCCATCAGCGTACCGGCCATCGGCCCCAGCTCGCTGACGACGTACTTGGGGAAGCCCCACCCCTCGACGTTCTGCTCTTCGATCTCCCCGCCGAAGAAGTAGCGGTTGGCGGCGTCGGTCTCTACCACCTTGCCGACCAGCAGCTCGACCTTGAAGGCCGACTCGTCCTCCTGCTTGGGCAGCTTCAACACGAGCCGAGTCATCCCCTCCTCGGCCGGCGGAAACGCCTTCATGTTGTCGGCGGCGAGCGCGCCAGCCGCGGCGCCAAGCAAGCAGAAGGACGCGGCAACGAACACGGCGGATGGGAGGTTCACGGGGGCGCCTGGGGGTTGAAGGAGAAACGCAAGAACCGCCGGTTTGGCGATTCCATCATGGCGCAGCCCATCGGACGGCTCCAGACCGGGCGCCTTGTTTGCAAATGCTTGTTGAGGGGTTCGGCGGGCGATACGATCTGGACATCACAGGCCCTTGTTATGCCAGCGGAAGACCATGAGCGACATCGACTGGAACCAGCGCTACGCGGACGAAGCATTCATCTACGGCTCGGAGCCGAACGCGTTTCTTGTCGAACATTCCGCCAGGCTCGCCGGACCGGTCCTATCGCTGGCAGAGGGCGAAGGACGCAACGCGGTCTTCCTGGCGACACTGGGCCTACAGGTCCATGGCGTCGACGGCTCTTCGGTAGGGCTCGCCAAGGCGCAGCGGCTGGCCGACGCCAAGGGGGTGGTCATCCAAACCGAGGTCGCCGACCTTGCCGCCTATCAACCGGCGCCCAGCAGCTACCGATCGGTGATCTCTATCTCTGCGCACCTACCCAGCAGCATCAGGCGCCGGCTCTACCCGTTGATTGAACGCTGCCTCATGCCTGGCGGAATCCTCTTGCTGGAGGCCTACTCGGAGCAACAGCTACACAGAAATACCGGGGGGCCCAAGGACGCGGACAAGCTGATGTCCGTGTCCAAGATCCAACGCGAGTTTCAGCACCTTGAGCCGGTTGTTCTGCAGGAGATCGAACGCGAGGTATGCGAGGGCACGCATCACACGGGATTGGCATCGGTGGTACAGTTTATTGGGAGGAAGCCGGGGTAGCCGGGGGCCTATCTCCGCGCTCGCGTGGGCATGGCGCCTCGCCGTGATATCGACAACAGAAGCTCAGACAACGTTGCCCTAGCGTAGAGCCCCAGCCGATCTCCACGATCCTTCCATGATCGATACCTCATTCAATCTCTATGGCGACGCCGACGGCGGAGATCCTGATGCCACAAGTCCCACATTGCGCCGCTACCACAAACTTTTATGGAGCAAGTCATTGCCTAGTGGTGAGCTATTCGGCTTGCGCGATGACAATCCGGGCCTCTACCTTCGCCACAGCTCTGCATTGGGCGACTTCTCACTAGGGAGTGATGCTATCACCCACTCCTACAAGAACCAGCTCAACAAGAAGTGGCTCACGACGCAAATACCGAACGAGGTGCAAGAGCTATTCAATCACGGGTCAACCATCGGTGCATACCTCATCTTTCCCAACAACCAAGTGGATCGAAAGCATACAATAAACCAGGCCAGAGGCATATCGCGTCTTATTGACGACCGATTCGATTTGACCCTGGAGTGCATCAAGCGCTTCTACATCAACGAGCCAAGTCCATTGGAGGATGCCCTCCGAAGGCATGCGTCGTTTTTCCGCCTGTTTGAGACGTTCGAGGGCTACGTTCAGTTCTTCCTTCTGAACGACTTGGTGGATGATCAAGACGACGTGAAGTTCTACCTGCCGTTCGATGACTTTCAGTCCCCGCCGAAGTTTCGGGGCAGGGAGGATTACATCGTCTACAAGAGCGGGGTAGAGTCGTTCATCAAATCTCGTAGTCGACGGATTGAAGAATTCGCTAGGCGGCTAAATACCTAACAATCGCATGACACTCGGCAATTTCATCGAAAAGGGCCTACCTGCGTGTCGAAAATACTTTCCGAGTTTCACTTCTGCCGCTTGCTCATTGACGGGACGTGCTTTCGGTCTACCGCGGCTTTGCATGACGAGTTGTCTTTCAAACTAGGACTCCCATCTTGGTACGGCAGAAACTGGGATGCACTACTGGATTGCTTGTCGTCGATCGGCGACAAACGCAGCAATCTTTGCTCCCATTGGGATTGGATCAACGGAAAGCGACTCGTACTTTCAGTTGCGAATTTTTCGATTGAAAGCATCGACGAAGACACGTTGCTGCCTTTCCTCCAGGTCGTTGCCGACGCAAACGACCGGCTCGCGAAAAGCGAGTCGCTCAACCGGATATGGATAGAATACAACGCGCCTCCGTCCGGAACGGAGTCACAAGCGTGAAAGATAGATCGCGATGAAGAACGCAGTGAACCGGAGTCGGGCGCCAAGCTTGCGGGGATATGCGACACACGGGAGGCAGGCGCCTGACCCACCACACATGCCCACGCGAGCGTGGGCATGGCACCCCCCGAAGCCTAGTCATGCCGAAGCCCATCGGTCGGCTCCAGGCAGGCCGCGCGCCACGCCGGATAGAGGCCCCCCAGCAGGCCGAGGATGACCGCCACCAGGGCTCCCTGCACCAGCACCAGCGGGGAGACCTCGCCGGAGACGACGCGGCCCCCCGATTCGGTGAGGCTCAGCAGCCAGACGACCCCCAGGCCCAACAGATTGCCGAGCACCGCCCCCAGCAGCGTGATGGCCAGCGCCTCCCCAAGCACCAGCGCCACGACCCGCCCGCGGCGCCAGCCCAGGGCCCGCAGCACGGCCAGCTCGCCGGTGCGTTCGAACACGCTCATTAGCATCGTGTTGAGCACCGCCAGCGCGCCCACCACCACCGCGATGCTGCTGGTCATCCACGCCAGCGTGCCGGCGATTTTGAGCTCCGACGCGTTCTCGGCGAAGTCACGCGCAATCGCTGCCTTGATCCGCGGGTCGACCCCCTCGATCTGCCCGGCAAGCTCCGCGAGCGCCGCGCGGTCGTGCGACTGACCGATCACGGCAAACCCGGTCACGTCTCCCTCGCGCAGCATCAGCTCCTGCAGCGCGGCGATGGGCAGCACGATCCAGCCGTTCTCAAACACGTTGGCCGACTCGTAGACGCCGCACACCTCGAAGGGTTCGCCCTCGATCAGCTCTACCGTGTCCCCCGGGCCCTTGCCGATGCCGCGGGCCAGCTCGGCGCCAAGCACGATCTGGCGGGCGCCCGGGCCGCTGGGGAGGCGCCCTGCGGTGAGCTCCAACTGCTGCATAAAAAAACTCTCGGGCCGCCACCCCTGGGCCTGCACGCCGAACAACTGGCTGGCGTCCAGCGCCAGCACGTCGATCAACATCGGCTCGCAGGCGGCCACCCCCGGCAGGGCGGCCACGCGGTCGCGGAGCCCCTCGGGCAGGGCGCTGGAGATGTGCTGAAGCTGCCCCTTCTGGAACAGCAGCAGGTCGATCCCGCGGCTCTCGTAGGCGTCGCGGAGCGACCGCTCGAACCCCCCCGAGACCCCCACCAGGGCCACCACCGCGCACACGGCGATCGCCACCCCCAGCGTGGTGAGGGCCGTCCGCAGCGGGCGGTTGAGCAGGTTGGCGACGATCAGGCGGTGAAAACGCATGCCTGGAGTGTAGTGGATCGATCCGGTTCCAGGGCGGGGGACGGATGCGCGCGTGTGCGCCGCTTGTCGCCCCGCGCTACGCCGTGATACGGTGGGGCGATTTTACCCGCCTCCCTAGCCCCCAACCCCCTGCCCCCAGCCCCGGGGGCAGCCCCTGCCATGCCCAGGCGCGACGACCTTCACAAGA
The DNA here is from genome assembly GCF_007750855.1 of Pirellulimonas nuda. GTDB lineage: Bacteria > Planctomycetota > Planctomycetia > Pirellulales > Lacipirellulaceae > Pirellulimonas > Pirellulimonas nuda. The sequence continues at coordinate 6,325,189 of NZ_CP036291.1, forward strand.
TCCTGCTGATCGGCTCCGGACCCATCGTTATCGGGCAGGCGTGCGAGTTCGACTACTCCGGCACCCAGGCCTGCAAGGCGCTGCGCGAAGAGGGGTACGAGGTGGTGCTGGTGAACTCCAACCCGGCGACGATCATGACCGATCCGTCGACGGCAGACCGCACCTACATCGAGCCGCTCACCTGGGAGATCATCGAGAAGATCATCGCCATCGAGAAGCCCGACGCGCTGCTGCCGACCCTGGGGGGGCAGACCGCGCTGAACCTGGCCATGGCGCTGGAGGCGCACGGCGTGCTGGAGAAGCACGGCGTCGAGATGATCGGCGCCAACGCAGACGTGATCGACAAGGCCGAGAGCCGCGACCGCTTCAAGCAGGCCATGGAGAAGATCGGCCTGGGGGTCTGCAAGGGCAAGACGATCAAGACGCTGGACGAGGCCCGCGCGCTGGTCGAAGAGATCGGCCTGCCGGCGGTCGTGCGGCCCAGCTTCACGATGGGGGGCAGCGGCTCGTCGATCGCCTACAACCGGGCGGAGTTCGACGACCTGGTGCGCCGCGGGCTCGACTCGTCTCCCACCACCGAGGTGCTGGTTGAGGAGTCGATCCTGGGCTGGAAAGAGTACGAGATGGAGGTGATGCGCGACGTCGACGACAACGTGGTGATCATTTGCGCCATCGAGAACTTCGACGCGATGGGGATCCACACCGGCGACTCCATCACCGTGGCGCCCGCGCAAACCCTCTCCGACAAAGAGTACCAGCGGATGCGCGACGCCAGCCTGGCGGTGATCCGCGAGATCGGCGTCGAGACCGGCGGGTCGAACATCCAGTTCGCCATCGAGCCCTCGACCGGGCGGATGATCGTCATCGAGATGAACCCCCGCGTGAGCCGCTCTAGCGCGCTGGCGTCTAAGGCCACCGGCTTCCCGATCGCCAAGATCGCCGCGAAGCTGGCCGTGGGCTACCGGCTGCACGAGCTGCCCAACGACATCACCCGCGAGACCACCGCCTGCTTCGAGCCGAGCATCGACTACGTGGTGACCAAGATCCCGCGGTTCGCGTTCGAGAAATTCCCCGAGGCAGACAGCAGCCTGACGACGCAGATGAAGAGCGTCGGCGAGACCATGGCCATCGGCAGCACCTTCAAGGAGAGCTTCCAGAAGGCGCTGCGTGGGCTGGAGGTGGGCGCCTTCGGTTTCGGCAGCGACGGCCTCGACCTGTGGTACGACGCCGCGGGCCGGCCCAGCCCCGATCGGCCCGACACCGAGACCATCCACGCCAAGCTGCAAAAGGCAGGGCCGGACCGCGTGTTCTACCTGCGTTACGCGCTCAAGGCGGGGATGACGGTCGACCAGGTGCACGAGCTCTCGGGGATCGACCCGTGGTTCTTGGACAATCTGCTGGAGATCGTCGAGACCGAAGACGCGTTGCGAGGGGCGAGGGGCGAGGGGCGAGAGGCTGGAACGTCCCTCGAATCTCTAGGCGACGACTTATTGCGCACCGCCAAACGGCAGGGGTTCTCTGATCGGCAGCTCAGCGTGATCTTCGGCGTCGGCGAGATGGAAGTCCGCCGGCATCGCATCGCCCGCGGCATCCGCGCCGTGTTCAAGAGCGTCGACACCTGCGCCGCGGAGTTCGAGGCGTACACGCCCTACTTCTATTCCACGTACGAAGAAGAAGACGAAACCCCGCCGCGGGGCGGAGGGGCGAGGGACGAGGGGCGAGGGACGAGAGAGTCGCAAGCGGGAAGCGACGCACCGTCTTCGCTTGCGCGTCACTCGCCCCTCGCCCCTAACCCCTCGCCCCCGTCGCGCAGCGACAAGCGGATCATGATCCTCGGCGGCGGTCCCAACCGTATTGGGCAAGGCATCGAGTTCGACTACTGCTGCTGCCACGCCAGCTTTGCGATGCGCGAGCTGGGGATCGAGTCGATCATGGTCAACTCCAACCCCGAGACGGTGTCGACCGACTACGACACCAGCGACCTGCTGTTCTTCGAGCCGCTGACCGTCGAGGACGTGCTAAACATCTGCGACCGGGTGGAGCCCGACGGCGTGATCGTGCAGTTCGGCGGGCAGACGCCGCTGAACCTGGCGCGGGCGCTCAAGGAAGCGGGCGCGCCGATCATCGGCACGCCGGTCGAGGCGATCGAGGACGCCGAAGACCGAGAGAAGTTCTCGCAGCTCATCGACCGCCTGGGCCTGCGGCAGCCCCCCAGCGGCATCGCCCGCACGATGGACGAGGCCCGCCGCGAGGCGGCCCGCATCGGCTACCCGATCCTGGTGCGGCCCAGCTTCGTGCTCGGCGGCAGGGCGATGGAGATCTGCTACGACAACGCCCAGCTCGACCAGTTTGTTGCCGCGGCGTTCGTCGCCGCGCAGGGCCAGCCGGTACTGATTGACAGCTTCCTGGAGGGGGCGACCGAGGTCGACGTCGACGCCATCTGCGACGGCGAGACCGTGATCGTGCCCGGCATCATGGAGCACATCGAAGAAGCAGGCGTCCACTCCGGCGACAGCGCCTGCGCCATCCCCCCCTACAGCCTGCCGGGGCCGGTGATCGCCGAGATCCGCGAGGCGACCGAGAAGCTTGCTAGGGCGCTGGGCGTGCGAGGCCTAATGAACGTGCAGTTCGCCGTGCAGTGGGAGGAAGGTGGGGCGCGGGGTGAGGGACGAGAGGCGAGCGACGCGCAGAGCGATGCATCAGCGCCGCACGCGAGCACCGACGCCTCGCGAGTCCCGTCCGTACCTCACCCCTCGTCCCTCGCCCCTCGCCCCTCGCTCTACGTTCTCGAGGTCAACCCACGCGCCAGCCGCACCGCGCCGTTTGTCGCTAAAGCGACCGGCATGCCCGTGGCCAAGATCGCCGCGAAGGTAATGGCGGGGGTGTCGCTCAAGGAGCAGGGGTTCACCTCCGACCCGCTGCCGGCGCACGTGTCGGTGAAGGAGAGCGTGTTCCCGTTCGCCAAGTTCCGCGGTGTCGACGTGGTGCTGGGCCCCGAGATGCGCAGCACCGGCGAGGTGATGGGGATCAGCCCGCGGTTCTCGATGGCGTTCGCCAAGAGCCAGCTCGCCGCGGGCAGCGCGCTGCCGATGGAGGGGAACGTCTTCCTCAGCGTCGCCCCCAAGCACAAGCCGGGCCTGGTGGATATCGCGCGCCGACTCGCGGCCATGGGCTACGGCCTGCTCGCCACGCGCGGCACGGCCGAGGCGCTCGACGCGGCCGGCATCGCCTGCACGCGGGTGAAGAAGATCAAGGAGGGCCACCCCAACCTGCTGGACTACTTGGCCGACGAGCAGGTCGAGCTGGTGATGAACACCCCGGTCGGCAAGGGCGCCCGCACCGACGAGGGCCGCATCCGCGCCGCCACCGTAGCGGCCGGCGTGCCGTGCCTGACCACGCTGGAGGCCGCCGAGGCGGCGACCAAGGCGATGGAGGCGCTGCGTACCGAGGAGATGCAGGTGATGAGCCTGCAGGAGCGGTTCGCGGACGTGAACCACCAATGACCAAGCACCAATAATCAAGGATTCGCCGCCGTTCATTTGGGCGAATTGGTCCTTGGGGCTTGGGCATTGGTCATTTCTTCTCTGGGCCAGTCAGCTAGAATCTAGGTATGGCCACTACGCTCGTTGAATACGAACAAGACGTCCCCCTCACCGGGCTCCCGGAAGAGGGACCTTACCGGCTGTCGGATTACTTGAGCCTACCCGATGTGCCACGGGTGGAGTTGATGCAAGGGAGGTTCTACGTGGCGCCTGCTCCGAATTGGTATCACCAAGCCGTTTCGATGCAGTTGTCAAAGCACTTCGAGGCGATCGCGAGTGGGTCGGGCGGGCTTGCGCTGGCCGCGCCGACGGACGTGCATCTCATGGAGTCGACCGTCGTACAGCCCGACCTGCTCTACCTTGCCAAGGGGCGTCGCCCCAAGTCGCAACAACGGATCGATGTCGTCCCGGACCTCGTCATTGAGATCGTCTCGGGCCGATACGGGCGTCGCGATCGGGTTGCGAAGCTCGCCCTCTACGCCAAAGCGGGTGTAGCGGAATACTGGATCCTCGATCCGGAAGCCCAGATCTTCAGCTACTTCATCTTAGTGGATGGCGCCTACCAAGTACGTTCAGCAGAGCAGGGCAGCTACGTCTCCCCGCGTTGCCCCGAAGTGACGATCGACGAACCCGCGTTCTGGGCGGATGTCGATCGGTACGTCGGCGGGTGAGAGCGCGCACCGCTAGCACAACGATTCTCAGAATCTCTTCTGACTGCCCTTGATCGCACGGGCCTGCTCACGTAACTTCCCGCCCATCGAAGGGGCCAACGCATCGCACACATCGCGACGCGAACAGCCAACCGCGAAACGATTCAGACACGGGTCAAAGCAAGGAGGCTTTGCCAGTAAAACACCAAGCCACGTGGAGGATCGCCACCGGCCCTGCCAGGCCGAAGCGATCCGCGCAGCGGCCGGAGAGCATGGATGCACTCCGCCCGCTACCGCTCTCCCAGCGGCGCCACGACCGGATAAGGCGTTCTCCCCCCTCGCCCCCTGGTTGTGTTGCGTCCAATCGCTCCCGGAAAAGTTGCCCGTCCTCTGCCCCCCTGGGACGTGTGCTTTTCTGGGAGCTTTTTTTATGCGCTGCGTGCTGCGCACGCGGGGGATTGGCCGCTGCGCGGCCGGGGCTGGGGGCTCGCCGCTTTGCGGCTGGGCCTACGGCCCGGGGCTGGGGGGACGCGCTGTCGCGATCTCCACACGTCTGCGTTGTGGCATCGGGGGGCGACTGCTACACTCCCGCCCCCGCACACGCGGACGGAGCTGCAACACCCCCATTCCCCTTTCACCCCGTCCCCCCCATCCCCGTTCGCGCTGCGAACAATCCCCGTCCGCGAAAGCGGACAATCCCCAGTCGCGCAGCGACTAAGCCCCCATGTCACGCACTACCGAAACACAACGGGAACCTCAGTCGCTCACGCCCCTTGAGCAGCTCCAGGCGGCGCGGGAGGTGATCCGGGTTGAGGCGGCCGCGCTGTGGGCGGTCTCTAACCGCATCGGCCCCAGCGTGGGCTGCGCGATCGAGCTGCTCTTGGGCGCGGCCGGCAGCGTGATTGTGACCGGTATGGGCAAGGCTGGGCTGGTGGGGCAGAAGATCGCCGCAACGCTCGCCTCGACCGGCGCGCGGGCCCACTTCGTTCACCCCGCCGAGGCCTTCCACGGCGACCTCGGACGCATCCACGCCGACGACGTGGTGCTGATCCTCTCGCAGAGCGGCGAGACCGAAGAAGTCACCCGACTGCTGCCGAGTTTGGCCGAGATCGGCGCCCCCACCATCGCGCTCACCGCTAGCCGCGCCAGCACGCTGGGCCGCTCGGCGACGCACGTCATCGAACTGGGGAAACTCGACGAGGCCTGCTCGTTGGGCTTGGCGCCCAGCACCAGCACCACCGCGATGCTCGCGGTGGGCGACGCGCTAGCGCTGGTCCTCAGCAAGATGCGCGGCTTCGGCGCCGAGGACTTCGCCCGCTTCCACCCCGGCGGCAGCCTGGGACGCAAGCTCAGCCGCGTGGACGACTGGATGCGTCCGCTGGACGAGTGCCGGGTCGCGCCGGAATCGCAGACCGTGCGTCAGGTGATCGTCGCTTGCCGCCGCCCGGGGCGCCGCACCGGCGCGGTGATGCTGGTCAACGCCGCGGGCAAGCTCACGGGGCTGTTCACGGACAGCGACCTGGCGCGGATGTTCGAACGCCGCGACGAGTCGGCCCTCGACTCCCCGGTCAGCAGCGTCATGGCGGCCGCGCCCACCACGGTGCAGCAGGGCGCCAGGCTGGGCCAGGCGATGTCGCTCCTCTCCACGCGCAAGTTCAGCGAGCTGCCGGTGGTCGATGCCGCGGGCAAACCGGTCGGCCTGCTCGACGTGACCGACGTGCTGGGCGTCACGGGCGACGAGGCCGACGTCGGCGCCAAGAACAAAGCGCCCAGCGTGCGGATCTTCCCCAGCGAAGACCTGTTCGCGGCCGGCTGAGAAGAATAACCACCAAGAGCACTATGAATCACGAAGGACGGAAAGAACGAAACAGTAGGGTGCGATGGAGCGAAGCGTAATCGCACCTTAACGGTCACCATTGAAGTAACCGCAACGGTGCGATTGCGCTTCGCTGCATCGCACCCTTCACCTCCTTTCGTCCTTCGTGATTCTTTGTGCCGTTCGTGGTTAAGCGTCCGTCCGTTAGTGGCTTAACGTCCCATGAAACAAATCAAACTACTCCTGTCCGACGTTGACGGCGTGATGACCGACGGGTCGCTCGCGTTCGGGCCCGATGGGGACGAGATCAAGACGTTCCACGTCCGCGACGGGCTGGCGGTGCACTTCTGGCAGTCGTTGGGGCTCAAGTTCGGCATCGTCACGGGCCGGACCTGCCGCATCGTGCAGGCGCGGGCCAAGGAGCTGGGCATCGGCTACGTCCGGCAGGGCGCCCTAGAAAAGCTGCCGCACGTCCGCGACCTCGCCAAAGAAGTCGGCGTGACGCTCGACGAGATCGCCTACATCGGCGACGACCTGCTCGACCTGCCGGTGATCAAGGCCGTGGGCCTGGGCGCCAGCGTGGCCGACGGGGTGGAAGAAGTCCGCGCCGCGGCCCAATTCGTCACCCAAGCCCCCGGCGGCCGGGGCGCGGTGCGTGAGTTCGTTGAGCACCTCTTGAAAGAGTCCGGCCGCTGGGAAGAAGTGCTGAAGCGCTACCAGTAAATCGTCGCGTATTGCCCTCTGCGCCTACGCCCATTTGCGAGATACTGCATCCTCTCGCGGCGGCGCACAGACGCAGTGACAAGCACACGTTCAAGAAATGGAATTCGACATGCTAGCTCGTATTTGCTGGACGATCGCGGTTGCGGGTGGATTCATGTCGTGCAGCGGCCAAGCTGCGGCAGCAGAGGGCCTTGAAGCAGCCGGCGACGCAGGAGAGCTTGGCGAAAGCCTACAACTGCTAGGTTGCGAGCTCTCCTGGACGCCCCTCGAGTACAGCCGCTACTGGACGCCCCCGATCGGCTACAACCCCTGGCGAACGCCTGCGAGTTTCTATCGAGATCTCGGAGTTCTGGTCGTCCTGCCCATCCGTCGCCCGGCGACTGATCCGGCGTTCTCTTCAGCAGCGAGCGGCCCTGGCGACCCACTCCACATCACGGCGCCCGACCCAGGCGCGTCGCGGCTGACTCTTAATTTCCGCTTCGATGCGCCCATCACAGAAAACACCAGCCCAAGCAGCGAACCAATCCTCTCTCCCCCCAAGCTTCAATTTAAAAGCGGAGTGCTCGCCGAGTCGACCACCGCTAAGTGGGGAGAAGAAGACCCAGCAGCCAAAACCAGCGAGTTCCGCGGTATCGCCTTCTGCCGTTAGTTGCCTCCTCCGCGCCTCAGCGCCTCTGCGAGATGCTTCGGCCCCTCGCAGAGCCGCCTACCGAAGCACCCATGCTCGCCCGAATCGCCCGCACCCTGATCGCGTTCGTCGTGCTTGTCGCGGCCTACTACGCGTACGCGCGGCTGGCGGCGCCGTGGATTGAGCCGAAGGTAGACGTCTACGTCTCGCAGAACAGCTTCGACGAGGCGCCCAAAGAGGGGGGCGCGCTCGGACGCTATCAGACGATGCTCGCTCGCTACTTCAAATCGGGGCACTGGGCGCTCGTGGGCAAGCCTAAGGTGATCCGCGTTGATCGCGTGATGCTGGTGCTGGACGATTACGAGCCGCGCGACGACGGCCGGCTGACGCTCACCAAGTTCATCGCGGTCTTCTTCCCCGACAGCTACGCGGACGGCCAGCCACCGCCCGGCGACGCGGTGGTGCTCGAGGCGCCCGGCGGCGGGTGGCTGCAGTTTGACGAGCCGTTTAACCCCGCGCGGGGGCGGATCGGCAACATCACCAGCGCCGCCTTCCCGGGGCCGATCACCATCCGCAGCGAGATGAAGTCCCCCGGCGACGAGGACGACCTGCTGATCCAAACCCGCGACCTGCGGATGAACGGCCCCGAGGTCTACACAGACGACCGGGTCGACGTCCGCCAGGGCCGCTCTACCGCCGGCGGACGCCGGATGGTGATCCGCCTGGCGCAGAAGCCCACCGGCGGGGCGGGGCAGAACGGCCTGAAGATCGGCGGGATCGAGTCGATGGAGATCTTTGACGAGGTGAAGCTGGCGCTGAGCGTCGGCGCCATCTACCCCGGCGAGAAAGACGACGACCGCTCTCTGACGCTGCCCGTCGCCCGCCGCCCCGCGGCCGACCCGGCCGCCGCGGCCTGGGGCGCCGCCGTGGCCCAGGCGCCCGCGGCCCGCCCGCCGGCGCCCCCGGTGGAGATCTCCTGCCAGGGATCGTTCAAGTTCGACCTGGTGGGCCGTGTCGCCAGCTTCCGCGACGACGTGCACGTGTGGCAACTGAACCTCACCGGCCAGAGCGACCAGCTCATCTGCCAGGAGCTGCGGCTGCACTTCGAGTCGGACGCCTCGGGCAAGCCGGGCGCTACGCCCACCAACCTTCGGCCGCAGGCGCTCGAGGCCATCGGCCAGCCGGTGAAGCTCGACTCCCCGGCCCGCGGCGTGCGGGTGCGGTGCGACAACCTGCGGCTGGACATCGAGCAGCAACTCGCCACGCTCAGCGGCCGGGCGTCCATCAGCCACTCCACGGCCGAGGTGGAGGCCCCCGTGATCCGCTACCGGCACCCGCCGAAGGAGCAGCCCTCGGCGGTGGGCGACGTGTGGCTCGCCGGCCCCGGCTCGCTGCGGGCGACCCCCGACGGCCCGGGCGGCCGGACCATCGAGGCCCAGTGGCAGGCCGCCGAGGATGGCCGCTTCGCCGTGGCGCTCACCGCGGCGCCGACCCCCGAGGGCGCCGCTGCCGGGCCCCCCGCCAAACTGCTCTCGATCGTGGGCGCGCCGCGCTTCTCGGGCTCCGGCATCGGCGAAGTGCTGTGCCAGCGGATCGACCTGCGTCTGCTGGAGACCCCCGCCGACGGCCCCGAGGGCCCCGCGCTAGAGATCGACGCCAAGAGCGGGCTGGCGCTGCTGCCCGAACGGCTCGACGCCGCGGGCCCGCTGCGGATCGATTCGCCCCGGCTGGTCGGCAGCGCCGGCTCGCTGGTGGCCAAGTTCCTGGTCGACCAGAACGCGGCAGCGGGTGGCGGCCCGGCGCTCGGGTCGGGACGCGGCGCATCGCCGCTGACCGCCGCCAGCAACCAGCCCCCCGGCAGCGACCGGTTCTCGCTGACCGCGAAACAGATGCAGCTCGATCTCAGCGTCGCCGGCAAGCGGATCGACGCCCGAGGGCTGCGGTGCCGGGGCGACGTGGTGTTCGAGCAGTTGGCCACGGCGCCGGGCCCGCCGCCGCTGGCGGTGCGTGGCGAGGTGCTGAACGTAGGCGGCCTAGAGAAGACCGGCGCCGCGACGATCGACGTCTTCGGCAGCGCCGCCGGCAACGCTCCGCCGCAGCAGGCCGCCAGGGCGATGATCCTGGCCCGCGGTCTGGAGCTGCAATCGGCCGAGGTGCACCTCGACCAGGCCGCCGGCCGGATGTGGGCCGACGGCGAGGGGGACGCCAAGGTGCTGTCCGACCGCGACCTGCTGGGGGGCGCCAGCGGCCCGACCGAGCTCAACCTGCGGTGGGAAGAAGGGCTGCGGTTCGACGGCAGCACGATCAGCGTCCGCGGCAACGTGCTGGGCGAGGGCCCGCACGACTGGCTCCGCTGCCGCGAGCTCACCGCCCGGCTCAGCCGGCCGGTCGACTTCCGCGACGGCGGGGGCAACGGCGCCGGCAAGATCGAGATCGCCCAGGTCGACTGCGTCGGCGGGGTCGCCATCGACCACCGCACCGTCGACCCCGAGGGGCAACGCTCGCACGAACGCGCCAAGCTGGTGTCGCTGTCGATCAACCAACAAACGGGCGCCATCCAGGGCGCCGGGCCCGGCTGGGTGCGCAGCGTCCACTACTCGAACCCCGAGGCGGGCCTCGGGGCCCCGGGGGCCGCGGCCGCGCCGGCGGCCGGCGCGGCGCCCAAGTCGAAGCTCCATTTCCTCCGCGTCGACTTCCAGCAGGGGATCTCCGGCAACATCAACGACCGCGTCCTCCGCTTCCACCGCCGCGTGCAGGCCATCTACGGGCCGGTAGACGCGTGGGAGCAGCAGGTAGAGCTGGACGCCCAGGGCCGCGGACCCGTGGGCGCCGCACAGCTCGCCTGCGAAGAGCTGCAGGTGTACGAAGACCCCGCGATGCGGTTCGCCGGCGCGGGGCGCGACGCCAAAGACACCAAGATGGAGCTGCGGGCACTGGGGGGCGTGCGCCTGGCCGGCATGCAAGACGCCCAGACACGCTTCGAGGCCGACGCCGAAGAAGCGGTCTACAACCAGGCCAAAGACATGTTTGTGCTAGCAGGAGACGCACGCCGGACCGCGTCGCTCTCGCGGACCAGCAACCCCAACCTGCCGCCGGCGACGGTCACCGCCCAGAAGATCTCCTACTGGCGCGACCCGGTGGCGGTGAAGGTCGAAGGCCTCGGCGCCGGTCGGTTCGATGCCCAACCCGCCGCGACCGCCGCCAGGCCCGCCACGCCCCGCTAGGCGAGCGGCCGGCGTAAGCCGACGGAGTCTTCGCCCAAACACAAACTATCAACCACAAGCGGCGCGCCGAGGCGCACGCTGCCCAGGGTTCTACTCCGTTGGCTGACGCCAACGGCTCGCCCGGGGTTACGCGGTCAGCGTTTGTGGTTGGCCGACTAGGTTGATGACTTCTTCGATCAGCCCGCGGTGCGGAGCGATCAAGATCGGCTCGGCGCGGAACGGGCAGGTGCGTTCCAGCCGGGGGCTGAGCATCACGCCCCCTGCCTCTTCCACGATCAACTGCACGGCCGCGATGTCCCACGGCCCCTGTTTGACGCTCTGGGGCCGGTTGTCGTGCACCACCAGGGCCAGGTGGCTGAGCCCCTCCAAGCACCGCAGGCCGATCCCTGCGTTGGGGACTCCGGCGGTCACCAGCCCGGCGCCGGCGGGGCTGCGGAGGGCGGCGCGGCAGTGCGTGAAGAACTCCGTCTCCAGGGCCGCCTCGCCGTAGGGGTTCATCTCGACCCACGAGTCGGCGAGCAGCGGCTGCTCGCTGGGCGCCGTGAGCGGGGCGCCGTTCTTGAACGCCCCCAACATTTCAACCGCGTAGAACCACTCGCCCGTGAGCGGGAAGTAGGCCACCCCGGCGTGCGTGCGGCCGCCCCGGCGGCGTGCGATCAGCACCGAGGGGTACTGCGGCCCGACGTGCATCAAGAACGCGCTGGTGGCGTCCAACGGGTCGACGATCCACAGGTCGCTAATCGCCGCGGGGCTCTGGCCGGCCGGCAGGTTGGGGTTGAGCTCTTCGGAAAGGATCTCTGCACAACTCCCGCTGCGGAGCACCTCGAGCGCGGCCCGGTCGGCCCGGCGGTCGATGTCCGACACGAGGTCGCCCACCCCCTTGCGCTCCACCGAGTGCATGCGTCCGTAACCGTCGCGGATCACGGCCCCCGCTGCTTCGGCCGCCTGAGCGGCCAGGGTGAGGTCAGGGTCGAGCGAGAGCAGGTGGGCAGGGATCGGGTGGGGCATGCGGGGCGGGGGGAGGGGGGAGGGGGGAGGGGGGAGGGAGGGGAGGCGGGGCAGTAAGCCTAAGTCTCGCTTGAAACATCGAATGATGAAAGAGCGCTGCGCCATGGTTTGATTATCCATCGTGCGCAAATATGGAGCCGGAAGCGTCAGCGCCCGGAGGTTTTTGCGTACGTGGGACTCTCCGGGAGCGGAGGCGCCTCTAGGTGAGCGCGTGCTCGGAGACCTCCGGGCGCTAACGCTTCCGGCTCCAAGAAGGAACAACGCTCCTGCTTGACACGTCGACGCAAGCAATTACTGTACAAAAATGCACTTCATGATCACGAGCACGACGTACGGCGCTTGGCTCCCAGGCGACCCGCGCGGGTCCGTTACCTCGGTCCGCGACCGGCGTGAAGGGGAAGCCACTTCTAGTCACCGACTCGAGCACTCGACCTACGGGGAACCCTGGGAGCCCCAAATGATCGGCCTGCATCACAGCGCCGCGCAAGCTATGAAGGGCGATCCTGTTCGGCTTTCCAGGGCTCAAGCACAGGTCGTTGTGCTGCAGCTCCGCGAGACGGCCAGCTACCGTGGCTGGGCGCTGCTGGCGGTGGCGGTCATGGCGAATCATTTCCACGTTGTGATGAGCGCAAGCAACGACTCGGATCCGCAAAAGATTCTCAACGACCTGAAGGCCTACACGTCGCGGGCGCTCAATCGCAAGTTCGGCAAACCCGCGTCGGCTCGCTGGTGGACAAGCGGCGGATCAAAGCGCCGGCTGTTCAATAATGCTGCGATTGGTGGCGCAATCCACTACGTGAGATTCAAACAGTTCAATCCGCTAATAGTATGGCCGCCTCTCGAAGAACCGCAGCTGTGATCCACTCTGGAGCCGGAAGCGTAGGCGCCCGGAGTGTTCGCGAGCAACAACCTCCGGGCGCTGACGCTTCCGGCTCCAGGCTGCTTTATGGAGCGGTGAGGCCTATTCCACCACCCACGTCTCGCCCGAGTTGAACAACGCGTCCAGGTCTCCCGCCCCTTGGCGCTTCACCGCCTCGGCGACCTGGTCGTTGATCAGCACGTCGTACCGCGGCGCGTCGACGCTGCGGAACACGCCGATGGGCTCTGGGAAGCCGTCTTCGTAGCGGAGGCGGCTCAGCAGGTAGGCGAGGCTCGGCTCCGGGGCCGCCTCGTCGTGGAACAGCAGGTCGTCTTCGCTGATCCCCTTGCCCAGCTCTACCACCTCGGGGGTGAGTCCGTTCAGGCGGATCCCCTTGTCGCGGTTGGCGCCGAAGATCAGCGGCTTGCCGTGCTCTAGCTCGAGCGTGGTCTCGGCCTTCAGCTTGCGGTCCTTGGCGTAGTCCCAGGCGCCGTCGTTGAAGACGTTGCAGTTCTGGTAGACCTCAACAAACGACGAGCCCTGGTGGCGGGCGGCGCGTTCGAGCGTGGCGCCCAGGTGCTTGATGTTGGTGTCGATGCTGCGGGCCACAAAGGTGGCCTCGGCGCCGATGACAATCGACAACGGGTGCAACGGGTTGTCGATGGCGCCCATCGGCGTGCTCTTGGTCCGCTGCCCCAGCGGCGACGTGGGGGAGTACTGCCCCTTGGTCAGCCCGTAGATGCGGTTGTTGAACAGGACGATGTTGAGGTCCATGTTCCGGCGGATGGCGTGCATCAAGTGGTTGCCGCCGATGGACAGGCCGTCGCCGTCGCCGGTGATGACCCACACGTGCAGGTCGGGCCGGGCGCTCTTGAGCCCCGTCGCCACGGCCGGCGCGCGGCCGTGGATAGAGTGGATGCCGTACGTGTTCATGTAGTACGGGAACCGGCTGCTGCAGCCGATGCCCGAGACGAACACCGTCTTCTCGCGCGGGATCCCCAGCCCGGGCAGGATCTTCTTCATCTGCGCCAGGATGGAGTAGTCGCCGCAACCGGGGCACCAGCGGATGTCTTGATCGCTGGCGAAGTCTTGGGGGGTGAGGACGGGGAGGTCGAGGGAGGTGGTCATGTGGGAGATGATAGAGGTTAGATGATAGATGATAGATGATAGGACGGACGACGCTTCGCGATGCGCTGGCGCTAAATAGGAGGCAGCTTGGCGCGCAGTGACTTTTGAAGTCCGCGGAGCATTCTTCCTTCTTCTTCGATCATTTCGAGGATGCGGCTGGGTTGACTGGGTTCGAGGTAGCGGAGGCGTAGGGCGAGTTGGATGAAGGTTTCGAGTTCGCTAAGCGACCCGAACGCAATGGAGAGGTGCCGGAGGTAATCTTTGATCGAGTCGCGTCCGTTCCCTTCGGCGATATTAGCCGGGATCGAACTAGCGGCGCGGCGCATCTGGTTGGTCAGCGAGAAACGATCGTCGGAAGGAAACCCTGCGGTGAGCACGTAAGTCTCTTCTGCAATATCCATCCCCAACTGCCACACTTTAAGGTCGTGGTGGCTCCGAATATCACTCCCCATCTAAGCGAGCTCCCAACCGTCCCTATCATCTAACCTCTATCCTCTATCATCTCAACAATCTTCTGATGCACTTCCGCCACACTAAACGGCTTGCCCTGCACCTTGTTGAGTCCCACGGCATCGACCAAGAACTGCGAGCGGATCAGCATCCGCAACTGGCCGCAGTTCAGCTCGGGGATCAGCACTTGCTTGAAGTTGCCGAGGATCTCGCCCAGGTTGCGCGGGAAAGGGTTCAGGTAACGCAGGTGGGCGTGCGTGACGCTCAGGCCGGCTTTCTGGGCGCGGTGTACGGCGGTCGCGCACGAGCCGTAGGGGCCGCCCCAGCTCAAGACCAATAGGTCGCCGCTGGAAGGACCGTCCAGCTCTTGCAAGGGGATGTGGTTCGCGATGCCCGCCACCTTGGCGGCCCGCGTGTTGGTCATGTGCTGGTGGTTCTCGGGGTCGTAGCTGACGTTGCCGGTGACGTCCTGCTTCTCCAGCCCGCCGATGCGGTGCTGCAGGCCGACCGTTCCTGGCAGCGCCCACGGGCGGGCCAGCTTGTCGTTGCGTTTGTAGGGGAGGAACGTTTCACCCCCCGCACCGTTGGCCCCTTCACCGTGAGCGCCGTCACCGTTCGTGGGGGCTATCGGCCCGGGGTGCTGGATGTCGATCCGCGGCAAGTCGGCCGCCTTGGGCACTCGCCACGGCTCGGAGCCGTTGGCGATGTAGCCGTCGCTGAGGAAGAAGACCGGCGTCATGAACGTGGTGGCGATCCGCCACGCCTCTTGCACCGCGTAGAAGCAGTCGGCCGGGCCGCTGGCCGCGACGATCGGCATCGGGCACTCGCCGTTGCGGCCGAACATCGCCTGCAGCAGGTCGCTCTGCTCCGTCTTGGTGGGGAGCCCCGTGCTGGGGCCGCCGCGCTGAATGTTCAGCACCAGCATCGGCAGCTCGGTCATCACGGCCAGCCCGAGCGCTTCGGCCTTGAGCGCGATGCCGGGGCCGCTAGACGACGTGACGGCCATCTCGCCGCCGAACGCCGCGCCGATCGTCGCGGTGACCGCGGCGATCTCGTCCTCGGCCTGGAACGTGAGCACGTCGAAGTTCTTGTGCCTAGCCAGCTCGTGCAGCACGTCGCTGGCCGGGGTGATCGGGTAGGCGCCAAAGAACAGCCGCTTGCCGGACACCTTGGCGGCCGCGATCAGCCCCCACGCCAGGGCGGTGTTGCCCATGATGCTGTAGTAGGTGCCGGGCTCCAGCACCGCCTTGGGGACGTGGTACTGGGTGTTGATCGCCTCGACGGTTTCGCCGTAGTTGAAGCCCGCCTTGAGGGCGCGTTCGTTGGCCTGGGCCACCTCGGGCCGCTTGCCGAACTTCTCTTCGATGAACCGCAGCGTCGGCTCCAGCGAGCGGTCGTACAGCCAGAACACCAGCCCCATGGCGAAGAAGTTCCGGCAGCGGTCGGCTTCTTTCTGGCTGAGCCCCAGGCCCTCGACCGCGGTGCGGGTGATCTTGGTGATGTCGATGCTGTGCAGCTTGTACTTCTGGTCCAGGCTGCCATCTTCCAGCGGGTTGGTCGCGTAGCCGGCCTGTTCGAGGCCGCGCTTGTCGAAGGAGCTGGAGTCGCAGATCAGCACGCCGGCGTCGCGGAGGTCGCCGATGTTGGTGGTCAGCGCCGCCGGGTTCATCGCCACCAGGGCGTCGACCGTGTCGCCCGGCGTGAAGATCTCGGTGCTGGAGAAGTGGACCTGGAAGCCCGACACGCCCGCCTTGGTGCCGCGCGGGGCGCGGATCTCGGCCGGGAAGTCGGGGAAGGTGGCGACGTCGTTGCCCGCCAGCGCGCTGGTGGTGGTGAACTGCGTGCCGGCCAACTGCATGCCGTCGCCGGAGTCGCCGCAGAAGCGGACAGTGGCGTCAACGAGTTCCTGAACCTGCTTTAATTCTGCGGTCGACATGACTGGTTAGATGCCTCGGAGGGGATGCGCAAGGGATGAGGATGTTACGGAGTTAAAGTCTGTGGGGCTATGCCGTAATGATCGCCGTGCGAAAGGGGAGGTGGGGATTACGAAGAGATGTGGAGATAGGATTGCCGAGGGCCAAGTATCAACCCGGACCCAACCATTCTTGTTCTTGGTTTCGTGCAAGCTTGCATGCGATCGCAGCCATGCCCTACGAATGACCATCCCCACATCTCTTCGTTATCCCCACCTCCCCCTTCCGTCACCCGACAGGGAAGTCCGCCTTTGCACTGCTACAAGTGTAGCAATTGGCGGTCTGGGGCATAACGGCGGGTCGGGCAGAGATTGCCGACTTTTAACGCAATCTAGGGGCGATCCGGCTTCTGGTAGAACTTCGAGAGGTCGAAGCCGCCGCGTTGCTCGTCTTCGACGATCTTCAGCCGCTTCTCTAGGTACTCGATCCGGCGGGAAAGCGAGGGGAGCAGGTCTTCGTCGTCCCGTTGGGCCATCGGGCGGGGGGGCGACGGGTAGTCGAGCTGCCGGTGCAGCGAGCTGAACAGCAGCAGCGGGTCCTTCTTGCGGTTCGCCAGGGCGATCCGGCCCTCGCGGTCGCCGAACAGGATGGCCTGCGTCAAAATGTCGCTCGGGTTCCTCCGACGGTAGTGCTCGCTGTGGACGTAGATCAGGTCCGCGATGTCCACCATGCCGATCTTCCGCCGCAACGCGTCGATCCACTTGCGCCACGGCGGGTCGAACCCCGGGTCGGCCGCCACGGCCTCCAGGCCCCGGTCGTAGCCCAGCCGGTTCCGGCAGAGCACCTCGAATTGGTAGAGAAAAACCCCCTGCTGCGTGGGGGACTCGGACCGGTACTTGGCCTCGAGCTGCAGCACCTCGAGCCCCAGCCGGAAGTCGAAGTTCCCCCGCTCCTTCTCCCCCTCGGAGACGATGTAGGTCTGAAACGCCGTAAAATAGTGGGGCAGCCGGGCCATCGCGCTGGCCAGCACGCCGGCGTGCCGCAGCTCGGAGAGCAAGAAATCGATCGCCATCGGCAGCTTGGTGGTGGCCAACGCCTCCTCCCGCGCGCCGCTGAGGATCTCCTGCGTGGGGGCGTTGTCCGTCAATCGGCTGGCGAGCGTGGCGAAGAACTGGGCCTGCTCGATGTATTCCTCCCGACCCAACGGGGCGACCGGGTTCAGCGCAGTGTCGGTCATGGGAGGCTCATTGGTGTACGATGCGGCAAGCCTATAATTGAAGCAGCTTCAAGCGCAAGCGGATAGCCGACGGGCTACGCCCCGTCGGAGTAGCTGCCTAGCGTGCGTCTATCGAGCCACACCGACGGGGCGGAGCCCGTCGGCTACTTCCCTACTTCTGCTAGCTTTAACATGCCCACCACCCGCTTCTCTTCCATCGACCACGCCGTTGAGGCGATTGCTGCCGGCAAGGTAGTGATCGTCGTCGATGCGGAGGACCGCGAGAACGAGGGAGACTTCATCGCCGCGGCCGAGAAGGCGACGCCCGAGATCGTCAACTTTATGGTCAGCCGCGGGCGGGGGCAGCTCTGCACGCCGCTGCTGCCCGAGGCGGCCGCGCGGCTCGAGCTGCCGCCGATGATCGCCGACGCCGCCAACACGGCGCCGCTGCGGACCGCCTACACGGTGACGGTGGACCACCGCTCGGCCAAGACCGGCATCACCGCCAGCGAACGCGCGACCACCATCCGCGCGCTGGCCGACCCCAAGACCGTGCCGACCGACCTGGCGAGGCCCGGGCACGTTTCGCCGCTGATCGCCAAAGAGGGGGGCGTGCTGCGACGCGCCGGGCACACCGAGGCGGCGGTCGACCTGGCCCGCATGGCGGGGCTGCAGCCGGCCGGCGTGCTGTGCGAGATCCTCAACGACGAGGGGGACCGGGCCGACCGCGACCAGCTCGCGGCGCTCGCCGTCGAGCACGACCTGCCGATCATCACCATCGAAGACCTGATCGCCCACCGCCGCGTACGCGAGAAGCTGGTCTACCGCATCGCCGAAGCCAAGATGCCCACGCACTACGGCCACGGCACGATCATCGCCTACGGCGTTAAGCACGAGTCGCAAGAGCCGGTCGTGTTCGTCATGGGCGACCTGACGAAGGTCGACGCGCCGCTGGTGCGGCTCCACTCGTCGTGCTTCACGGGCGACCTGCTGGCGTCGCTCCGCTGCGACTGCGGCGATCAACTGCACATGGCGCTCGACATGATCCAGAGCGAGGGCGCCGGCGTGCTGGTCTACCTGCCGCAGGAGGGCCGGGGGATCGGCCTGGTAGAGAAGATCAAGGCCTACAAGCTGCAAGACGAGGGGCTCGACACGGTCGAGGCCAATGTCGCCCTAGGTTTTAAGGCAGACCCCCGCGATTACGGCGTCGGCATCCAGTTGCTCAAAGACCTGGGCCTGCGGCGCGTGCGGCTGCTGACCAACAACCCCAAGAAGACCGACGCGTTCATCTACGGCGGCTTCGACCTCGAGGTGGTCGACCAAGTGCCGATCGTCCCGCCGATGCACGAGCACAACGCGGCCTACATGCGGACCAAGCGGGAGAAGATGGGGCACCAACTGCCGTGACGACGCGGTGGGCAGACGTTTCTCTGCCGCGCCGGGGGCGGGGGCGGGCCTCTCCTGCGCCGGGGGCGGGGACGCCCCGGCTCGCACGCGGCTCACTTTGCGAGCCGGGGCGTCCCCGCCCCCGGCCCCCGGCGCGTCACGAACAACCGCTCCGCTGCCATGCTCCGCTTCCACACCAACCTCCTCGCCCCCCCCCCAGCAGCGAACGAGGGTCCGATCGTAGAGCTCCGCGGGCTGCTGCTCCCCACGCTCACCGGCCCCGCGGGGGGGCCGCCCGTCTTCACCAACCCCCTTCCGGTCTCCTTCGAGCAGTGCCAGGCCGAACTTCTCACCATCCCCCGGCTCGACGCCGAGCCGGACGGCTACTTCTTGGTGGCGGGCGAGGCGGATGGCCAGCGTTGGCAGGTGGACGGGCACATGTTCGAGCTGGAGGGCGCCATGCACCGCGTGGAAGCCCACGGCGCATGCCCGCCGGGGGTCTTCGACGCGATCCTGGGGAGCCTGGGCTGGCCGGCGGCGCCGCTGGTGTTCCAGCTCGTGCAGGAGGGGGTAGTGCTGCGGGAGGCCGATTTCCGCTGCTGGGCCGCTGCCGGCGTGGGCTGAGTGCTCCCTTGCCCCTTCCCGCGGGCCCCGGTACATTCGTGGATTCGCTGCAAAACCAAAGTCGCCCAGATAGAGGGGGCCCCGCACCGGCCCGCCGAAGATGACGCTTGCTGCCCGTAAATCAACGATGATCAAGGCCGCCGATGTCGAGCCGAAGTGGCTCTTGGTGGACGCGACCGACAAGATCGTCGGCCGGCTGGCGAGCGAAATCGCCGTGCGGCTGATGGGCAAGCACCGGCCGACCTACACGCCGCACGTCGTCACCGGCGACTGCGTGATCGTGGTCAACGCCGAGAAGGTGCACTTCACCGGCAATAAGTGGGAAAACAAGCGGTACGCTTGGTACACGGGCTACACCCGCCAGCGGACCATCTCGGCCGGCGACCGGCTAGAACGCCGCCCGGAGCTGATCCTGCAGGAGGCCGTCCGCCGGATGCTCCCCAAGAACAAGCTGGCGAACAAGATGCTGGCCAACCTGAAGGTCTACGCCGGCCCCGACCACCCGCACCAGGCCCAACAGGCCGAAAAGGTGGACCTGGGAGTGACGGTCGCCGAGAAGACAAAGGCTTGATTCGGTGGACCATCGTCCGCCGCTCAGAAATACATCCCGTAGTTGAAGCCCATTCGTAGTTGAAAACTATGCCTACCGCAGAAAAAGTCATCGACGCTCTAGGAACGGGTCGCCGCAAGACGGGGGTCGCCCGGGTCCGCGTACGCCCCGGCACCGGCAAGATCACCATCAACAAGCGGCCGCTGGAAGACTATTTCAAGGTGGTGCAGGACCGCAACGCGGTCGTCGCGCCGCTGGATTTCTGCGAGCTGCGTGACAAGGTAGACGTGATCATCTTGTGCCACGGCGGGGGCCCCACCGGCCAGGCCGGCGCCTGCATGCAAGGGATCGCCCGGGCCCTGATCAAGTACGACAGCGACCTGCACGACAAGCTCCGCGAACGCACCTTCCTCACCCGCGACCCGCGGATGAAGGAACGCAAGAAGCCGGGCCTCCGCGGCGCCCGCCGGGCCTCGCAGTTCTCCAAGCGTTAACGCTCGCGAGAAAAACTCGAACCTCAAAAGCCGCCGGGCTACGCCCCGGCGGCTTTTTTCGTGCGCCGGCCGGGGCGTAGCCCGGCGGCTATCGGCGGGGGGCCTGAGGTGAGTGGGTCGCGCGGATTTGCTGCCGGGCAGCGAAAATCTTGGGGCGATTCGGCGCCCTTGCGTGTGGCCCGGGGTTAAACTCTCAGGTAGCCGGGCTCTGCTCGGCCCTTTTCCCGGTGTAGACGCGAGGGTCACGGCCATGGCGTTGCGTATTGCTCTACTGGCGGCAGCGATCGGGGCCGCCACGGCGGCGCAGTCGGCGCCTCAGCCCGGGGCCGCGGCTGGGCGGATCGATCAGCTCCTGATGGCCGACACCGGCGCCAGCGCCGGTGAGCTGGCCCCGCGGGCCGACGACGCGACCTACCTCCGCCGGGTGTGGCTAGACATCGTGGGAGACATCCCCACGCCGGAGCACGTGACCGCCTTCGTGCTCGACCCCGCCCCCGACAAGCGGGCCCGTGTGGTCCGCGAGCTGCTCGCCACGCCGCAGTACGGCCAAAACTGGGCCCGCTACTGGCGCGACGTGATCCTCAGCCGCAAGCTGGAAGACCGCGCCGCGATCGTCTCGGGCCCGGTGGTCGAGAAGCTCACGGCCGAGCTGAACGCAAACCGCCCCTGGGACGAGGTAGCCAGCGAGTTCATCACCGCTACCGGCGACGTCCGCGAGGATGGCGCCACCGCCATCCTGATGGCCCAAGACGGCCGCACCGAAGAGACGACCGCCGAGGTGGCCCGCATCTTCCTCGGCATCCAGATCCAGTGCGCCCAGTGCCACGACCACCCGTGGGACCAGTGGAAGCGCGAGCAGTTCCACGAGCTGGCGGCCTTCTTCCCGCGCGTCAGCGTGCGGCCTCTGCAGACCCCCACCAAGCGGACCTTCGCGGTGGTGGTGAGCGACGCCCCCGAGCGGCGTTTCCAGAAGAAGCCGGTTGATGGCAACCGCCCGACGCCCGAGCACTACATGCCGGACCTCGACGCCCCGGACCAGCCCGGCACGCGGATGCAGCCGCGGTTCTTCCTCACCAGCGCCGAGCTGCCCTACGGCACGGCCGACGCCGACCGCCGCGGCCAGCTCGCGGATTGGCTCACCGATTCACCGTGGTTCGCTACGGCGCTGGTGAACCGGGTGTGGTCTGAACTAGTCGGCGAGGGCTTCTACGAGCCGATCGACGACATCGGCCCCGACCGCGACACCACCGCCCCCGAGACGGTGGCGCTGCTTTCCAACCAGTTTGCGGACAGCGGGTACGACCTGAAGTGGCTGATGGAAACCATCTGCGCCACCCAGGCCTACCAACGCGAGACCCGCCCACGCCGCGGGCCGGACGCCACGCCGTTCACCGCCAGCGTGGCCCAGCGCCTGCGCGGCGACCAGCTCTACAACGCGATCCTCACGGCGCTGGAGATCAACGACTCGGCGCGCACGCCGCTGGCGGGCCGCGGCGGGGGGCAGGGCTACGGCGGCCGGGGGACGCCGCGCGACGCGTTCAACGCGGCGTTCGGCTACGACCCCAGCATCCAACGCGAGGCGGTCTCGGCCAGCATCCCGCAGACGCTGGCGATGATGAACACGTCGAAGATCAACCTGGCGATTAGCGCCAACCGCACGACGATGCTCGGCCGGCTGCTGGCCGACACGCCCGACAACCACGACCTGGTGGACGACCTCTACCTCCGCACGCTCTGCCGCACGCCGACCCAGGCCGAGAGCGCAGCGGGGCTGGCGTACATGAAGCAAGTAAAAGACCGGCGCGAGGGGGCGGAAGACTTGTTGTGGGCGCTGCTGAACTCGGCCGAGTTCGTGCACCGCCGATAGCCACAAAAAGGCACGAAAAGGCACAAGAACGAAGGAGGTGCAATTGCGCCTTCGGACTATGGCGCCCTACTCGTAGCGTCTGTCTTGAGCAGCGGGGTCTCTAGTTACCGTTCGTCTTTGTGCTTTTTCGTGCCTTTTTGTGGCAATCGTCGTCTTGAGGCGGGTTTTACCACTAGGTGATCGTCATGCTCCAGCACCACATCCGCGTCGCTACCGACGCCCGCCGGGTTACTTCGCGGCGAGATTTTCTGCGCACGATCGGCGCCGGCGCGGCGGCCGGCGGAACGCTCAGCCTCACCGACCGGCTCTGCCTCGCGGCGCCCGAGCTGCGGCGCCGCGGCAAGGCGTGCATCCTGCTGTGGATGGCCGGCGGGCCGAGCCAGTTCGAGACCTTCAGCCCCAAACCGGGGCACTCCAACGGCGGCGAGACCAAGGCGATCAGCACCAAGGTCCCAGGCATCCAGGTCTCCGCGAACCTGCCGGAGCTGGCCGGCGTGATGGACGAGCTGGCGATCATCCGCTCGATGACCAGCAAAGAAGGGAGCCACCCACGCGCCAGCTTCTACATGCACCACGGCTACCTGCCGATGGGGGGCGTCAAGTTCCCCACGCTCGGCTCGAACGTCGCCCACCAGATCGGCGACGCCGCCAACGAGCTGCCTAGCTACGTGCGGATCGGCGACCGCAGCCAGAACGCCGGGAACGGGGGATTCCTGGGGGTCGACTACGACCCGCTGGTGCTCTCCAACCCCACCAAGCCGCCGGAGAACGCCAAGCCGTACTCCAGCAAAGACCGCTACCAGCGGCGGCTCGCGCTGCTCTCTGGGTTCGAACGCGACTTCGGCGCGGTGCAGGGCGCCGACGTGGTGGCGGACCACAAGAAGCTGGTCGCCGCCGCCAGCGAGATGATCCTCAGCCCCAAGATGGAAGCGTTCGACATCGAGCGCGAGCCGCAGAGCGTGCGCGACGCCTACGGCGAGGGCCAGTTCGCCGCGGGGTGCCTGCTCGCACGCCGGCTGATCGAGGCGGGGGTCACCTTCATCGAGGTCGGCCTCGGGGGCTGGGACACCCACCAGGACAACTTCGCCAAGGTCGCCGAGAACTGCGGCAAGATCGACCGCCCCGCGGCCGCACTCATCCGCGACCTCAAAAGCCGCGGCATGCTGGACGACACGCTGGTGATCTGGACCGGCGAGTTCGGCCGGACGCCCAAGATCAACCCACGCGGCGGCCGCGACCACTACCCCAGGGCGTTCAACTCCATGCTCGCGGGGGGCGGCGTCCGCGGCGGACAGGTGATTGGCCAGACCGACGCCGCGGGCGCCGACGTCACCGAGCGCCCGGTCGGCGTGAAAGACTTGTTCCAAACCGTCTACACATCGCTGGGGATCGACCCCTCGATCGAGAACCAAAGCCTGATCGGCCGCCCAATCAAGCTGGTGGACGAGGGGTCGCCCGTCACCGAGTTGTTGTAGAGGCGCCACCCCTACCAACCAGGCCAGCCACAAGCATTCCCGCTACCAGCAGCAACAAGCTCGTGGGTTCTGGCGTAGCGACCGCCGCGGCCTGCCCCGCCGCCGGCGCCCAGTGGTCGCGCCACACGGTGTAGTCCGCCGCGTCGACGACGCCGTCGCCGTTGCCGTCGGCCCCCTGCACGCCGGTGAGACCGAAGTCGGCCCGCCACTTGGCCAGGTCTTCTGCGTCCACCGCGCCGTCGCGGTTGTAGTCTCCCGGGAGCGGCGCGAGGGCCGCCGTGTTGATCGCGGCAGCGGCCGCCAGCAGGCCCCCGGCGTCCTGGTCGAAGTTCATCAGCATCAGCAGGGGCTCGCTGGGCGCAACGCCCGGCGACGTGAACCGGCCGAACCAGCCGTACACGCCCGAGGGAAACTCTCCCGCGCCCGCCAGCACGTAGTAGAACGGGTGGACGTGCCGCCCCAGGTCGCTCGCCAGCGGCTCCAGCGCTTGCACCTGGCCCGACTCGGAGAGCAGCCCGTGCTGGTCGAACGTCACGTCGCCAAACAGCCGGGTCGAGAGCACACGCAGCGAGGCGCCCTCCGGGTTGTCGTCCACCTGCTGGTCGAGCGGGTCCCAATGCCACAACATCCGCTGCGGCGCCCCGGGCTGCGAGTAGTCCGGCATCGCGAGGGGCTCGTAAAACAACCCCGCGCCCGGCGCCAGCCCGGTGAGGTCGACCCCGGGGATGTCGCTCAGCCACACGGCATCGCCCGGGAAGGGCTGACACTCCGGGTCGCTCTCGCCATAAACCCGGCCCGCCAACCCGGGCGCCACGAGCCCCCCCGACAGCGTGACCTGTTCGTCGACGACCAGCATCTCGATCGGCGTGCAGTGGGCGCCCCCATGGCGCGCCGATAGCGCGACCAGCGCCACACCAAAAAAGATCCATCGAGCCGTCATCTCTTACTCCATGTGCGTTGTTGTAAAAGTTTGATCCGTGTCAGCCGTGCTATCCGTGGTCAAACGTGGCGTCACTGCGGCAGCGCAAACTCGTACCCCGCGTCGATCCACTCCACCACCTGCGATGCGCTGATCGAATCAACGTGCCCGTCCACGTACAAGTAGTTCGCGGCGCCGGCGTGACGCTCGAGCGAGATGTCGCGCTCCACCTTCACCCGCACGATGCCAAGCTGGCGGTTGATCGGCAGATACCAACTGGCCGTGTGGACGTGCTCGTTCTGGAACGCGGTGCTGCGTACGTCGGAGCCCTCGAAGAAGCTGATGGTCTTGCTCGTGGCCGTCAGCTTGTTGAGGTTCCGCACCGCCAGCGGCACGTCCGCCGCCAGGTACTCGTTGATCACGTAGGTGGTGGAGCGGTCGCGGAGCCGCTCGGCGGCCTGGATGTCTTGCGGGCAGACGCGGATCGCATCGACCGATTCCAGGTAGGGCGCCAGCGTGTAGACCCAGGAGCCCCCCTGGTCGGTCGCGTCGTGCGAGTAGGTCGGGAACTCGCCGCCGCGGGAGTCGCAGTAGCGCAGCACGGCGATCCCTAATTGGCGCATATTGCTGCGGCAGGAGGCAGAGCGCGCGGCATCCCGCGCGCTCTGCACAGCCGGCAACAACAAGGCGATCAGCACGCCAATCACCGCGATCACGACCAGCAGCTCTACGAGCGTGAGGGCGTATCGGCGGCGTGGCATTAGGTTCGCCTCCTACGCAGCAGCCCCACAGCCGACAGCGCCGCTACCGCCAGGCACGCGCCCGCCGCCGGTTCTGGGACCACCTGCACCAGGGCGGGGGCATAACCCAGCGACGCCACGGCGGCGCCAAGCTCGGCCTGCCCGACGCCGCGGAACAACACAAAATGGTACGCGTCGCTGGCGCCGACGCCCGACTGCGACGTCGCGAGCGACAGCGACGCCAGGTAGATCCCGAGCGGCGCGGCGTCGCCCTCCAGGCTGTAGCGGATGGTGCCGTGCGTCTCAGGGTCGGCCGACACCGGCACGCTGAGCATCGCCAGCGACGGGGCGCCGTCCTGGGTGAACATCGCCGCGCTGGGCGCGGCGGGGTTGCTCCCCTGGAACCCACGGAGCTGGGCGTCGCCGGCGTCAACGAACGCGGCGCCGTCCCACTTCTGCAAGCCGGTCGTGAAGCCAACCGACAGCACGCTGCCGGTGTCGAACGTCGCGCCGTAGCCGGGCGCGAAGCCGGGCCCCGAGTAGTAGTGCGGGGCGAACGACCCGGGGTTGAGCGGGTCGGGGACCAGCCCGGGGTTGGGCCGCGCGTACCACGCACCGTTGTGCGGGGCCAGCGGCATTACGTAGACGCTACGCTCGGGCGTCGCGGAGTCGGAGTAGGGCCCGTCGCCGATGAGCGACCGCGTGACAACCTTGCCCCCCTCCTGAGTAACCTGAATCTGCGGCCCGTGGGCACAAACCCCGGCCACCGGCAGACCAACAAGCACCAGCCCGTAGAAGAATAATCGTTGCATGGACAGAGAGTCCCTATCGTTTAAGAAAGCGACCGCGCAGCGGGCCCACAGCGAACCCGCGACGCGATGCGCACAGGAGACAATAGCCGCCGACTTACAGCCGGCCGCTACCCAAGCCAGATGACCGCCTCGGCGCCCTGAGGCGGCGGGGGCGTCGGCGGCGCGGCGCAGCAGACACGCCACGCGGCGGGAAGACAGACAAGGGCCTCCCAATGGACCGGCCCTTCAATACGCACCGCTTCGGGCGGGGGCGTGCTCCCCTGAACGAGCCACACGACCGACAGCCCGTCGCACTCCATCGCCCGCAGCAGGGCGATGCCGGGCGCCGGTGAAGGCGCCTGTTCTGCCTGGCAACAGCAGCAGCCGGGCCGTGAGGGCGCCGTCGTGCAGACGGGCGCCGCGGAGTCAGGGGCCGCGGAGTCAGGCGCCGCGGAGTCAGGGGCCGTGCAAAGGGCGGTGGCGGGCTTGCTCTCGACCCAGGGCGAAACATCGAGCCCCGCCTTCTGGGCGGCGGCGAGCGCAAACCCAGGGGGACGGACCCCCACGCGACGCGCCCACGCCAACCGCTGCGGGGGGGTCAGGCAGCAGCAGTCGCGCCAGCAGTGCTCGGCGGTCGCGCACCCGCACGGGCAGTTCTCGCAGGGGAAACGCTCGGCGCCCGATCGGGGCGGGCCGACGCGCGCAGGAAGGGGCATCCCGGTCGCGACAACCAGGAACCAAACGGCGAGCAGCAGGTGGGTGAGTCGTGCCATGGCGGATCCGTCGCCAGACTAACACGCCGCCCCGGGCCGTTGTACCGACTGCGTCACTTGGTCGCGGCGACGCGTGCATAGGTAGTGAAGCCGCCGCTCAGGTTGCGGGCGTCGCGGCCCGACTGGTTGAGCAGCCGGGTCGCCATGTAGCCGCGCATCCCTACCTGGCAGTAGGCGATCACCGGCCGGCCCTCGGGGAGCTCGCCCAGTCGCCCGCGGAGCTCGTCCAGCGGCAGGTTCACCGCGCCCGGGACCGCCCCCAGGGCGAACTCGGTGGGCGTGCGGACGTCGACCACCGTGGCGCCGTCGCACGCGCCGGCCAGCAGGTCGGCCGAGTGCACGATCGGCTGGTCGCCGCGCAGCACCCCCGCGGCGATAAAGCCCGCCATGTTCACCGGGTCCTTGGCGGAGCCGTACTGCGGCGCGTAGCACAGCTCGGATTCCTCCAGGTCGTACACGGTCATGCCGGCCTGGATGGCCATTGCGATCACGTCGATCCGCTTGTCGACGCCGGCGCCCCCCACCGCCTGGGCGCCGAGCACGTGCCCCGTTTCCGGGTCGAACAGCAGCTTCAGCGTCATCGGCTCGGCGCCGGGGTAGTAGCCGGCGTGATGGGCCGGGTGGAGGTAGACCTTCTGGTACTCGCGCTGCTGCCGCTGGCAGGCCTTCTCGCTCAGGCCGGTCATGGCGGCGGTGTGATCCCAGAGCCCCACCACCGCGGTCCCCTGGGTGCCGCGGTAGGCGCTGTCGCGACCGAAGATATGGTCGGCGGCGATCCGTCCCTGGCGGTTGGCGGGCCCGGCGAGCGGGACCTGCGCCGGCGCGCCGGTCACCGAGTCGAACGTCTGGACGGCGTCGCCCACCGCGTAGATGTCGGGGTCGGTGGTCTGCATGTGGGGGTTCACGAGGATGCCCCCGCGGGGGCCGACCTCGAGGCCCGCCGCGACCGCCAGCGTGTTCTCGGGGCGGACGCCGATGCTCATCACCACAAAGTCGGCCGCGATCGACTCGCCGCTATCGAGCGTCAGCCGCAGGCCGTCGCCGGCTTGCTCGAACCGCTCGACCGTGGTCCCCAGCAGCACACGCACCCCCCGTTTGACGAGCTCCGCGGCGATCGGCACGATCATCTCGGCGTCCCAGGGGGGGAGCACCTGCACGTCGCGTTCGATCAGCGTCACGTCGAGGCCGCGGCGCGTGAGGTTCTCGATCATCTCAACGCCGATGAACCCGCCGCCGATCACTACCGCCCGCTTGGCGCGTGCCGTGGCCCCCTGCAGCCGGTCGGCGTCGTCCAGGTTCCGCAGCGTGTAGACGCCGGGCAGGTCGGCGCCCGGGGTGGGCGGGCGGACCGGCGCGGCGCCGGGGGAGAGGATCAGCTTGTCGTACGATTCGGTCGCCACGGCGCCGGTGGCGAGCTCGCGGATGGCGACCGTCTTCTCGGCGCGGTTGATCGACTCGACGCTGTGCAGCGTCCGCACGTCGAGGCGGTAGCGATCGATCAGCCTCTGGATGGGGCTGACCAGCAGCTTGGCGCGCGACTCGATCTCTCCGCCGATGTAGTAGGGCATGCCGCAGTTGGCGAACGACGGGTCGGGCCCGCGTTCGAGCAGCACGATCTCGGCCGACTCGTCGAGCCGCCGCGCCCGCGCCGCAGCCGACGCCCCGCCGGCCACGCCCCCTACGATGAAGATCTTCATGATGCGCCTATGCGTGATTGTGATCTACGAGAACTGAACCACGAAGGGCACGAAGAAACACGAAGGAAGCATGAAATGACCTTCCTTCGTGCTCATTCGTGCCCTTCGTGGTTAGCCGTCAAGCCGAGCACGAGCCGGCTTGGTTCCAAGGCATCTTGGCCAGCAGCATCCCCATGCCGCAGGTGTTGGTCACGCCGGCCAGCACCAGGCCGGCGCCGACCAGCGCGCTCAGCCCCAGCAGCCAGGGGTGCACCAGCACGCCGAGCACGACCCCCAGCACCACCAGCGTCCCCGCCGCGATCCGCACCTGGCGTTCGAGCGACATGCACTGCTTGCCGCGGGTGACCGGCAGCCCCGCCGCGGCGCACGCCTCGGTCCCCCCCTCGACGTTGAGCACCCGCCCGGCGCCCGCGGCGGCCAGCTTGCCGCACGCCGTCGCGCCGCGGCTCCCTGCTTTGCAGATGAACACGAGCTCTTGGTCGGGGCCGAACTCGGCCAGCAGCCCCTTGGGGTCGAGCCGGTCGAGCGGGCGGTTCACGGCCCCATCGACGTGCACCTCGCGGAACTCGGCCGGCGTGCGGACGTCGATCAGCCGCGGCCGAGCCGGGCCGGCGAGCCGCTCACGCAGCTCGCCTGGAGAAAGGGATTGTGTCGTCATCGGTTCGCTCCCATGGATTGGAATATCTCGACCTATCGACCTGTGTTTTGAAAAAAACGCGGCCCGGTGCTTCGTGGTTCGCTTGGGCGGGTCTGGGCGGCCGGCGTTTCACTCGCTGCCGAACCGCCCCTCCACGCACTTGAGGATGCTGGCCAGGTGGGGCTCCGCGACGGTGTAGTAAACCCGCCGACCTTCTTTCTCGCTCCCCAGCAGCCCACACCGCTGCATCAGCCGCAGGTGTTCGCTGGCCATCGCGCTGGGCAGCTCGCACGCCTCGGCCAGCTCTCCTACGGTAAACCGCCCCTGCAGCAGCATTTGCACGATCCGCAGCCGGTGCGGGTGGGCAAGCGTCCGCAGACACTCGGCGGCTTGGCCGAGGGCTTCGAGGCTGGTCAGTCGGAGGGTTTTGCTGCGGGTCGCCATGTCACTATTAAATATATCGGAAGGTTTCGACATGTCAATCCAATATTTCTCGGGCAGGGTCAGAAGACGGGAACCGCCAAGAGCGCCAAGGCGCGCGAAGGTTGCGGGAACTGGCGCGAGGAACTGCGATTTGGGGCGAGGCGCCTTTGAAGAAGAACCGGGCCCATCTTGTCCATCCGGTCTAGTTTTCTTCTTTCTTGGCGCTCTTGGCGTCCTTGGCGGTTCAAAACGTCCGTCGAGGCGCTCGTGGCGTCTTGGCGGTTCCCGGCGCCCCTTTGACTGCCGGCGGCCAGTCGCCGAGAATACAAAGTCCGACGGCGCCCGGTGGGGGGCCCCTGCAATGGGGGCCTTACGAACCTGGTCAGGGTGGAAACGCAGCAGCCATAAGTTTGCGTCTCTTTGTGTGGGGGTCCCCTACCGGCCGCCGTCGAACGATCAAACGATAGCCACGAAAAGGCACAAAAAAGCACAAAGAACGGACGGAGGAAGGCGACACGAATCAGCGCCGGATCGTGCTCTTCCTTTTTGTGTTTTCTTGTGCCTTTTTGTGGCCATTCTTCATGCCTGACGCCCCGCAATCCGCCGACGGCTACACGGTCGTCGCCCGCCGCTATCGGCCGCAGACGTTTGACGAGCTCATCGGCCAGCAGCACGTCGCCCGTGCGCTCAAGCAGGCCATCACGACCGGCCGCGTGGGGCACGCCTACTTGTTCACCGGCGCCCGTGGGGTGGGGAAGACCTCGGCCGCGCGCATCCTTGCCCGCGCGCTCAACTGCCAGCAGGGCCCCACGCCCGAGCCGTGCAACCAGTGCGACGCCTGCCTGAGCATCATCGACGGCAGCGACGTCGACGTGATGGAGATGGACGGCGCCAGCAACCGCGGCATCGACGAGATCCGTCAGCTCCGCCAGAACGTGGCGGTCCGGCCGAGCCGCTCGCGGTTCAAGGTGTACCTGATCGACGAGGTGCACATGCTCACCAAGGAGGCCTTCAACGCGCTCTTAAAGACGCTGGAAGAGCCGCCGGAGCACGTGAAGTTCATCTTCGCCACCACCGACCCGCAGAAGCTGCCGATCACGATCCTCTCCCGCTGCCAGCGGTTCGACTTCGCGGGGGTCGACAGCGTCGCCATCCAGACGCGCCTCGCGCAAATCGCCGAGGCCGAGGGGGTCGAGATCGAGCCCGCGGCGCTGCAGATCCTCGCGACCCGCGCCGCCGGTTCGATGCGAGACAGCCAGTCGCTGTTGGAGCAACTGCTGGCAGTGGCCGGCGGCAAGATCACGGCCGATGAGGTGCAGTCGCTGCTGGGGATCGCCTCGACCGAACGTATTAGCGCGCTGGCGGACGCCATCGCCGCGCGCGACGCGGCCCGCGCTTTGGAGGAACTGAGCGGCTCGCTCGGCGGGGGCGCCGACGCCGGCCAGCTGCTCGACCAACTCATCGGCTACCTACGCGACGCGATGGCCCTGGCGGTCGGCTGCCCGCCCGAGCGGATGCTGTACGCCCTGCCGGGCCAGGAAGACTCGGTCCGCGCGCTCGGCGCTAGGCTCGGCGTGTCCGGCGTGCTGGCGGTGCTGCAGGTGCTCGACCAGACCGCCGCGCGGATGCGCGTGAGCCTGCACGGCCGGACGCTGGTCGAGATGGCCATCGTGCGCGCCGCTTCGCTAGACGACCTAGAAGACCTGTCGCAACTAATCACGGACCTCCGCAATCAGCCCCCGGGCGAGCCGGGGGCGTCGGCACCCGGAAGGGGCGGGCGAGGCGGAGCAAACCCGGGAGTACAAACCGGGGCAGGCCGGAGTCCGTCGGGGAGCGTAGCGGGGGGGAACCCGGAGAGTTCTTCGCCGCGTCCTCCGGCGGCTTACGCCGACGGCTCGCCTGCGGGGGGCGTTGGCAGCGGGGGGCTTGTCGGGCAGCTTGCGCAGCAGGTTGCGATGGCCGCGCCGATCACATCGCCCAAGCCGGCCGCGGCGCCCGAGCGGCCCGCGTCCCCGTCGGCGTCCCCGTCGGCGGCGCCCCGGTCGCTGGCGGAGCAGTTCGTGGCGGTCGCCTCCTCGGCCCCCGCGGCGCCCCGCCCCCCCAAGATGTCCCGCCGGCAACTGCAGGCCGAGGCGCTCGAGCACCCGTATATCAAGCAGGCGATGGAGACCTTTGGCGTCGAAGCAGACGGCGTGCGGTATACTCCACCGCAAGAAAAGGCGAAGTAGGGCGGGGCCCGCCCTACCTTCGAAGACCTACTCAATCAACTTCGCGTGAGGCGATAGCGATGCTCAAGGGACTCGGCGCACTGGCGAACCTCGGCACGATCATGCAGCAGGCCAAGGAGGTCGGCGGCAAGATGCAGGCGGCCCAGGAGCGGCTGCGCCAGCAGCGCGTCACCGGCGCCGCCGGCGGCGGCATGGTCGAGGTAGAAATGACCGGCGCCGGCGAGGCGCTGGCCGTGCGGATCGACGCCGGCCTGGTCGCTAGCGGCGACCGCGAGATGATCGAAGACCTGCTGCCGGCCGCAATCAACGCCGCGCTAGAGAAGACCCGCGCCCTGCACGCCGAGGCGATGCAAGAGGCCGCGTCCGGCATGAACGTGCCGGGTATGCCCGATATGTCGGAGCTAATGGGGAAGCTGGGGGGGAGTTGATCCTCGTCCGTCGTCCGCTGTCCGTTGACGGATCGGCCGCGCCGCCAAGGGCCATAGCCGCCGGGCTACGCCCGGCGCGTGACCCCGCCGCAACCGCCGGGCGTAGCCCCGCGGCGATTGGGGGTGCGGAGGAGGGTTCGGAAGCGCCTTTCTGGCCGCTTCTTAATTATGCGTAATCCGCGCAATCGCTCCGGGTAGACTCCCGCGTCGGGGTCTTTCTGGCGTAGAATTACGACGCGGGCATGCGACGCTTCGCAGCAACTGATCTTCGCGGCAGCGCGGCCCGTTTGGTACACCACGGAAAGTGCCCGGTCGGGGCCGAACCGCCCCCCAGTGAGGAACGACCCATGAGACTCTCCTTCGGCCAACACATGCAGATGGCGCAAAAGCAAGTGCTTGCGCCGCGGATGATCCAGTCGATGGAGATCCTGCAACTGCCGATCATGGCGCTCGCCGAGCGGATCGAGCAGGAGATGGAAGACAACCCCACGCTCGAGCAGTCTACGGGCGATGGCGAAGAGTACGACGACGAGGTCGGCTTCGACAAACCGGAAGACCCCAACGCGCCCGAAGACGGCGAGCGCGAGATGGTGGTCGACGAGGCGCACAACAACGAAGAAGACTTCGAGCGCCTGGTGAACATGGCGGAGAACCTGCCGGACGACTACGAAGAGCGCAGCCGGCCGTCGCGTGGGCAGATGGAGGCCGAGGCGGACCGCGCCCACGACGCCATGATGAACATGGCGGACCGCCCCGAGAGCCTGGCCGACTACCTGCACCACCAGCTCAACTGGTTCGACGCCCCCGAGGCCGTGCGCAAGATGGCGGAGCGGCTGATCTACAGCCTCGACACCAACGGCTACCTGAAGACGCCGCTGGAAGAGCTGGTGCCGCCGACCCCGTCCGCCGAAGGGATCGACCCCGTGAAGTGGCGCACGGAGCAGTTGGAGGTGATCCACGCGGCGCTGGCGCTGGTGCAGTTGTTCGATCCCCCGGGGGTCGGCGCGCGGTCGCTGCAAGAGTGCCTGCTGCTGCAGCTCACGGCTGGCATGCCTTTCTACGACGAGCTCAAGACGCTCATCCAGGACCACCTGTCCGACCTAGAGAACAACCGCCTGCCGATCATCGTCAAGAAGACCGGCTACTCCATCGAGACCATCCAAGAGGCGTGGGAAGAGCTCCGCAAGCTCAAGCCGAAGCCGGGCGCCGACTTCGGCGACTCGCCGGTGCCGCAGGTCACGCCCGACGTGTTCGTTGAGAAGAACGAGGCGGGCGAGTACGAGATCCGCCTCGAGGACACGCAGCTCCCGTCGCTGGCCATCAGCCCCTACTACCGCAAGCTGCTGCAGCAGGCCGGCTCGGCCGACCAGAAGACGCGCGAGTACATCAAGCAGAAGATCAACTCTGCCCAGTGGCTGATCGAGGCGATCGAGCAGCGACGCGGCACGCTGACGCGCGTCTCCGAGGCGATCGTCGCCCACCAGACCCGCTTCCTTGAAGACGGCCCGGAGTCGATCGAGCCGCTCAAGATGCAGCAGATCGCGGACAAGGTAGGGGTGCACGTCACCACGGTCAGCCGCGCGGTGGACGACAAGTGGATCCAGACGCCGCGAGGCATCTTCCCGCTGAAGCGGTTCTTTGTCGGCGGCACCACCGGCGCCGACGGCGAGGACATCGCCTGGGACCGCGTGCGGCTCAAGCTGCAAGAGATCGTCGACGGCGAGGACAAGAGCGCCCCGCTGTCGGACGACGCGCTGGTCGAAGCGCTCGCCAAGGAAGGGATCACCGTCGCCCGCCGCACGGTCACCAAGTACCGCAAGGCGATGAACATCCCCAGCAGCCGCCAGCGCCGCGACTGGTCGAAGACCCCCGCCGCCGCTGAGTAACGGACATACGGGAACCGCCAAGACGCGCCAAGGACGGAAGTTAGACGGGATGAACAGGAACGACCAATAGAATAACTGTTAACGCCAGCCGGTCTATCCGCAACTCCATCCGGCTAATCCTGTCAGTCCCTTTCGTCCGTCTTGGCGCTTCTTGGCGTCCTTGGCGGTTCAATCTTTCGTACTTCGTGGCGTCTGGGCGGTTCGGTCGTCTATGATAGGCGTGTGAATCTCGACGCCACGCATATCGCCATCCGCGAACGCTCGTTCTCGGAGATCCTCGACCTGGCGTTGCGCGTCGGCGTCCGGCACGCGGGGCCGCTGCTGCTGCTGTGGGCCATCGGCGTGCTGCCGTTCGCGGCGATCAACTTTGCGCTGCTGCAGGGGGCCCTCAGCGATCGTTCGCTCAGCAGCGAGCCAGAAGCCTACGTCTTCTGGCAACTGCTGCTGGTCGTGATCGAGGTCCCCTTTGCGACCGCGTTGATGACGCTCTACCTGGGGCAGGCGACCTTTGCCCACCACGTGAGCCGGCGGCGGCTGGCGGCCGACTTCTTCCGCAGCCTGCCGCAGTTGCTCCTTTTACAGGGGGCGCTGCGTGGGCTGATGACGCCGCTGGTGCTGACGCTGCTGGGCCCGTACGTGGCGTGGCCCTACCTGTCGGAGCTGATCCTGCTGGAGCGCAACCCGCTGTTTGCCGGGCGTAGCGGACGGATCAGCACGATGCGTCGCAGCCGCAACCTGCACCGCGGCGCCGGGGGCGAGCTGTTCGCCCGCTGGCTGGCGGCCGCAACGGTGGGGGTGTTGATGACGGTCTCGGTGGCGACCGGCGTGGGGGTGCTGACGACCCAGCTCACGGGCGTCACGCTGTCGGACCGCGCGGCGATGCTCTACCTCTGGCCGGCGGCGGCGTGGGCCGTTCTCGGTTATCTTGCGGTGGTGCGGTTCCTGGCCTACCTGGACCTGCGGATCCGGCGTGAGGGCTGGGAGGTCGAGCTGGCCATGCGTGCCGAGGCCGCCAAGCTGGTGCGGCTGTCGTAAACAAAAGGGCAAGCGTTGCAGACGCGATCAAGGTCAACGATCACCCAAGCGATCCGGGGCGTCCCCGCCTTCGGCGCGGCGGAATGGACCGACGACTCCGGGGCGCCGGGGGCGGGGACGCCCCGGATCGCACGGCTGGTGCGTCTTGCGATTGCTGTGGTCGCATTGCTGGTACTAGTTGAACGCTCAGAGGCTGCGCCAACCGCGGCGCCCGACGCGGCCGTCGAAACAGGCCGCGAGGCGCTGGCCGACCAGTGGGACGCCCCCTGGTACGACGCCAAGACCGACTCGCTCAAGGCGATCCCGGTCAAAGCGCCGAAGCCGGCCCCGCCCCCCGCGGCGCCGCAGGAGCCCTGGGGGTTCTGGGAATGGCTCAGCGGCCTGTTCGGCGCGTGGAACCTTGACCTGGGAGAGATCGTCCTCTTCCTCGGCTGGCTTGCGCTGGCGGCGTTGCTGGTCGCCCTGATCTGGGCGCTGGTGCGGTCGATCCAAACCAGCGACTTGGCAGACGCCCAGGCCGAGGCAGAGCGGTCCGCCATGCGCCGGCGGATCGAGAGCGTCGAAGCGCTCCCCGCGCCGGTGGCCAGCGGCGTGAAGGACCTGCTGGCCGAGTCGGCCCGGCTGCGCGACGCGGGGGACCTGGCGGGCGCCATCGTCTACTTGTTCAGCCACCAACTGATCTCGCTCGATCACGCCGGCGCCATCCGCTTGGTGAAGGGGAAGACCAACCGCCAGTACCTCCGCGAGCTGGGGCGTTGGGCCCCTGCGGCGGCGCCGCTGTTGGCCAAGACGGTAGACGCCTTCGAGGCCTCCTTCTTCGGGGGGCACACCCCCACGCGGCAGCAGTTCGACGCGTGCTGGGAGGCCGCGCTGCTGCTCCCGGCAGCTGCCACGCCGGCCAAGGAGAAGGCGGCATGAGCACGCGGGCCCCGCAGACCCTGATGCTGCTGCTCATCGCCGCCGTCGGCTGCGGCGAGCCGGAGCTGCGCACGCGCCACGGCGTGCGCTCGGGCGCCAACGAGGGGAGCGTGAACGGCCTGTCGGTGCTCTCGCGGATGTTCGAGAGCGCCGGCGCGGACGTGCGCTCGTGGTCTTGGCTGTCGCCCTCGCTCGGAGAGACGGACGTGATCGTGTGGGCGCCGGACGACTTCAACGCCCCCAGCCCCGAGGCGCACGGCTGGATCTACTCGTGGCTGACCGGCGAGCCGGGGCGGACCCTGATTTACATCGGGCGCGACTTCGATGCGACCCCCGGCTACTGGGCCGAGGCAGAGAAGCTGGCCGCGGCGCCGTTGGCGCCGGAGTACGCGCGGCGCAGGCGCGAGGCGACCGCCCGACAGAACACCGCGGCGGGAAAGGCGCTCTCGCCCGACGTGGCCCCCGGCTGGTTCACGCTCGACCCGGCCCCCAAGCCGGCCAAGGTGACGCGGTTCACCGGGCGTTGGGGGCGGACGGCCGACGCCTCGAAGGCCGGAGTGGAGCGGCGTACGCGGCTGATCCCCGTCGACCCGTCGGCCGTCGGCCCGGACAACCGGCTCCTGGTGCTGCTGGGAGACCAGTCGGGCGAGCCGATCGTCAGCCAGTTGCAGTACGCAACCTACGCGGACGAGCCGTCGCGGCTGATCATGATCGAGAACGGCTCGTGGCTGCTGAACGAGCCGCTGGTGAACCACGAACACCGCAAGCTGGCCGGCCAGCTCGTCCGCCACGTACGCGCCAATGGGCGCGAGGTGGTGGTGCTGGAATCTGGCCCCGGCGGCCCCCCCGTGCGCAACGAAGACCCCTCCGGCGCGCCCCCGATGGGGCTGCTGCTGTTCCGCGTGTGGCCCATCGGGGCGACGCTGGCGCAGATCGCGGTGCTGGGCGTGGTGTTTGCCCTGTCGCGGTGGCCGATCTTCGGCGTCCCGCGTCGGCTGGAGCAGGACTCGCTGACCGACTTCGGCCGACACACCGACGCGGTCGGCCGGCTGCTGGCGGCCACCAAAGACCGGGCGTTCGCTTACGGGCGCCTGCTGGCATATCGTGACAAGTCAACCAGCCGAGACGCGAAGAGCAGGACGTAGCTAGGCGCGGATCAAGCGGATGCAAAAGGATAGGCAGTCATGTGAACTTCGTGCGCCCGTCGCATCCACTCCGATCCGCGTCCTACTTCTTGGGCTCGGCGAAAACGTTCTAAAACCTCTTGACCCCTTCTGCTATGACCGAGCCTCCCCACCAAGACTCCACGGAGCCCTTCGCCAGCCCCCCCCCGCCGCTTGCGCCGGAGCCGACGCCGATCCAGCGGATGTTCGCCGCCATCAAGCGCGAGGTGGGCAAGGTGTACATCGGCCAGGAGGAGCTGGTGCTCTCGACGCTGGTGGCGCTCTTCTCCGGCGGGCACGTGCTGATCGAGAGCGTGCCGGGCCTGGGCAAGACGCTCTTTGTGCGGACGCTGGGCAAGGTGCTGGGCTGCAAGTTCGGGCGGATCCAGTTCACCGCCGACCTGATGCCCTCGGACATCACCGGCGCCCCGATCTTCAACCTCAAGACGCAGGACTTCTCGTTCCGCCCCGGACCGGTCTTCACCCAACTGCTGCTGGCGGACGAGATCAACCGCGCGCCGGCCAAGACACACGCCGCGCTGCTAGAGATCATGCAAGAACGCCGCGTCACCGTCGAACGCACCACTCACCAGCTAGAACGCCCCTTCTTGGTGATGGCCACGCAGAACCCGCTGGAGAGCGAGGGGACCTACAACCTGCCCGAGGCGCAGCTCGACCGCTTCATGTTCAAGGTGCTGGTGGACTACCCCAGCGCGGACGAAGAGGCCCGCGTGCTCAAGGAGCACAGCCTGCAGATCGACGTAGAAGACCGCCTGCAGAACGAGGTGGCCACCGTCACCGGCCCCGAGCAGGTGGTGCAGGCGACGCAGGCCTGCGGGCGCGTGCGGGTCGAGGAGTCGCTGATCGCCTACGTCAACTCCCTGGTGCGAAAGACGCGTGAGTGGCCCGACCTGCACCTGGGCGCGTCGCCACGGGCCGGCATCGCGCTGGTGCAGGGCGCCAGGACGCTGGCGGCCTTCAGCGGCCGCGACTACGCCGTGCCGGACGACATCGCCGAGATCGCGCTCCCCGCGCTGCGTCACCGCGTGGTGCTCACGGCCGAAGCCGAAGTCGAGGGCCGCACGGTGGACGAGGTGCTGAACAACGTGATGCGGACCGTGGAAGTCCCGCGGGGATGAGAAAGCGCTAGGTTTTAGGCATTAGGCATTAGGTATGAGCAGGTAAGGCCAAAGGCCGATCCTTATCCCCCTCCTCCCGTCAGGGGGAGGGGTTAGGGGAGGGGGTTCGTGGCGGGTACAGAGTTCGCAAACCCTGATCTTGAGACTGTCGAAGCGATCTGGGGGCCAGTCGTGCGCCCGGATCCCCCCTCCCCCTGAAGCGGGAGGGGGACACGAGTCGGCCTGCGGCCTTAACTAATCATCGTTTTCGCCATGCCCTTTCTTTGGACACTGCTGGCCGTCGCCGCCGCGCTGCTGGGGCTTGCGCGTCTGGGGAGCGTCTACCCCCACCGGCCGCTGGTTGCGGCGCTCTACCTCCCCGCGGTGCTGGCGGTGGCGCTGCTGCGGTGGCCCGAGATGTGGCCCGCCGTGGCGCTGGTAGACGCGGCGATCGGCATCGCGGCGCTGGTCGACGTGTTCTCGCTGCCGCGCGCCAGGGACTTCGCCTGCGAGCGACGCGTCGGGCTGATCGCTTCGCTCGGCAAGCACCACCCCGTCACGCTGACGCTCAGCAACAGTTCGGCCACCGGCCGGCCGGTGTGGGTGTGCGACGGCGCCGAGTCCGACCTGAACGCCGACCCGAGCCGGTTCACCGTGGTGCTGCCCCCCTTGAGCCGGTCGGTGCTGCGCTACCAGTTGCGCCCGGCCCGGCGGGGGAAGTTCTTGATCGAAGCGGTTTACCTCCGCGGCCTGAGCCGGTGGGGGCTGTGGCAGCGGCAACTGCGGCTGCCGTGCCAGTCGCGCGTGGACGTCTACCCCGACCTCAAGCAGTTGGGCGAGTACGCCCTGCTGGCCCGCACCAACCGGCTCAGCCTGATGGGGGTCCGCCGCACCCGCCGCATCGGCCAGGACAACGAGTTCGAACGCCTCCGCGACTACACCCCCGACGACAACTACCGGCACATCGATTGGCGTTCGACCGCGCGGCGCAACAAGCTGACCGTGAAGGACTTCCAGTCGAGCCAAAGCCAGCGGATCATCTTCTTGGTCGATTGCGGGCGGATGATGACCGGCGAAGCGGCCGGCGTGAGCCTGCTGGACCACGCGCTCAACGCGGCGTTGCTGCTGTCGTTCGTCGCGCTGCGGCAGGGGGACCACGTGGGGCTGGTCTGCTTCTCCGACCGCATCCACAGCTTCATCCCCCCCAAGGGGGGACGCGAGCAGATGAACCGGCTGCTGCACGCCGCGTACGACCGCTTCCCGGCGATGGTCGAGAGCCGATACGACGAGGCGTTCAGCCACGTCGCCCGGCACGTCCGCAAGCGGGCGATGGTGGTGCTGATCACGAACCTGATCGACGACGTTAACGCCGACCAGGTAGAGGCGCGGCTAGCGAACCTCTCCGGCCGCCACCTGCCGCTGGCGGTGCTGCTGCGCGACCGCTCGGTTTTCAGCGCGGTAGAAGCGGTCGAGCCGGCGCTCGAGGCCGCCGGCGCCGGGCGCGATACGCCGCTCCGCCCCGGCGAGCTGTCCGCCGCCGGGCTGCTGGAAGACGGCCCGCTGTTCCGCGCCGCGGCCGCGGCCGACGTGCTGCTGTGGCGGCGGCGCCAAATCGCCCGGCTCGAGTCGTCTGGGGTGTTGATGGTCGACGCGTTCCCCGAAGACCTGACCGCGCCGCTGGTAAACCGGTACCTGGAGGTGAAAGCGCGGAACCTGCTGTAACGCCGCCCCGCAGCCGGTTTGCTATACTTGAGAAGGAGCAGATTCCCGCCAGGAAGGATTTTCCCGATGTCACCGCTTCCCAAAACCTCCCTCTCACCCACCCAGTACCTGGAGCTCGAGCGCGCGGCGGTCGACTGCAAGCACGAGTTCTACCGCGGCGAGATGTTCGCCATGGGGGGCGCCAGCCGTCAGCACAACAGGGCGACGGTGAACTTGACGGGATTGATCCACGCCGCGCTCAGGCAAAGCCAATGCGAGGTTCTCGGATCAGACATGCGAGTCAAGATCGACGCCACTGGTCTGTACACCTATCCGGACCTCACCATCACGTGCGAGAAGCCCGAGTTTGAGGACCAGCACCTAGACACGCTGCTCAACCCGCAGGTCATCTTCGAGGTGCTGAGCAAGTCGACCGAGGCCTATGACCGGGGCAAGAAGTTCGGGCACTACCGCAGCCTGCCGAGCCTGAAGGAGTACTTCTTGGTCTCGCAGGACCGCCCGCAGATCGATCGGTTTTCGCTAGGAGAGGGCGGCGTCTGGCAGCTCAACGACGCCTCGGGCCTGGACGCGTCGATCACCGTCGGATCGATCGACCTCGTGCTGCCGCTGCGTGAAGTCTACGCCCGCGTAGAGTTTGAAGCGGAAGAGGCGTAGCCCCGCCGCCAACCCCACCGCTTCGGACGCCTCCACCACAAGCCCGCCATGAAGATCGCTCGGTTCTGGGTCCGCGAATCGGCTACGTCTACCGGCGGCAAGGGGCGGGTGGAACAAGCGACCGGTTGGGGCTGGTCCGAAACCAACGAGCACGAGGCCCGCGAGCGCGCGCGGTCCGCGGCGCAGCGCATCGCCGATTGGTTGGCCAAGGGGAAGCGCGAAGAAGCGCCCGGCGGCGAGTACGCCTACCTTACCCGGCCGGCGCGTGAAGAGATCGTCCAAGAACTGGGCGACGACGACCACCCCGCCGCGGTGGTCACGCGCAACCGCTACGGCGCGCTGGTGCTCAACACACGCGAGCTGATGTTCATCGACGCCGACGTCCCCAAACCCCCGCCGCAGCCGGT
This sequence comes from Pirellulimonas nuda, assembly GCF_007750855.1. Classification (GTDB taxonomy): domain Bacteria; phylum Planctomycetota; class Planctomycetia; order Pirellulales; family Lacipirellulaceae; genus Pirellulimonas; species Pirellulimonas nuda. Next base: position 6,366,281 of record NZ_CP036291.1, read on the forward strand.
GGCCGCGGCGCTGCTGGGAGCGGTCCGTCGCCTGTTCGGCGGCGCCGCCAACCAGCCCCCCGCGGCCGACCCGGCCGAACTCGTGCTCGACGGCATCCGCGCCTGGTCCGCCGCCAATCCCAGCGTGGCGCTCACCGTCTACCGCACCGCGGCGGGCTTCCGCTGCGTGGTCACCAACCAAGCAATCAGCGCCCGCAGCGAGCTCTCGGAGTCGATCCTGGCGGGGCTCGACAGCGACCCGTTGTACCGTCGTCTCTGCAAGAGCCAGGAGTGCTTCCGCGCCAGGCTCACCCCCAAACCGTGGCGGGTTGGACTGGGGCAGCCCAGACGCGAGTTCCCTTTCGAAGACGCCGCTCACGAGGCGGAGCACCGCGACTGGGTGCACGGCTACGACGCCGCGTGCGAGGGCTTTGCTGCTTGTGCACGCGTTGAGCGGCTCGGCCCCGAGGAAACCATCAGCGCCCTGGCGCCGTTGGTCGAGCTGCACGACCGGATGACGCTTTGCGACTCGGGGCTGCCTTTGGCGTGAGGGACGCCTCCGACGGCTGTTTGGGTTTGCCTCCGGCGGCTAACGCCGACGGCTCGCCTAGTGGAGTGACCGCAGGAACGCTACCGCGTCGCCGATCTCTTCGACCGGACGCGTGGCGTGGCGGCGTTCGATGGTGATCCAGCCGCGGTAGTCGAACTGCTCGAGCGCGCCGACGATCTCGGGGAAGTCGACCGCGCCGCGGCCCAGCTCGACCTCGACGACGCGCCGCTCGGCAAAGTCGTGCACCGCGTCTGCGGCGTGGACGTGCACGATCCGCGGGCCGAGCGCCCCGGCGGCCTCCAGCGGCGCGTGGCCGCCGGAGAGGAGCCGCGCGGGGTGGAGGTCGGCGCCCACGAGGCCCATCGGGAGCTCGTCGAGCAGCGTTGCCAGGTCGGCGGGGCTCTCGTGACCCGTTTCAAGCGCAATCACTACCCCCTCGCGGTCGCCCGTCGAGGCGATCGCGGTGAGTGAATGGATAAGCGTTTGCCGCGCATCACTCTCGTCCTCTGAGGGGATCCGACCGGCGCGGACCACCAGCACCCGCGCCCCGAGCCGGGCCGCGGCGCGGGTCGCCTCGCGCAGGGCCGCGATGCGGCGGTCCAGCTCCTCGGGGTCGGCCAGGCTCCGGCGGGTGGGGAACGCCGCGGCGGAGACCTTGAGGTTCTGGTCGGCCAGCAGCTTGCGCAGCTCGCGGGCAGCGGTCTGCGACACGTCGCCGGCCGGCAGCCCGGTGCGGAGGTCGATCTCAACGCCGTCGGCGCCCAGTTGCGACGCCAGGGCGAGCCCACGCCTCAGCGGCGCCGCGAGGCTGGCGAGCTGGATTCCGATGGGATGGGTTGGCACGGTTGTGTCGGACGCGGGTTTGCGTGGGGAGGACGAATGGCGGCAGAAGGCGCCCGGCCTCACGGTACAGTTGCGCACAGGCCCGCGGAAGCGGGCGCTGGCCGCGCCCCGGAACCAGCCATGCCGCGCTATTTGCTGCTATTGATCTTGTTGACCTGCCCGCTCGCCCGGCAGGCGGAGGGGGTCCGCGCCCCCGCGCGGCCGTCGGACGCCGTGGAGGTGTTCCACTGTGGCTTCGACGAAGCGTGGGACGTGAACTACGACGGCTGGCCCGACCGCTGGCGACGGGCCGAGGGGCCCGACTACCCCCGCTACGTCGAGATGGAGATCGACGACGCCGCGGGCGCCTCGTCCGGCCGGGCGCTGGTGATCCGCCTAGACGGCTCCCGGGCCGAGGCGTCGTCTCCCCCCATCCGCGTCTCGCCGCGCTTCGCCTACAAGATCGAAGCGCAGGTGCGCGTAGAGCGCGTCCAGCACACGGCGGTCCGCTTCCGCATCGACTTCCAGAACGCCGAGGGCCAGACGCTGCAGTCGGAGATGAGCGAGCCCATCGCCGAGGGGGCGGAGTGGCAGCGGATCAAGCTCGACACGCTGCGGACGCTCCACCCCGAGGTGACCCAGGCCGTAGCGCGGATCACGGCCGACCCGGGGCGGCGCGGCGACCTGGAGGGCGAGGTGGCGCTGGGGGACGTGTGGGTGGCGCGGATGCCCAGCATGAAGGTCACCACCAACAACGTTTACAACGTGTACCAAGACCCACGCGAAGTGCTGGTCACCTGCACGATGTCTGGCATCCGCGAACGCGACCCCGACATCCGCTTCCAGCTTCTCGACGCGACCGACCGAGAGATCGGCGAGCAGGGCGAGAAGCACATGGACGGCAAGCTGATCGTCGAGGAGTCGTTCAAGGGCTCCACCATCGCCAGCGGGTTCGAGGGGTCTACGGACTGGGAGCCCAAGATCACCGAGCCGGGCTTCTACCGCGTGCGGGTCGAGATGATCAGCAGCATCACCGGCGAGCTGATGGACGAACGAAAGGTCAGCCTCGCGGTGCTGCCGAAGCTGAGCGCGCCGGCCCAGAGCGAGTTCGGCTGGTCGCTGGACGAGATCGATTGGTCCCCGATGCCGCTGCGCCCCGCGCTGGCCGCGGGGTCGTTGCAGTCGCTGCTGCCGGAGGTAGGGATCGGGTGGATGAAGCTCCCGGTCTGGTTCCCGGCCGACCAGTCGGCGTTGGGGGACCGCATCGTCCACTTCGTAGAGCAGCTCGCGGCCCACGACATCGAGGCGGTGGGGCTGCTGATGTCTCCGCAATCGGGCGACGCCCGTGCTCAACCGACGCCGGTCGGCCAGATGCTGGGGGGTGACCCCTCCGAGTGGCTGCCGATGTGGGACCACGTGATGACCCGGCTCTCGCTCCGCGTGCGTTGGTGGCAGTTGGGGGGCGAGTACGACGTGAGCCTGATGGGCGAGGACGACACGCTGGCCAAGCGGGTCGAGCTGATCCGGACCCAACTGTTCCGCTTCGGCCAGGACGTGCGGCTGGGGATCGGGTGGCGGTGGGCGCAACCCACGTCCAAGAGCCCCGTCTGGGAGTTCCAGCAGATGTGCTCGGGGCACGCGCTGCAGGAGTTCGAGCTCGAACAGCGGCTCGTGACCGCCACGCCCACAACCGTCAACCGCTGGGTGCTGATCGAGCCCCTCTCGGAAGACGCCGACCTTCCGACCGAGGTCGAACGCCACCAGGAACGCGTGCGGCGGTTTGTGCACCAGATGGTGACCGCCAAGATGCACGGCGCGCGGGGGGTGTTCGTCGCCAAGCCGTTCTCAGGGCCGCGCGGATTGATGGAGCGCGACGGCACCCCGGGCGAGCTGCTGCTGCCGTGGCGCACCACGGCCCGGCTGCTGGGGGGCGCCGAGTACCTGGGGCGGATGCAGCTCCCGGGGGGCAGCGAGAACCGGTTGTTCCGCCGCAAGAACGGGCAGGTCGTGATGGTGCTGTGGAACGAGAACCCCACCACCGAGACCCTCTACCTGGGTGAGGCCATTGAGCGGTTCGACATCTGGGGTCGGCCCGTCCCCGTCGCCGACGGGGACGGCGAGCAGACGGTTTCTGCGTCGCGGATGCCCACCTTTGTCGTCGGCCTCAACGATGCGGTGGCGCGGTGGCGGATGGCCATCGAGCTGGCGGACGACCACATCCCCAGCGTGTTCACCCACGTCCACCCCAACCAGATCAGCCTGACCAACACGTTCCGCCCCGGCGTCGGCACGGTGAGCGGCACGTTCAGCTTCTTCGTCCCCGACGCGCTGGCCGAGTCGCGTAGCGGGCAGCCCGCCGCCAGCAACGAGTGGGACATCTACGTCCCCAGCGCAGAGCTGCGGATGCCTGCCGGCGCCACGGTCTCCGTGCCGATCGAGATCAGCCTCAAGGAGGCGAGCTACGGCCCGCAACGGGTGCGTATCGATTTCGACATCAACGCAGACCGGCGTTACGTGTTTAGCGCCTGGCGCACGCTGCACGTGGGGCGGGCAGACGTCCGCTTCGATATCCACACCTTCCTCGACCCGAAGGGCCGCCTGATGGTGGTGCAGAAGATGGTGAACGACGGCGGCGGGGCCGCCCCCAACTTCAAGTGCATGCTCTACACCTGGGGGCGCCGCCGGCAGCGGCAGCAAGTGTTCCAGCTCGGGCCCGCGGGGGACGAGAAGCACTACTCTTACGAGGACGGCCAGGAGCTGATCGGGCAGGTCATGAAGCTGCGGCTCGAAGAGACCGACGGAGAACGCACGCTGATCCACCGCTTCCAGGCGACCGCGGGGCCCCCGCCGCAGGCAGCCGATGAGCCGGCCCCCCGGGCGCAGGCGGACGCCGCTGTGGCGCGCCCCTTCACGCCCGAGGGCTAGCGCGTTCTATTTTTCGGCATGACCACCGTCCGCCAGCTCTGCCAATCGCTCGAAGGCGCCGCCCCGCTGGCCCTTGCCGAACCGTGGGACAACGTCGGCCTGCTGCTAGGGGCGCGCGACGCGCCTGTCGAGCGGGTCATGACCTGCCTGACGGTCACCCCCGCCACGGCGGCCGAGGCGGTCCGCGAACGCGCCCAGCTCGTGGTCTCGCACCACCCGCTGCCGTTCCGGCCGCTGAAAACCATCGTCGACGACGCCCCGCCGGGGCGCCTGGTGCTGAGCCTGGCGGCCGCCGGCGTGGCGGTTTACAGCGCCCACACGGCGTACGACTCGGCCGTCGGGGGCGTCAACGATCAGATCGCCGACGGGCTGAACCTGACCGACGTGCTGCCGCTGCTAGAGAGCGACGCCGGGGTGGGCTCGGGGCGGATCGGGGTCTGCGTCGAAGACTCGTTCGCAGAGCTCTGCTTGGCCGCGGCCCGGTTCTTCGGCATCGCGTCGCTGCGCACGGTCGGCGCCGGCCAAGACGCGGTCGACCGCGTCGCCATCGCCTGCGGCTCGGGGGGGTCGCTGCTCGAGGGGGCGATCGCCGCGGGCGCCTCGGCCATGGTGACCGGCGAGATGACCTTCCACGACTGCCTGGCTGCGGAGGCCGCCGGGGTGGGCGTGGTGCTCCTGGGGCACTACGCCAGCGAACGCTTCGCGATGCAAAGCCTGGCCGCCCGGCTGGCCGCGGCCCACCCGGAGCTCACCGTGTGGGCGAGCCGCGACGAACGCGACCCGCTAGCAGCCTTCACTGCTAGCTAGGGGGCCCGAGCGGCGCCGCGTCTGTAACCACCGGTTGCCAAAGCCCACTAGCCCGTCGGCTAGTGGCGTTTCTTGGGGGGGCGCCTGCATAGCTTGGCGCTGCATCGGTCTTTGCGGGTCTGCCCCGATTTGGTATCCACCGCGCGGAAGCCAACGAGCGGCCGGCTGCGGATGCCGCGCCCCAGCACCCTCACGGACGTGGGTAAGCGATGAGTCAAGCGATCAGCTACTGGAAGTACGGTTCGATGGTGTTGGGCGCAACCACCGCCACCGCGGGGGGCGTGTGGGGCCTGCTGGGCATCGGCGTACCAACCGAGCCGGCCGCCATCACGGCGCCCGCAGACGGCGACGCCCCCGTGGCCGCCACCGGGTCGGGCACAGCAGCCGACGCCCTCGCCCGCGGTTTCGCGATGGCGACCGAACCGGCCACGCTCTCCTCCCGCTCGGCAGGCCAAGACGCACGCTACAAGCCCACGCCGCTGGCCGCGCTGCCGACGCTGGCAGAGGACGAGGCGCCCGTGGCGCGTGGGCAATCCCCCGACCCCAACGACCGCTACGCACGCGCGTCGCTGGCCAGCAAGCCAGACGGCCCCCAGGAGCGCGACGCGCTGGGCTCGCAGCATCGCGACGCGCTGGGCTCGCAGCAACGCTACGCGTTCATGCCCAGCGACGAGCCCAACCCGTTGAGGCCCGCCCCCGAGGCGCGGCCCCTGGCCCCCGCCGACGACGCACGCGAAGCCTTCGAGGAACCCTCGGCCGACGAGGTCCAGCCGGTGCGCTACGACCAGCCCGAAGCGTCCGACGCCGCGGCGCCCCCGGCCGGATTCTCTGCCAACCCGTTCGCCCGCTCGGCGGACGCCGCCCCCGCGGCTTCTGCCTACGGCGCCGCCGCGCCGGCCGGCGACGCGGTCCCCCTGCCGCCGATGCCCGGCCAAGCCCCGGGCGAGCTGCAAACGATCGAGCCGAGCGAACCGGCGCGCACTTTCGCCGAGCCCGCCCCGCAGAACGCGCTGCGCGCCGAACCGATGCCCGTGGCTACCGCGTCGCCAGACGCCCCCGCCGCGTTCGCGGCCGCGGCGATGAGCGAGCCGTTCGCTGAGACGGCCCCCCCGGCCGAAGAGCCGGCGCCCCCGATGGCGTCGCTCCCCATGGACGCCCAGCCCATGGAAGCTCAGCCGATGGAAGCCCAGCCGTTAGAATCGCGGCCCGTGCCGGTTGAGCCGATGGTCCCCGGGCCCAACTCTGCCGAGTCGATGGGCGCAGGTCCGCTGGGCGCCGCGCCGCAGCCCATGCAGTCGCACACCCCCTCGGCCAGCCAGCTCGGCGACGGCAAGCCGGGCGAGCGGGCGCTCGAGGGGCCGCAGCAGCCATCGCTCACGATCGAGAAGCTCACCCCCGCCGAGGTGCAGGTCGGCTCCCCGGCCCAGTTCGTCATCAAGGTGCGCAACACCGGCCGCCGCGCGGCCGAAGACGTGACCGTCACCGATCAAACACCGGCCGGCGCCCGGCTGCTGGCCACTGCGCCGCAGGCCGAGGCCTCTGCCTCGGGCGGCCTCACGTGGCGGCTCGGCACGCTGTCGGCCGGCGAGGAGAAGACGCTTACCATGGAGCTGATGCCGTTCGAAGAGGGCGAGATCGGCAGCGTCGCCAGCGTCCGCTTCGCCGCGCAGGCGTCCGCCCGCGTGGTCTGCACGCGGCCCCAGCTTGCGCTGCGGATGACGGCGCCCGCCAAGGTGCTGGTCGGCCGTCAGCAGGTGGTGACGATCGAGCTGCACAACCCCGGCACCGGCGACGCGATGAACGTCGAGCTGTACGAACAAGTGCCGGAGAACCTCCGCCACGCGGCCGGACCGGCCCTCGAGTTTGAGGTCGGCACGCTCAAGGCGGGCGAGACCCGCCGCATGGAGCTGGTGATGACCGCCGAGCAGGCGGGCCGCGTCACCAACGTGCTGACCGCCCGCGCCGACGGCGGCCTAGAGGTAGACCAACGCGTTGAGTTCGACATCGTGGCGCCCGGGCTCGCCCTGGCGCTAAGCGGCCCGAGCAAGCGGTACCTCGACCGCCCCGGCACCTACACCGTGAGCATCGAGAACCCCGGCACCGCCGCCACCAAGGACATCCAGCTCGCGGCCTACCTGCCGCAGGGGATGAAGTTCGTCAAAGCCAACAACCTGGGCGAGTACGACCCGGCCCAGCACGCCGTGCTGTGGAGCCTGGCGGAACTGCCCGAAGGGGGCTCCGGCGCGGTGGAAGTCACCGCCGTGCCGACCGCGCCGGGCGACCTGACGCTGCGCGTCGAGGGCCGGGCCCGCGAGGGGCTTAGCGACGAGTCGGCCCAGCAGGTGCGAGTCGAAGGGATCGCGGCGATCGCGTTCAGCGTGCGCGACCTGCAAGACCCGATCGAGGTCGGCGGCCAAACCGGCTACGAGGTCCGCCTGACCAACCAGGGATCCAAGGCCGCGATGAACGTCCAGGTCAAGGCGATCGCGCCGGCCGGCCTGCAGCTTGTCAGCGCCGAGGGCCCCGCGCGCCACGCCATCCGCGGCGCCGAGGTGGTGTTCGAACCCATCCGCAGCCTCGAACCGCAGGCAGAGGTGGTGTTCCAAGTCGTCGCCCAAGGCGCCACGGCCGGCGACCAGCGGATGACCATCGAGGTGCACAGCGACGACCTGCAGCAACCCGTGCGGAAGGAAGAGAGCACGCGTGTGTTCGGGGACGAGTAGCGGGCGGCGCGAACACGCGGCGCGGCGCTAGCGCATCAACTCGCTCAGGTGCAGCGCCACACACTCCGCAAGCACCGGTGGGTTGTACCCCCCCTCCAACAAGCTCACCACACGCCCCCCGGCGTGCGTGTCGGCCACGCCCCGCACCAGGCGCGTCAGCTCTGCAAAGTCTTCGGTCTCTAGCCCCAACGACCCGATCGGGTCCTCGCGGTGGCTGTCGAAGCCGGCGCTGAGGATCACTAGCTGCGGCCGGATGTGGTCGGCCATCGTCTGCAGTTGGCCGGCGAAGCGGCGCAGGTAGTCCGCGCGCGGCGTGCCGAACGCCACCGGCAGGTTGCTGGTGGCGCCCAGCCCCGGGCCCGCGCCGGTTTGGTCCGCGGCGCCGGTGCCGGGATAGAACGGCGCGCGGTGGGCCGAGAAGAACCCGACGCGCGGCTCGCGGTAGAAGATGTCCTGCGTGCCGTTGCCGTGGTGCACGTCCCAGTCGACGATCAGCACGCGGTCGAGCCCGTGCGCGTCGAGCGCTGCACGCGCGGCGATGGCGGCGTGGTTCAGCAGGCAGAACCCCATCGCCGCGTCGGCCAGCGCGTGGTGCCCCGGGGGACGGACCAGGCACAACGCCGATGAGTCCTCGCCCGCGACGACGCGCCCCACCGCGTCGCACGCGGCGCCCGCGGCCAGCCGGGCGACCTCCATCGACAGGGGCCCCACCACCGTGTCTGGGTCGGGCCGGCCGCCGCCGCTGGCGGCCAGGGCGTCGATCTCCTGCACGTAGCGGTCGCCGTGCACCGCGGCGATCGCCCCCGGGGTCGCCGGCGCCCATTCTGGCCGGGGGAGGGAAGAAAACCGGGCCTCTGCCCCGATTCTTTGAGAAACCGCCCGCAGCCGCTCGGCGCGTTCGGGGTGGTCGCCGGTGTCGTGATCGAGCAGTCGAGGGCTGGAATACAGCAGCGTCATAGCGGTTCAGGGCCTGAGATCCGGACGACAATGCAGGGGTCAACGCCGCTGGGCGCCCGGGGCGCGCGATCACTGCAACCGCCACAATCGGGCCCCGGCTATCCCCCGCAGCTTGACACTTTTCCGAAACCGTGAGTAGTGTGGAGGTTACGACTTTTCGTAAGCGACCAGGAACCGTGATGATGCAATCGTTTTCTATGCGATGGACGTGCCTGTTTTTGGTCGCGCTGGCGGGCCTGTGCCCGCACCCTGCGGCGGCCCAGTACAAGCAGGACCCGGTCGATCAAAAACTCAACCGCCAGCGGCAGATCGCCATCCGCTACGCCAAGAGCCCCAGCGGCGACCCGGCCGAGCGGAAGAACTTTGACGACTACCTGACCCGCTACTACTTCCCGGCGATGACGCGGACCGACGAGACCTCGCTCGGCGAGCTGGGCGACCTGCGCTTCGACCTGTTCAGCCAGTTTATCTGGCCCGCCGACGCCAGCCTACAAAGCGACCTCACCGCCAAGGCCTACGCCTACAGCATGAACGTGATCAAGGGCTTCCGCGAGTACCACCCGGCGGTGGTCTACAACGCGGTGCTGATCCTGGGCGGGCTCGACAAGACGTACGCCATCGAGAAGGGCGCCAACCAACGCCCCGCCGTGCCGCTGCCAGAAGCCAACGCCCGGCTTGCGCAGATCGTCGGCCTGGGGCTCAAGGGGACGTTCTCGCCGTCGATGCTGGCCGGCGCGCTGGTGGGCCTCGAACGCCACTCGCGTGCGTTCGCGGGGCTCGACCGCGACGGCAAGCGGCAAACCTTCGCCGCGCTGCTGGCGGTGCTCAAGCAAGAAGACTTCCCGCCGGAGGTGAACCGCGAGGTCCGCGGCTGGCTCCGCATGCGTGCGGCCGAGGGGCTGGCGAACATCGGCGTTGCCGGCGGCGGCGCGCTCGAGGCCATGACCGCCATGATCGCCAACGACGACCTGCACCTCGACAACCGCAGCCGGATCGCCGCGCTGTTGGGCCAAGAAAGCTTCAAGCTCCCCGAAGGCGCCGCGTCGCTAGCGGCCGCCGAGGCGGTGGTCGCCCTGGCCTCGGACGTCGCCAAGTACGAACGCGACGAGGCCAACGAGTTCGAAGACCTGCAGGCCGGGGTCGTCCGCTCGGGCGGGCCGGTGATTAGTTCGTCCCGGTTCGAGGTCGACCCGCTGGAAGGGTTCCTCACCTACAACCGCGGGGCGCTGATCGCCCAGCTCATGCACCTGAAGGACAGCCTCACGGCCCTTGCGCCCGTGGCCGGCCCCCGCAGCGAAGCGCTCACCCAGATGGCGGCCGCTACCGACAAGCTGATCAACGTGGCCAAGGACCCGCGCGGCACGCAGGACCTGGACGTGACGCTGGAGATCGACCGCTGGGCCGCCGAAATCCGCCAGCTCGCCAAACCGGCGGGCGCCGAGCCCGAAGAAGCAATCGCCCCGCTGTAAGCGCTGACGCTTCCGGCTCCCTTAGAAACACGCGACTAGGAACGAATCAAGAATAGCTCCCGCAAGGATCAAGTGAACCACAGAGTCACCGAGTGCACTGAGACGCTCGGAGCACAAAAAGGAGCAACCGTGAGCAAGTCCGGCAAGCCAATGCGACACGTTTTGGCGCTAGTCGTCGGTCACCATGGATTTCTCCCGTCTCTCTAATGTCTCTGTGTCCTCCGTGGCTCTGTGGTGATTGTCCGTGGTTGCGGGAGTTTTGCTTGAGCGGCTTCTTAGCTGAGGGGGCGCGCCCCGTTTTGCTGGTTCGCTACCCACTCCAAGACTCTCGCGCAGCATGAAACGCGCATACGACCACGACCAGCGGATCGCGAGCATGACGTTCGCCTTTGTGTACCCGCACCTGCTCGCCAAGGTCGAAAAGAAGGGCCGGACCAAGGAAGAGCTGCATCAAGTGATCAAGTGGCTCACCGGCTTCAACGAGAAGGCGCTGCAGAAGCACATCAAGGACGAACTAACCTTCGAGCAATTCTTCCACAAAGCCAAGCTGAACCCCAACGCCCACCTGATCACCGGCGTCATCTGCGGCTACCGGGTCGAAGAGATCGCCAATCCGTTGACGCAAAAGGTGCGTTACCTGGACAAGCTGGTGGACGAGCTGGCGAAGGGGCGGAAGATGGAGAAGGTTTTGCGTGCGGGCTGAGCCGTGCAATGGGGCGTTCTGGCTTGCCCGCGCAAAGTAGGATGAGCACTTTTCCTTCCCCGGTCGCCGTCGCTGCTGAGCTGGGTTGTTCGCGTGCTTCAATCACATACCTTCGATCGCAAGATGAACCCCCTCCCACTGAAGAAAAGTCGTTCGTTTCGATTCAGCGTCCTGCAGATGCTTTCACTCGTCACGCTGTGCTGCGTCGCGTTCGCATGGATGCGGTACCCTATCCAGCAAACAAGCCGGGAGCTTGAACTTGCCGCCGAAATAGAGCAGATCGGCGGTCATGTCACGTGGGGCGGATTAACCGCGGGCCGAGGGATGACCGGCCGTTCGTACCTCGGCGCAATTGACCTGACTAGTGCCGTCGTAACCGAAAAGCTCTTGGCCGAAATTGGCTCACTTTCCGAGCTGACTCACCTGAACCTGAACGATACCAATATCACTGACCTGGGCCTTCAGCATCTTTCGACGCTTCCGCGTATAAAGCAACTTGAAGTGTCTGGCACGAACATTACCGACCTTGGTGTGCGCCAGCTCGCCACACTAACAACACTTGAGGTCGTCAAGCTGGAACGCTGCAACATTACGGATGATTCGCTAGACGCTATTGGCACACTCCGTTCGATTTGGATGCTGCACGTTGACGAAACACAGGTAACCGATGCTGGAATGGGATCGCTTGACGGACTCACAAAACTTCGGACGCTTGGAGTTCGAGGAACGCACCTGTCTGACGCCGGACTACAAGAACTCGACAAGCATGAGCAACTAGAAATGGTCTTCGTTGATGGCACGGCCGTGACAGACAAGGGAATTGACGAACTCAACAGCTTACTTCCAAACCGTCCAGTGTTGCGTTAGAGACGACAGCGAACATAGCCGGATGCCATATCCACGCGAGCCGGGCGCCATGCCTACGCTTGCGTGGACGTACAAAGGGGACATTCTACTTTTCGATCGCAAAGCAGAATGTCCCCCTTTTTCCACCTGCTACCCGAGCGAGTCAATGCGAAATCTTCTTGTTACGCTGATTGCCTCGTTCGCCGTCTCTGCACAAGCAGCCGGCCTGCCAGACCGAGTGGTCGTCCACCTGCTAGACCCTCGCGGCGCGATTGATGGCGAGCAAACGATTCCGACCGAATGGAATGGCGGCAAGGCCGACCTGATCGGAACTCGGCGGCTCAACGTCACCGAGGCGAAGAAACTACGCATTCTCTTGCGGAAAGAACTCGCCGACGACGAAGACGTGCCGTTCTGTGGCCACAGTCCCGCCTATGCCGTGTCGATCACCTCGCGAGGCAAGCCAACGTCTACGGTAACGCTCTGCGGAACTTGCGGCACGTGGGCCCGGAATGGCGATCTGCGCGTCTTGCATGGCAAGGCGTCGCTCGAATACCTAGACACCTTGCTCCCTCTCCCCGAAGTCTTTCGTCCTGTCGCTGGAAAGCCTGCAAAGATCTTGATGCCGTTCCATGACGGAGTGAAACTCCCGTTCCAGCAAATCGACAATCCTGACGCCGAGTAACCATCACGTGTACGCCGGGCGCCTATACGACCAAGCATGTCCACGCAAGCCTGAACATGGCGCACCACACATGGAGCCGGAAGCGTCAGCGCCCGGAGCTTGCGCGCCGACTAAACTCCGGGCGCTGACGCTTCCGGCTCCAAGGGGGCGCAGTGAGAGGGGGGGCGATGCGTCGCTTTGACGATCACGCCCGCGCCGTGCTCCGCAGCGAGAAGCAGCCCGCCAGGGCCGCGCTGCCGAACAGCAGCCCCGTGTACATCGTGTCGGCCGCCATGCTGCGCGCCAGGAACGGCAGCCCCGCGGCGTAGCTGGCGCCCAGGCCGGCGGCGTCCTTGGGGTAGTCGCTCTGGAAGGCCCACACCGCGGCGTTGGTGACCAGGAAGAACAGCACCGCGGGCGCCACGCACCCGGTGGCCAGGGCGGCGACGCGGGTCGGCGTCGTCTTCGCGGCCCGCACCAGGCGGCCGATCGCCGGGGGCAGCAGCAGCGCTGCGTACACGCTCAGCATCACCCACAGGTTGTCGTACCCCGGCAGCAGCGCGTTGCTGAGGGCCATGGCGACCATCGGCACGGCCATCGCTGCCGCGGGGGCGCCGAACCAGAAGCCAGCGAACACCGCGACCGCGGCGATCGGGTTGAAGTTCCAGTCGGGCTGCACGAGCCGGCCCACCACGCCGATCGCAACCAGCAGGACGAAGACCAGGGCGTCGGAGACGAGCTTGTTGGAAAGGACGGTGCGGGGCATAACGCTGCGGGTGTTTGGTACAAGGACAAAGGGGCGGGGCGCCGGCGCCAGAGGGTGGGGCCGCCTTCCGCCAACACAACGTTTTACTCGCTGAGTGCAAACCGCCACAAGACGCGGTCTCCCGGCGCTAGCGGCGTGGCCCCGGCGCTCGCCTCGCCGAACCGCCCGTTGACCCAAAACTGCCAGTTCCGGCCCGCGGCGCCCTGGTTGTCCAGGCCGCCGATGGACCGCAAGAAGGCCGAGCTCCCCCCGTGAAGCACCTCGACCTGTGTGGCCTGCTTGAGCTGATCGAGCGCCGTCATGCCCGCTCGCCAAGGGATTTCGCGGACCACAGGGGGTCCGGCGCCGGCGTCGATTTCTAGGGCGACCGATTCTAGGGCGACCGGTCCATTCGCTACTGTGTCGCCCCCGCGTGGCGCGGCGGGGGCCTGTGAGCGGACGTTGGCCCAGCCGTACCAGGCGATCAGGCCTAGCAGCACCGCCGAGAACGCGCAGACAAGCCGCACCGAAGGATCGCGTGGTTCGTTCAAGCTAGTGCCCTGATTCGATATCGTTTCATCCGCTGGATCCGGTAGCGCCCCGTCTCTGCATCGGAGCGCCCGCAGTGCGTCACGCAGTGCGGGTTGCGCCGCGTGTACCCCCGGCACTCCGGGCGCTAACGCTGCCGGCTCGATTGGGGGGAGGCCCGTGCTGGCCATGGGGCGCCCGGGGGCGTAAGGTTTGCAGTAGACTCTTTTCCCCGCCACCCGTCACCAGCCGCACGCCGATGGCTTCTGCCCAACACACCCGCCTCGAGTTCGATGGCCCCGTCGCCCTGCTGACGCTCGACCACGCCCAGCGGAGCGCCAACCTGCTCTCCTCCGACGTGCTCGACGAGATCGAGGCGCACCTCGACACGCTCGCCGGCCGCGACGGCGTCCAGGGGCTGGTCTTCCTTAGCGCCAAGCCGGGGGTGTTTATCGCCGGCGCCGACCTGGCCGAGTTTGCGGCGGGGCTCGACCGCCCCAAGGACCAGATCGTCGGCGTCTCCCGCCGCGGGCAGACGCTGTTTGCTCGGCTGGCCGAGGCGCCCTACGTGTCGGTCGCCGCGATCGACGGCGTGTGCGTCGGCGGCGGGGCCGAGCTGGCCGTGTGGTGCGACCGCCGGCTAATGACCGCCAGCAGCAAGTCGCAGTTCGGCTTCCCCGAGGTCAAGCTGGGGCTGTTCCCCGGCTGGGGGGGCACCGCCCGCACGCCGAGGATGGTCGGCCTGGGGGGCGCGGTCGAGCTGGTCACCGGCGGCGAGTCGATCGGCGCGGCCGAGGCGTACAAGCTCGGCCTCGTGAGCGCCGTCGTGACCGGCGACCTGCTGGCCGCCGCCAAGCGGCTGATCGAGGCCGAACAGGAGAGCGGCCAGTACCTGGCGGACCGCCAGCGGTGGGCCGGCCCCGTGGCGATGGACGAGGCGGAGCGCGGCTTCCTGGGGGTCACCGCCGGCGCCTACATCCAGCAACAAACCGGCGGCCACTACCCGGCGCCCCTGGCCGCGCTCGAGCTAATGCTCGAGGCCGCGCCGCTGCCGCTGGACGAGGCGCTCAAGCTGGAAGCCGAAAGCTTCGCGCCGCTGTTCGGCTCGAAAGAGAACCGCGCGCTGCTCAACGTCTTCTTCCTGCAAGACCGCGCCAAAAAAACTCCCCCAGCCCCCAGCCCCCAACCCCCGGCCCCCGCACGCGTCAGCGTGCTGGGCGCGGGCGTGATGGGGCAAGGCATCGCGGCGGCCCACGCGCGACGCGGCATCCCGGTGCTGCTGGCCGACAGCCGGCCCGAGGCGCTCGCCAATGGGATCGCCGGCGTGGTGGGCGAGGCGTCGTACGACAAGGCCTTGGGGGGCCCGAGCGCCGCGCGGGCGATCGAGATGGCCGCGCTGGTCGGCCCGGGGCTCTCCGACGAGGCGCTGGCCGAGTCGGACATCGTCATCGAAGCGATCTACGAAGACCTGCGGGCCAAACGCGAGCTGCTCGGCCGGCTGGCGCCGCTGGCCGCGGACGACGCGCTGCTGTGCTCGAACACCTCAACCATCCCCATCACCCAGCTCGCCCAGGGGCTGCCCCACCCCGAGCGGTTCTGCGGGCTGCACTTCTTCAACCCCGTGCGGAAGATGCCGCTGGTAGAGGTGATCCGCGGCGCCGAGACCAGCGACGCGACCGTGGCCCAAGCGGCCGCCCACGCGCGGCGGATCGGCAAGACGCCGGTGGTGGTGGCGGACGGGCCCGGCTTCTTGGTGAACCGGCTGCTGCTGCCCTACATGAACGAAGCGGCGTTGATGGCCGAAGAAGGGGTCCCGATCCGCAAGATCGAGGGCGCCGCCAAGCGGTTCGGCATGCCGATGGGCCCGCTGACGCTGTTCGACGTGGTGGGGCTCGACGTCGCTACCCACGCCGGGGGCGTGATGGCGGCCGCGTTCCCCGACCGCATGCAAGCGGCGTCCATCGTCCCCCGGCTGGTCGAGGCAGACCGCTTGGGTCAGAAGAACGGCCGCGGGTTCTTCGACTACCCGTCGTCGAAGCCCGGCAAGACGCCCCGCGGCGAGCCGAGCGCCGAAGTCGACGCGATGCTGGAAGTCGACTCCCCTGTCGATGTGGCAGAGCTGCCGTACGACTTGGCCGACCGGCTGCTGCTGCCGATGCTGCTAGAAGCGACGCGCGCGATCGAAGACGGCATCGTGGCCGACGTGCGCGACGTCGACCTGGCGCTAATCCTGGGGATCGGCTTCCCGCCGCACAAAGGGGGGCTGTTCTTCTGGGCCGACCAGGTGGGCGCCGACGCGATCCTGCAGCGGCTCGAAACGCTCACCCCGCTCGGGAGCCGCTTCGAGCCGACGGCGATGCTCCAAGAAACGAAGAGGTTCTACGAATAGCACCGGAAGAAGTTAGCCACGAAAAGGCACAAAAAGCACAGAAGAAGAGGGGATGCCCCGGTTGAAATGGCGCCTTCGCCACGCACGCCCGATTTCTTGTGCTTTGTGCGCCTTTCCGTGGCTGTCTTCGTCCGTAGAAACCACGGCCTAGAACGCGACCCCGCCCATGCCAGAGCTGTTGATCTTCCTCGTGCCGGTCGTGCTGGCGCTCGTGTTCTTGATCGCCAACTACAACCGGCTGGTCTCGGTGCGGCAGCACCTACGGGATAGCTGGGGGACGATCGACGTTGAGATGCAGCGTCGCTACGACCTCATCCCCAACCTGGTAGAGACCGTCAAGGCGTACGCGAAGCACGAGCGCGAGCTGCTGGCGGACGTCGCCCGGCTGCGCGCCCAGGCGATGGCCAACAGCGGCTCGGCCGCGTCGCAGGCGGTGGACGAGCAGGCGCTGGAGATCGGCGTCGGCCGGCTGCTGGCGGTCGGCGAGGCCTACCCCGACCTGAAGGCGGACGCCCACTTCTTGGCCCTGCAGCGCGAGCTGACGAACACCGAAGACCGCATCGCCGCGGCGCGGCGGTTCTACAACGGCAACGTCCGCGAGCTAAACGAGCTGTGCCAGGCGTTCCCCACCAACGTGGTGGCCGGCATGTTCGGCTTTGAGCAGGCTAGCTACTTCGAGACGGCAAGCGAGCGGGAGCGGATGGCGCCCAGCGTAGAACAAATCTCGTCGTAGATGAGGGAGCGACGACGATCTCTCGCAGAGACGCAGAGGAACAACGGAGACACCAATTCTCTGCGCCTCCGCGCCTCTGCGAGAGTTTTCCTTCGTTCAGCCGACAGGCTCAGTCGCTCTCCGGCGGTGTCGCCTGGTCTTTGTCGCCGCGCTCTTGCAGCAGCAGCTTGAGTCGGGTGACGTCTTCCTCGTCCCACCCCGTGGGTTCGGTCACGGCGAGCCAGCAATCGATGTAGCTGGCCGCGGCGAAGTTGTGCCCGTAGCCGTGCGGCACGCCGGTGGCGCGGAGCATGTCGAACGCGGTCTGCAAGAACGTGACCACCGGGTACCACCGCAGGCTGGGCGACACGTCGGGCCCCCGTTCGCCGGTGAGCCAGGTGGGGTCTTGGTACAGCAGCTCGGGGGCGAACCAGGTCATCGGGTCGCTGGCGTGCTGCAGGTAGACGAACCGCATGGGGCTCCAGCGATTGCCGAACTTGTCCAGCGCGTTCTCGCGCGCCGTGAACCGCACCACCGCGCCGTCGCGGAACCGCGGCAGCCACACCGGCGAGTCGGCGTTGCGCTCTTTGGTGATCTGCGCCCACGAGGCGCTGGCGAACGGCGGGCCGCTCCACAGCCCCCCCTGGATCGGGTCTTCCAGCAGCGTGAACAGGTCGGCGCAACTCTCGCTTCCCAGCGCCCCCAGGCTCAGCCCGTGCAGGTAGAGCCGGGGCCGGCCCTCTTTGGGGAGCGTGCGCCAGTGGCCGTACACCTCTTCGAAGAGCGCGTGGGCCGCGTCGATGGAACGGTTCGGGTCGACCAGCAGCGTGATCCAGCTCGGCAGGTACGAGTACTGCATGCTGACGATCGCGGTGTCGCCCCCGTGCAGGTACTCCAGCGTGTCGACCGCGCCGGGGTCGAGCCAGCCGGTCCCCGTGGGCGTGGCGACCACCAGCACCTGGCGGTCGAAACCGCCGACGCGGATGAGTTCTTGCAGCGCCAGCCGGGCGCGCTCGTCGGTGGTGTCGGTGGACCGCAGCCCCGCGTACACCCGCAGCGGCCGCTTCACGCCCGCGTCCCCGCCGGGGGCGCCGAACGCCTCGATCTGCTGCCGGGTGGGCCCGGTGACGATGAAGTTCTTCCCCTGCCACCCGATGGAGTCCCAGGGAATTAGCGACTCGCTGCTGCCCGAGGCGTCGGGATCGGTCGGCTGCTCGATCCCCTCGTCCACGACCTTGTCGATCTGCAAGAAGACCGCGTCGGCCGCCGCTACCGCCAGCCGGGCGAACACCTTGTTGACCATCAAGAACAAGATCAGCCCCACCGCCGCGGTGGTCAGCAGGTAGGAGACCCGCCGCGGCACCACACGGATGGCCTGCCGGTGCAGCAGCAGCCAGCCGGCCCGCAGCGCGCGGGCGATCAGCACCAGCACCGCCGCGGTCGCTAGCGCGATGAGGGCCACGCGCCACGGGTAGGCGGTCTCCAGCGGCGCCATTTCCATCAGCCCGCGGACAGAGTTCTGCCAGACGGTCGACTGCCACAAGAACCAGCCGATGATGACCGTCACGCAGGCCGCCGTGATGCGTTTGCTGATCCGTTGCACCCGGTCGGCTGGGTGGGGAAGCCCCAGGTAGTCCCACAACCACACGCCCAGCACCCCCAGGGCGTACCCGATCGCAAACGAGAACCCCGACAGCACCCCCTGCACCGCAAAGTGCCGCGGCAGCAGCGACGGCGTGAGCGACGCCGCGAAGAACAGCGTGGCGATCGAGAGCCCGATAAACGAGAGGCTGGCCAACTGCCGGCCGGCAATCCGCCGGAGGGAACGCAAGAACCGCTGCATGCGACCTGAGTGGGAATGGGTCCGGAGAAAGGGGGCATTCTACTCGCAGCCAAGGCGCCTGCGGGACCAAGTGGCGGTTATTTCTTCGTGTCGCGCCGCCACCGGAAACGCACCAGTTTCACGGTCAGCCAAACAAAGACTCCGACCGCCACGATGGCGCAGATTGCGGCGAAGACCTGCCACGCGGCGCCCCCTTCTCTAGGCCCGCCGAAGAAAGGGCCGGGGGTGCTCACCGAGCAAAATGCGAAGACCGCAACGAAAAGCGCCAGCGTCAGTAGAACAATCGTGATGGCGGCCGACAGCAGCACCATCAACGCCTTGCGCCTCGGTGACGTTTCGATCCCCTGCTTGGCCCTGGCATTGAACACCAGCCACGATCGGATCGACACGGGGACCGCGACGATGGCCGCGGTCACCCCGAGCCCCGGGTCGATGCCCCAAGCCCCGGCCACGAGCGCCACGATCGTCGTAAGCAGCAGCAAATCAAATACGCCGAATCGCATGGGCGCGTGCCTCTGGAGCCGTAAGCGTTAACGTCCGGAGGCCCGTAGCCCGACTTTCTGCTCCGCTACTCGTCCAGCACCTTCAGACTCACGCGCGAGAACCACGTGGGGCTGCCGTGGTCTTGCAGCTCGATGCGCCCCTGGTGGTTCTCGAAGACGCCGTCCACCTGGTTGAACTTGCTCGCGCGGATCCGCTTCTTCCAGTCCTCCGAACCGCGGTCGGCTTCGAGGATCTTCTGGCCGTTGAGCCAGTGCTCGGAGTGGTCGCCCCGGACCACGATCCGCGACTCGTTGAACTCGCCGGGGGGGTTCGCCGGTTGGGTGATCGAGGGTTCGTACACGGCGTACAGGGCGCCCGTTACGTACTTGGGGCCCGGGTTCAGCGTGGCGTCGTCGGTTAGTTGGTACTCGCAGCCCAGCCACCCGGGCCTGCCGAACAGGGCCTGCTCGTAGAACTTGGCGCGGTACTTCACGCCGCTGTTGCCGCGCTCGCTGATCCGCCAGCGGAACGCGAGCTCGAAGTCCCCGTACTCATGCTCGGTAAAAAGCGACCCGACGCGCCCCGGGCACATCAGCAGGCCCTGCTCGACCTTCCAGCCCTTGGAAGCCGGCCTGCCCTTGCCGTCGACCCAGCCGGCGAGCGACTTGCCGTCGAACAGTTCGATGGTCTCCTCGCCGCGGACCGGCGCCGCGGGCAGGGTCAACACGAGCCAAGCAAGCAGAGCAGAGCGATAGCGTTTCATGTTCGATCCAGACAACGAGAGCGAAGAGACCACCCGAGGGCGCGCCCAACGACGGGGCCCCTAGTTTCGCCTCGCACGCCCGCCGCCGCAACAGGTTGCCCCCCCCGGGACGCGGGACGCGATTGGCGGCGTAGGTCGGGCCGTTCCGGATTACTGCTCCGCGCGTTCCGCCTTACGGGGGTTGGCGAGGTAGTAGAGTCGGCCGTCTTCTGCCCCCGCGAGAAGGTCTGGAACCCCGTCACGATCCCAATCCACCGTCGTGGGGCACGTGGTGTGCCCGGCCAGCTTCCGATCGCCCAACGGGCCGCGGTCTTCAAACGTGGTCATGCCCCCCTGGGCGCCGGTGTTCTCCAGGAAGTTGATGTTGGCCGAGTTTACCAGCAGGTCGAGGTCGCCGTCGCCGTCCCAATCGACCAGGCAGAACTTGCGACGCCCCGACGCGCCGGCCTGTCCGCTGCTTAGCCGCAGCAGCCCGGCGCCGTTCTCGCCGCCGAGCGAGGAAGCGGCCTGCGCGTCTGGGCCGGGGCCCGACTTGAAAACGCGTTTGCCGGGCGTCAGCACGAGTTGGTCCCCCTGCTTCGCCCGCTCGAAGAACGCCAGGTAGCCCTCGTGGTCCAACATCACGAGGTCGTTCAGACCGTCTCGGTTCCAATCGACGACGCACGGCGTGGTGCGCCACTGCGTTACCAACTCGTCAGGCGCCGGGTCCCACCAGTTCCAGGCCGGCTTCGCGGGCGCGTCCGGCCACCCGATCGCCACGGGCTGCGCCTGGGCCAGCCTCGGGCTCGACCTGCTGCCGATGTTTCGGAACCAGACCACCTTGCCCCAGATGCTGTTGACCACCAGGTCGTGAAGCCCGTCGTGGTCCCAGTCGGCCACGTTCACAACCGTGTATCCCCACTTGGCCTCGCAGGGGCCCTGGATCGAACCCCGCGGCCCGGCCTGGATGTGGATGGGTTTGCCGCCCGCTTCGAGCAACGCGGGCGCCGCCCAGCGGGGAACGCGGCCCCCGCCAAGGTTCTCGATAAAGCCGATGTTGCCTGAAGTGTTCCCGCAGATCAGGTCCTCGTCGCCATCGGCGTCCCAGTCGACCGCAAACGGGGTGACGAGCGCGCCGAACTTGACCTCGTCGGCCTGCTGCTGGAAATAGACCGGCTGGCGGAAGGCGGGGGCGCCCGATCGGAAGCCGCCGGCGTTCTCTACCAATGCGACCCGGCCGTCTTCATCCCCGCAAACGAGGTCGACATCGCCATCGTGGTCCCAGTCGAGGGCCGTTGGGGTGATCATCTGCACGTGCATCGCTACCTTCCGACCCGCGTCGGTGAGGTACACGCCGGGTTCGTAGGCCGGCTGAGCACGGGTCCCGGCGTTGTGGAAGTAGGTGAAGCCGTCGAGGAACTCCCCGCACAGCAGATCGAGGTCGCCGTCGCCGTCGAAATCAGCGAAGTTGGGAGAAGGCATGCCGTAGACGTCGATGTCTTGGTCGCGCGCCTGAAGCCGCAGCGGCGGGTCGTACACGGGGCGCGCGTTTGAGCCGTGGTTGCGGAACACGTAGACGTAGCCGTGCAGCGGCCCGCGGCGCCACTCTCCCTTGTCGTCGTAGGCGTTGTCCCAGCCGTAGTCGCCCCAGAGCCCCGCGCCGTGGACCAGGTCGAGCACGCCGTCGCCGTCGAAGTCGACGTACTTCCACTGATTGGCCCGAACCCGGTCTTCGGCCCCGTCGACGAGCGAGAGGCCGAGGCCTCTGGTTTCATCGAACCCCTTGCCCAGAAAGTTCAGCAGCTCGACGCACGCCCCCCGCTGGGCCTTGCGGCCCGTCAGCACGCGCGGCGCGCCGTCGACGTACGAGACCTGCGCGTTCTGCAGACCGGCCCCGACCCGCTGCCCGGCTCGAAAGAGCGGCAAGCGCGCCTCGTCGCCCAGGTTCTCGAAGAAGTAGGTTCCGTTGTAGGGGGTGTCGGGGCACGAGACGATCAGGTCGAGGTCGCCGTCGCCGTCCCAATCCATGGGCAACGGCCACGCCCATAGCCCCACGCCGAGGTCGACCGTGAGCCCCGGATTGTTGTGCCGCAGCGGCTCCAGCGCGGCGGCTTGCGTGCAGGCAAGCGCGAGCATGGCGATGGAGGCGAAGGAGCGTTGCAGTCTCACGGTTGCCTTGGTCGATGGGTTCGCGGCGGGTAGCGAAGCGAGCACGCCCCCAGTTTCACTTTGCACGCCCGCCTCCGCAACAGGTTGCCCCTCCCGGGCCGCGGGCCGCCACGCGCCGCCGTCCACGTCGTGGCAAAAATCGGTTCGATCGGCTGGTGACCGGCGCCGCGGGCAGCTATAAGAAGGTCTGGCGGTCCCGCTCTGTCAGGGTTGGACCCGCACTTCTCTGAAATCGAGGCGACCGCAACGAGGGGCAGAACCAGGCGGGTTCCGTCGCCGCGTTCGGTAGGGTTGTTGCTGTGCTGCGTCGCGCGTGGTTGTCTCGACCGCCGGGCGGCGAACCAAGCAGCGGCCGCCCCCTACAGGCAAGGGAGTTATTGAGCATGAGATCCTCCGGCCGAATCCTTCTTTTGCTGTCGATCGCGGCCGTGTCGCGGCTGCCGGCCGCCGACCACTTCCTGACGATCGGCGGCGGGTACGAGCCCCAGGGGAACCAGGTATCGCTGGAGCGCAACGTCGAGTTCTTCGCGCAGGTGCTGGCCGAGCAGCGGCCCGACAACCCGCCGCACGACATCTACTTCGCCGACGGCGACGACCGCCACCGCGACTTGCAGTTCCGCGATCCCGATTTCGATTGTTCGCCGGGGCGGCGGCTGGGCATCGAGTTGTTCGGCGAGTTTGATTCGCTCGACATCGCGTACCGCAACCACAACGTACAGAATGTTCTCGCCGAGACCTCACCGCGGCGGATACGCGATCGGCTCCGCGAGCTGGGCCGGCAGATGTCGGCCGGCGACCGCCTGATGTTGTACGCCACCGCGCACGGCGGCTCCGGCGAAGAGAAAACCCCCTACAACACCACGCTGTACACCTGGAACCACCGCTCGGTGCGGGCCTCCGAATTGGCAAGCTGGCTCAACGACCTGCCGCAGACGACGCCCGTGGTGATGGTGATGGTGCAGTGCTACGCGGGGGGCTTCTCGCACGTTATCTACAACGACGCCAACCCGGCGAAGGACCTCTCGCCCCAACTGCGGGCCGGCTTCTTCGCCCAGGTGCACGACCGCCCCGCGGCCGGCTGCACGCCAGACGTCGACAAGCAGACCTACCAAGAATACAGCACCTACTTCTGGGCGGCCCTGGCCGGGCACGACCGCGCAGGGGTCGCCGTGACGGACACGGACCTCGACGGCGACGGGGTCACCTCGATGGCCGAGGCGCACGCCTACGCGGTGTGCGAGAGCGAAACGGTCGATATCCCTATCCGCACCTCGGACGAGTACCTCCGCTACTACAGCACCGACGGCGGGGCCGCGCTCTCGTTGTACGAGCAAGCCAACCCCAGCAGCGGGCCCCAACGCTCCCCCTCGGGCGAGCTAGTGGAAGCCAAGGGCCCGCTGGCCGACCTGCTGCGGCACGCCCGACCCATCGACCGAGCCATCGTCGACCGCCTGCTGGAGAAGCTGGGCCTGGACCCCAGCGGCGGCGTAGAGCAGGTCGAACGGGCGTTGGCGCAGGCCCGTCAGCAGGTCTCCCGCGATCGGCGCAGCGCCAGCCGGGCGTCGAGCAACTATCGGCGCACCCGCGACCGGCTGGCCTCCGGGGCGCGCCGCGAGTGGCCCGAGCTAGACGCCGAGCTGTCTCCCATGCTCGCCGCGTTGCTGGCCGAAAGGGCCGACGAGTTCGAGCGTCAGGTCTCGGCGATGCCCGGTTACTCCTCGCTGGTCGGCCAACGCGCAGAGAAAGAACGCACGGCCGACGCGCTGCTCGACGCCAAGAAGGACGAGGCGCTGGTCTTGCGGCTCGAGCACATGCTGGACCGCGTGGCGCGGGACGCCAATTTGCCGAAGGTCGCCTCGCCGCAGTTGGTCGATCGCTACAACCAGTTGCTCGCGTTGGAATCAAGCACGCTCGCCCCGCTGGGGGATGGCCCTCTGCAACAGACGACGTTTCGGGAATGAACGCGTTGCGGCCGCCTAGTGTATTGCGTCACTTTTACCTGATCATATCTTGGAACTCAGTTCCAGCCGGATTCGCGAATATGCCCCGAAGAGGTCTCCGCAGAAGAGGTCACCTCTGATTGATGCAGTACACTAGCTGCGACCACATTGGGGTCACCTAAGAAGATCGCAAAGCGACCCACGCCAGTCGGCGCCGCGTGATCGCGGCACGGCTCAGGTGGGCCCACACCCGTCTCAAGATGGCGGGGCTTACCGAGTCCGAGCGGCGCGGCTACTGGTAGAGCACCGGGGAGGCCCAGCGGCTGCTTGACGGGGAGGGTTGTTCGACAGACCCCATTCCAACGGCCAGAATAGCGTTCGGCCCGGTCCGGCCAACCACAAAGCCAAGACCAGTTCTTCAACCAACGACTCGAACGCGGTCAACGACTATGCAAGCTCGGCAGTGTTTCGCCATTCTGTTCGCTCTTGCTGCGATTCTTCCAGCGGCCCGGGCGGCGACGGTTCAGGGCGAGTTGGTCGCATGGCGCCCGATGGCCGTGAGTTTTGAAGGGCCGGCTGCCGTGGAAACCGATGACGACCCCAACCCGTTTCTCGACTATCGCCTCCAAGTCGAGTTCAAAGGCCCGTCGGGGCAGGTGTACGACGTCCCGGGCTTCTTCGACGGCAACGGCGAGGGCGATGAACGCGGCGGCGTGTGGCGCGTAAGGTTCACCCCCGACGAGGGCGGGGGTTGGAAGTACCGGGCCTCGTTCCGGTCTGGCAAGGGCGTAGCCGTGTCACTGGACGCCGATGCGGGCGCGCCCGCCGCATTCGACGGCGAGCAAGGCGCGTTCGACGTCGCCCCGCGCGACGCGAAGGCGCCCGGTTTCTTGAAGTGGGGACGATTGGAGTACGCGGGGGGGCACTACCTGAAGTTCCGCGATGGCCCCTACTGGGTCCGCGCCGGCGTCGACAGCCCGGAGAATTTCCTCGCCTATGCCGGCTTCGATAACACCCCGCCGAGCCACCGCTACGCCGACCATGCGACCGATTGGCGACCGGGCGACCCCGACTGGAACGACGGCGACGGCAAGGCCATCATCGGCGCGATCAACAGCCTGGCGTCGATGAAGGTCAACAGCCTCTACTTTCTTGCGATGAACATCGGCGGCGACGGCGACGATGTCTGGCCCTGGGCCGGGAGGCCGACGCGCAAAGGGGGGCCGGACGACGACAATCTCCACTTCGACATAAGCAAGCTCCGACAGTGGGAGATGGTCTTTGCGCACGCCCAGCGCCGCGGCGTCAACCTCCACATCGTTCTCAACGAGGCAGAGACGCAGAACAAGAAGGAACTGGACGAAGGCGAGCTTGGCGTAGAACGAAAGCTCTACTACCGGGAGCTGATCGCGCGGTTCGGCCACCACAACGCGCTCGGCTGGAACCTTTGCGAAGAATACAACATCCAGTTCGATCTCGGGCCGGAGCGGATACGGTCGTTCGCAGACTACATCCGGGCGACCGATCCTTACGATCACCCGATCTCGGTGCATTCCGCCCATGATCCGTTTAAGGAGCTCCGCTTCACCTTCGGCGATCCGCGCTTTAGCATGACCTCGATCCAGCTAAACCAGCGTCGCATCGACACGCTGGTGGAGGATTTTCGCGAAGCCACCGCCGCCGCCGGCCGCCCGCTCCCCGTGTCGACAGACGAATTCACCATCGACGTCGGGCAGGAGGCGTCCTGGAAGCCGTTCGACCGCCCGGGGCTCCACCGCAAGCAGAAGCTCTGGCCGACGCTGCTGTCGGGCGGTCAGATTGAGTTCATTCTTGAAGACTTGCTGCAAACCGAGTCGTTCAAAACGCCGAACCGTCGGGCCATGTGGAAGAGCGTCGGCATCGCGCGGGCCTTCATGGAAGACCACCTGAGGTTCTGGGAGATGTCGCCGGCCGATACGCTGGTTGAGGGAGAAGCGACCATCCAGGTTGGTTTAGGGGCGGGCGCCTCGTTCCGGCTGGGGGCGCAGGTCTTCCAAACGCCCAACGAGGTCTATGCCATCTACTTCCCCACCGCCCAGCAGACCGGGCGACTCGACCTGACCGCAGCGGACGGCGAGTTTGACGCGCGTTGGTTCAACCCCCGCGAGGGCGTCTTCGAGGGCCCGGCCCGCCCGCTCGCGGCGGGCGGCTGGATCGAACTAGGCGCCGCGCCCTCGGATCGTGATCAAGACTGGGTGCTGCTACTGAAACGAGCAGAGAAATGATGACCGGCCGGGAGGGTGGCGGCCAAGCGGGGACAGGTCTAGCTAGTGTAGTGCGTCACTTTTACCTGATCATATCGATCGCC
The DNA here is from genome assembly GCF_007750855.1 of Pirellulimonas nuda. Lineage (GTDB taxonomy): Bacteria > Planctomycetota > Planctomycetia > Pirellulales > Lacipirellulaceae > Pirellulimonas > Pirellulimonas nuda. Next base: position 6,392,624 of record NZ_CP036291.1, read on the forward strand.
TGTTTTGGAACTCAGTTCCAGCCGGATTCGCGAATATGCCCCGAAGAGGTCTCCGCAGAAATGGTCACGCCTGATTTATGCAGTACACTAGCAAGTCGACGCCCGCCGTACGAGTCGGCCTGCCAAGAGTACGCAAAGTTCAAGCAGCCGGCCCCCCGATGCGCTACCCACGCCCCACGCTGCTCGCCGCCGCCTCCATCGCGGCCTTCCTTGGTGCCGCCGTCGTGCTCGCGCAGCCCGCGGCGGCCGCCGACCCGCTCCCCGCGGCTAGCGGCCGGGCGCTGGCCATGAGCCGGCCGCAGTGGCGGTTGTGGGTTCCGGCAGACTACCAGCCGCGGCCCGATGGGGCGGTCGACCTATTGGTGCACCTGCACGGCGACCCCCAGACCGTGTGGAACAACGCCGCCGCCGCGCGGCTCAACGCCGTGGTCGTCACCGCCAACTACAACGGGTTGTCGCGGGCGTACGCGGCCCCGTTCGCCGATCCCAGGTTGTTCCAGACGCTGCTGGACGACGCGCTGGCGCGTCTGAAGACCGACCCACGCTTCGGCGACGCCGCGCACTGGGACCACGTGGTGGTCGCCTCGTTCAGCGCCGGCTACGGCGCGGTGCGCGAGATCCTCAAGCAGCCCCACTACCGCGACGCCATCGCCGGGCTGCTGGCGGTCGACTCGCTGTACGCCTCGACCGCTGCGGGGGGCGCCCCCGAGCCGGCGCAGATGGCCGACTACCTGACGTACGCCAAGCGGGCCGTGGCGGGGGAGAAGACGTTTATCTTCACCCACACCGAGGTCCCCACGCCTACCTACGAGAGCACCCGCGACACGGGCGAAGCGCTGCTGCGGGGCCTGGGCCTGGAAGCCCACGCCACGAACCAGCCCGGCCTCGGGCCGCTGGTGTTTGTCCGCCGAGCAGGGGAGGGGGGCTTCGCCTTCTGGGGCTCGCCGGGCGACACGGGCGAGGACCACATGAACCACTTGCGGTATATGGCCGAGTGGCTGGACGATCTGCCGCTGGACCGCCACGCGCAGAGACGGTCGGGCGCCGCTCCCAACTAGCAGCGGAACCGGCGCCGCCCCGGCCCGTTCGATTCACCCCGGCGCGTCGCTCGTCGGAGGGGCCCTTAAGCCCAGGAATGAGGAACTTTCTCCCTCGATCTCTCGTTCGCACCTGCAACTGCGACAAAATGCCCCAAGAATCACGCTGCGCCGCAAGTGCGGCGGGGGGACGTTGCGGCTACAATACAGGGCGCTCTCCGGTTGATCCAACAGAGGAATCCCGGCCTGCACCAAGCGCTTTGACGCCCTAACAAGGAGGGACGATCCGATGAATATTCCGCACGGGACGTGCGGTTCCGGCAGCCGACAAGGTTCCCAGCCGCGCCGTGGCGGCTTCACGCTGGTGGAGCTCTTAGTCGTGATCGCCATCATCGGCATCCTGGTCGCGATGCTTCTGCCCGCCGTGCAGGCGGCACGCGAATCGGCCCGACGCTTGCAGTGCTCGAACCAGATCAAGCAGATCGGGTTGGCGGCGCAGACGCATGTTGCTTCGTTGGGCTTCTGGCCAACCGGCGGGGTGCCATGAACGAGACAGGCCTGAACGCCACCGACGGGGCGACCGCCGGGGAGGTCTGGGGCTTCAACGTCGGCTTCATCGGCGACGCGGGCGCCAACTTCCTGCCGATCTGGAGCTGGCACGACAACCCCGGCAACGCCAACGACCCCTTCTCGCGTTGGCCGACCGGCACGCTCACCTTTGTGGGGCCGAATGCTGCAAGCTCGGCCCCGGTGCCCGAGCCCGCATCGGTGCTGCTGCTCGCGCTGGCGACGCTTGGCGTCGCGACGCGGCGCTCCGCGGCCCAGAGCAAGCTGTGATCTGAGCACGCACCCCCCGGGGAATCACGATGCATACGCCCGCGTCAAGGCAACTTGACGCGGGCGTCTTTCGTGGCAGACTCGGGTGGGCGGCGCCGCTTCCAAGCCCCCCGTGACCACTAGCGCTTTGGCCGGCATGAACAGCGCGTTGCAACCCCAGGGACAATTCGGGATCGCGGCAGTGATCTTGGGCGTTGTGGCCCTGGCCCTCGCCATCATTCCACGCGCGATCTTTGAGGTCCCGCCCCCCTGGCCCACGCAATCCGCCCCCAAGCCGCAGCAGGTTGTCGAGGGGGGCGAGACCTTCCAGTGGAAAGGGGCGACCGTCACGATTGGCGGCACGACCAAGGAGGTCCCCCCGCCTCCCCCGACGCCGGCCCCCGCCTCGTCCAAGGCGCTGTTCATCATCACCACCCTCGTCGCCCTGGCGGGCATCGCCGTTGGCGTGATCGCTTCGTGGCGCGAACGCAGCTACCTGCTGGCAGGCCCGGCGCTGGCGTTGTGTTCGGTCGCCTTGCTCTGGCACTACATCCTCATCGGCGTCACGGTCGCCATCGCGGTGCTTATCATTGTCGCCCTGTTGTCGCACTTGTCTGGGTAGTTGGCGGGTGACAATCCGGCACAGTAGACTCAGTCGATGAGGCAACGAAGGGCCGTTCTCTCATTCATGGCGGCTGAAGACTGTTGATTATTTTCGCTATTGAAATATTGCATCAGTACGCTTCGTTCTCCTCTCATTCTCCAAACCCCGCCATGCGTTTCAGTTTGCGAAGCCTGCTAGTCCTTTTCACGGCCACTACCGTATTGGTCGGACTCAATCTTCGCGTATCACCGCAGATCGAAGAGTTTGGCCTATTCCCGCACCCCTCGGGTATGAGCGACTTCCTCGCCATTCGTGGCTGGCCGCTGCAGCCGTGGAAGTTTGGAATTTACGGTGCGGGCGGCGACATCAAGAGCATGCCAAACGTTGCAGGGGTCGTTGCGCTCAATGCGATCATCGCTGTGGGCATCTGCATCGTCGCTTGCCTGTGCAACTCATTGCTGGCGAGGGCAGTGCGCCGTCTCTCAAACCAACCGGGGACGCCGGGACAGAACGGGGACCGGTCCCGTTGAATGAACCAGCGGGACCTGTCCCTGTTTCGTTCTACATTCGGATCGCGAGCACCTGCGCCAAAGACAACCGAGGCGAAGCCGGCACGGCTCGCCGCAGCCCGCCAGCGGCCTGCTAGCCCTGCTTTCTGCGGCCACCCGCACTCGCCCTGCGCGATTCTGGACAAAATTTCCGGCCTGATTAGAATAATTGTGCTGGACGTCACAGGCGGCCCTATCGGACCGCGGTCCCGCAGCCCCCATGCTTTCTCCTCGGCAAGGTACTTGTCCGGGGGGCGTGGAGGGCTCCCTCGATTCTCCCGCTTCTGGAGCAGGTTGGCATGTTTTCTCGCAGGCGAAACGCGATTCTTTGGGGCCTAGCGGCCGCGGCCGGGTTGGTCGCGCCCCAGGCGATGGCCCAGACATTATTCTAGGACGGCAGCGACACCACCGCCGACGCCGACGGCGGCGACGGGATCTGGGACACCGGCGCCACCCTCAACTGGGACAACGCCGCCACCGGCGGCGCGTCGGTGGGTTGGAGTAACGGCGCAAACGCCGTCTTCCCCGGCATTGGCGCCGACTACACCGTTACGCTTCAGAGCGGGGTGACCGTTAAGAACATCACCCTGGCCGGCGGCGCCGGCATGGGCCAGGTTACCCTGGATGCGGCCGTCCAGAACGACGTGCTTTCCGTGGCCGATGGGGCCGTGTGGGACGTCGGGGGCCGGACGCTCAGGGTGTTCAACGATTTTCCCCCGGCTACCAACCTGCAATTGGCGGTCAACGCCGGGCAGACGCTCACCGTCACCGACACCGTCGGCGGCGGCGCGCTGAACCTCGACACGGTCGGCATCTTCTGGACCGGCGTCTCGGGCGCCGCTCTGAACGTTCTCCCCGCGACCGACGGGATCACCCTCCGCGGCGGCATGAACAACGTGGGCGCCTTCAGCTCCGTCAAGATCGCGGGGGGAAGCACGTACTTCCACCAACGCAACAACGGCGGCATCGAAACCTACAGCAACCCGTGGGAGCTGGGCGCGGGGGACGTGACATTTGATCGCGCAGTCAACAACAACAACGGGGCGTACCGCTTTAGCGGCGCTATCTCCGGGGCCGGCCGGCTTATCGCGGCCGCCGGCGGTGGCAATGGCGACCAGTTTGTCCTCAACGGCGTGAACACCTACGGCGGCGGCACCATCGTCCGCTCTGGCCGACTGGTGCTCGAGAACCCGGACGCGCTCCCCAATAGCGCCACCACGAGCATCGAGGACGGAGCGGCCCTGGTGATCAACACCGACGGCGGGAACTTCTCCGACGCCCAGATCGCCGCGATCTCGGCGGGCGTGTCCGGCGCCACGGACACCTCGTACCTCGGGCTGCGGACGCCGAACTTCGTCACGGTCGCCGCCAACCTGTCCGGCAACCACGGCCTGATGAGCGGCGGGGGCGACGTGATCCTGACCGGCGCCAACACCTACACCGGCGAGACGCTGGTCGACCAAGGGGTGCTCTTCCTGGGCGCCGACAACACGCTGCCGGCGACGACGTTGTTGAACGTGCGTGTAGACTCCACCGGCGGCCAGTTCGACACGAACGGCTTTAGCCAAACCATCGGCGGGCTGATCAGCACGGACGGCGGCGGCGACTCCGGCACCAAGCAGATCCGGAACTCCGCGGCCGGGGTCTCGGTCCTGACCATCAACACCCCCGCGGGGCTGACCGCCGTCTACGACCGTAATATCAACGACAATCAGGGTGGGGCTGGCGGAAGGATCGACATTGTCAAGAACGGCGCCGGCATCCAGATCATCGACCGCGCTGCCGTCTCCTCGTGGACAGGATCGGTCGCCATCAACCAGGGGGGCTTCGGCTTCAACTCGGTCTCGACCATCCCCACCGGCGGCGTCAGCGTCGCCGCGGGCGCCACGCTGTACGCCGACGTCGGCGGCGCCGCGGAGTTCCTCGAGGCCGACATCAACAGCACGCTCGGGGCCACGATCGCGCAGCCGGTTAGCATCGCCAGCAACTCTTACATCGGCTTCCGCACCAACGCGGACGCCGACGAGTTCACCTACACGAGCGACCTAGGCGTCCAATCGGCCGCGGGCACAACCCTCGGCGTGAAGAAGATCGGCAACGGCACCGTCATCCTCAGCGGCGCCAACACCTACGACGGCTCGACCTCCGTCAGCGGCGGCCGGCTGGTGATCGACGGAGACTTCACCAACGCGAACGGCGTCTACACGTCCGCCCGCGGCGGCAACCTCGCGGGCAACGGGCTCATCGGCGGCAACGTGGTGGTGGACGCCGGCGGAGTGCTCGCCCCCGGCTCGCCCACGATGACCGGCACGCTGTCGCTCAACAACACCTCGCTGACCATGGGGCCCGACTTGGTTGAGGGCGACAACACGATCCTCTCCGGGCTCAACATCAACCTCAACGGCGCGGACCAGACGATCGGAGCGAGCGTCAACGACCTGATCACCGGCGTCGGCAACCTTACGCTCGACGGCGCCCTGAACATCTACCAGGTGCTTGCCGCAGACTCCTCGAACGACTTCACCAACGTCCAGCTCGGCGACGCCTGGACCGTGCTCCAGTACTCGGGCACGCTCACGGACAACGGCGCCGTCATCGGCGCTGCGCCCGGGGCCCTCAGCCCGAGCCTGGCGTTGTCGATCGACACCTCGATCGCCGGGCAGGTGCGGATCGTCGCGGTCGCGGGCGCCGGACAAATCGGCGACTACAACTCCGACGGCTTCGTCGACGCCGCCGACTACACCGTGTGGCGGGACAACCTGGGGACCAACTTCGCGCTCCCCAACCGCGACCCCGCCAACATGGGCGTCATTAGCAACGCCGACTACACCACCTGGAAGAGCAACTTCGGCCTCCCGGCCGCCGGGGGCGCCCTCAGCGGCGGCGCCGTCCCAGAGCCGGGCGGCCTGGTGCTGCTGGCCTTCGCGGTCGCCGGCGGGCTGCTCGCCCGGCGTCGCCGGCGCCAAGCCTAAGCGGCTAGCAGGGCCGTAGGTGACGCCCAGCAAGGGCGCCACGCACGCCACAAAGAGCAAAGCGCGGGGGCAGGTCCAGTCTAACCAACTGGACCTGTTCTTTTTTTCCTCCCCTGCTTGCCCGGCAGTAAGCGACACGAGGACAGGTTCGAATCGCAAGGCGGAACCGGACCTGCCCCCCTTTTCGCTCGGTTGGTCCTCCAAGCCGCCGCTTTGGCCGCGGGGCTTCTTGATTGCGGGACAGGAAGGAGCCATCTTGTTCTTCTGCCGGTCGCCGCACCCCGCGCAGGCGTGGGCCTAGCGCCCGGCCCAGAAACCGAGGTGGACCATGTCCCGCCTTCACGCGCTCTACGGACTTCCGATCTCCCGCGACTACCAGTTCCGTCTGGGCGGCAAGAAGTATCGCCTCGGCGCCAGCGGCGTACGCGCCTTGACGCTGCTCGCCGGCCTGGTCGAGCAGACGCCCGATCGTGGCGACGTCGGCTGGCTGCTGCGGCGCCGCGGCGACGTACGCGAGATCGAACGGATCAACCCCAGCGCCGCCCTGATCCTGGTCGTCGATCGGGCCCAGGATGACCGCCTTCGATGCCTCGCGGTGTGGCTCCGCGGACGCTGCGGCGGGGTGCTGGGCGCCGCCACGGTCTCACGCCTTTCTACCTCCACCGATCGGACGCTGCGGAAAGAAGCCGCGCGTTGCCTCCGCCGGCTGAAGGCATGGGCGGCACTCCGCGCCATCGCAGAGGCCGACCCCGACCCTCAGATCCGGGCGCTGGCGACGCAGTCCCCCTCGGTCCCCTTCACGACCCGCCTCGCGGGCTTCTCTCGACGCCTCTCGCGTCGGCTCGCGTCTCCCGCGACGCCCGGCCTGTGGGTCTCTCCCGACGCAAGCTTCGAGCAGGGCCGACCGCCGAAGCCCCGGAGGCTCATACGCCTGATCCTGGAGCGCATCCACCGGCTGGCCGCGGGGACCGCTCGATGACCAAGACGCCGGGCGCCATGACCCTATACCGCAGGCAGTAGCAATGGAGTTTGATTTTTCGCCTCTCACGCGTCTGATGGAGTCGGATCAGTCTCTGGTTGATGCGAGGAATGTCCTTTTTGGCTTCGCCGGCGACTTGCCCCCTCAAGCCGCTGTCATTGCCTGCTACTTGTCTTTTGGCGACATCGGAGCAATCGTCGAAGCAGTACGGGAAGCCGACAGTGTGAGTGTGCACGACGTCGCGGACTTAGACAAATGGGTGAGAGCGAGGCGTGAGAGGTACGTGGCTGAAGGCCTCGCCCCAATCGAGTTCACCCTTTCTCAAGAGCCGAACAAACTGCTGCGGCGCCAAGCAGGGAAGAAGCTGTTGGACTACTGGGCGTGTGCTGACGAAACCGGGATCGTAGACGCGATTGATCTGGCGTTCGGCGACTTACTCGCTCCGACAGACAAGATTCTGTGCGTGGCGAGCAGTCTAGTATTCTTGGAAGTAATGCGCGGGGATGAACCCTTACCCAAAAAGGACAGGGGACGTGATTGAAATAGAGTAGAATGCCCCCCTCTGTTCCGCGAGCAAGGTTTCGCCATGACGGTACACCTACTACAGCACAGGAAGGCCGAGGATGACTACGAAAGCGTCAAAGCTCTCGGCATCTACGCAACACGCGAAGATGCCGAAGATGCCATTGGGCGATTTCTTAGGCTGCCTGGCTTCAGTGAGCATCCGGACGGATTCAGTATCGACGAGTACACGGTTGGCAAAGACTGCTGGCCTGAAGGCTTTGTTCCCTGGAGCGAGTCCGTTGGGAAGAAAGAAGGAGACATACCCGGGTGGCGTTAACCATTTTACCAACGCGTTACTCAAGCAGCATTTCCTCGAGTCGAGCGACAGGTGGCGCTGCCAGCCTGTCGAGCAGTGAGCCCCTGAGAAGAGCCCAGCAGGTCGCGCACGTTGTCTTTTGACAAGGTCTCGCAACCTGAGTTCGTGCTGGTGGATTTGTTCCCGCGTCCCACTGCTGGTCGGGCAAAACGGGGACATCGGCTGTCTTAATTGTTGTCAATAGCGAGTGACGGCTCGCTCCATGTTTCGTTGTTTCGGACCATCAGGTTCAACGTGACGACCAGCTTGCGCATGACTGCCACCAGGGCGGACTTCTTCGCTTTCCCCTTGGCCAGCAGCCGTTGGTAGAACGCCTGCATGCGGGCGTTGTAACGGGTGGCGACCAGGGCGGCCATGTACAGGACCTTGCGGACCATCGACCTCCCCGCGTAAGTCTTGCGTTGCCCCTGCTTCTGGCCGCTGTCCTTAGCGATCGGCGCCACCCCCACCAGCTTGGCGACCTGGCCCCGGTTGAGGCGGCCCAGCTCGGGGAGTTCGGCCAGGAGCGTCGCGGTGGTCGCCACGCCGACGCCTGGGCACGATTGCAGGACCCGCGACTTGGCCGCTAGCTGCGGGCACTGCTCCAGGACCCGCGCGATGCGCTTGTCGACCTCGCGGATCTGCGCCCGGTAAAACGCCACCCCTTGGCGGATCATCTCCGCCGTCTCGGGGTCACGCGTCTGCTGCAGGCGGTTGCGCTCGGCGCCCAGGTGCGCGAGGGCCTGGTCGCGGCGGTGGACGAGCGCCTTGAGCTTCGCCTCGCTCGCGGAGGGCGCCTCGCGCGGCTCGGGCCGCACCACCTCGCCGAAGCGGGCGATGATGCGTGCGTCGAGCTTGTCGTTCTTCTCCACCATCCCGCAGCCCCGTGCGAAGTGGCGGACGTGCAGCGGGTTGACGACCGCGCAGTCGACCCCCCGACGCTCGAGCGCCTCGACCAGCAGCCCCTCGTAGCCGCCGGTGGCTTCCAGCACCACCAGTGTCTTGGCCGGGGCGACGCCGCGGACCAGCGCGTCGACCCCTTCGGGGGTGTTGGCGACGACCGTGTGCCGGCCGGTCTTAGAGTCGAACACGTCCAGCTTCGCCTTGGCGACATCGATCCCGATCACGTTCTTGTCTTTCATCGTTATTCCCTGGATAGTAAGTACGAGCTCGCGGCACGCACGCCGCGGCTCCCCCGGCTGTTCGGGTTAACAACGAAAAAGGACCGGCGATCTTGATGTCCCACGACGTCTAGGCGTCTACCCAGCACGATCTGCCGAGTCCGTGCGCCCACCGGGGCAAGCCTCCGGTGGGCGGCTTTTTCAGTCTAATTGCCTCCGGCGTTCTCTCCTGAGCCGGCCGCCGATCGGGTCGCAGCAGCGACCTCCGCTCCGGCTCGACAGAGGGGGGCGCCCCTCCCCCTTCGCCCTCGCATCGGCCCCTCGATTGGGCGCAGGGCCGATGCGAGGGCGAAGGCGGAGGGGCTTAACCCACTCCCAAGAAAGAAATCAAGCAATCAAACGACAAGTGCAGTGCCTTAGGTAAGACACTACCCAGCCAGCGATCAGCCCCCTCGCTCTCCGTAAGTTGTCGCTGTTCAAGAAATTGCGACGGTCCCAGTCGAACAGTCTCCATAGTCTGCCTCTGCCCGTCTGCCCAAGTCTGTCATGCTCGGCAGTCCCTTCGCGCCGATCCGCCCAGCAATCGCCCCGCTTTCTCCTCGCAAATAGCCACCCCATCGCAGACAATCAGTAGACGGATAGTCGCGGCCAAGGCGCTGGCGGCCGGAGCGATCGGGGCACGCGCCCCGCTTCCGCGGCGCAAAGCCGCGCGGCTTTTGGTCCCGCATGTGTCCGGTTGTTGAGGAAGTTGTCCGTTCGAGGGGGATTTGGGGCGGCTACAACGGCCTGAAATGGTCGCTGGGCGTCCAAGCGGGCAGCGGGGCTGTCAGCCCTTGGCAAGCGTGCGACGCCCGCGCTGCTTGTTGTGCGGTCAGCGGCCCCGTCTGACGCAGCGGCACGCCCTTTGCATTTGCTGATTCGCGAGGCAGACGCGACCCCGGTGGTCGCCAGGCCCCGCGGGTTCTATCCATGCACTGCTACTCAAGGCCCCTGCCATGCTCGGCACCATCCTGTTGATCGTACTGATCCTGCTGCTCCTAGGCGCGGTCCCCTCGTGGCCGTACAGCCGGGGCTGGGGATACGGCCCTAGCGGCGGCCTGGGGCTGGTGCTGATTGTCGTGTTGATCTTGGTGCTGATGGGGCGGATCTGACGCGTGGGCGCAGCCGCCGCGGCGGACCCCGGTTTCTATCCAAACGAACTACGCAAGAAGGAAACGACGATGACGAACAAGACCAAGAGCGTGGCCGCGATCCCGTTGTTTGCCGGCGCCCTGCTGCTGGCGGGGGTGTGCGGCGTGAGCGGGTGCGAACAGAAAGAGAAGGTGTTTGAGCTCGACGCCCCGGGCGTTGAGGTGGACGTCGAGAAGTCGAAGAGGGACGGCGCGGTCGATGTGGACGTAGACGGCTAGCAGCGCCGACGCGTAGTTTAAACGCGGCTCGGCCCGCGGCTCCTTTGGTGGGCTGGGCCGGCCGCGGTTTTTTTGTCCCCCACCCTTGCTAGCCGGCGCTTGCGGGCGCTTGGATCCCATGATTGGCGACCTGATTACTTGGTGTGTGTTCGGCCTGCTCGCCGGGGCCCTGGCCCGTTTCTTGACCCCCGGTCGCGACCCGATGGGCTGCATCTGGACCATGGGCCTGGGGATCGCCGGCTCGTTGCTGATGGGGTTCCTGTTCTCCGTGCTGTTCGGCAGCGGGCTGGAGGATGAAGGGATTCAGCCCGCCGGGTTCCTGGGCGCGGTCATCGGCGGCATCTTGGTGCTGCTGATCCTGCGGTCGTTTAGCCGGAAGGTCTGACTGGGTAGTAGGCTATCGCAGGGAGGGGAAGCTAGAATTGGAGCCGGAAGCGTCATCTCCCGGAGGTCGTCGGTTGCGAACCTCCGGGCGCTGACGCTTTCGGATCGAGCCTCGCTTACTTGAGATCGAGCGGAATCGTCTGCGGAGTGTGTGTGGGCCCTGCGATCTTCATCGAGCCGTCTGGCTCGAACGAGATCGGATCGATCACCAACATCGGCGGCTTGCCCGGCAAGATGCCGTGACAGGAGAGCCACAGCCGGCCGTCGGGTCCGGTAAAGACTTCGTTATGTCCCACCGCGTTGAAGGGGCAATCCTCGTCGCCGGTATAGGTTGCGCCGTTCTTCTCTGCCACCGACCGGCTTTGAGCGCCGTAGATAGGGCTGCCAGGGTGCTTGGTCCAAGGCCCGTTGATGCTGCTGGCGGTGGCGTAACCGATCTCGTAGCCACGGGTCCACGAGGAGTACATCAGGTAATACGTGCCGCGGTGTTTGACGATGTAGGCCCCCTCAATGCCGATCGAGTCCCACTCGCCCGGCTCGCCCTGGCGGATGCAGGTGGTGGGCTCGGTGAGCAGTTTGGGGGTTTCCAAATCGACCTCCGCCGAGAGGATGCCGTGCTGCTTGCCGCGGTTCCAAAATGCGTACACGCGGCCATCGGGTTCTTGGTGCAGCGTGAGGTCGTTCCCCTGCACTAAGGGTTTGTCAGGGGTAAGCACGGTGTAGGGGCCTTCTACGCGGTCCGCCACCGCGAGCCCACCCGCTTGGCCTTGCTGCACGGGTGGGTTGGTGCAGTTGAACGTGCAGTAGTAACGCCCGTTGATCTTTTGAACCTCCGGCGCCCAGAAACGCTCCTCGTACCAACTCTGCGTATCTTCCGGCTTCGGAACGATGATGCCGACCTCCGCCCAGTTGAGTAGGTCGTCCGAGCGGTAGAGCCGCACTCCGGGGTTCATGCCGGGCTCACGTTCCCAGTGCGGGCTGCTGGTGCCGGTGAGGTACCAGTGGTCGCCGTCGCGGAACACCTGGCAATCGCGTAGGCCCTGAGGGTCGATGCCGGAGGTGATGGGGTTCTGGTAGCGGAACTCCTCGGCGTGCGCGGCGCTGGTTAGACAGAGCAAAACAAGAGTGAATCGGAGCATGGTGAAGTTCTTCGCAGCAAAAGAAGGATTGGGAACCGCCGATGAACGCGGACATACGCCGATACAAATTGCCTGGTTCAAGCGGGCGCGCCTCAAACACAAAAAGATGATGGCCGCAACTTTTCGTGCCTATCTGCGTCCATCGGCGGTCGCCAGTCTAGTCAGCCGTAAGCGCCTCGTTCGCCGCTCGCACTCGCGCTTCGTCGAGCTTGATGAGTTTGCGGTCGTACGTGTACAGGCCGTTCATCTCATTCTCGACATCGGTCCACTGGGTATAGACAGCGCCGGAGAGTCCCTTTTTCTTGTAGCCCAGCAGCTGCTTCGCAAAGGTCTCATACTCGGCGGTCGCCGCGTCGTTGCCGTTGTAGTTGAAGTGAACCCAGGGGCCGTCTTCATCCCACACGTGCCCCGGCGCCTTGTACCCGATGGCGCCGTACTCGCCGCAGACGATGGCGCGGTTGGTTTTTGGGTAGGGAGTCGTCGGCGGGCGGTAGTGGTGGTTGTCGCAGATGTGCCCCACCTCGTAATCAAGGTCGGGCTCGGAGGCGTCGATGCCGCTGTTGCCGGTGACAAGCCGGCTCGGGTCAAGCGCCATCGTGTGGCGGGTCAGGCGGGCCACGTCGTACGCGCCCCAGTGTTCGTTGAAGACGATCCAGTTGACGATCGACGGGTGGTTCCACCGTCCGCGCACCATGCGGGCCAGCTCCCACTCGAACTGCTGCTTCTCGGCTTCGCTGCGCTGCTTGTGGGTGCTGGGCATGTCTTGCCACACCAGCACTCCCAGGCGGTCGCAGTGGTAGTACCACCGCTCCGGCTCCACCTTGATGTGCTTGCGGATCATGTTGAAGCCGAAGTCTTTGGTGCGCTGGATGTCCCACGCCAGCGCCTCGTCCGTGGGCGCGGTGAAGACGCCTTCTGGCCAGTACCCCTGATCGAGGGTCCCCATTTGAAAGAGCGGCTCGCCGTTGAGCACGATGCGTTTGATCGGCCCGAGCCGCTTGCCGTTCTTCTCGTCGTCGACGTAGAAGTCTTCCAACGCGATGGTCCGCAAGCCCGCGTAGCTGGCGACCTCGTCGAGCGTGCGATCGCCACGCTTGAGCCGGACCGTGAGGTCGTAGAGGAACGGGTCGTCCGGAGACCAGCGGCGCGGCTCGTCGATCGCGACCGTGATCGGCTGGTCGAGCCTGCCGCGTGCGGTCCAGACGCGTCCCGAGGCGCCCTGCTTGACTTCAACCTCGACGTCGCCCGTTTGCGTGTGCGAGCCGGTGCTGGCGGTGAGGGTCACCGAGCCTGCGTCGCCCACAACCTGGATGCTGCTGATCGCTTGCTGCGGGACCGGCTCGAGCCAGACCGTTTGCCAAATGCCCGACGCGGGGCAGTAGGCGTAGCCGCCAGGGTCGTCGAACTTGGCGTTGGACTGCTTGCCCACGGCGATCCCTTCGTCGGAGCCGGGGTCCCACACGTGGACGAGCAGCTCGTTGCGGCGCCCCCGCTCGAGCAGGTCGGTGACGTCGTACGAGAACGAATCGAAGCCGCCGCGGTGCTGGCCGGCGCATCGGCCGTTCACGTAGACGGTGGCCTGCCAGTCGACGGCGCCGAAGTGCAGCAGCACCCGATCGCCACGCCAGGCGCGCGGGACCTCAAACTCGCGCCGGTACCAAGCCGCGCCGGTGGGCGACTGGCGGCGGAGACCCGACAGGGCCGACTCCCACGGGAAGGGGGTCAGGATCTCGTCGTCCAGCGTCCGGCCGAACGGCGGGGCGTCGTCGGGGTCGGCGGCCTGCCACTGCCACAGGCCGTTGAGGTTCTGCCAGCGCGGGCGGACCATCGTCGGCCGCGGGTACTCCGGCAGGGGCCGGTCGGCGTCGATGCGGTCGGCCCAGGGCGTGCTCAAGGGCGCCTCCGCGGGACGCCACGCCTGCGTGAGTCCGGCGGTACCCACGGCGATGCAAAAGGTGAGTCGTTGGATCAAGGGGAAGGTTCCTGTAGGAAGAGCTGCGCGGTAAGAGGAGTCAGAAACGAACTGCGCAATTACTAAGCTAGCAAGCGCAATTCTATCAGGCAATCTGTCGGCCGCGTCGGGCGAAACTACCCGCGCCGAGCCACGCCCAGGCGACCCCCCCGATAGGGTGTGACCCCTTGGCGCCCTCGACGATTTGTTTCAATTGATTATCCTCACTGTTCTTCTGCGGTTGGTTTGGCTGGGGAGGTGTTGTGCCCGCGTCGCTCCGTTCTTAGAGCGGCGCTTTCGGCGCGCCTTTCCACGGATGACAGTGCCTGTTGAGGACGCTCGAGAGTGGACCGGTTTCATTTTCCGCCGTGGGTCAACATCTTTACCGGGATGGTGCTGTTTGGCGCCGCCGCCGGCCCCGCATACCTCGGCGGCCTGGTGTTCTATGGCACTTGGCCAAGCGTGATGAACACCGGCTACGGCCCGGACCAGCCCGTGCCGTTCAGCCACAAGCTGCACGCCGGCGAGCTGAAGATGGACTGCCGGTACTGCCACAGCACCGTCGATAAGGCGGCCCACGCCGCCGTGCCGGCCACCAGCACCTGCGGCAACTGCCACAGCGCCGCCAAGCTGGCGGATGGCGCCAACGCGCTCACGGCGCTGCACACCGAGAGCATCAAGCTGGCCCCGGTGCGAGAAAGCCTGGTGACCGGCAAGCCGGTGTACTGGAAGAAGGTGCACGACCTGGCCGACTTCGTCTACTTCAACCACAGCGTCCACGTCAATCGCGGCGTGAGCTGCGTGGAGTGCCACGGCCGAGTCGACCGCATGGAAGTAGTGACGCAGGTCAAGTCACTGAGCATGAGCTACTGCCTGGAGTGCCACCGCAGCCCGGCCGGCCGGCTCCAGCCGCTGGACCAGGTGACCAACCTGGCCTGGGGCGACGACAAGTCCGAGGCCGAACGCCGGAAGTTCGGCGAGAGCTTCATCGAGACCCAGCACATCAAAGCCTCGACGAACTGCTCTACCTGCCACCGCTAGGCAGGCCGCATTCGTCGGCACGACGCCCACACAATCCACCCGTACGCAACCCCGTCTTGGGGGCCGATTCGTCCGCATCGACTTTACGCAATGAAGCATCCCGTCGCATCTCAATACTGGCGCAGCCTCGACGAGATCGAGAACACGCCCGAGTTCCAGGAATTCCTGCACCGGGAGTTCCCCGTCGCTGCGTCGGAGCTCCCCGAAGGGGTGTCGCGTCGCCGCTGGATGCAGTTGATGGGCGCCTCGTTTGCGCTCGCCTCGGTCGCCGGCTGCCGGTGGGAAACCGAGAAGATCGCGGCGTTTACCAACCGCCCTGAGGGCTACATCCCCGGCGCCACCGAGCGCTACGCCACCAACTTCGAATGGGCCGGCGCCCCCCGCCACGTGGTGGTGACCAAGTTCGACCAGCGGCCCATCAAGATCGAGGGGAACGCGCTGCACCCGGCCTCGCTGGGGGGCACCGATACCTACACGCAAGCCGCCACGCTCTCGCTGTACGACCCCGACCGCAGCACCTACGTGCTGCAGCGGGACCAACGCGAGACGTTCCAGCGGTCGTGGGCAGAGTTCGACGCCTACCTGAAAGAGATGCTCGCCACCCTGGGCCCCGACGCCGACGGGCTGGCCGTGCTGATGCCCCCGACGAGCTCCCTGGCGATCCACGACGCGATGGACCGGCTCGCCGAACGGTCCAGCGGGGTCCGCTTCTACCAATACTCGCCGCTGGCCCGCAACGCGGAGCTGGCCGGCGCCGAACTGGCCTTCGAGCGCCCCCTGCGGACGCACCATCGTTTCGAGAACGCCAAGGTCATCGCCACCTTCGACGCCGACCCGTTGGTCGACGGCGCCCAGGCCGTCCGCCTGGCCCGCGAGTTCGCGGCCAGCCGCGACCCCAACGGCCAGATGAGCCGGCTCTACTCGGTTGAGAGCCAGTACTCCGTCACCGGCGCCTCGGCCGACCACCGCCTGCCGGTCCGCTCGTGCGAGATCGCCGGCGTGCTCGGCGAGGTCCGCGACATGCTGGCCGCCGGCAAGGTCGCCGAGCAGACCGACCCGAAGCTCTCCGACCGCGCGAAGTTCATCCAGGTGATGGCCAGCGACCTGCAGGCCGCCGGCACGGGCGCTTGTGTGATCGTGGGGCCGGGTCAGCCCGCGGCCGCCCACGCCATCGGGCACGAGATCAACAGCCTGTTGGGCGCCCTGGGGTCGACGGTCGAGCTGACCGAAGAGCCGGGCCCCAAGGCCAAGGCCGGCACGCTGGCCGACCTGGTGGGCGACATCATGGCGGTGCGGGTTTCGGCGCTGGTGATCGTCGGCGGCAACCCGATCTACGACGCCCCGGCGAACCTCGATGTTGCCGAGGCGCTCGCCAAGGCGCCCCACTCCATCCACCTGAGCTACTACGACAACGAGACGTCGCGCGCCTGCCAGTGGAGCCTCCCCGAGGCGCACCCGCTGGAGGTCTGGGGCGACGCGGCGGCGTGGGACGGGACGATCGGCGTCTGCCAGCCGATGATCGACCCGCTGACGGGGGGACGCAGCGCGCTGGAGCTGCTCACTATCCTCGGCGACGAAGACTTCCCCAACGCGGAGCAACTGGTCCGCGAAGCGATCGCCAGCCGTGTTGGCGGGGGCGACGAGTCGATGTGGCGCACCCTGCTGCACGACGGCGTGCTGGCGGACTCGGCGCAAGAGACCGTCAGCGGGCTGACCCCCAAGAAGGGGGTCAAGGCCGACCCGAACGCGGCCGGCGAAGGCCCGGAGGTGGTGTTCACCCGCAGCAGCAGCACGTACGACGGCTGCCTGGCCAACAACGGCTGGATGCAAGAGCTGCCCGACTTCATCACCAAGCTCACCTGGGACAACGCCGCGATCATGAGCCCGGCCACCGCGGCCGAGTTCAACGCCAAGCAGGGCGAGGTCGTCTCGATCAAGGTGGGCCTGGCCACGGTCGAGGCGCCCACGTTCATCCTCCCGGGGCAGGCAGACGGCTCGATCGGGCTGGCGCTCGGCTACGGGCGCACCGCCGCGGGCCACGTCGGGGGGCTCATCAAGGAAGCCGGCGGCAAGGGAACGAGCCCGTTCGTGAACGGCATCGGCGGGCGGTGGGAGTTGTTCCGCGCCGCCGCCAACCCGGTGGGCGTGAACGTCTACCCGCTCCGCAGCTCCAACGCGGCCGGGGGCTCGATGGGCTTCGTCGGCGGCGTCGAGGTGAAGCACGCCGGGCGCAGCTACCCGCTGGCCACCACGCAGGACCACTTCACGATCGACACGCTCGGCCTCGAGGCGATCGGTCAGCGGGTCGGAGAGCTGGTGCGTGAAGGGAGCCACGCGGAGTACAAGGAACACCCCGATTTCGCCAAGCACCGCGGCGCCCACGTGGCGCCCGAAGAAGAGACGCAGCTCTGGAACGCGCTGACGCACGACGACAACCGCGCCTGGGGCATGTCGATCGACCTGAACAAGTGCGTCGGCTGCAACGCCTGCATCGTCGCTTGCCAGAGTGAGAACAACGTTCCGATCGTCGGCAAGGACCAGGTCGCCCGCGGACGCGAGATGCACTGGATCCGCGTCGACCGCTACTTCAAGGGGTTCGACCCGGAGACCGGCAAGTACGCCGCGCAGCCCGAGGTGGCGTTCCAGCCGGTCGCTTGCATGCACTGCGAGATGGCGCCCTGCGAGCAGGTGTGCCCCGTCGCCGCCACGGTGCACAGCGACGAGGGGCTGAACGACATGGTCTACAACCGCTGCATCGGCACGCGGTACTGCAGCAACAACTGCCCGTTCAAGGTCCGGCGGTTCAACTACTTCCACTACACCGGCTACCTGGAAGAAGCCAACAACGAGCTGATGAAGCTCGTGATGAACCCCGAGGTCACCGTCCGCAGCCGGGGCGTGATGGAGAAGTGCACCTACTGCACCCAGCGGATCTCCGCCGCACGCATCGACGCCAAGAACCAGGGCCGGCCGATCCGCGACGGCGAGATTGTGACCGCTTGTCAGCAGGTCTGCCCGAGCGCCGCGATCGAGTTCGGCGACCTCAACGACAAACAGAGCCGCGTCCGCAAGGCGCACGACGACCCGCGGAGCTACGGCATGCTGGCCGAGCTGCGGGTCAAGCCACGAACCGCGTACCTGGCCCGCGTGCGGAACCCGCACCCGCTGCTCGCCCCGCCCGAACCGGCGGACCATGGGCACGGGCACGAGGGCGCCGGGCACGGCGAGCCAGAGAACCACGAAGACGATCACGTAAACGGCGGCGAGACGGACAAGACCGCCGCGCTGGTTGGGGGACGCAATGGCAACGGCTGAACTACCCATGACGACCGCCGTGTGGGACGAGCCTAATCTCGTCCAGGGCGATCAGACCTATCAGACGATCACCGACACGGTGTGCCGGATCGCGGAGAACCCGCGACCGCCGCTGGCGTGGTTCATCGCGTTCGCGATCTCGTCCAGCATCGCCGGCGTGTTCGGCCTGCTGATCGGCTACCTGCTGATCACCGGCACCGGCATCTGGGGGAACAACAACCCGGTGGCGTGGGGTTTCCCGATCGTCAACTTCGTGTTCTGGGTCGGCATCGGCCACGCCGGGACGCTGATCTCTGCGATTTTGTTCTTGTTCCGCCAGAACTGGCGGACCAGCATCAACCGCTTCGCCGAGGCGATGACCATCTTCGCGGTGGTCTGCGCGGGCACCTTCCCCGGCATCCATATCGGCCGGATGTGGATGCCCTACTACTTGGCGCCGTACCCCTCAAGCGGGCTCTACATGTGGCCCCAGTTCCGCAGCCCGCTGGCGTGGGACGTGTTCGCGGTCGGCACCTACGCCACGGTGTCGGTGCTGTTCTGGTTCATGGGGATGATCCCCGACCTCGCGACCCTCCGCGACCGCGCCAAGCACCCCATCCGCCGCGTGGCCTACGGCGTGCTGTCGCTGGGCTGGACCGGTTCGGCCACCCAGTGGCGAGTGTACGAGAAGGCCTACATGCTGCTGGCCGCGCTGGCGACCCCGCTGGTGCTGTCGGTGCACACGATCGTTTCCTACGACTTCGCCACGGCCCAGCTCCCCGGCTGGCACACCACGATCTTCCCCCCCTACTTCGTCGCGGGCGCCGTGTTCAGCGGCTTCGGCATGGTGCTGACGCTGATCATCCCGGCGCGTGAGTGGTTCGGCCTGAAGGACCTGGTGACCATGCGTCACCTGGAGAACATCTGCAAGGTGCTGCTGGCGACCGGCTCGATCGTGGGCTTCGCCTACATCACCGAGTTCTTCATCGCCTGGTACAGCGGCAACCAGTACGAGCAGTTCGCGTTCATGAACCGCGCGTTCGGGCCCTACTCGGCCGCGTACTTCACCATGTTCCTGTGCAACGTGATCTCGCCCCAGTTGTTCTGGTTCAAGTGGTTCCGGCAGAACCCGTGGGCGATGTTTGTGGTGTCGATCTTCGTGAACATCGGCATGTGGTGCGAACGCTACGTGATTGTGGTGACGCTCAGCCGCGACTTCCTGCCGTCGAGCTGGGGGGTGTTCACCCCCACGCCGATCGACATCGCCATGCTGATCGGCAGCTTCGGGCTGTTCTTCACGTTGTTCTTGCTGTTCTGTCGGTTCCTCCCGATCGTGGCGATGAGCGAGGTAAAGCACGTGCTGAACCATGAGAAGAATCACCCGCACGAGATCATCGAAGCGTAGTTGTTGCCGACGGACTCGCTCCGTGACGCGGCAGGCGACGCCTGCCCTACTTGCTGTAAGCAGAATATGGCCGACAAACAAACCAAACCCGCCGACGACGACGCCGCCCAGCCGAAACTGCTGGGGCTGCTCGCGCAGTTCCCAGACGCAGACGAGCTGGTTACCGGCGCGCGCTCGATCACCGACGCAGGCTACCGCCGCGTCGAAGCCTATTCGCCCTTCCCGATCGTCGCCGTCGACGACGCGCTCCGCGCCAAGAAGACCATCCTGCCGTGGTTCGTCTTCTTCTGCGGCGCCTCGGGGTGCCTGATCGCCACGCTGATGGTCTGGTGGACCAACGCCACCGAGACGACCGTCCCGTTCAGCGGCTACGCGTTCCGGATCTCCGGGAAGCCGTACTTCAGCTACCAGGCGAACATCCCCATCGTGTTCGAGCTGACGATCCTGCTCAGCGCGTTCGGCGCGTTCTTCGGCATGCTCGGGTTCAACCGCCTCCCCCGGCTCTCCAACCCGCTGTTCCGCAACGAGCGGTTCCAGCAGGTCACCACCGGCGGGTTCTCGCTGATGGTGGACGCGGACGACCCCACCTTCGACTACGACGCCGTGAGCGCCGCGCTCACCAGCGCCGGCGCGACCTTCGTGGAGCCGATCTACGCCGAGACCGAGGGGCTGCGTGTCCCCGGGGCGTTGTTTGTGCCCGGCGCGATCGTCGCCGTGCTGGCGCTCATCCCGCCGCTGTGGATCGCCGCCTCGGCCTCGGGCCGGTCGGAGCTCCCCCGCCGGACCATCTGGTACGACATGGACTTCCAGCCGAAGTTCAAGACGCAGACCGTCGCGCCCTCGAGCCTGTTCGCCGACACCCGGGCCATGCGCGTCGCGGTGCCGGGCACCGTGTCTCGCGGTTCGCTCCGCGAAGACTCCGAGTACTACCAGGGGATCAACCCAGACACCGTGGCCGGCGTCCCGCGGCGGGGCGCGCAGTTCGCCAGCTACCTGGCGGAAGACGAGCCTGCCTCGGACGACGGGAACGCAGACGAGGAGAACGCCGAAGGCGAGCGCGCCGACCCAGCCGCTCAGCCAGCGCCGGAGCCGGAGCCCAACTGGGTGACCGAGTTCCCCAAGGAGTTTAAGGTATCGCAGCAGGCGGCCGAGCGCGGCCGCGAGCGGTTCAACATCCACTGCGCGGCGTGCCACGGCAAAGGGGGATTCGGCGACGGCTTGATCGCCCTGCGGGCCCGCGAGTTGCAGCAGAGCACCTGGGTGCCGCCGTCGAACATCCACACCGACGAGGTGATCCAGCAGCCGGTGGGCAAGCTGTTCGCCACCATCAGCAACGGCATCCGCAAGATGCCGGGCTACAAGGAACACATCTCGGTCGAAGACCGCTGGGCGATCGTGCTGTACGTGCGGTGCCTGCAGCGGAGCCAGAACGCCGCCAAGAGCGACGTGCCTGAAGAGACTCTGAAAGAGATCCAGCAGAAGAACCAGCCCGCGGTCGCAGCCGAAGCAGCGGCCGATGAATCGCCGGCAAAGAAAGAGCCGCCCAAGTAGACCCGTGCGTTCGTCTGCCGGCCGCTGTGCTCCGAACCTACTTTCTTACTGACTCAACCGAAATGGCCGAAGCCTCCGTCACAACGTCCCGTGAACTGCGTCAAGCCGGCGCCGATGTCACCGGTTGGGCGACCGGCCTGTTCGTGCTGGGCGTCGGGTTGATCGCCGGCGCGGCCGCCGTGAGCTACTCCGCGAGCAACCTGCCGCTGTTCTGGCACGCCTACCTGCTGGCCGCCAGCTACTACCTGACGATCGCCCTGGGCGGGCTGTTCTTCGTGATGGCCCACCACCTGATGGGTGGCCGCTGGGCCACGGTGCTCCGCCGTCTATCGGAGCTCGTCGCCGGCACGATGCCGTTGTTCGCGGTGCTGTTCCTGCCGATCGCGGCGCTGGTGCTGATGGGAGACCATCAGCTCTACAAGTGGAACGACACGGCCCTGGTGGCCGAAGACGCGGTGCTGGCCGCCAAGGCTAGCTGGCTCAACCCAACCTGGTTCGCGATCCGGCTGGCGATCTACTTCGTCTGCTGGGTGGGGCTGGCGTGGCTGTTCGTCGGCGTCTCGGTCCGTCAGGACGAAAATGGCCAGGTCGAACCGCTACGCAGGCTGGCCCGCTACAGCGGCCCGGGCGTGCTGCTGTTCGCGATCACGCTCAACCTAGCGTCGTTCGACCTATTCATGTCGCTGTCGCCCCACTGGTTCAGCTCCATCTTTGGCGTCTACATCTTCTCCGGGGCGTTCCTGGCGTTCATGTCGTTCCTGATGCTGCTGGTGGGCCGCGTTCAGAGCCGCGGGATGCTTACCGAATCGATCACCGTCGACCACCGTCACGACATCGCCAAGCTGATGTTCGCGTTTGTCATCTTCTGGGCCTACATGGCCTACTCGCAGTACATGCTGATCTGGTACGCCAACATCCCGGAAGAGACCGAGTGGTTCGCCGTGCGGCAGAACCACGGCTGGGTGTGGGTGTCGCTGGTGCTGCTGTTCGGGCACCTGCTGATCCCGTTCCTTGGGTTCATGAGCAAGGCGGTCCGCCGCAACCGGGCCGCGATGACCTTCTGGGCGGTCTGGATGCTGTTGATGCAGTTGGTGGACCTGTTCTACCTGATCATGCCCAGCTACAGCCCCGACCGCGTGCCGCTGTCCGGCACGGAGCTGATCACGATGCTGCTCGCCCTCGCCGGAGTAAAGATGCTGTTCTTTGCGGCCATCCTGTACCAGGCCCGCGGAAAGTGGCTGCTGCCGATCCGCGACCCGCGGCTAGCCGAGTCCCTCGCGTTCCAGGAACACTAACGAGCGGTTTGCGACGCCATGTCCGACATGCCCCCCGAATTGTCCGGTGAACCCGACCCGATCCCCGTTTCTGGGGTCGAGCAGGACGACATCAACGCGCCGGCCATCCTGGTGGTGGGCGCGGTTTCCGTGCTGTTGACGATTGCAGCCATCCTCGGAACGGCCGTGCTGTACTACTATGCAAAAGGGGCGGAAACCGCGAAGTTCGATGTGGTGGACTATCAAGACGCCAGAGACGCCGTCCTGAAGCAGGACCAGCAGATCGCACGTTGGGACGGCGACGGCGCCAAGTACGTGATCCCCATCGACGTCGCCATGCAACTGGTGATCGCCGAATTGCAAACCGACGGCGGCAATCAGGCCGCCGGATCCAGCGCCAAGCAAGGTCAGAACGAAGCCCAGACCCCAGCTGAAACCCCCGCCGAAACCGCGGACGACACCTCTGCCGGGGGGGACTCCGTCGGAGGTAGCTCAGCCGGAAGCGGCTCAGCCGAGCAAGACAATGCGAAGTCCTAACAGCTACCACCGCGACCCGAGACCCCTCTCCCGGAGCGTCGCCCCGACCTGTGCGCTGCTGACGTGCCTGCTGCTAGGGCCGCACGCCGCGCTGGCCCAGTTGGTCGAGGACACGCCGGTCGAGATGCAGGATGTTGGGATCGACGAGAAGCGGGGCGAGCAGATCCCGCTGGGGCTGAAGTTCCGCGACGACCGCGGCGACGTGGTCTCCACGGCCGACCTGTTCAACGGCACGCGTCCCGTGCTGCTGTCGCTGAACTACTCCGATTGCCCGATGCTGTGCCGCGAGCAGCTCAACGGCTTGGCCCGCACGCTCGACCAAATGGAGTGGTCTGTCGGGAAGGAGTTCGACGTCGTGAGCGTCAGCATCGACCCGCTCGAGACCGTCGACAAGGCGCGGATGACCAAGGAGAAGTACGTGCAGCAGTACGGCCGCCCCTCTGGGGAGCGCGGCTGGCGGTTCCTCATCGGCAGCCAGCGGAACATCACCGCGCTCGCCGACGCCGTTGGGTTCCGCTACAAGTACCTGCCCGACACGCGTGAGTACGCCCACACGGCCGCCACGATTGTCTGCACGCCCGACGGCGTGGTGTCGCGGTACTTGTCGGGCATCGCCCTCGACCCGCAGACGCTGCGTCTGAGCATGGTGGAGGCGGCCGACGGCAAGGTCGGCTCTGCGCTCGATCAGTTCCTGCTTACCTGTTTCGTCTACGACCACACCAAGGGGCGTTACGCCCCCGTGGCGGTGCAGATCATGAAGGTCGCCGGCGGGATCACGGTGGTCATGCTGGCCGCTACGCTCACGCCGTTCTGGTTCTGGCGTCGCGGCGGCCGAGACGAGGCCCCGCCGCCGGACTCGCAGTCCGACCCCGAAACCTCCGCAGCGTAGTTATCCGCAGTGCAGACACCCGCAGCGCAGACACCCGACCCTTCCCGCATCCAATCATGACAACCGCCCACCTACCGCCGCTCGCCAGCTTCTGGTTCTTCAACAGCGGTTCGACGTTTGTGCCGACGGTGGACTCGCTGTTCTACTTCATCCTCTGGCTCAGCACGTTTTTCTTTGTGCTGATTGTCGGGTTGATGTTGTTCTTCATGGTGTGGTACCGCCACCGGCCGGGACACGCCCCGGAGCACTCTCCCCACCACAACAACCTGCTCGAGGCGACGTGGACCATCATCCCCGTGATGCTGGTGTTCGTGATCTTCGGCCTGGGCTTCAGCGGCTTCATGGAGCTGCGGACGGTCCCCGACAACGCGTTTGAGGTGCAGGTGATCGCACAGAAGTGGAACTGGAGCTTCCAGTACCCCAACGGCGGCATCGCGCCGGAGCTGCACGTCCCCAAGGGGCGGCCGATCAAGCTGGTGCTTCAATCCAAAGACGTGCTGCACAGCATCTTTGTGCCGGCGTTCCGCATGAAGATGGACTGCGTCCCGGGCCGCTACAACACCTGCTGGTTTGAGGCCACCGAGGCGACCGGCTCCGACCCGGGAGACGGGTTCGAGCTGTTCTGCGCCGAGTACTGCGGCACCAGCCACTCCACCATGGTGAGCCGGGTGGTGGTGTACGACAACGACGCCGACTTCCAGAAGTTCCTCGAAGGGGTGATCGACCCCAGAAAGGAAAACAACCCGGTGATCGCGGGCCAAACGCTGTACCAAAACCGCGGCTGTGTGCAGTGCCACTCGCTCGACGGCGCCGCCCGCACCGGGCCCAGCTTCAAGGGGGGCTGGGGCAAGGAGCAGAAGATGAAGACGGGCGGCCCGGTGCTGATGGACGAGAACTACATCCGCGAGTCCATCCTCAACCCGATGGCCAAGGTGCATGACGGCTTCAACCCCGTGATGCCCTCCTACCAGGGGCAGCTCAAAGACGACGAGATCTACGCGTTGATCGCGTTTATCAAGAGCATCAATATCGAGGGCTTCGAAACCCAGTGGCCCGCGATCGAGGGTGAAGAAGGCGCCGAAGCCGAAGAGGGCGCGGCCGAGCAGAACGGAGCCGAGCAAGAGCCCGAGGCTGGCGAAGCAGGGGAGAAGGCGGACGCGAACGAAGCATCGCAGGGAGCCGAGGGGGCCGAGCCCTCCAAGGCGCCGTCGAGCGAGTCCCCCGAGACGACCGATGATACGCCCGTTGAGTCGTCCGGCGACGGGGCGTAGCCCGTCGGCTGCTTTGGCGCCGAGTGTTGTTTTCTTAGCGAACGACTAAGACCCAAAACCTAAGACCTGAAGATGATAGCCCACACCAGCAAGCCGCTCGTTTCCGGAGAAACAGGGCGCCGCGTGGAGATCCCCGAGGGGCCCAGCTACCTTACCGGCGGCGGGCTGATGAGTTGGGCGTTCACGCTCGACCATAAACGGATCGGGGTGATGTACCTGTGCGGGATCCTCGGGTTCTTCTTGATCGGAGGCCTGCTGGCGATCCTCATCCGGCTGGAGCTGTGGAACCCGGCGGCCGACCTATTGGCCTTCGGCCAGGGCGCCGACGCGACCGCCAGGGCCGAGATCGCCAAGAACAATTTCAACCAGGTCTTCACGCTGCACGGCGCGATCATGGTGTTCTTGTTCATCATCCCCAGCATCCCCGCGGCGCTGGGCAACTTCGTCGTGCCGATCATGGTGGGCGCCAAGGACGTTGCGTTCCCGCGGCTCAACCTGGCCAGCTTCCACCTCTACTTTGTCGGCGCCTGCTTCTTTATCGCGGCGCTATTAACCACCGGGCTCGACACCGGCTGGACCTTCTACACCCCCTACAGCGTCACCACCACCGGCCCGGTGGTGCTCGCCACGATGGGCGTCTTCATCCTGGGGTTTAGCTCGATCTTCACCGGGCTGAACTTCATCGTCACGATCAACACGATGCGTCCCCGCGGCATGACCTGGTTCCGGATGCCGCTGTTCTTGTGGTCCATCTACGCCACCAGCATCATCCAGGTGCTGGCGACGCCGGTGCTGGCGATCACGCTGCTGCTGCTGATGACCGAGCGGATGCTGGGCATCGGCATCTTCGACTCCGCCCGCGGCGGCGACCCGGTGCTGTTCCAACACTTCTTCTGGTTCTACAGCCACCCGGCCGTGTACATCATGATCCTGCCGGCGATGGGGGTGATCAGCGAAGTGATCCCCACGTTCAGCCGCAAGCACATCTTCGGCTACCGGTTCATCGCGTACAGCTCGATCGCGATCGCGCTGATCGGCTTCCTGGTTTGGGGCCACCACATGTTCACCAGCGGCCAGAGCGCCCTGGCGACGGCCATCTTCAGCTTCTTGACGTTCGCCGTGGCGATCCCGTCCGCCATCAAGGTGTTTAACTGGCTGGCGACGATGTACAAGGGGTCGATCCACTTCAACACGCCCATGTGCTACGCGATCAGCTTCATGGCGCTGTTCACCATCGGCGGGCTGACGGGCCTGCCGCTGGGCGCCCTGGCGACCGACATCCACCTGCACGACACCTACTTCGTGGTGGCCCACTTCCACTACGTGATGATGGGCGGAACGCTGATCTCCTTCTTGGCGGCGCTGTTCTACTGGTGGCCCAAGCTGTTCGGCCGGATGTACAACGAGCGCTTCGGGCAGCTTTCGGCCATCATTGTGTTCATCGGGTTCAACCTCACGTTCTTCACCCAGTTCATCCTGGGCGTGAAGGGCATGCCCCGCCGGTACGCCAGCTACGAGGGTTCCGACGCGTTCCCGGTCACCCCCGAACTGCTCGAGACGTTCACCACGCTGCACCGGATCTCTACCGTGGGCGCGTTGATCCTGGGCGCCGGGCTCTTTATCGCCGCGGGGACGCTGATCGCGTCGCTCTGGTACGGCCGCAAGGCGCCCGCCAACCCGTGGGGCGCCGCGACGCTGGAGTGGAAGTGCTGCTCGCCGCCCACGCAGCAAAACTTTGAGGTGAACCCCATCATGGGTCCCCCCTACGTGTACGACGACATCAAGTACGATCCCGCGATCGATGGCTACTACGAGGTCGTTCCAGACCGGACGACCAAGCCGATGCAAGACCCCGTCTGATTCCACCCGTAGCAGCACCGATCCCTTCCGAGCACGGAGAAGACCAAGAGAGACAGCAAGCAGTGGGGCCCCGGCGATCGCCGCCCGCCCCGCACCGCACCTGCGACTCTGGGTATGGCCCAACATGTCTACCGCTGAACTCACCGCGACCACGCCGCAGCACGATCAGGACCACCACGCAGAGGGTCACGATCATCCGGAATGGTTGGCGCACCACTTCGAGAGCCCGCAGCAGCAGACCAGCGCCGCGAAACTGGGCGTGTGGCTGTTCCTGGCGCAAGAGGTGCTTTTCTTCGCCGGGCTGTTCGCCGCCTACGCGGTCTACCGGGCCAACCACCCGGAAGTGTTCCTCAACGCGCACCACTACCTCAACCCCACGCTGGGGGCGTTCAACACCATCGTGCTGCTGGCCAGCAGCCTCGCGGTGGCCTGGGGCGTGCGGGCCGCCCAGCTCAACGACCAGAAGACGCTGCTGTGGACCCACATCTTCACCCTCGCTTGCGCGGGGATGTTCATGGGGGTCAAGGCGGTTGAGTACATGTACAAGCTGTACGAGGGCCTCTACTGGGCCGGCCGGTACGCGCCCGACCCCGAGGTGCAGTTCGGCGTGATCCAGCACAACCTGGTATGGACGGTGTTCTGGTGCATGGTGATCGGCGTCGCCACGATGGGCTTCGGCTGGAAGCAGAAGTCGGGCCCCAAGCCGGGACGCGGCTGGATCTCCTTCTCGGTCGGCGCGGTCATCGCTTCGGCCGGCGCCGGCATCGTCATCGCCAACGGCATCCAGGCCTACGAGGTCGAGTCCCACATGAGCCAGCACGTCGCGGCAGCCCACGGTGAGGCCGAACTGGAAGGCCTGGAAGGCATCGCCGCAGCTGAAGCAATCGACAAAGCGGCCGAAGCACACCCCGTGGACGAGCACGCCGCGGAAGGGGCCGAGGCGGCGCCCGAAGGCGAAGCGGCCGAGCACGCCCCCGAGGCGCCCGCCCCCGCTCCGCGGGTCGAGGGCGAGGTGAACGCCGGCAACTTCTTCAGCATCTACTTCGCCATGACCGGCGTGCACGCCCTGCACATCATCGGGGGCATCCTGGCGATCCTGTGGATCGTAGGACGGATCGGCCGCGGCGACTTCGGCCCCCACTACTTCGACCCGGTCGAAGGGGTCGGGCTCTACTGGCACTTGGTCGACTTGGTCTGGATCTTCCTGTTCCCGCTGCTTTACCTGATTCATTGATCGCCCCAAAGCGCAGCCCGCTCCCGAGATTGTCACTCGCCATGTCCCACGCCCACGACTCCACCGTCCCCCACCACCACGTCACCAGCGGCGCGGTGCTGATCGCTACGTTCATTGCGCTCGTGGCGCTCACGGTGCTCACGTCGGTCCTCGCGCAGGTAGACATGGGCCGCGCCGATATCTTCGTCACGCTCGGCATCGCGGTGGTGAAGTCCGCGATGGTGGCGTTGATCTTCATGCACCTGCTGCACGACAAGCTGTTCAACGGGGTGATCCTGCTCAGCGCGATCGTCTTTATGGCCCTGTTCCTGGGGATCGTGCTGATGGACTCGGGGCAGTATGAAGCACAAATCCGCGACTACGTGGAAGACCAGCAGGCGTTGTTGCCACCGGCGTAGCCGCTAGCCCGGCGCGAGGCGCGCTAGCACCTCGATGGTTGCGGCGTGGATGTCCGCGATCGCCTGCTCGTCTGGTGCGTAGCCGCCCCCCATCGCGGCGACGACCGGTGTGCCGGCGTCCCGGAAGCGCCGCAAAACGCGCTCATCTCGCTGCCGCAGCCCCGCGCGGGTGAGCTTCATCCGGCCGTAGCGGTCCGCCTCGTAGGCGTCGGCGCCCGACAGGTAGAACGCCCACTCCGGCGTGAATCTGCCCAGCGCCGCGTCGAGGGCGCGGTCCAGCACCGCCAGGTAGCGGGCGTCGTCGCAGCCGTCGGGCAGAGGGACGTCGAGGTCGCTCACCTCCTTGCGGAGCGGAAAGTTCTTGGCCCCGTGCAGGCTGAGGGTGAACGTGTGCGGGTCGTCGGCAAAGATGGCGGCGGTGCCGTTCCCCTGGTGGACGTCGCAGTCAACGATCATCGCCCGCTCCAGCCGGCCCTCGCGGCGGAGCGCCCGCACGGCGACCGTGATGTCGTTGAACACGCAGAAGCCCTGCCCGCGGTCGGCAAACGCGTGGTGCGTGCCGCCCGCCAGGTGAACGCCCCAGCCCCCCCGGTCCGCCGCGTCGCGGGCCGCCGCCAGCGTGGCGCCGGTAGACGCCAGCGCGCGGGTGACGAACTCGGGCGACCAGGGGAAGCCGATCTCGCGCTGTTCCTGCTTGCTGAGCTCGCCGGCGCGCACGCGGCGTACGTAGTCGCCGGTGTGGACCAACAACAGCTCGGCGTCGGTCGCTAGCGGGGCGGGCGCCAACGAAACGGCCATCGTTTCTGCTAGCACCTCAACACGGCGCCTCAGCAGGCGGTACTTGGCCTGGGGGAAGCGGTGGCCGGGTGGGAGCGGTAAGTCGTGCCCGTCGCTGTAGTAGGCGTGCAACATGGGAGCGCCTCTGAAAGTGCTGGCCGGCCGCGGTGCTGGCGCCCGAGCAAAAAACTGTACCGCGGCGGGCCCAATCGGCAAACTCGCCTTGCGCCAGGGCGGGCGTTCTCTATGATCCGGCCGCTCCTACCCTGCGACCCGGCGTCCTACCCAAGCCCCGATGCGTGCAGCCCTCGAAGTCACCGGCGTCGCGAAGAAGTTCGGCGGCGCCCAGGCGCTCTGCGACGTGTCGTTCGGCGTCCGGCCGGCAGAGCGGCTCGCGCTGCTGGGGCCCAACGGCGCGGGAAAGACGACGCTCATCCGCTGCATCTGCGGCCGCGTCCGCCCCGACTCCGGCTACGTCTCGCTGATGGGGCGCCGGCTCGGGCCGCGCAGCGACCGAAGCGAGTTGGGGTTTGTCCCCCAAGAACTGGCCGTCTACCCCGACCTAACCACCTCCGAGAACCTTTGGGCCTTCGGAAGGTTCCACGGGCTGCGCGGCACGGCGCTGCGCCAGCGCGTGGCGTGGGCGCTGGAGTGGACCGGGCTAGCCGACCGCGCGGCCGCGCTGGTGAAGACCTTCTCCGGGGGGATGAAACGCCGCGTGAACATCGCGTGCGGCGTGCTGCACCGCCCGCGCGTGCTGCTGCTGGACGAGCCGACCGTGGGGGTCGACCCGCAGAGCCGCGAGCGGATCTTCAACATGCTGGACTCGCTGCACGCCGAAGGGACGTCGATCGTGCTCACGACCCATCAACTCGAAGAAGCGCAAGACCGGTGCGACCGGATCGTGATTATCGACCACGGGCGGCTGGCGGCCGAAGGGACCCTGGCGGAACTAATCGACCGCACCGTGGGGCGCGCCCGCGCGGTGCAGGTGAAGATCGACGGTTCCGCGTCCCGGTTGGCCGGGATGCACTGGGACAACCTTTGGTACGACCCGGCCGACGCCACGCTGCGGGGCAGGGTGGTCGATATCGCGGCGGAGCTGCCGCCGCTGCTGGCGCGGATCGGCGCCGCGGGGGGGAGGGTTGAGGACGTAACCGTGGCGGCGCCGACGCTTCACACCGTCTTTCTTCACCTGACCGGACGGGAGCTGCGCGAATGATCGCCCAAGTGATGCGGATCGGCTTCCAGCGGCTCTGGCACGGCAGGCTCGAGATGCTGCTGGTGTTCATCGTGCCGGTGGTGTTCTTCAGCATCTTCGCGTTGATCTTTGATCGCCGCGAGGAGGTGGGCAGCGGGGAGGTTGCGACCGCGCTGGTCGACCTCGATCAAACCCCACTCAGCCGAGCCGTGTTCGCGCGGCTGGCCTCCGACCCGCTGCTGCGGGTGTCGACCGCCGCCCCCCCGACGGAACCGGCCGAGTGGGAAGACCTGACCGCGTCGTGCCAGGAGGTGCTCAGCGGTCGGGCGAAGCTAGCGATCGTCGCCCCGGCGGGGTGGGCGGACAGCCTGATGCGGAGCGACCCCCTGACGCTCACGATCGCCGCGGACACGTCCGATCCTGTCGCGCCGCGCGTGGTTGAGGCGCTGGTGCACCAGGCGGTCGGGCGGACGATCGCCGAGCTTCAGATCCCGGCCTCGCCGGCGGCGGGGTCCTCTCCGGAGGCCGTGGCGTCCCCGTTCGGGGCGCCGGTCCGCGTGCTCGACCTGCTCGCCGAGGGGAAGTCGAACCCGGTGGTCTCGCAGTTTGCGGCCGGGATCGCGGTGATGTTCCTGCTGTTCACGGCAAGCGGGAACGCCGGATCGCTGCTGGAAGAAGAAGAAACACAGACGCTCGAACGCCTGATGTGCAGCCGGCTGTCGATGTCGAAGCTGCTGCTGGGCAAGTGGCTGTTTCTGGCGTCGATCGGGTTCTTGCAGGTGCTGGTGATGTTCGGCTGGGCCCAACTGATGTTCGGCGTCGACGTCCTCGGGCGGCTGCCGGGCTTCTTGTTGATGACGGCGGTCACCGCCGGCGCCGCGGCGAGCCTGGCGCTCGCCATGGCCGCGGCGTGCCGGTCGCGCGCCCAACTGAACGCGGTGTCGACGATCTTGATCCTCACCATGTCCGCCGTGGGCGGCAGCATGGTGCCGCGCTACGTGATGAGCGAGTCGATGCAACAGTTCGGCCGCGCAACGTTCAACGCCTGGGCCATCGATGGCTACAACAAGCTCTTCTGGCGGAACCTGCCCGCGACGCAGCTCGGCCCCGAGCTGGCCGTGATGGCCGTGTCCGCCGTGGCGCTGCTGGTGATCGCCAGGGTGCTGGCGATGCGGTGGGAAACCGCGTGAGCGGCGCGTAGGTTCCCTCCCGCATTGCCCGCTGCGCCGCTTCTAGCGGCGCCGCACGGGCCGCGATGCCGACCGCACCGGGGGGGCGGGCGTGCTCGACTGCGGCTGGAACACCGTCAGGCCGTCGATCAGGTCGCGGTCGTGATCCGCCAGCCGGTCGGCGACGTCCTGCGCGGCGGTGACCGCCACGGAGGTCTGCTCTCCCCCCGGGTGCAGCACCAAGAAGTACCGCTGCTCAACCGGGACCGACTCGACGACCCCCTGGACTACCAACGCCAGGCACCGCGATCCGTTGTCGGTCGCCCACTCTTCGGCGCGGGCGACAGTGCCGAAGCGTTCGCCGGCGGCGGCGCGCACCTCGGACTCGAAGGCGGCCAGAGTCGGCGCCGCGGACGACCTGCCGGTGGGCAGGCGGCGGATGGTGGCGTCGGCCACCACCACCGGTCCCACGGCGCGTCGCAGCGTCACCGACCCGCGGTCACGCGCCGCGACGTACCACTGCCGGTCGTGGCGGGCGGCGATCCCCAGACCGGGCTCACGCAGCTCGAGAACCATCGACTCGTCCATGGGGACCACCTCGATCTGCTTCACGTGCTGGTCCGACAACGGTTCCGACAACGCGATGGGGCTCAAGGCGAAGCGCGTCTTGATGATCCCCTCGAAGCCGGGGGTCGCGGGCCCCGGGCGGCGGTTCTCTCGGACCGCCCAGTTGACCTGGGTGAGCATCTCGCGGCCACGGTCGAACAGACCGACGGCGCGGATCTCGAAGTCGGCCGCCGAGCCCTCGATCGCTCCGGTGACCGTGCCGGCCCACTCCAGCTTTGCGTAACGCGGGTTCGCCTCGACCACTTGGCCGCGGACGCTGCAGTCTGAAACGCCCTGCACCCCCAGCAGCGGCCCCATCACGTCGCTGGGCACGGCCCACTGGGCGCGTTCGGCCACGGGCTCGGCCGGTAGCAGGCCGTCTAGCCGCAGCGTGTCTCCGATCACCGTGATCAGGTCGAGCTCTTCGCGGCGCAGCGGTCCGTTGGGGCAGAACAACACCCCGTCCCCCTCGCGCGTTTCCGCAACAATCGTCTGGTGCTCTGGCGCCAACGCGCGGCCGATCTGCTCGCCGTCGATCCGCAGCGTGGCCGAGGCCTGGCGGTAGTGGCGGATGGACCGCGGGGTCTCGCCGGCGCCCGGCCTGACGAGCTGGCGTTCGTCGTAGTTCAGGGCGCCACGGACGGTAAGCGGCATTTTCCGGACCGCGGTTTCCCGCTCGGCGCCCTTGAGGGCGGGCAGGTGGGCCTTGGCGATCACCACGCCGTCGATCTCAATCTCTGTGGCGACCTGGACCGCCGGGTGGGCCTGAGAGGGCTTCAGCGGGATCGGGCCCGCCGCGGCGGCCAACTGGCAGGTTGCTAGGACGATCGTGACTGCTGCGATTCTTGCCATACCGGCGCCTTCTTCCCTGGGCGGATTCTCTGGTCCAGAACGTTCCCTAGGAGTCTCATCGACGCCGCCCGGCCATAGAGTCCAACGCAATGAAAATCGATCGCTGGCTGTTAGTTTGGGCGGGATCGGCACGCGCAGCTCGGCGCCCGCGGCTCACCACGGCCAGCAACGCCGCTAGGAGGCGATTATCGACGTAAACTCAAATCAGGAAACACCTTAGAGACAACTTGCGCGTCTCGAGACGCGCCACACTGGGGGAGAAATCGACAGCGCGCGAACTTTCTATCGACCCAAAGCGACCTATCTGCGTACAACAGGTGTCGACTTAGTTCGCTAGCAAGGGTTGCCTCGGGGCCACGAACGCCGTAGCCCCCCCGGCGGCCGCTAGCAACCACGCCGACGATTGCTCGCAGGGAATCGGCCACACGCAGCCCTTCTTCGTTACGGAGAGGCAGCACACCGGAGAGGCCGCCGTGTAGAGGCGGCCTCCGCGAGACTAAAGGAGGAAGGATCAATTCGAAGACGCCGCGCTGCTAGCGTTGGGGTCGCCAGGAACAGGAGAGAGGGGCCAACCATGAACCGCGCATATCGCCACAACGTGATCGACCGCCTGCACGAGCAGCTATCGCGGTACGCGCCGCGCACCAAGCGGGTGGAACAGATCGAGACCACCGAGCGGCTGATCGCCGAGATCGACCCGGAGAAGGTCTACCCGTACGAGTGGGTGGCCTTCCGCGTCACCGGCTACCGCCCCAACGACGACGCCGCGGTGAAGATCCCGGGCGCCGACCTGATGCACGACCTGCGTCTGCTGGTGGAGGACCTGTCGGACTCCATCGACCTCCCGGCCGACGCCGTGGGCGAGCAGGTGCTGACCGTCGAGCAACTGGCCGAGCAGTTCAACGTTTCTACGAAGACCATCTCGCGTTGGCGCGAGCTGGGCTTGGTGAGCCGGCGACTGGTCTTCGACGGGCGCAAGCGCGTCGGTTTCCTCCGCAGCAGCGTCGACCGGTTCGTGCGGAACAACCAGGACCGCGTTGAGCGCGGCGCCCGTTTCAGCCAGATGAGCGACGCCCAGCGGCAGGAGTTGCTGGAGCGCGCCCGTCGCTTGGCCGCGGCCGGCGCCTGCCAGGCCGAGGTCGTTCGGCGGATCGCGGTCGAGACCGGACGCAGCGTTGAGACGATCCGCCAGACCATCCGGCAGTTCGACAGCGAGCACGCGGAGCTGGCGATCTTCCCGGACCTGACCGGCCCGCTGAACGAGGCCCAGAAGGACCGCATCTTCGCCGACTTCACGGCCGGCGTTTCGGTCGATCGGTTGTCGAAGCGGTACGCCCGCACGCCGACCACGGTCTACCGGGTGGTGAACGAGTCGCGTGCCGCTGGGGTGATGGAGCTCCCGCTCGATTTCATCCCGAACCCGCGTTTCAGCCGCAAGGGCGCCGACGCGGCGTGCCTGAGCCCGATGCCGGGCGCCGACGAGCCGCAGAAGAAGGTCCGCCGCCCCGCCGACCTGCCCCCGTACTTGGCGAGCTTGTACGAGATGCCGCTGCTCACGCGCGAGCAGGAGCAGCACATCTTCCGCAAGTACAACTACCTGAAGTACAAGGCGGCCAAGCTGCGCGAGCAGCTCGACCCCGACCGGCCGAAGGCCTCGTTGATGGACGAGATCGAGTCGATCTATCAGCAGGCGGTGGAAACGAAGAATCAGATCGCCAAGGCGAACCTGCGGCTGGTGGTCTCCATCGCCAAGCGGCACGTCACGGCCGATCAGAACTTCTTCGAGCTGGTCAGCGACGGCAACATGTCGCTGCTCAGGGCGATCGAGAAGTTCGACTTCGCCCGCGGCAACAAGTTCAGCACGTACGCGAGCTGGGCGATCATGAAGAACTTTGCCCGGACCATCCCGGGCGAGTACAAGATCCGCGATCGCTTCCGCACCAGCCACGACGAGCTGTTCACCGCGACCGAGGAGCGCCGAGACGACCCGCAGATCCACGAGAACGCGCAGCGGATCCGCGAGGACGCCGTCCGCAAGATGCTGCACAAGCTCGACGAGCGTGAGCAGCAGATCGTGATCTCTCGGTTCGGCCTCGACCATTCCGAAGAGCCGCTGACGCTCAAAGAGGTCGGCGCCAAGATGGGGGTCACCAAGGAGCGGATCCGCCAGATCGAGGTGCGGGCGCTCAACAAGCTGCGGGCCGTGGCCCGGGACGAGAAGATCGCCATCGAAGACTAGCGCACAAGCGCTTCTGTCCGATTGAAGCCGGCCGGCGGGGATTCCCCGCCGGCCGGCTCTTTTTTTTTTGCGCAGACCGGCGCCGCGGCCCCCCCCACACCCCGGGCCGGCGGGCCGGCTCACCTACCCCACCTTACTAAGCCCGTGTAGACTCGCGTGCCACCTCACGCGTGACGACTCGATCCGGGCTGATGAACGACTACGTCACTATCTCGATCTACCTAGCCGCCGTGCTGGCGCTCGGCATCGCAGCGCAGTGGATCGCTTGGTGGCGTAAGCTGCCCGCCATCCTGCTGCTGCTGGTCTTCGGGCTGCTGCTGGGCTGGCAAGCCGGCCCGCCGCGGCTGTGGGTGGGAGACAAGGCCATCCCGCCCATGACCAGCCTCGCCGTGGGCGTGGTGCTGTTCGAGGGGGGGCTGAGCCTCCGCTGGCGCGAGATCCGCGAGACCAGCAGCGTGGTCGTGCGGCTGGTTTCTGTGGGCCTGCTGATCACCTGGGTGGGGGCTGCGCTGGCCGCCCACTACTTGGCCGGCTTCTCGTGGGGGCTGGCGACGCTCACCGGGGCGCTGCTCACCGTCAGCGGTCCGACGGTCATCATGCCGCTGCTGCGCCAGGTGCGTCCCGAGCGCAAGATCGGCTCGGTGATTAAGTGGGAAGGGATCGTTAACGACCCGATCGGCGCGGTGCTGGCGGCCCTGGTGTTCGAGGTGGTCGCCCACGGCGGCGGCGGGCTCGCCACCGAGTGGTTCAACGGCCTGGCCTGGAGCCTGTGCGTCGGCGCGGTGCTGGGCGCCGTCACCGCGCTGGTGATCGTTGAGCTGCTGGCCCGCTTCTGGGTGCCCGACTACCTCCAGAACGGCGTGATCCTGTCGCTGGTGATGCTGGTGTTCGCGGTCTCAAACTACTTGCAGCACGAGTCGGGGCTGATCACCGTGACGGTGATCGGCGTGTGGCTGGCCAACCAGCGGCGCGCCTCGGTGAAGCACGTCATCGAGTTCAAAGAGAACCTGCGCGTGCTGCTGATCTCGGTGCTGTTCATCATCTTGTCTTCCCGCGTGCAGATCACGATGGCGGACATCAACCGCCTCGGGTGGGGGGGGCTGCTGTTCCCCGTGGTGCTGATCCTGCTCGTGCGGCCGCTGGCCGTCTTTGTCTCCACGATCGGCGCCCCGCTCAACTGGCGCGAGAAGACGATGCTGGCCTGGGTCCACCCCCGCGGCATCGTGGCCGCCGCGGTCGCCTCGTTGTTCGCCATAGAGCTCTCCCAGCAGAGCCGCGGCGCCGAAGCCGGCGAGCTGGCCGCGGGGCTCACCGGCGAGGGGCAGCAGCTTGTGGTGCTGGTGTTCCTGACCATCGTGCTCACCGTGACGGTGTACGGCCTGACGCTCGGCCCGCTTGCGCGCCGCCTGGGCCTGTCGCGGCAGAACCCGCAGGGGGTGCTGTTCGCCGGCGCCTCGCCGATGATCCGCGAGCTGGCGACGGCGATCCAGAAGGAAGGCTTCCACACCGTGCTGGTGGACACCAACCCGCAGAACGTGGCGGCGGCGCGGCTGGCGGGCATCCCGGTGGTTTACGCGGCCATCGGCAGCGAGTTCATCCACGACGAGATCGACCTGGGAGACGTCGGCCGCCTGCTGGCGATGACCCCCAACGACGAGGTGAACGCCATCGCCGCGATGGAGTTCGCCCCGGAGCTCGGCGGCGCCAACGTCTACCAGATCGCCCCCTCGCAACGCAGCCAGGAGCGGCTCCAACGCATCCCCGCCCACCGCCGCGGCAGGGTGCTGTTCCGCGACGGCCTCACGTACGACGACCTGCAGAACCGCTTCGCCCAGGGCGCGCAGATCAAGAAGACCTCGCTCAGCAAAGACTTCACCTACGCCGCGTTCCGCGCCAAGTACGGCGAGGCGGCCGTGGTGCTGTTCGCCGTCCCCGAAAAGGGCCGGTTGATCGTCAACACGGCCAAGACGCCGCTTGAGCCCAAGGCCGGCTACAAGCTGATCGCCCTGATCGATCCGAGCGCTGTGGTCGCGGGCGACTCCGCGATCCTCACGCCCGCAAGCGACGCGCCGGCTTAGGCCGCCGCGCCCTCACGCCGCCATGGCCCCCCTCCATCGACTCCGCGCGTTGAGCCTGTTGATGACGCTAGCAACCACCGCAACCGCCGGCGAAAGCTTCCTGCGTCAGTTCGCCGCGACCAGTCGGTTCCGGCTCGGCGAACCCTCCAACGTCTGCCCCACGCCCGACGGCGACGCGGTGCTGTTCCTCCGTTCGGGGCCAAGGAGCTTTGTCCGCGACCTGTACACGCTGGACGTCGCGACGGGGGTCGAGCAGCGGCTCGCCTCGGCCGACACCCTGCTGGAGGGCAAATCGGAAGAGCTCACCGACGCAGAGCTGGCCCGCCGCGAGCGGATGCGGCTCTCGGCCCGCGGCATCGCGACGTTCGAGCTCTCCCGCGACGGCAAGCAACTGCTGATCCCCCTCTCGGGCCGGCTCTACCTGCTCGATCGACAGACGCGGGGCGTCACCCAGTTGGAGATCGACGCCGAAACTCCCATCGACGCCAGGCTCTCTCCGGACGGCGCCAAGGCGGCTTTTGTTTCCGACGGCGATCTGTACGTGCACGACATCGCGTCGAAAACGACGCGACGCCTGACCCACGGCGCCGACGAGGACCTGAGCCACGGCCTGGCAGAGTTTGTCGCCCAGGAAGAGATGGCCCGCATGCACGGCTACTGGTGGAGCCCAGACAGCCGACAGATCGCCTATCAACAAACGGACACCGCGGACGTTGAGCGTTGGCTAATCGCCGACCCGGCCAACCCCGCCAAGCCGCCCACCCAGTGGCCCTACCCGCGGCCGGGGATGACCAACGCAGCGGTCCGCCTGGGGGTGGTGTCGGTCGACGGGGGCGAGACCCACTGGGTCGACTGGGGCAGCACCGACTCGGCCGCTGGGTTCCCCTACTTGGCCTCGGTCGCCTGGAGCGACAACGCCCCGCTCACCCTGCTGGTGCAGAACCGCACGCAAACCGCCGAGCGGCTGCTGGCGGTCGATCCCGACACGGGGGGCACGCGGGAACTGCTCAGCGAGACCGACGACGCGTGGCTTAACCTCGAAGGCTCGACCCCCCGGTGGCTCGCCGACGGCGCGTCCTTCTTGTGGGCCAGCGAACGCTCCGGCGCGTGGCGGCTCGAGCTGCGCAGCGCCGAGGGGGCGTTGATCCGTACGCTCACTCCGCCGGGGCTGGGCTACCGACGCGTGGTGCACCTGGATGAGGCCGCCGGTTCGGTGGTGGTCTCCGGGGGGCCCGACCCAACGCAAACCCAACTATTCCGCGTGCCGCTGGACGGCCGGGGCGAGCCCGAACCGCTCACGCCTGCGGCCGGCGTCTACTCGGCCGTGTACGCCAAGCGGGGGGGCGTGTGCGTGCGTACGGCGAGCGGCCTGGCGGGGCCCTCGCAGCACGTCGTCCTCCGCGGCGACGGCAGCCGCGCAGGAGAGCTGCGGAACGTCGCCGAAACGCCGCCGTTTGAACCCAACGTCGAGCTGACCAAGGTCGGCGACGGCCCCGGCCTCTACGCCGCGGTGGTCCGCCCGCGGGACTTCGACCCAAGCAAGAAGTACCCGGTGCTCGTAAACGTCTACGCCGGCCCGCACGCCCAGCTCGTCACCCACAACGGACGCGGCTACCTGCTGAACCAGTGGCTCGCCGACCAGGGGTACGTGGTGGTGCTGATCGACGGCCGCGGCACGCCGTCGCGCGGCAGGGCGTGGGAGCGCGTCATCAAGCACAACCTGATCGAGGCCCCGCTCGAAGACCAGGTCGCCGGCCTGCAGGCGCTCGGCGCCAAGCACCCGGAGCTCGACCTTGCCCGCGTCGGCGTCTACGGCTGGTCGTTCGGCGGTTACTGCTCTGCGATGGCGGTGATGCAGCGGCCCGACGTGTTCCGCGTCGGCGTCGCCGGCGCCCCGGTCGCCGACTTCCGCGACTACGACACCCACTACACCGAACGCTACCTGGGCCTGCCGGAAGACAACACCGCCGGCTACGACGCCTCAAGCGTGCTCACCCACGCCGACCGCCTCACCCGGCCGCTGCTCATCATCCACGGAACCGCCGACGACAACGTCTACTTCCTGCACAGCGTGAAAATGAGCAACGCGCTATTGCGCGCGGGCCGGCCGCACGACTTCCTGCCGCTAATGGGGCAGACGCATATGGTCTCCGAGCCCGAGGTCGTCGAGCGGATGTACCAGCGGATGGCGGGCTACTTCGCCTCGCATCTACAGACGGAATAGCCACAAGAAGGCACAAGAAGCACAAAGGAAGGGTCGCACGAAAAGTGGCAAAGAGGCCAAGCTCACTTCCTCAACTTCTTTGCGCTTTCGCGTCATTGCGAGAGTTCCGTCCGTCCTGTCTTTGTGCTTCTTTGTGCCTTTTCGTGGCCAACTTCATCCGTCAGCTTTTCTTCATCGCCTCAAGAAACTCATCAAACAAGTAGTGGCTATCGTGCGGCCCCGCCGAGGCTTCCGGGTGGTACTGCACGCTGAAGGCCGGCACGTCGCGGCGACGGACCCCTTCGATGGTGCCGTCGTTCAGGCTGCGGTGGGTGACTTCTAGGTTGTCCGGCAGCGTATCGGCGTCG
The DNA here is from genome assembly GCF_007750855.1 of Pirellulimonas nuda. Taxonomy (GTDB): domain Bacteria; phylum Planctomycetota; class Planctomycetia; order Pirellulales; family Lacipirellulaceae; genus Pirellulimonas; species Pirellulimonas nuda. The sequence continues at coordinate 6,432,690 of NZ_CP036291.1, forward strand.
ACCGCGAAGCCGTGGTTCTGGCTGGTGATCTCTACTACCTGTGTCTTCATGTCGATCACCGGGTGGTTGGCGCCGCGGTGGCCGAACTTCAGCTTGAAGGTCTTCGCCCCGCTCGCCAGCGACAGCAGTTGATGCCCCAAGCAAATGCCGAACACCGGCGTCTTGCCCAAGAGGCCGCGGATGGCCTCCGCCGCGTACTCCAGCGGTTCCGGGTCGCCCGGCCCGTTGGACAGGAACACCCCATCCGGCTTGAGCTCCAGCACCTCGGCCGCGGTCAGCCGACCGGGCGCCACGGTCACCCGGCAGCCCTGGTTCACCAGGTGCCGGGGGATGTTCCACTTCATGCCGTAGTCGAGCGCCACCACATGGGGCGCCGACGGGTCTTCTTCCGAATTCTGCGTTCCGTCGAGCAGCGTCCACGTGCTTAGCGGCGTGCTCCACCTGCTGGATGCCTCGGGCATCACCTCGCGCACCAGGTCGCGTCCCACCAGCCCCAGGCTCGCTTTGGCCTTCTTGATCAGGCTGGCCTCGTCGAGGTCGATAGTCGAGAGCACCCCGCGTTGCGACCCCTGGGTCCGCAGCCGGCGGACCAGCCGGCGGGTGTCGATCCCTTCGATGGCCACCACCCCGTGCTCCGCCAGGTAGTCGCTCAGGTTCTGCTCGCTGCGGAAGTTGCTCCGCAGCCGGCTGTGCTCGCGGACGATGAACCCGGCCAGGTGGGGGCGGGCGCTCTCTACGTCCTCGGCGTTGACGCCGTAATTGCCGATCTGCGGGTAGGTCATTGTCACGATCTGCCCGCGGTAGCTGGGATCGGTGAGGATCTCCTGGTACCCGGTCATCGACGTGTTGAAACAGACCTCCCCGTCCACCTCGCCGGGGGCCCCAATCGAAACCCCGGTGAAGACCGACCCGTCTTCGAGTGCTAGTTTTGCGGTGCTCATGCAGAGAGTTTCGCCTGCCGGGGGGCGGGGTTCTAGGGGGCGGCGGGGATCGGCAGGGCGGGGTGCGGCCGTGCGAAACGAGGACTGCCGAATGACGAACGAAACACCGAAAGAGCGAGCCGGGGCGTCCCTCACCCAGGTGACGTGGTGAAGTGACGACGTGCCCCCGCAGAATTTTTCTCTCTCGTCACCACCCGCCGGAGGGGCTGCGTTCGCCCGCGGGCGAAGCTTGGGCCCGACACGGGGCATGCGGCTGGCTCCAAGGTCGCGGAGTGGGTGGCTATTTTCGGCTGGAAAATGTGCCGATGGTGGCCGAAAAGGCCGCCTCGTCTTAGGCCCGGAGGGCCGACGGCGTCTAGCCAGGGGCGCAAGCCCCTGGGAAGCGTAGCGCATGAACATCAAAGCCCCGGAGGGGCGACGGCACGTTGCGAGTCGACACGCCGCCGCCCCTCCGGGGCTTTGTCACATGGGCGTGTGGCGGTCCAGAGGCTTGCGCCCCTGGCTAGATGCCGCCGCCCCTCCGGGGCTGGTTCTGCGCGCGTGATGACGGGAGGGTGAAGGCACATTCACCCCCGCACCGACCAGTCCTTGCGGAAAGCCTGCCACGCCACGAGCAGCATCATCCCCGCCATGCCGACGAAAAGCGCCGCGCGGGCTTCAGCCGAAGGAAGCCACTCGGATCTGTTGCCGACGATGCTAACCGTCGCGATCGCGGCGGCGAGCGCTACGATGCATGCATAGACCGCGCTCCTCAGCACGGTGGTCATTAGCACGGCGGTCGCGTAGCCAACCAGCGCGCCCAAGGCCGCATTTATCACCATCTGAACGCCATTTCCTGAATACCAAATCCCGTACACCGGCAGCAGCGAGGGGAGGCTGAACGCGACGCCGATCAACGCCAGGCTGACGACGCATTTCGACCAGAACCAAGGGCTAGGAGGGCAGGGTCGCGACCGCCAGAACGTGTTGATCCCCGGCTGGACGTCGCCCCACACCGTGCCGACGCCGCAGACGATCGCGATCAGGAAACCAAAGAACGCGAAGCTGAAGGTCAGCGACTCGACGCTTTCCTCAATCCAGTCGTAGGAAGTCGTGATGCCCCGACGGCTAAACGATTCGTGGCTTGCGTACGCGATCACCGACATGAGCGTTCCTAGGCCCAAGGCTCCAATCAATCCCGCCGCTACCACAGGACCGGACTCACGCAGCGCCTTCCATCCGAGCGCACGTGTGATTGAACGTCGCGGCGGTGAAAGCCAATAGGTGACAACCGTGGGGATCTGCGGCTGTCGCGCACTACCAAGGCTGCTTTCCACGCCCCATCGACGAACGAACCACACAGCCGCCAGTACGTGTCCGACTGCCGACAACAAGAAGGGCCACCACACATAAGGGTCCCAAATGACGGACGTGAGAAATCCGAGAGGCCCAAGCGAGACGATTGTAAGACTTAGAAACTGCAGAGGAGTATTCTCTGCGGCATTGCTAACTGTTATGCAGAAAAGCATCCACAACACGAGCCCGCCGACCCCTTTGATCCCGGCCCGAACTTCGTCATTCGAATTAACTGCAAAGGCAGCGGTCCACAAGTAGAAGCTTAAGCCCACGCATGAGAGCATCAGCAGAGCCTCGGGGACCTTGGATAAGAGTTGCGCGGGGCGTTCCTGGCTTAGGGCGAACCGACTCGCATTGCCTGGGTCGAACGCCGTGGCCAGAGCCTGCGCCGCTGCGACGCAAACGACCAGCGCAACTGCGGGCGTCAAAATCGCAAAAGCGCCCATCGCCAACTTGGCGACCGCTGCCCTCCAGGATTGCACCGGCAGCGAAGCTAGGAACTGCTGTGTGCCGCGAGCGTTCTCGCCCCCTGCCACACCCAGGGCGACGAATATACCGCAGGCCCCTACGATAAGTGTTCCGAGCGCCAACAATCCATCGAACGGCCTGCTCTTGACAGTGATCGCCGTCAAGAGCACAAACCCGGCCATCAACAACGCCAGTGCCGCCATCTTCCAACGCGTCTCGCGCCATTCCTTCCACACGAGCGCCGCCCAAGGAGTATTCATGCGAATGGCCCTTCGATTGCAAGACTATTGAATTGGGTGGCTGGGGTCGAAGGCGTCAGCCGAAGCCCCCAGCAGCAGCTCGACCCCTGCTCGCCGACGGAACGGGGCGCCCCCGTTAATCCGCGGCAATTGGTATCCGGTTCGTCGTCCCATCTTCCGCTTCGGGCCGCCCGACCACGTACGCCTCGAAGATCTCATCCAGGTTCAAATCAACCACTCGGAACGCGGCGCCCTCGCCCGCGAGCCGCTGGCAGACGCGCTCGGCGTTCTCCACCACCACGGCCAGCTCGTCCCCGGCGGTGCGGCGGTCGAGCACCCGGTCCCCCTCGAACAAGGCGCCCGCGTCGCGCGCCACGACGATTTGCTTCACATCGGCCCGCAGCGTGTCGGTGTCGGCCTGACGCACCAGCCGGCCGGCGTCGAGGATGGCCACGGCGTCGGCCACCGGCTCGACCTCGTCCAGCAGGTGCGAGCTATAAAAAATCGTCGTGCCGGCGCCCTGCATGTGGGACACTAGGTCGCGGTTGAACTGCTTGCGCATGATCGGGTCGAGCCCCAACGCCGGGTCGTCCAGCACCACCAGCTCCGGCCGGTGCGCGAGCGCCAACACCAGGCCGACTCGCACCTTCTGACCCTTCGACAGCCGTCCGACCTTGGTCCGCAGCGGCAACTCGAACTCCCGCAGCCGGCGGAGCGCCAGGTCGTGGTCCCACGTGGGGTAGAACGCCGCGGTGAACCGCACCAGCTCTTCGACCGTCATCCAGCCGTACATCGTCTGGTCCTCGGCCAGGTAGCCGACTCGGGCCCGCAGCTTGAGGGGCGCCGTCTGCGGGTCGAGCCCCAGCACCCGCACCGCGCCGTCGTCCCGCTTCAGCAGGCCCATCAGCAGCCGGATGGTGGTGGTCTTCCCCGCTCCGTTGCGGCCCAGGAAGGCGAACGTCTGCCCGCGCTCCACCCGCAGCGACAACCCGTCCAGCACCCGCGTGCGGCCAAAGGACTTGCTGACCCCTTGGAGGTCGATGACCGGTTCGTTCATGGGTTTCTCCGGGGGAAGGTTTACCACTGAGTCGCAGAGGGCACTGAGACGGAGACGGACGGAAAAAATAGGGTGGCTGGGGTCGAAGGCTTCAGCCGTAGCCCCCAGCAGGGGCTCGAACTGCCGCCGCTATCTCAGTAGCAACCGTCTGGGGGCTCAGGCTGACGCCTTCGACCCCAGCCACCCTTAGCGCCGCTACTTCACGCGTTGCTTTCTTCCTTTCTCCGTCTTTGTGCTTCTTCGTGCTCTTCGTGGTGAGCGACTTGTTCGAGCGCCTCGTCGAGCAGCGAGTGCAATTGCTCGGCGGACATGCCCAGCCCCTGCGCTTGGCGGATGAGTTGGCGGAGCTCCTCGATCAGCCGGTCGCGGTGGGCGGCCGGCCGGCGGCGGGGGAGCGACTCGGCGACGAACGTCCCCTGCCCCTGGCGGCGCTCCAGCAGCCCGTCGGCGGTCAGGCGTTCGTAGACGCGGAGGATGGTGTTCTGGTTGACGGCCAGCTCGCGGGCCAGCTCGCGCACGCTGGGGAGCCTGGCGCCCGGCTTGAGCCGGCCGGCCGCGACGTGCGTAGCGACCTGCTCGACAAGCTGCCGAGAGATCGGCACGGCAGAACCTTTTTCGATACGGAGCAGCATGGCGGCCTCAGGTGACTACTGTACTATAACAGTTGTCGGTGGGGCGTCAAGCGGGAAAAGATGATAGAGGTTAGAGGATAGATGATAGAGAGTACGGCGGGTGGCGGGGGCGCACCGCGCATGTCAGGCCCGGAGGGCCGGCGGCATCTAGCCAGGGGCGCGACCCCTGGACTGCTTCGCCCGAAAAGAACGAAGCCCCGGAGGGGCGACGGCGCGTCGACTCGCGGACACGCCGCCGCCCCTCCGGGGTTGGTTACACGTGGGCTTGGTCGTCCGGTTCGCGACGTTCATAACCCACTGACGCCACCACCCCCAACGGGCTCAGCAGCAACGCCGGCAGCAGCACCAGGTCGGCAAGCAGCGCCAGCATCAGCAGCGCGGCCATGCTTACGGCGAAGCGGGCCGTGGGCAGAAAATCGCTCAGCGCGAACACCAACAGGCCCAGGCCGCAACTGAGCGTGGTTTGCACCATCGCGGGGCCGCAATGGCTCAGGGCGAACCGCACCGCGGCGCCGCGGCTGCCGTGCCGCGTGAGGCCGCGTCCAAAGAAGGTGAGGAAGTGCAGCGTGTCGTCGATCGCGATCCCCAGCGCGATGCTGGCGGTCATCACGACGCCGATGTCGATGGGCGCGCCGCGCAGCCCGAGCCAGCCGAAGTACACGGCGATCGGGAAGACGTTGGGGATCATGGCCAACAGCCCGGACAGAATGCCGGCCTGCACGAGGGTCATCACGATCGCGATCACGATCAGCGCGCCGGCGAAACTCTTGAGCAGGTCGTCCAGGAGCTGCGTCTGGATGGCCTGCACCAGCGGCATGATGCCGGTCACCTCGGCGTGCAGGCCGCTGGCGGGCGAGGCGGGGTCGCCCGATGCGTGAGCGATCATAGCGGTCGCCACGCCGTTGCGGACCGCCTCGACCAGCGCGGCGTAGTTCACGTCGCCGATGGCCGACCCGCGCACCGTGAGGCGCCAGTGCTCCTGCTGAGGATCAACGGCCAGCAGCCCGAGCGCCTCAAGCCGGGGGCGGGCCTCGGCGATCAACTTGGCGACCGCGGCGTGAGGGTCGACGTTGGGGTCTGGCTGCAACGCGCCGAGGTCCGGCAGCACGTCGGCGGCGCTGAAGGCGCTCCCCAGGCGGCCGTCGGCCGCGGTCTGCTCTGCGATGCTGGCCAGCAGCGCCAGCTTCTGCTGATCGGGCATCGGCGAACCGCGATCCAGCGACACGCGGACCTCGATCGGCAGCAGCGGCGCCACGTTTTGCTCGATCCAGGCGTAGTCTTGCATCACCTGGCTGTCGCGGGCGAACAGCGTGTCGATCCGCACCGAGGTCTTGACCCACGACGCGCTCACCACCCCCAGCACCAGCAGCGCAAGGCCCACCACCGTGAGGGCGCCGCTGTGGTAGCCGATCGCATCAGACCACTGGGGCCAGAACGTGCCCGGGGCCGGGCTGCGGCCGAAATACCCACGCCCGGCGGCGCGGCGTGGGGGCCAGAGGGCGTAGAACGCGGGGAGCAGCCCCAGCATCACCGCGGCGGTCAGCAGCACGCCGGCCGCGGCGTAGGCGCCGAACGCGCGGATGGGCGCCAGCTCGCTGGCAGTCAGAGACGCCATGCCGATGGCGGTGGTGGCGGCCGACAGCACGCAGGGCGCCCAGCCCATGTGGAAGGCGTGCCTGGCGGCGTGGCTTTCGTCGCCGTCGCCCAGGGACTCCTGCATGTCAAAGTAGTAGTTGGTGAGGTGCACGCCGCCGGCGACCGCCAGCACCTGCACCAGCGGCGGCAGCACGATCAGCAGCGCCGTGAGCGAGTCGCCTCCGTAGTACACCAGCGCCATCGTGGCGGCCTGGCAGAAGCCGGCCAGGCCGAACACCACCACCGCGGCCCGCAGCGAACGCAGGCTCGCCCAGCAGAGCAGGAAGACCACCAGCGAGGAGGGCCCCGCGAAGTAGTTCAGCGAGGCCTGGCTGGCGGCGTCGATCGCCATCGCCTCGACCACCGGGCCCGCGACGCGGAGCTGATCGTCGGGGACGCCGCAGGCGTCGGTCGCTGCTTGGCGGAGCAGCTCGACCACGCGCTCGCGTTGTTCGAGACCGCGCCCGGTGAGCGTGGCGGTGACGAGCGTGGTCTGGCCGTCGGGCCCGATCAGCGAGCCTTGCAGCCGCCGGATCGCCTGGGCGCGGTCGAGCGCCGGCCCGGCGTCGCCGGTGTAGACCGATCCCCCCAGCGGGGTCGTCAGCAGCGTCAACGCTTCGCGGCCCGACGCGACGCCGCTCAGCAGCGAGCCCCCGTGCGGGTCGTAGACGCCCGGCGTGGCGCGGAGCGCGGAGGTCAACTGGTCGATCCGCGGTTCGTCGACGGAACAGCCGGGCCAGCTCATCACCACCACGTCGCCGCGGCCGAACTGCTCGCAGAACGAGTCGTACTCGGCCCGCGGCGGGAACGACTCGGGGACCCAGTCGATCGGCGAGCTGTTCTGCGCGTCGAGCGCCCATACGGCGCCGACAACGATCATCGGGATCGCCAAGATCGCGTACGCGATCATCAATCGGCGGCGGGAACGCTCTGCGTACAACGGGCGCTTCCTTGCGGCGACGGGTTATCTACCCAGGCGCGGAGACGGGGGCGAGAAGTACGGAACCAAGCAGCCAGCCCCTGAGGTTAAGTCATGGAGCCGGAAGCGTCAGCGCCCGGAGGTATGACGCACACAATCTCCCGCGGCTGACACTTCCGGTTCCAACGAAAGATCGGCGTGGGACGGCGCCCCCAGAATCTTCACTCAAACTCGCTGCGCGGGATTCCGGACTGGCGGATGATCGACAGAAGTGTCCCGATCTTCAACTCGCGATGATCGGGCACGGGGACCGTTGTCGTTTTGCCGTCAACGCTGAGTTGCATGACAACATGGCTTCCACGCTGCCGCACCTTCACAAAGCCGTGCTGCTCTAGAATGGCGCAAACCTCCTTCCCCGCCAGAATGCGTAGCCTACCCAACCGAAATCTCCAGTTGAGTTACGAACACGTCGCCCGACATCCGTCGTTGGACCTCTTCGTCCGGTGCGCACTCGAAGAACAGCTCTAATGCTTCTCGCAGGTTGTCTCGTGCTGATTCGACGGTTTCGCCCTGACTAGCGATATCTAACTCTGGGCAAAGAGATACGAAGCCGTCCCCTTCCCCATGAATGATCGCGGTCAGTCGCTTGTTCATGGTCGTGTCACCGGGTCAAAGGCTCTGCGGAGCAATAGGACTCCTAGATTCTACTCCCCCACCATCGCTAGCGTCGCCCAGCAGCTTGGGTCTTCATCGTACGGCAGCCCCGGGCCGGAGGCGAAGGTCTGCGTGCCGCGCTCACGGTCGATCACCGCGTAGTTGAACCCCAGCCGCGGGTGGCCCGAGGGGTCGAAGCCGGTCAGCGCCGAGCCGGGGATGAACGCCGCCAGGTCGTAGCCGTCCTTGACTACCTTGGAGACGGCCTGCAGCTCGCGGGGGCGGACCGGGCGGGCGTTCTCCCTGGCGCGGGGGATCAGCAGTTGATCGGCGAGCGGCTCGGCGTCGGCCCGACCGCCGCCGGTGGGCAGGAACACCAAGCGGTGGCAGAACTTGCTGGCGCGGTGGATGTTGTGCGTCGCCCGGGTGTCGATCCACACCTGCAAGCCGTCGCTGTCCTCTTGCCGCCCGTCGCGGCACCACAGCGGCTGCTGCTTCTCGCGGACGCTTACGGTAAACGCCAAGCCCTCGGGCGCCCACGCCATGCGGACGTCGGCGAACCTGGGCTCCGACGAGGGGGTCGCGGAGTCGAGCGTCGCCAGGTCGGGCAGGGCGTACGACTCGTCGAGCGTCACCCCCTTGGGGCCCCAAATCGGCTTCTTGGGCCGGATCGCCACGCCGAAGCGGAACAAGAAGCGGGGGGGGAGCAGCGTATTGAGTTCGGAATCCACGTGAGAGGGGGAGCGGTTAGGGGCGAGGGGCGAGGACGGAACCGGCGGCGACGTTCTATGATGAACGATGTACGGCGCGGAAGGTAGGCGGCAACCGGAGACTCGCTGCTATTCGCCCCGAACCCCCCACCCCTAACTGCTGGCCCCTAACCCCTCGCTGAGCGTGCTGTGGTACGCAACCGAGAGGCCGTTCTCTGCGTGGGCATCGGCGTGGCGGACGGCTTCTTCTGGCAGCAGGGTGCGTAGTTCGCCCCGGTGGGCCCACAGGCCGAGGCGGTTGAGCGTCTCGATCGCGTCGTTGATGTCAAAGTCTACCTGCACCGAGAAGCGTTCGGCGAGGAACGCCTCGATCGCCTCGCGCAGCGTCTGGCTGGTCCACGGCGTGGGGCGGTGCTTCAGGCAGAACGTGTAGGCCAGCAGCGCCTCCTTGAACTCTTCTTGCTTCACCGTCGCAAGGATCGCGTGCACCGCGGCGCCGTTGTTGGCCAGGTTCTGGAAGTAGAGCGTACGGGTGCGGCGCCAGTCGCGGTCCTTGCGGACGTTGCGGTAGCCGAAGAACGTGCGCAGCAGGATGGTGATCACCCCCACCAGCACCACCCAGAAGATCTGCCCCAGGGCGCCCGCCAGCACCGCCAGCTTGGCCAGCTTCATCCCCATGGCGCCCAACGCGCCGGCGCTGCCCCCGACCAGCTTCGCGCGGTCCAGCAGCGTCATCGTCACCTCGGCGTGCGGCAGCAGCGCCTCGACCTCGGACTGCGGGATGTCCTTAAACAGCTTCACCAGCACGTGGGGGTCTTCTTTCAGCCGCGCCACCACCGCCATCCGGCGGAACACCGGGATGCGGTCCTCTACTCCCTTGATCGGGTGGCGCCAGGTGCGATGGCAGCCGAGGGTCTCGTGACGGCCGCGGATCCAGATCTCGATCAGCTCGACCCGCTCTGGATTGATCCGCACGCGGATCTTCCGCCGGCTCGCCTGGCGTACCACCGCCTCGATGTCGACCTCTGAGAGCTGCTGGTAGTTCGCCTTGTCTAGCAGGTGCCGCAGCCGGCGCATCAGCCCGGCGAGGTTCTCGGCGGTCTGGACGTCGCAAGGGTTGTCGACCGGGCGGGTGTCGCGGTCGGGGTTGAAGTCGGTGTAGCGCTCGTCGATGTCGTTCTGAAAGCCGGCGGTCTCTTGGTCGATCACCCGGCCGATGGCGGCCAGCGCGTCCGACAGCGGCCCCGGCTCGGCGTGGAAGTACGCGGCTTGGTCTACCAGGGCACGCGCCAGGTCGTCCGCGCGCACCGGGATGAAGCGGTCGTCGGGCCGCTCCCACGTGATCGTGGAGGTGGGGTCGCTGGTGAGTGGGGGCTCGCCTGGCTGCATGGCTTGCATAATACCACAAGCCCCCCAGGCGAGCCGTCTGCGTCAGCCGCCGGAGTCTTGGCGGTGCAATCCCGATTCGTAGCGGAGCGAGCCACAAAGACTCCGGCGGCTCAGGCCGACGGCTCGCCTAGGGGGTTCCCCACAGCCAGCGGCCCAGCAGCAGCCCAACCCACGCGGCGCCGACCCCCAGCAGCACGTTCGCCACGATGTTCAGCCCCGCCGCGGCGCCTTGGCCCGTTTCGGCCAAACGCACCGTCTCGTAGCCGAACGTGCTGAAGGTGGTCAGGGCGCCCAGCACGCCGACGGTGACGCCCGGGTGCGCCAACGCGGGCCAGCGGGCCGCGGCTGCCGCGCCGCCGTGCAGCATCACCCCCAGGGCAAAACAGCCCACCGCGTTCACCAGCAGGGTGGCCAGTGGAAAGCCGAGTTCGGTCCACCTGAGCATCCCCACAGCGGCCAGGTACCGCAGCACGGCGCCCACGGCGCCTCCCGCCGCCACTGCTAGCAGCCGTTGCCAATCTTCTGCTGTCATCTGCGGCGTTCCGCGGCTGGGGTGTTAAGTGGTGAGGGCTGCCGGGTCAGCGTGAAAGTTCCTTCCCGATGTACCGATCTTATCTGATGCACGGATGAGAACGACCGGCGACGCCGAGGGTGACGATCCTCGCCGAGCGTCCACGGGAGAGCAAGGACAGAGCGACATGCCGAATCGACGTCACGACCCCGCACCCGCTGGCCTGTTGGCCCTGGCGACCGTGGCGCTGGTGCTGAGCTGGCTAGCCGCCACGCGTTGGACCACCGCGCCCGGGCAGCAGCCCCCGGCCAAAGACTACGCCCGCACCACGCTTCCGGCGGCCCAGCCGTGGGGCGAGCTGCGGATCCCCCGGTTCCAGCTCGACCTCAGCGACCTGCTGCCCCCCGACCCCGCGTTGCCGCTGCCGCAGCGGCTGTCACAACCCATAGCGCCCGCTCCCTCGGTGGTGGTCGAGACCCCCGCACTCCCGCCACTGGGGCCGGGCCAATTCCTAACGTTCCCGCTGGAGCGGCACGAAGAGGGCGCCGAGCTGTTGGTGCTGCTGCCGGGCCAGCCGCTCTGGACGGCCCGGTCGGCTCTGCTGCCGCGTCCCTGGGCCAAGGTGTCTCTGCAAGCGGAGGCCGACCGCTGGCGGGTGTTTGGTGTCGACCTGGCCCACGCCGCGCCGCTGGGGCGGATGTGGGCCGGCATGCCGGCCGTAAAGGTGTCGCTCCCCACCGCGGCCAACCTGCCGTGGCGCCGCGCGGTGCTGCCGCCCCCCCCGACTCGGATCTACTCGCCCCCGTCGCTCACGGGCCCGCTGCTCAGCTCGCCCGACGACCGCCTGGCGATGAACCGCCCCGCCGACCGAGAAACTCCGCCCAGCGCCGCGATCCGCTCGCGCAGCACGCCGCTCACGCCCGCTGCCCCGCTAGCTAAGGTGGCCGACGCCGAGCCGCTGGGCTTCGCGGCGCCGCGGGCGCTGCTCGACCTGCTGGCCGAGCTGCGTGGCGACCCGCAGTCGCGCGGCTGGGCCGTGGCGGTCGAGCCGCTGCTGGATGAGGTGGTGCGTGCGGACGCGTCCGAAGCATCACTCGCCAGCCTGCGAGAAGCGTCGCAGGAAGGTCTGGCGCTGGCCGATCAGGTGACCTCGCGCGACACCGCCGCACGCCTGCGCCGCGCCCACTGGGCGATCCAACGCCGCACGCCCGCCTGGACGCTCGCCGCGCAGTCGCGCGAGCAGTCGGGCGTGGCGTTCCTGCGCCGCGCGCCGGACGAGACCGACCGCCGCGTCCGCCAGCGGCTCGAGGAGCTCGTTGAGCAGACGCGCTCCAGCGACCGGGGCGCCGCGTGGCGCGAGTACCTGCTAGCCGACTCGCTGCAGGGGGCGCTCTACGCAGACCCACAGGTCCGCCGCGAGCTGGCCTACGAGGTGCTGGGCCGGATGCACTCGTCGCGGCTCACTCCCGACCAGAAGCGGCTGGTCACCAGCGGCCCGATCGCCGCGCTCGGCGACGACCTGCGCGACTGGGCGGCCGAACCGATCGACCCCGCGGCGGTGCTGGCCGGGCTCGAGGCGTACGAGTCGTCGCCCACGCCGCGGCTCGCGCGGCAGTTGGCCTCCGAACGCGACCGCTTGGCGTTCTCTCCCAGCCCGCTGCACCAGCAGCTCGCCACGCAGATCGACCAGCAGTACCGCAACGCCAACCTGCGGATCGCGGTGGCGGCCGACCTGCTCAACCGCTACGTCCCCGAACAACAGCCGGCCGCGGAGCCGGTGCGCGACCATATTGCTGGCGCCCCCGTCTCCGGCCAGGCGACCACCGACACCCGCCTGTCGATCCGCTTGGTGCCGGACGACGCGGCGTGGCGGATGGGGCTTGAGGCCCAAGGGCAGGTCCGTTCGAACACCCGCTCGCACAGCGGCCCGGTTACCGTGCAGAACTTTGGCGACGCGTCGTTCTTGGCCCGGAAGCTGATCACGGTCGACGCCCGCGGCGTGCAGGCGTGGCCCGCCGTGGTTGAGGCCAGCAGCCAGACCCACCTGGTGGGGATGAGCACCGACTACGACCGGCTGCCCATCGTCGGCTCGATCGTCCGCTCGCAGGCCCGCAGCGAATACCAGAGCCGCCAGGGCCAGGCCCGCTGGGAGACCGAGCAGAAGATCAGCCGCCGCGTGGGGCACACGCTCGACCAACAAACCGGGCCCTGGCTGGCGCAGGTCGAGCGGCAGTTCCAGGAGCAGGTGCTCGACCGCGCAGACGCGCTGGGCCTGGGCGTGCTGCCCGTTGAGGTCCGCACCACCGAGGACCGCTTGATCGCGCGGCTGCGCGTGGCCAGCGACCAGCAACTGGCGTCGCACTCGCCGCGCAACCGCGCCCCCAGCGACAGCGTGCTGAGCGTTCAACTGCACGAGTCGCTGCTCAACAACGCGCTGGCCGGCCTCGAGCTCGGGGGCCACACGATGACCCCGGAGCAGCTCACCGAACGCCTGCGTGAGAAGCTTTCGCTGGCCGAGATGCCCGGGCAGCGCGTCACCGAGAAGGTGCAGTTCATCCTCAGCGAGGCCGACCCCGTGCGGGTGGCGATCGCCGACGGCCGGATGGAGCTGGTGCTGTCGTTCGCCGCCCTGCGCGTCGACGGCGGCACGCACCGCAACTTCCGCGTCCACGCGTTCTACGTGCCGGTCGCGAGCGGCATCACGGCCCGGTTCGAACGCCAGGGCCCGGCGCAGATCGAGGGCCAGCTCCGCACCGCCAGCCGGCTGCGTCTGCACGCCATCTTCGGCAAGGCGTTGCCCGAAGAGGGGAGCATCGAAGTGCTCCGGCGCCCCCCGTCCGACGACCACCGCCTCGACGGCTTGATGGTCACCCAGTTCGTGCTGGACGACGGCTGGCTGGGCCTGGCGCTGGGGCCGGAAGGGGCGGTACGCACGGCCCGCACGGGGCGTTACGTGCGGTAGCAGCGCGGGCGGGCCGTGGGCGTTAGCCGCCGGAGCTCGGATCGCGTTGCATGCGGCATGACCAACGACGAAGTACAATGGCGGGAGCGAATCAATCGCAACTTGAACCCCGCCCACAACTAGGCTTGCTTTGGCTCAGCTCGTCTACATCGAAACGACGATTCCGAGCTACTTGGCCGCGCGGCCGAGCCGCGACCTGCTTCAAGCAGCACGGCAGCAGGTTACACACGACTGGTGGATGACCAAACGCGAGAGCTACCACCTGCGCATCTCTCAAACCGTGATCGATGAGGTGGAAGCGGGTGACCCCGTCGCCGCCAAGCGACGGATGGGGTACCTGCTCGGGATTCCGCTGCTTGACCTTACCGAGCAAGTGGGCGAAGTGGCCCTGTCCATCCTGAGCTCCGGGTTGCTTCCTAAGAAAGCGGCACGAGACGCGGTTCACATTGCGGTTTCGTGCGTCCATAAGGTTGATTTTTTGATGACCTGGAATTGCCGTCACATCGCCAATGCAGCAATAATGAAGGAGCTTTCCGCTGTCGTTGCCGACTGCGGCTACGAGATGCCCATTCTGTGCACGCCAGACGAGCTGCTTGGAGCGTAACCGCAATGCCCGAGATCATCGAGAACGATACACACGACGAAGTGATCCAAGAGGTTCGCCGGATCAAGGAAGTGCTTGCGGAGCCCATGGACTTCGACATTGATCGCATCCTCGCCGATGCGCGCGTCAGACAATGCGAGGGAGGCCGCACGGTCGTGCGTGCACCGGTGAGGGAGTGATCCGCGAGCGGGCCTCAATCACACTACCTACCAGCAGCCAACTATGCCGCTCACCCCCTTCCACCTCGCCGTCCAGGTGCACGACCTCGCCGCGGCCCGCGCGTTCTACGGCGGCGTGCTGGGATGCGCCGAGGGGCGTAGCAGCGACCGCTGGGTCGACTTCGATTTCTTCGGCCACCAGTTCGTGTGCCACGAGAACCGCGACCTGGAGGTGGCGCACCATGCCAACGCGGTCGACGGGCACGCGGTGCCGACGCCCCACTTTGGGGTGGTGCTAGAGATGGACGCCTGGCGTGAGCTCGCCCAGCGCATCAGTGCGGCCGGCGTGGCGTTCATCATCGAGCCCTACACCCGCTTCGCGGGGGAGCCGGGCGAGCAGGCGACGATGTTCTTTGCCGACCCCAGCGGCAACGCGCTGGAGTTCAAGGCGTTCCGAGACATCGCGGCGCAGTTGTTCGCGACCTAAGGCGCGTTTGCGCCGCGACGCGTCCTGCGCTGCTACCGGCCAGCGGTCACCAGCGGCCGGTACTCGGGGTGCCGTTGGATGTACGTTTCGATGTACGAGCACTGCGGGACGACGCGGAGCTGCTGCGACTGGGCGTACCCCAACGCCGCCTCCGCCAACTGGCCCGCGAGTCCGCGGCCACGGCCGGCCGTAGGGACGTACGTGTGCGTGATCACCATCGCCCCTCCCTCCGCGAGCGTGTACTCGAGGCAGCTCTCGGCGCCGGCGGTGGTGAGGGTGAACTTCTGAGAGTCGCGGTCGTGCTTTACTTCGGGTGTGTCTGGCATGGCTGGGCTGCTAGGGTCGTGCGGGAAACAGAACGGGAGCAGCACTTCGCGCGCCGCGGACAAGAAAAGGACCAACAATCAGCGGCGACCGCAAGCGTCAAGTCGCATCAACCCCTCGCGACGGCGGCTCGACGGCCCCGGTATTGTAGCCGAAGAGGGTCGCTGACGCGCTGCACGGCGGCCCTCTGCTGGACGCATGCCCGCAGGCCGCCGAATCGGGCTGCATGAAGCGCCACGCCGGCATCGAGCTTATCCGCGCGCCCGGGCTCTGAGACGCTCCGGCAGATCATGCAGCTTGGCGCGGTGGTTGGGGTCGTGTGGCGGCGTAGGCGGAAAACCCGCCATGCCAAGCGGTAGCTAGCTGCGCCGGGGGCGGGGACGCCCCGGCTCGCACGCGGCCTACTTTGTGAGCCGGGGCGTCCCCGCCCCCGGCGCATCTCGAACCGCGCCGCCCCCTCGACTACAATCCTCGGCATGACCTCGGCCACGCAGAACGGCGCCGCGCCAACCGACCACACCCAGCGCCTGCTCCCCGTGCTGCAGGAGTACTGGGGCTACGACAGCTTCCGCCCGCTGCAGGCCGAGGCGATGGGGTGCGTGCTCTCGGGTCGCGACTCGGTGGTGGTGCTGCCGACCGGCGGCGGCAAGAGCCTCTGTTTCCAGGCGCCGGCGCTGGCCATGGAGGGGCTCGCGGTGGTGGTGTCGCCGCTGATCTCGTTGATGAAGGACCAGGTAGACGCGCTCACGGCCGGCGGCGCGTCGGCGGCGTTCGTCAACAGCACGCTCAGCGCCGATGAACGCCGCGACGTGGCCGAGCGGGTCCGTTCGGGCGAGGTCAAGCTGCTGTACGCCGCGCCCGAGCGTTTGCTAGCGGCTCGCACGCTGGAGTTCTTGCAGTCGGTCAATGTTTCGTTGTTTGCGATCGACGAGGCGCACTGCATCAGCAGTTGGGGGCACGACTTCCGCCCGGAGTACCGCGGGCTGCGGACGCTCAAGGAGCGTTTCCCCGGCGTCGGCATCCACGCCTACACGGCGACCGCCAGCGAGCAGGTCCGCCAAGACATCGCCCAGCAGTTGGGGCTGCAGGACCCGGAGTTCCTCGTCGGCTCGTTCGACCGGCCGAACCTGCTGTACCGCGTACGCCACAGCCAAAACCGCTTCGGCGAGGTGTGCGATCTGGTCAACGCCCGCAAGGGGGACTCGGGGATCGTGTACTGCATCAGCCGCAAGGAGGTCGACGCCACCGCCGCGGCGCTGCGAGAGCTGGGGGTCCGCGCGGCGCCCTATCACGCGGGGCTCTCGGACAGCGACCGGCAACGCAACCAAGACCGCTTCTTGAAGGAAGAGATCGACGTGGTGGTGGCCACCGTGGCGTTCGGCATGGGGATCGACAAGTCGAACGTGCGGTACGTGATCCACGCCGGCATGCCCAAGAGCCTCGAGGCCTACCAGCAAGAGAGCGGACGCGCCGGGCGCGACGGCCTCGACTCCGAGTGCACGCTGCTGTACCAGCCGCGCGACGCGATGACCTGGCGGCGGCTGATGGCCTCCAGCGGCGAGAACCACGACGGCGCCCTGGCGGCGCTGGCAGGCATGGAGGCGTACGCCTCTGGCGTGGTCTGCCGGCACCGCGCGCTCGTGGGGTACTTCGGGCAAGACCTGGGCAAGGACAACTGCGGCGCCTGCGACATCTGCCTGGCGGAGGTCGACCTGATCGACGACCCGCTGGTCACCGCCCAGAAGATCGTCTCGTGCGTCGCCCGGCTCGAAGAGCGGTTCGGGGGCGACTACACCGCCAAGGTGCTGGCCGGCTCACGCGAGCAGCGGATCGTCGACCAGGGGCACGACCGGCTCAGCACCCACGGGCTGCTCGAGGCAGACGGGGTGAAGGTGATCCGCGGCTGGATCGATCAGCTCATGGGCCAGGGCTACCTGGAGAAGGCGGGCGAGTTCGGCACGCTGGCGATCACCGCCACCGGCTGGTCGCTGCTCAAAGGAGAAGCCAGCCCCCGGCTTGCGCGGCCGGCCGTGAAGAAGGCCGCCAGGCGGGCCGCGTCGGGGGGCGCCGAGTTGTCGCCGGTCGACCAGGGGCTGTTCGAAGCGCTGCGGGCGCTCCGCATGCAGTTCGCCCGCGAGCGCGGGGCGCCGCCGTACGTGATCTTCGGAGACGCGGCGCTGCAAGACATGGCCCGCCAACGGCCGGGGTCGCTCGAGGCGTTTGCCGAGGTCAAAGGGGTGGGCCAAAAGAAGCTGGACGACTTCGGCGACGCGTTTGTCGAGGCCATCGTGGCCTACTGCTCTGAGCAGGGGCTGCCGGTGGAAGTCGAGGGGAGCGCTCCGGCGGCTGACGCCGAGGGCTCGCCTCGGCGCGCTGGCGAGCCGTCGGCGTCGGCCCCCGGAGTCAGCGCCAGCGCGCTGGCCGCGTTCAAGCACTTCCGCGAGAGGAGTTCGATGGAAGAGGTCGCGAAGCAGATGAACCGCGCCCGCTCAACCGTGGCCGGCTACCTGGGGGAGTTCCTCCGCCACGAGCAGGTGACCGACCCCTCGCCGTGGGTCGACCCCGAAACGGCCCGCCGGGTGGAGGCGGCCATCGAGGAGGTCGGCCTCAAGGGGCTCAGGCCGATCTACGAACAGCTTGGCGAAGAGGTGGACTACGAATCCATCAAGGTCGTGGCGACGTGCATCGCCAACCGCCAACATTCGTAGCCCAACGCATCAGCGCGGGGAGCGGCCGCGGTCACGCCGCCTGGCGCACCGCGGTGAACAGCCGGTCGAGCCGGCGGCGGCTGTTGCCCCAGTCGTACAACTGCCCGTCGATGTCGGCCTGGGCGCGTACCAGCGTGGCGGCCCCGTGACGGGCGATCAGGATCGTCATCCGGCCGGTCATGGTGAGCAGGTCGCAGGGGATCTCGGCCTGCAGCGTGCACGACTCGGGTGCTTGCTGCACGTCGCCCAACCGGCAGCCGGTGGAGGCTAGCGCGCACAGCACGCCAACCAGCACGCGCCCCGGGGGCGCGGCGAATTGTTCGTCCCGATGGCGGCCCATCTTGAGGCCGAGCTTGGCGTTGATGGGCTGGGCGATCTTCACCACCACGCTCGAGGGGACGCCGATCATGGGCTGCGTCACCGCGTCCATGATCTGCATGAACTTGTCGCCCGAGAGCCGCCCCTGGCCCTCCTGCGCGGCGCGGTCGATCCGCTGCCGCACTTCGGCGACCGCGGTCACCGCGGCGTAGTCGATCGACTGCGCCCAGTCGAAGCGGCCGGCGGGTTCCACGCCGGCCGGCTCGATCGGCGCGGGGTCGACGGGGGTCGGCTCGATCGGCCGCTGCGCGGACCGGGCCGCGACGCGCGTGCCACACTCGCCACAGAACTTGCCAGCAACGCTGGCGCCGCATTCGGTGCAGTACATGCCTCGTCCCTCGACCGACCCGAACCGAACCGCTGCGCGACGCGATCGGCGCAGCTACTTCAGTGGTATCGGTCCGGGCGAGCCGCCGGCGTCAGCCGACGGAGCGGATCTAGCAGGTTTTTACCCGGGGTGGGCGCTCGGTGGCACGCGCGTCGGCGTAACGCGCTCCGGCGGCTGACGCCGACGGCTCGCCTGAGGGGGTCACACCACCTCGGGCACGACGTAGGGCTCGCGGTATTGGCGCGTGAGCATGGCGTCGGCCTCGGGGTCGCCGACGAACGTCTCCGTCTTGGGGTTGAACTCCAACCGGCGCCCTAGCCGGTACGAGATGTTCCCCAGGTGGGCCAGCGCGCTCGACGTGTGGGCGGTCTCCACGGGACCGTTTAGCGAGGACGCGTCGCGGCTGCGGACCGCGTCGATAAAGTTCTTGAAGTGGCGGCCGAGCGGGTCGCCCTCGCTGCCGGAGGGGCCAGGCTCGCGTTTGGCGCCGAGGAAGGTCTTGTAGCCGTTGTAGCCGTTGACGGCCAAGTAGCCCTCGGTGCCGTAGAACAGGTTGCCGACGCCGACCCCCTGCTCGTCGTTGGTGTCCCAGGGGCGGACCTCGAACTCGATCATCTTCTTGGCGTCACGGTACTTGAAGCAAGAAGAAAGCAGCTCCGGGGTCTCTTTGTCGTCGTCCCACAGGAACTTGCCCCCCATGGCCTGAACCTCGTCGGGGAGCCCGACGCCCAGGCCCCACAGGCACATGTCGGTCTCGTGGACCCCTTGGTTGGCGACGTCGCCGTTGCCGTAGTCCCAGTGCCAGTGCCAGTTGTAGTGCACGTAGCGCTCGGAGTAGGGCCGCTCCTGCGCCGGGCCCTGCCACAGGTCCCAGTTCAGCGTCTTGGGGGGAGTGGCGTTGGGCTTGTTGCCGATCGACGGACGCCGGCGGTAGACCAGGCCCCGGGCCAGGTAGACGTCGCCGATCACCCCGTCGCGCATCTTCTGGACGGCTTCCTGCAGCGCCGGGTTGCTGCGCAGCTGCACGCCGTGCTGCACGATGCGGTCGTACCGCTTGGCCGCCTCGATCATCTTGCGGCCCTCGAACAGGTTGTGCGAGCCGGGCTTCTCGACGTACACGTCTTTGCCCGCCTGGCAGGCCCAGATCGTGGCCAGCGTGTGCCAGTGGTTCGGCGTGGCGACGCTCACCACGTCGACGTCCTTGCGGTCGTTCACCTTGCGGAGGTCGGTCTCGGTTGCCACCTTGCGGCCGTACTTCTTCTCGAAGTCTTCTGCGGCCTTGCGGAGCACTACCTCGTCTGGGTCGCAAAGAACCGCCACCTCGACCCCGGGGACCCTTTCGAGGTGCTCAACGTGCGTCCTCCCCCGTCCGTGCAGGCCCAGCACCGCGGCGCGGATGGTTGAGTTGGCGTCCGTACGGGCAGGGGCGGCGATGGCGGACGCGGCGACCGCGGCGGCGCTCGATTGCAGGAAAACTCGGCGGGTAGCAGGCATGGCATTGAAGAGGGTTGAAGAGTGAGTGAATCAGTGAGTGCGTGAGCCGGGTCGTCCCCGATACGACTCGCGCGGATTGCGTTGTTAGGCGCCTAGTAGGGCCGACGCGGCTGCGTGCGTTCCCCACGCCGCAACATACGCCAGCACGCTCATGTAGGCGAGCTGCAGCGCCGGCCAGGTCCACGTCCCGGTCTCACGCCAGGTGACCGCTTGGGTCGGCAGGCACTGCATCGCCAGCACATAGAATACCAACAAACTCAGGCAGGTGGGAACATTGAAGGCGGGTCCCCCCCCGGGGCCGCGGGCGGCCCGCATCTTGGCCAGCAGCGAGGGCTGGTCGTCGGCGCCGTCGTCTCCCATGCCGTACAGCACCGACAGGGACGAGACGATCGCCTCGCGGGCCGCGAACGAGCTGACCACGCCGATGCTCATCCGCCAGTCGAAGCCCAGCGGGTCGAACACGGGCTGGACAAACCGCCCGATGGCGCCGGCAAACGACCGCTCGAGCTGGGCCTGGCCGATCAGGGCCTGGGCGGCGGGGTCGTCCCCCTGCTGGCGGAGCTGGGCGACCTGCGCCTGCACCTCGGACGGCAGCTCTGACTCCGGCGTGCGGGGGAAGGTAGCCAGCGCCCACATCACCAGGCAGATCAGCAGGATGGTAGTCCCGGCGTTGCGGATGAACGCCCACGCGCGGTCCATGGTCACCAGCAACGCGTCGCGGAGCGACGGGCGGCGGTAGTTGGGCAGCTCGATCACCAGCGGGCGGGGCTGGCCCTTGAGGATCGTCTTGCGGAACACCCACGCCATGCCGAACGCCGCGGCCGCGCCCAGGGCGTAGCAGCCGGCGAACACCGCGGCCTGCGTCAGCGGGCTGCCGGGGAACAGCAGCCCCACCATCAACGCGTACACAGGCACCCGCGCGCTGCAGGTCAGCAGCGGCAGCACCATGATCGTCACCAGCCGGTCGCGGCGGTCTTCGATCACGCGGGAGGCCATGATCGCGGGGATCGCGCAGGCGTGGGCGGAGAGCATCGGCACAAACGCCTTGCCGGGCAGGCCCACACGCCGCATCAGCTTGTCCATCACCAGCGACGCACGCGACAGGTAGCCGGAGTCCTCCAGCAACGCCAGCGCAAAGAACAGCAGACAGATCTGCGGCAAGAAGATCAGCATCCCGCCCACGCCGCCGATCACGCCGTCTGCCACGAAGCTCTGCATCACACCCGGGGGCATCACCTGCTGGGTCCAGCCGCCGGCCCACGCGAACGCGGCGTCCATCCAGGCCATGGGGAACTGGGCCACCCAGAACACCAGCACGAAAAAGCCGGTCATCACCAGCGCAAACGCGCCCAGGCCGATCACCGGGTGGGTGAACAGCGTGTCGAGCGCGTCGGTCATGGCCGCCGCGCGGGGGCTCGTTTCGACGACCGACGCGCGGGTGACCCCTTCGGCCCAGTGGAAACGGGCGGTGTAGCCGCAGCCGCCGCAGGTGGTGCACGCGCAGGAGTGGGGCGCCGAGACCGGCACGGGGCGTTCGGCCAGCAGGGCCGTGATGGCGGACTGTAGTTCGGGGATCCCCGAGCCGGTGCGGGCAGAGACCGCCACGAGCGTGCAGCCAAGTTCTTGAGAGAGCTTCCGCAGGTCGATCCGCACGCCCAGCCGATCGGCCAGGTCGGTGAGGTTGAGCGCGACGATCGTCGGCAGACCGAGCTCCAGCGCCTGAGACACCAGCGGGAGGTTCCGCTCGAGGTTGGTGGAGTCGACCACCACCACCAGCGCGTCGGGCCGGGGGACGCGGGCCTCTTCGCCACGCAGCACGGCGACGGCGACGGCCTCGTCTGGCGACGACGGCTCGAGGCTGTAGACGCCGGGCAGGTCGATGAGCGTCGCGGGGGCGCCACCCAGCTCGATCCGCGCGCGGCGGTGCTCAACGGTGGTGCCGGGGAAGTTTGCCGTGTGGGCCCGCAGCCCGGTGAGCCGGTTGAAGAGCGAGGTCTTGCCGGCGTTGGGGTTGCCCAGCAGCGCTACGCACGGCAGCGCAGCCTGATCGACCACGGGGAGGGTGAGCGCCGGATCGGGCTTGGTAGACATGGCGCCAACGGGCAGCCGATTAAGGACCAGACGGGCGGCCGGCTCAGGCCGCGGGGACAACCGGCACGGCGGCCACCAGCACGGCGGCGGCCAGGTGCGACGCGACGCCGATCCGCGAACCGAGCACGCGTACGATCAACGGGTCGCTGGCCCGCATCACTTCAACCGATCGCCCCGCGCAGAGGCCAAGGGACTTCAGGCGAACCGCGTCGGACGCAGCGGCATCGACAGAAACCACGACCGCACGCCCCCCGCGGGGGAGCTGAGACATTGGGATCGATTCGGCTGGGGTCATCTTGGCGGGAGGTGGAGTTGCTCGGGTGATTATGAGACTCGTTCTCAAGATGCACCAGAGTATACGAAGGGCCGACGCGGGCAGCAATCCCTGACGCACCCCGGCCTGCCGCCCCGGAGCGACCGGCAACGCGGCCAGAAAACCCAGGGAACAGGCGATCGGCAGGGATTCTCGAAGGATTATCGACCTACGCCGGGGGCAAAATCGAGCGTGGGGGCGCCGCTTGCAGCGCAGGTCAATCTGGAAGTTGCACAACGTACGACCCGGTGAACGCGACATCTGGTTCCTCCGGGCCCGAGACCTCGACGATCAAGTCGAGCTTGGCCTGGCGTTTGTCGAGCAGCATCTCGACGAAGTAGCCCATCAAATCGGCCGGAACCGGGTGGCAGCGGGCGATGATCAGCGGGCTATCGACCGGCCGGCGGTACTTGATGGCGCTGCGCCGGGCGACGATCGAGGCCTGGTCTTGCAGCCCCATCGATCGAACTTGCAGGTACGTGGCGCCCCAACCGGCGATCGTGCACAGGGCGTTCAGGCTCCCCGCGAAGGCCGTGCGGTGGTGGTTGCGGTTCTCCTCCAGGGGCATACCGATCACCAGCCCCTCGGCGCCCGCAGAGCGTACCCGCATCCCCATCCGGGCGGTCATGGGGATCTCTCGCTCGATCAGCGCCTGTAGCTCCGCGAGCTCGCCCGAGAGGGGGGGTGAAGAGTCTTCAGGTTCCACCATCGCGCCGTCCCAGATCGCTCAGAAAGCCAGTCCGGCCCTAATCTAGCCGATGGTGGGTCGAGGCTCTAGCTCGGGTCGATTACGGATGAATGCCGCGAAAAGGCACAAGAAAACGCAAAGAGAAAGCCCGCGATGGCGGCAGGCGCCGCCATCGCGAGCTTCTTTTTTTGTGCTTCTTCGTGCCTTTTCGTGGCTATCCTTCCCTTAGGAATGCGCCGCGATCCACTCCTTCATGTCGTGCGGCGTGTCGTCCTCGCGGCGCATCGTGGGGAGCAGTTCCTGCATGAAGCGGTCGGCGTCGCACAGGTCGGCGACCGAGTCGACCACGTAGTCGGGCTGGTAGGCGAAGCGTTTCAGGTCGTCCCGCTTGGTGGTGCCGGTGAGCACCAGAACGGTGCGGTAGCCCATCTGTACGCCGCCGAGGATATCGGTCTCCATCGTGTCGCCGATCATGATGGTCTCGCTGGTGGCCATCCCCATCTCCTTGCGGGCGGTGCGCATCATCACGGGGCTCGGCTTGCCCACGCTAAACGCCTTGACCCCGGTGGCGACCTCGATCAGCGACACAATCGCCCCGCAGCCGGGGCGGGTGCCGGTCATCGTGGGGCAGTTGGGGTCCAGGTTCGTAGCGATCAGCTTGGCGCCGTCCAGCACCATCTGCACGGCCTGCTCGAGCATCTCGAAGCTGAGCGTACGGCCCTCGCCCACCACCACGTAGTCCGGATTCTTATCGACGATGGCGTAGCCGTTGGAGTGCAGCGCGTTGAGCAGCCCCCCCTCGCCGATGACGTAGGCGGTGCCGTCTGGCTTCTGCATCGCCAGGAAACGGGCGGTGGCCATGGCGCAGGTGAAGATGTGCTCCTCGCCCGCCGGGATGCCCATCCGGCTGAGCTTCATGGCCACGTCGCGGCGGGTGCGTTGGCTGTTGTTGGTGAGGAACAAGAAGGGGACGTCCCACTTCTGCAGCATCGAGATGAACTCGATCGCTCCGGGGATCGGCTGGCTGCTGCGGTACACCACGCCGTCCATGTCAATCAAAATGCCTCGACGCATAACATGCCTCAGTAGAGCTGGTTCGCGCGGGATCGCCGCGCGGCGGCCGGTCGCTCCGATAACACCCTCCACCCCTCGCTCGCACGGGGGCCTGGCGGGTCGTACGGGACCGTAGGGGCAGGAGCACGCGGGCTGTTCCGTCCCGCCGGGCCCCGTTACTTGCTCCCAGAATCTCAGCAAGCGAACGACGTGCCAAACCGACCGCTCGACCCCGAACCCCCGGTCTGGGCCCCAAAAATGGAATCCCTAGACCGCAATTCGCTTCTTTGCGCAGCGCCCGGCCAGTTTGCGCAACCGCGACTGCCGGCTTTTTGGGCGTCGACTACGCGCAGCGCGGCGCCAGCACCCGCGCAGCAAAGAGACGATGGCCACGAAAAGGCACAGGAAAGCGCAAAGAAAACATAACCACGGTTAGCACGGATTTCACGGATGGACCACGTCTCTGCGCCGTGCAACAAGACAAACGGCAAGCTGGCTGCGTGCCGGAACAAGCCTTCGGCGTCACTCGATCCGTGTGATCCGTGGTCAACTTTTGCGTGGCGTCAGAGCGCGGTCGCGTCTAGCTTTTTTGTGCCTTTTCGTGGCCCGCTACTTGGTGGCCAACGCGGGTCACGCCGGCGCGCAAAAATGCTAAGTTGGTCGGATGCCCAATCGACTAGCAGACGAGACCAGTCCCTACCTGCTCCAGCACCAGCACAACCCGGTGGAGTGGTACGGCTGGGGAGAAGAGGCGCTGGGCCGGGCGGCTTCTGAGCAGCGGCCGATCTTCCTCTCGATCGGCTACTCGGCGTGCCACTGGTGCCACGTGATGGAGCACGAGAGCTTCGAGAACGAAGCGATCGCCGCGCTGCTGAACGAGCGGTTCATCTGCATCAAGGTAGACCGCGAAGAGCGGCCCGACCTGGACCAGGTTTATATGTCTGCCGTGCAGGCGATGACCGGTCGCGGGGGGTGGCCGATGAGCGTGTTCTTGACGCCCGACCTGCGGCCCTTCTTCGGCGGCACCTACTGGCCCCCCAGCGACCGCGGCGGCATGCCGGGCTTCGACCGCGTGATCTTGGCCGTGGACGACGCCTGGCAGCAGCGCCGCGACGAGTGCCTGTCGACCGCGGCGCAGCTCACCGAGGCCGTCCGCCAAGAGTCGATCCCCTCGCGCGAGGCCGCCCCCACGGCCGACCTGCTGGACGCCGCGGGCCGGCAGCTCGAGCGGGCGTTCGACCCCCGGTTCGGCGGCTTCGGCCCCGCCCCAAAGTTCCCCCACGCGATGGACCTGGGGGTGCTGGTGCGGCTCTGGACCCGCGACCAGCGGCCGGCGTGGCTGGACATGGTCCGGCTGACCCTCGACCGGATGGCCGCCGGCGGCATCTACGACCACCTGGGGGGCGGGTTCGCCCGCTACTCGGTCGACGCCCGCTGGCTGGTGCCGCACTTCGAGAAGATGCTTTACGACAACGCGCTGCTGGCCGGGGCGTACCTCGAAGGCTACCTCGCTACCGGCGACCAGCAGTACCGCCGCGTCGTGACCCAGACGCTGGACTATGTGCTGCGCGACATGACGGGCGCCGAGGGTGGTTTTTTTAGCGCGGAGGACGCGGACAGCCTGCCCCACGGCGCCATGGCTGAGGCCCCGGCGGCCGACGCCGACGGCTCGCCCGGGCATGCCGAGGAGGGGCTGTTCTATACCTGGACGCCTGAGGAAGTAGCGGCCGTGCTGGGGACGGAGCGGGGCGAGCGGTTTTGCCGTGTGTACGAAGTCACCCAAGAGGGCAACTTTGAGGGGCGTAGCATCCTCAACCTGCCGAAGTCGATCGCCCAGCAAGCGGCGCTGCTTGAGGTCGACGAGGCCGAGCTGGCCGGTGAGCTGGCGGCGATGCGGGCAGAGCTGCTGGTGGCCCGCGACGCGCGTCCGCGGCCGGGGCTCGACGACAAGGTGATCGTCGCCTGGAACGGCCTGATGATCGACGCGCTGGCCCGCGCCGGCGCCGCGCTGGACGAGCCGCGCTACACCCAGGCCGCTACCCGGGCGGCAGAGTTTCTGTGGTCGGCGGCCCGCGACGGCGATCGGCTGCTGCACACCTGGCGCGGCGGCCGGGCAAAGCTGGCCGCTTACCTCGATGACTACGCGGCGCTCGCCAACGCGTGCGTTTCTCTTTACGAGGCGACGTTCGAAGAAGTCTGGATCGACCGCGCAGCGAGCCTGATCGATCAGGTGCTCGACCGGTTTGCCGACCCCGCCGGCGGCGGCTTCTTTTACACCGCCAGCGACCACGAGACGCTGATCGCCCGCAACAAGGACCTGATGGACAACGCCACCCCCGGCGGCAACTCGCTGGCCGCCACGGCGCTGCTGCGGCTCGGCCGACTGCTGGGAGAAACTCGCTACCTGGAGGCGGCCGACCAGACGCTGGGCGCCTGCTGCGGCGTGATGGAGCGCGCGCCCTCGGCCGCGGGCCAGGCGCTGCAGGCGCTCGACCTGCAGGTCGGCCCAACGGTAGAGCTGGTGTTCGTCGGCGGGCCGAGCGAGCTAGCGGCCGCGGCGCACAAGAAGCTGTCGCCGCGGAAGGTGGTCGCGTGGCGGGCGGATGCGGAGCAGGGGGGAGCGGCGCGCCTCGACGGGCTGTTCGCCGGCCGCGCCTCGGACGGTGAACCGGCGCTGTACGTCTGCGAACAGGGGGCGTGCCAGGCGCCGATCGTGGGTGAGGCGGCCATCCGCGCGTGGCTCGAAAAATCGTAGCCGGCCTGAGGGCGGGTTGTTATGGTTACGTGTGCTGCGTAGCGAACGCCTCTCTTCAATCCATCCGGTACTGCAATGCCCCGCTCGCCCCTGTTGCTCCTTGCGGCCGCGTTCCTATTGACTGAGGCGAAACTACCGGCCCAGGCCGATCCTCCCAAGGCTGTACCCCGATACGGCGCCGAGCCCGCCGACCGCACTCCCACAGGCCAGCCTGCAAAAATGGTGCGATTGGAGCTGTGGATGATCACCCTCGGCGAGGACGCCGGTCCCGAGGTCCTCGAGTCCGCCGCCCAACCCCTAGCCGGCCGCGACGAAGCCGCGGCCCGCGTCAAGCGGCTGCAAGGAGGAAAGCTGCTCGCCCGCTCGCTTTTCTTCTCTGGGATCACCGTTGATGGGCAACCGCTCCATTGGCAGATGGGGATCAGCGAGCCGACGGTGAGTGCGGTGAGCACCAATCAGAGAGGTAGTTCCTTCAATATCCAGTATCGCGACGTCGGCGTCGTGCTTGAAGCGGATTGCGACGTGCTTTCCGATTCGCGGATTCAAATTGCGCTCAAGCTTCAAGAATCGCACCTGGAGCAATCCGATATCCCGATCCAACAGGTAGCTGGGGAGGAGCCGATCCTCGCGAGCCAGACTGTTTTGTTTTCTCACGCGAGTCGCGTCGTGTGCAACTCCAGCGGCGCTCTGGTAGTCTTCTCTTCGAGCGTAAAGGGCGACGCCAAAGACCGCACGATCATCGTCTACCTGGCCGGGACGATTCTCGAATAGCGGGCCCTACCTCTGGGCGCGGTCGAGCAGCGATTCCAGCTTCGCGATCTGCGCGTCGCAGCGCGCCGATAGCTCTCGCAGGGCGATCAGCTTCGAGTCGATCTCTCCGCGCATCTGCCGGCTCATTTCTTCGAGCTCGACCTGCTGGCGGTTCACCCGCGCATCCGCGTCGGCCTGCACGCCGTCCCACTGGGTGACGGGGCGGTGCTGCACGTCGATCGGCCCGGTCGAACGCCGCTTGGCGGCGCCGAAGAAGCGGTAGCTACGTCGCATCAGGATGTACACCAGCAGCGCGCACCCAGCGATAAACAGGATCTGCGGCGTGATGGCGGCGAGGGGCATGACGCGGTGTGGTCGGGGGGACAGCAGACAATCGGCGGCGCGACAATTATAGGTCGCTGGCGAACGCCGCTCGGGCCGCTAGGTAAACCGCTTCAAGCGGCTGGCCGGCGCCGGCGGCCAAGGCCTTGCAATCCTCGTATTCGGGCGCGAAACGCCGTGTGCCGTCCGGCAGCAGCGCCACCGTGCCGCGCACCTCGCCCCAGGGGGTTTGCGCGGTCCCCTTCTCGCGCGGCAGCACCTCGCGCTGCACCACCTGGCGGCGGAGTCCCAGCGCGGTGGTCTCGCGGAACACGATTCGCGCCAGCGCCTCCGCATCGGTCGGGGCGGCCTGCACCGCAAGCTGCACCCCGGGCCGGCCCTTTTTCATGCCGATCGCGGTGGTCGCCACGTCGAGCGCGCCGGCCTCC
This sequence comes from Pirellulimonas nuda, assembly GCF_007750855.1. Taxonomy (GTDB): domain Bacteria; phylum Planctomycetota; class Planctomycetia; order Pirellulales; family Lacipirellulaceae; genus Pirellulimonas; species Pirellulimonas nuda. The sequence goes on from NZ_CP036291.1 coordinate 6,461,043, forward strand.
CACAGCCGCTCGATGCAGTAGCCAAGCTGCTCGGCCGGCAGGTCGTCGAGGTTGGTCTCCAGCAGCACGATCGTGTCGCACAGCGCCACGGCGTCGGGGTCGGGAGATGTGGTCTCGCCCACCACCAGACGCAGCAGGTTGGGGTGATCGAAATCTTTCTGCCCGGCGCCGTAGCCGATGGACTCGATGTGCATCGCCGGCAGCGGGCCGAAGCGGTCGACCAGCGCCGCGACGATCGCCGCGCCGGTGGGCGTGGTCAGTTCCCCCTCGGCCGCAAAGTCGGCCAGCGGCACGCCGCGTAGTAGCTCCGCGGTGGCCGGCGCGGGGATGCTGCACCGGCCGTGGGCGATCTGCACGAAGCCCGTGCCGGTAGGGATGGGCGAGGCGTAGATCTTCTCGACCTGCAGCAGGTCCCACCCGATCGCGGCGCCGACGATATCCGCGATCGAGTCGACGGCGCCCACCTCGTGGAAGTGCACCTTCTCGATCGTCGAGCCGTGCACCTTGGCCTCGGCCTCGGCCAGGCGGGTGAAGATGGCGGTCGCGAGCTCGCGCTGCGGCGCGGTGAGCGTGCTGCCGTCGATCATCTTCGTGATGTGGTGCAGGTGCCGGTGGGCGTGCTCCGGCTCGTGCTCGACCACGATTTGCGTGGCCCGGAAGCCCCGCTTCTTCACCTCGCTAGCAACCAGCCGGCACGAGGGGAGCCCCAGCGAGTCGATGCCCGCCTGGATGGCGGGGAGTTCCACCCCTGCGTCCACCAGGGCGCCCAGGGTCATGTCTCCGCTGATTCCGCTGGCGCAGTCGAGGTAGGCGATCCGCATGTTCGGTCGTGGGTTGCTGATTTGGGGAAGATTGGCGAAACGCACCCCATGGTAGCAAACTACGAGCGAGCGGCGCTTGGCGCAAACCCAGTAGCTGCCGACCTACGGTCGGCGCGTCGCGCAGCGACCCTATTCCTGGGGCCCCAGTCGAGAGCAAGGGGAGCTCGCACGCGCCGAGCGTAGGCCCGCGGCTGCTTGGACGCAGCCACTGCTTGCGTCCTCGCCGCTCTTGTCTCGGACTGCCGCGTTCGGGTACCGTCCGCCCTCCTCCGTACCTTCGTGCTAGCAGGACCGACCTTGCCGCCGCGTGTTTGCGACCGCCGACTGCCGATCCTTCTGGCGGCGTGCTGCGCGCTGGCGGGCTGCAAGACGGTGGACAAGTCTCTGACGCCCTCGAACCACCGCGACTGGCGCCCCGACCACGCCGTGCTGCCGACCGCCGAGTTCCACGGCGATCAGATCACCGTCCGCAACGTGCGCAACTGCCGGTACCTGGACCGCGACAGCTACGTGGTGGACTACTACGACCTGACGCTCGACTCGAACTCGATCCGCGCGGTCGACTTCATGGTCGCCCCGTTCGGCCCGGTGCCGGCGCTGGCGCACACGATGCTGAGTTTCGAGTTCGACGACGCCCAGGGGAAGCCGCGGCACCTGGCGATGAGCGTCGAGGTGCGGAAAGAACGGGGCGAGGAGTTCGACCCCGCCAAGGGCGCCGCCAACCAGTACGAGATTATGTACGTGGCCGCGGACGAGCGCGACGCGATCGGCGCCCGCGCCCAGTTGTTTGACGAAGACATCTACCTCTACCGCACCCGGGCCACCCCCGCGCTGGCGCGGGCCGTGTTCATCGACATGGCCGAGCGGATGAACGAGCTGCACGAAGAGCCGGAGTTCTACAACCTGTTCACCAACAACTGCACCACCAACCTGCTAGACCACCTGAACCGCATCGAGCCCAACCGTGTTGTGTACGACTGGCGGGTGCTGCTGCCCGGCAAGAGCGACCGCAAGGCGTACGAGGAGGGGCTGCTGGCGACCGAGGCCCCGTTCGAGCAGGCCAAAGCAGCGGCGCACGTCAACCCGCGGGTCGCCGCGGCGGTGAAGTCGGACGATTTTTCCAGCGCGATCCGGCGCTAGAGGAGTTGAGATGATAGATGATAGAGGTTAGATGATAGACTCCCGGGCAGCCTCTCTCTCGGGCTCTATCATCTAACCTCTATCATCTAACCTCTATCATCTAACCTCTATCATCTAACATCTCCTCCATGCCCGGCCCCCCGCCACCGCCGCCCCCTAGCAGTGTCCGCCTCGCGTGTGCGCGCTGCGGGAATCAGTTTAGCGCCGCGCTGGGGACCGACCCGGCCGAGGCGCTGTGTGGCGCGTGCGGCATGGCCGCGGCGACCGCGACTCAGCCGCCGGTCCCCCCACCACCTCCGCCGCCCAAGCCCCCCGCCGCCGCGGCGCCGGATCTCCCTGCCGCGGCGCCGGATCTCCCTGCCGCGGCGCCTAAGCCCTCACCAGCGGCGCCCCCTCCGCCGCCGCCGATCAGGTCGAAGGTCGTCGACGTCAAAGTGCCCGTCGAGACGCCCCCCGCACCCACAAGGCCGATGACCCGGGCCGAGCGCGAGGCCGCCCGGCGGAAGCTCAACATGATCCTGGCGGTCGTCGGCGCCGTGATCTTGGCGTTGGCGTTCCTGCTGCTGTCGCAGTTGGGGTAACCAAGTCGAGCCGGTAGCGCCCCGTCTCAGCAACGGAGCGCCCGGAGGTTTCAACAGACGAAACATCCGGGCGCTGACGCTTCCGGCTCCAACAGTACTTTCCAACAGTGCTTCAGGAGAACAGCTCGCGGGCCAGGGCAAACACCTCGGCGGCGCCCAGCACCTGGTCGTTTGACTCGAAGAGCCTGGCGATGGCGGCGCGGTGGATTTTCATCTTCAAGCCCCCGACGCCGATCGCGCCGTAGCACGCGCAGCCGCCGCGATCGACGGCCTTGTCGGCCATCTCTACCCCGGCGATCCCCAGCGGCGGGACGGCGTTCAGGTCGATCGCTACCCGCAAGGCATCGGACGCGAGCCGGGCGTCGGGCGTGACCAGCTCCACGCCGGGTGGGCCCGCGGCAATCAGCACCTGGGCGCCGTCGAGCGCGTCGGCGATGCTCGCCAGCGGCGTGACCCCCTGGCGACCCATCGCCGCCGCGGCCTGGTCGGCGCGCTGCTGGTTGCGCATCACCAGCCGCACGGGGCAGCCGGCGTCGGTGAGCAGCTCGACGCAGCGCTGGCCTACCGGTCCGGCGCCGACAACGACCGCGGTCGCCTGTGGGCCGAGCTGGGCGTGCCGCCCTGCCGCCAACACCGCGGCCGCGGCGGTGGTGTTTGAGCCGTTGGAGTCCAGCAGCACCGACACCCGCATCGGCCCAAAGAACGCCGCGGTCACGGCCCGCAGCACGCGCTCGCCCGCGGCGACGTCCGACCCGCCGATCGCGATCGCCGTGTATTTGAGGTCGGCGGGCGCGCGGGTGAAGATGGCGCCGTGCACCAGCGCCTCGACAGCGTCGGGCCCCACGGCGCCGTGCCTCAACAACAGGTCCGCGCCGGCGTCTACCGCCACGACCGCGTCGAAGACGCTGGGCTGCGGGTCGGTGTCGAGGCAGAGGAGGATGCGTTTCATCGGTCGTCGGGTGGCTGGGGTCGAAGCCGTCAGGCGCAGCCCCCAGCGGCGGCTCCAACTACGCTGGTCTACTCAGTCGCAGCGGCTGGGGGCTTCGGCTAGCGCCTACGACCCCAGCCACCCACCTCGCATATGTGCTGCTTAAAACCCGCGGAACGGGTGGGCCGCCGCGTCCTTGCCCGCGATCATCTCGTCGGCCGTGGGGCTGCCGGTCATGGCGGCCTTGATGGCGTCTTTGGTCGCTTGCAGGTTGAACTCGTAGATCTTCTTGTCGTCGGCGGCTTCGGGGTGGATGAACACGCCGCACACGATCACTAGCTTTTCGGCGTCCGACTTGGGGATCACGCCGTCGGCGACCGAGTCCGCCACGGCCTTGGCCACCGCGGCCTGGGCGGGGCCGAACATCTGCACCGCCTGCTTCATCCCCTTGATCGTGACCTTGGTGATGAGCACCGTAGCGGGTTTTACGGCCAGGTTGGGGGTCAGGACCGCCAGCAGGTTGCTGTGCCCCTCGCTCTGATTGGCCAGGGCGTTGGCAAACGCGGTCCCCACGGGGCCCTCTTTGCTGCCGATCAACAGGTCGATATGGGCGATCTCGTTGCCGTCGCCGAATAGGGCCTCTCCGATCATCATGCTCATCGCTGCTCCTTGGTTGGTCGCGGGCCGCCGCGGGAATAACGCAGAGGCCTGCCAGAGAATAGCAAGCAGAGGTTGCCGGCAGGTAGCCCCGCTGCGACGCCCGGGGGCCACTCCCGGCCGCGGCAGAGTCGGGTGGCGGGGTTTTCGCTGCGCGGTGCGTGCCCGCAACCCGCGAGGGGGCCGCTACGATTGGTGGACAGGTTGGACCGATCATGCGAGAATAGCGTAGGTAAGGAGCGTAACCGCAGACGTATCGGGGGGTTAGGCTCGATTTGCCCGACGCCGGCGCCGCAACCGCGGCGTTGGGCTGGGCTATTGTCTTGTCCTCGGGGCACCACACGCCACGGCGCCACCGCGCACCGCGGCCTGTTTAGGAGAAATTCAGATGAGCCATCCCGTCCGCCACGCCAAGCGTTCCGCGTTCACCCCCCGACCCGGTTTCACGCTTGTTGAGCTGCTGGTGGTGATCGCCATCATCGGCACCCTGGTAGCGCTGCTGCTGCCGGCCGTGCAGGCCGCCCGCGAATCGGCCCGCAGCAACACCTGCCGGAACAACCAGAAGAACATCGCCCTGGCGCTGAACCTCTACGAGTCGAGCCAGAAAGAGTTCCCCGGCTACGTGGAGGACATCAAGCTCCCCAACGGCACGCAGTACGAGGGGCGGCGGGCGCCCTGGGCGGTGATGATCCTGCCGTTCATGGAAGAGACGGCCTTGTGGGACGCCTGGAGCAATCTCGAGGGGAAGTCGTCGACTCCCAGCGCCACCTGGGCTGGCCTGCCGTCGCCGGTAGCGCCCGAACGGGAGATCATGGTCTGCCCCAGCGACCCGATCGATGAGCCGGGCAAGCCGTTCTCCTCCTACGTGGTGAACGCCGGCCAGGCGTTTGACGACACGAAGCGGACGGACTCTCAGGAGTACGCCGCAAACGGCGTGTTCTTCGATCGCAGCACGAAGTTGACCTACGGCCAACGGAGCGCGGACGGCCGCGAAGGGAAGGTGCTGCGGACGAGCATGGACTCGATCCAAGACGGCACCAGCAAGACGATGATGGTCTCCGAGAACCTGTTCACCGGGTACTGGTGCCACGACACGCTTGACGCCTCTACAAGCAAAGACTTCAAGCATCAGTTCGGTTTTGTGTGGCACGGCGTGATCAACAACGCCAAGCGGCGGATCAACGGCCACAACACCGACACCTCCTTCGACCCGGGGATCACCACCGACGCGCTCGACGCCTCCAACGAAGAGCTGGGTTACCCCTCCAGCGAGCACCCGTCGACGGTAAACGCCGCCTTCTGCGACGGCCACGTCACGACGCTTGCCGACGATATCGACGGAGTCGTGTACGCTCAGATCATGACGAGCAACTACAAGCGCTCGAAGCTGGTGACCGCGAACAACCAGACCGACGCCCAGTTGCCGCCCGTTTCGGACAGCTCGTTCTAGGGGGCTGCCGCTCGTGCGGCGGTAAGCCTCGGGCGCGGCGATTGGGTCGATGCGCCTCGGTGCAGAGACGCAGAGCAGAGGCGCTTTGAGTGCAGTTGCGCCCGGCCAGCGGGCCTGTCCCGACGCGGCGTGCGCGCAGGCGCAGTGGGTTGCCGCAACGCGGCAGGCGGGGCATGCCGTGCGAGATCAGGCCTCGGTCTCGTCTTCGGCGGTCTGGTCCTCGGCCTCGCCTTCTGCCTTGTCGGCGGCCGCGGGCGCCGCGTCGTCGATCGAGCCCGGCGTGCAGGCCTTGCCCAGGGTCGCGTTCACGACGGGCATGAATTCTTGGGCGAACTCGTTGCAGACGCTGATCTCTGCCGGCTCGTCCTGCGTGGCTTGGCCCGCGGTGAGGTAGAGCTTGTACACCGCCCGGGCGTTGGGGAAGATCCAGCGGGCCTTGCCCTGGGGCACCTGCCAATTCACCGGCTCTCCCTCGACGGGGCGGAACCAGCTCCAGAACGTCCGCCAGCGTGAGTTCGCGTAGGGCGAATCAGTCGATGGACCGAACGAGGTGGTCAGGAAGTCGGTCGCGACCCCGTCCGGGGTCTCCATGGTCACCTTCTCCGGCTCGCCAAACTGCTGGTTGCCGTTGGACGGGTTGCAGACGTCGGGCGTGTGGCGGCTGATGTCGTCGATGTGCCCGACGATCAGCCACACGCGTACTTGCTGACGCGTGGCGGGGTTCTCGTAGACGCGCGACAACGCGGCGCCCACCGCCCCGGCGCCCTCGAGCACTTCTTCTTCCACGACTTCGTCGGTCCCCACCCAGGGGCCGATGTTCGTGGGGATCTGCTCGATCAGCTTGGCGCACTCGGCGGCCCGGACGTTGTCCTTCTCCCAGCGCGAGGAGAGCATGCCCTCCCACAACGTCAGGCCGACAACAATGGGAACAAGCAGCAAGATCGGGAGATAACGGAGCATCGTCGCGCCAACCAACGGGACCAGGAAACACTCCGGCGGTGCGCGCCGGGCTGTATAGTCACGTTAGGTCGGCCGCACGGGTCGGTCAACCGACAGGGCCGGCCGAGGGCGGGCCGGTTGGCCCGACCTTAACGGCATTAACGGCCCTGGTTGAGGAACACGACGGGCGAGATGTTGCCGCTGCCGTACGACGCGGCGCGGCCGAACTGGGGCAACGCCGGCGGAAGGTCGTCCGAGCGGTCTCGGCTGCCCTGCCGCGGGAACCCTACGCCGCCGCCACCCGCAGGAGGGGCGCCCCCCGCGGGCGTCCCCCCGCCCGAGGCCCCGGGCGGATTCCCGAAACCGGCCGGAGGACCAAACGGAAGGCGTGGCGGGGGGTTCGAGCCCCCGCTGGGCGGGGCCGGCGCGTCGCCGGAGCCCGCCCCGGGGCCAGGGCCGGGCATGCCCGGCAGGCCCGGGAGCCCGGGAAGGGGCGGCAACTCCATCTCGCCGCCGGAACCCGCGTCGTCGCTGGTCTCCGGCTCCTCTTTGCTCTCACTCGGCGGGGGCGCCTGCCGGTCTTCGACCTCCGGCGCGATCGGCTCAACGGTCGGCAGGGCCGACTCTTCCGCCGTGCCGGCGGGGGTCGGGAACGCCTCGTCGTAGTCGCCCGGCCACCGCCGCCAGCGTCCGGGGTAGTAGCCGTAGTCGGTGCGGTTGGGCACGCAGCCCCCCTCGGCGGAGCAGGGGGGGGGCGTCAACCTGTCCGGCGGGTGGTGCCCGCCCGCTTCGGCGCTCAGCGGGAGCGCCACGGCTAAACAGGCTGCCAATCGGATCGTTCTATGAAGCGGCATCGGTGACATTCCTTGACGGGTCCCGGTCGCCCGGAGCGTTGAGAGGTGACGCCTACTACAGTGTGCCTAGGCCGAAGCGGACAATGCGGTTCGCGGCGGCCGTGCCGAGCGAGACGAACCCGAGCAGACGTTCAAACGGACGGGTGATCGTCGCCACGCGGGCGTCGAGCGTCGCCAGCGGCTGTTCGGAGATGAACAACCGGTCTCCGGGCATGACCTGCCAGTTCGTGGCGGTCACGCCGCCACGGGTAATCTCGTCGTAGTTGACCGGCAGGATCTGCTCGCAGCCCACGCCGTTGGGCGCCGGGCGGGCGATCCAGATGTGCTTGCTGGAAACCTGACTGAGGCCGTTGATGTTCGAGATGGCGTCGAGCACCGTCTCGTTGCCGGTGATCGGCAGGTTGACGATGTTGTCGCCGAACGAGCTCCCCTGCGTGATGATGTAGTACTTCTTGCTGTTGTAGGCGAACACGTCGACCACAACCTCGGGGTCTTCTAGCTTGTTCGACAACTGCTTCTCGACCGCCTGCTTGGCCTGCTGGAGCGTCAGGCCGGTGACGTAGACCGAGCCGTACGTCCCCAGGTTGACGCGTCCGTCTGGCCCCACCAGGTGCTCGCCCACGATCTGCTGGGCGCCGGCGGAGAAGGCCAACGACACGCTGACCTGCGGGTCGGCGAGCGTCTTGGTCAGCTCCTTGCGGATAGCGTCTTGGGCGTCGTCGATGGTCATGCCGACCACGCGCACCTTGCCGTAGGCGGGGCCCAGGTCGACGGTCCCCTCCGGATCGACGCTGAAGATGTCGGCGATCGGCGACTCCAGCGGCGTGTTCAGGGCGCGGATCAACAGGCCGTCGAAGGGCTCGATCTTGTGCGGGGGTTTCGGGACGATCTTGATGGCGTTGATCATCAAGATGTCTGGCGGCTCGATCACGTACGGCGGGAGCGACACCATGTCCAGCTCGCGCGGCGCGGTGCTGGTAGGCGACGGCCCCGGGATCGTTGCCGGGATGGTCTCCCGGGGCGCCATGAATGCGGTGCAACCCACGCCCGAAGCGAGGATCAGCGCGCCACAACCTGCGAGCAACGCCCGCGATATGCTGGTTACCATCATTGCCGATGTACCCCTGAAGGACTCCGCCACCCGGCGCTGCTTGCAAAACACCGCTGATTCAAGCTGCTGAAAGGCCCTAAAGTCACATGCCGTCCGCAGCGCAAGCCTGAGCGGCGCGACCGGCGCTTCCGCTACAGTCGTAATAATCGGACGCATCGGCGGCGAACTTTGCCCTGGCCTGCTGGAATTCGCCCAAAGTTGCTCTTGCCGGCGCGATTTGCAGTCCGACGGCCCGGACGGCGCCGCCAATCGGGCGAACCGCGCCCCACCGATCGGCGTACGTGTTACAGGCCCCCCGACTCGGCGCGGGGCCGGTTGAATCGCTCGCTGGCATGGCTAGCGGTCAGTCGGCCTAAACCTTTTGTCAACCAAGGTTTACAGGCGGTCGCAGCGCGCGCCGCCGGCGCGTGCGTCTGTTTGACAGAAAAAACGACCACGCGTATCTTCGATGGTATCGCAGGTCGCGCGGCGGTTGGGCAGAGTTTCGGCCAACCCTGTGCGGGCGACCTCTCACGCCGAATGGACGCGGTGGGCCGGTCAACGGCCGGTTCAAGTAACGACCCCAAGGCGTCCGGCTGTTTTCTCCGGGCGCCCGAAGCAACTGCCTGTCCAATCTCCCCTACTCGGCGTCCTGTTAACTTCATGCCAGCATCGATATCACAAGTCGGACTTTCGCCGCTCGGGGCCCGCGGGCATGCCGGCGTCGGCGAGCCCGTTGACTTCAACCCCGCCGACCCGAAGCAGAAGCAGGTTCTGATCACCTTCGCCGTCGCGGTGGTCGTGCTCCTGTTTGTCTACCTAGAAATGCTGGTCACCACGGCCGGCACCTGGTCGAACGACATGTACTCGCACGGGTACATCATCCCGGTGCTCGCGGGGGCGTTGTTCTGGGTCCGCCGCAAGGGCCTCGTGCCCGCCACTGCCAGCGAGGTGTGGGCCGGCGCCGGGATGATCTGCGTGGCGCTGCTGGTCCGGATTTTTGCGGCCACCTACAACATGGAGCCGCTTGACCGCTACAGTTTCCTGCTAGCGCTGCTCGGCGCCGTGGTGCTGTCCGGCGGGTGGCGCATGCTGTCGTGGGCGTGGCTTCCGGTGCTGTTCTTGTTCTTTATGTACCCGCTCCCCACCGTCGTGGAGCTCAGGCTGCTCGTCTCGCTGCAGGAGTGGGCCGCAAAGATCAGCGCCGTCGTGTTGCAGGTGCTGGGGACCGGGGTGCTGCGTGTCGGCAATCAGATCAAGTACCAGGGTGAGGACCTGATGGAGGTCGCCGAGGTCTGTAGCGGCCTGCGGATGGCCACCATCCTCTCGGCCATGGCGGTCGCCATGGTGTTCTTCATCGAACGCCCCTGGTGGGACCGGCTCATCGTGCTGCTCAGCGCGCTGCCGATCGCGTTTATCGTTAACGTCGCGAGAATCGTCGTGACCGGCCTGATCTTTATCGCGGTGAAGAACACCGGCGAGGCCATCTCCCCCGAAATGGCCGAATGGATCGACCAGATCGCCCACGACTGGATGGGGCTGGCGATGCCCATCGCGGCGGTAGGACTTATCTACTTAGAGCTTGCAATCTTGTCGAAGCTGTCGGTGCCAGAAGAAACCGTGGAACTCAAGCCTGCGGGGATGTCGGCCCGACCCATGGCCCCGATCCAGTAAGGCCGTGTGCCCACGGCGCGTACGCCGGCACGACGTCGGCGTGTTGATCGTTTGCATCATTGTTGAAAAAGGCGAACGCTGGCCGGCCGCGGTGCGGACCGGTCGGCCAGACCTAAGCGACTGTTGTGTATAGAGTTAGCCACGCTCCGCAGGGGGCAAATCGCGGTTGGCCCGCCGGTTGCTAGTCCAGGCAAGGACGCAGTACCGCACCGACGTAGGCCCGCTTAGTTGTCCAGTCGCCCCGGCCTGGGGTCTTTCACGAGGAGAAGAACGCCCGATGTCTCAACACGACGGCAACCACACACACTACGATCCCATGCCAAGCGACGACTCAATTCCGCCGCGTCCCCCCATCGGGGGCGCGCTCGCTCCCCTCACCGCCGGCATGCCGGTCGGGGGGCCGCTGGCGCAGATGCCGATGGGCCCCCGACCGACCGACGTCATCCGCGGCGGCATGGACCGCAGCGGGCTGTTCCACGCGTTGCGGCGCCGCTGGTTGCTAGCGACCTGCATGGGCCTGCTGCTGGGCGCCGCCTCGGCCGCCGGGCTCTGGATCGCGTTCCCCGAATCGTCCACGGCCACCGTGCAGTACCTCGTGTCGAGCGAGAACCAGGAGGTCATGGGGGGAGACATGGGCAACGAGTCCCGTGACTTCGAGATCTACCGCAAGACGCAGGTCGTGCAGATCCGCAGCCCGTTTGTGATCAACGCCGTCCTGAAGGACCCGGCCGTCCGGGCGCTGAAGTCGGTGGCCGCGGAGCCCGAAGAAGACCGCCCCGAGTGGCTGTTGGAGCGCCTCACGGCCCAGTTCCCGGGCGACTCCGAAGTGTTGGAGATCCGCCTCACGGGCAGCGAACCCAAAGAAGACCTCGCCGTGCTGGCCCAGGCGGTCAGCCGGGCGTACTACGAAGAAGTTGTGTACCGCGCCAAGCAGAAACGGCTTCTGCCCCGCACCATCCTTCAGCAGGCCGCCACGAAGCTCGACGCCGAGATCCGCCGCAAGAGCGAGTCGCTGCTGGCGTTGCAGCAGGACCGGGGCTCGACGGACGCCTTGGTGTTCGACCCCCGCACGCAGATGCTGATGACCGACATCAAGGACGCGCAAACGAAAAAGTCGCAGGCCGAAGGCGCCCTGGCCGAGGCCCGGGCAGAGTTCAGCCTGATCCAGACGATGGTGAACGACCCCGCGTACCTCGAAGCGCAGGTGGACGAGGCGCTGGCGCAGGACCCGTCGATCGCCAACATGCAGCAGATGGTGATGATGTACGACATGCAGATCCGCGAGGTCCGCTCCACCACCAAGCACGGCGACTCTCCGCAACTGCGTTCCCTGGAAAAGAAGCGGAACTCGATCCAGAACGAGATCGCCCAGACCCGCAGCCAGATGAAGCAGCAGTTCATGACGCGCAAGCAGACCGAACCCGACCCGTACCTCAAGCAAGCGACCGTGCGGTTCCAGATCGCGCTGCAGAACTACGGCCAGCAGATCAAGCAGGCCGAAGAAGTCATCGCCAAGCTTAAGGAAGAGGTCGAGGTGCTGGGCGAGAAGGACGCCGAGTTGGCGATGCGTGCGAGCGAGGTTGAGCAGCTTCAGCTCGTGCAGCAGAGCGTGGTCGACCGGATCGAACGTTGGGACATCGAGGCCGAGGCCCCGGACCGCATCACCCCGCTTGGCGGCGACCCCAACGCCCCGCCGGAGACGACCGACAACATCAACTTCTACGAACGAACCGCCATTTCGACCGTCGGCGGCATCGGCGCCTTCCTGCTGACCGCCCTGGGGATCGCCTACGCAGAGTTCTCCGGCCGGAAGCTGAACGACCCCGACCAGGTAGAAGAGGGCCTCGGCATCCGCGTCATCGGCACGCTGCCGTCGCTGTCCGGACGCAAGGTGCTTTCGAGCAGCAGCCCGATCCTGGCTCAGTTGCAAGAATCGATCGACAGCGTGCGGACCGCGCTGATGCACGAGTCGACCACCAAGCGGCGACAGATCGTGCTGGTCACCAGCCCGGCGACCCTGGAGGGACGCACCACCGTCGCCAGCCAGTTGGCCGTGAGCCTGTCTCGCGCCGGCCGGCGGACGTTGTTGATCGACGGCGACGTCCGCAGCCCGTCGCTGCACACGCTGTTCGACGTGCCGTTGGAAGACGGATTGTGCGAGGTGCTGCGGGCCGAGGTGGACGTCTCCGACGTGGTCCGCGCCACCAACGCCGAGGGGCTGTGGCTGCTGACCGGCGGGTACTGCGACGTTGACGCGGTGCACGCGTTGGCCACCGACCAGGTGCAGCCGATTATCGAGAAGCTCCGCGGCGACTACGACTTTATCATCATCGACGGCGCCCCGGTGATCGGGCTGTCCGACGCCCTGCTGTTCGGTCAGCACTGCGACGGCGCCATCCTGTCGGTGCTCCGCGACCAGACGTCTGTCCCCAAGATCCATCAGGCGGCCGAGCTGCTCCGCAGCGTCGGCATCCGGATGATCGGCACGGTGGTCAACGGCGTCCCGTTCAAGAGCGACCGCCGCGTGATGCACCTGCAAACCGCGGCGCCCAGGAGCCCGCGGAAGCAGTTGGAACAGGCCGACGCGTAACCCATGCGTGGTTGAGAAGTCCTACCAAGCGGGGCCCGAAGTTCGGGCCCCGCTTTCTTTGTGCGCCGTCAAGAAGGCTCTCGCAGAGGCGCCCAGACGCAAACGACGAGAAAGCCTCAACCGACAATTCACTAAAGCTCTCTGTCATCAAGGCTTGGTCATTGGTCTTTCTCTCTTGCCTGCCCCTCCCTCCGCGCCTCCGCGCCTCTGCGAGAGGTTTAGCCATTGTCGCGCTGCTGGCCCCGCTGGCGGCCTGCGCGGAGGCGCCCGTCACGCTCGACCGCGTGCAGCTCATCGGCAGCCACAACTCGTTCAAGGCGCCGATCGACCCGCCGCTGCTGCGGACGATGGCGACCTTCAGCGCCGACGCCTGGCGGCTCGACTACGCGCACGCCCCGCTGCCGGAGCAGCTTGAACTGGGGCTGCGGGCGTTTGAGATCGACGTCTACCACGACCCGCAGGGGGGCGTGTTCGCCAAGCCGGCGGGGATCGAGCTCATGCGTTCGGCCGGCGCCCAGCACGCCCCGTTCGACCCCCAGGGGGTAATGCTCCGCCCCGGCTACAAGGTGCTGCACGTTCCCGACATCGACTTCCGTTCAAACTGTCCAACGCTGGCGCTCGCCCTGGCGCAGTTTAAGGCGTGGTCCGCCGCCAACCCGGGGCACCTGCCGGTGGTGGTGACGATGAACGTGAGCGACCAGCGGGCGCCGCTGCCGGGCGCCGCGACGCCGCCCAAGATCGACGCCGGGGCCCTCGACCGCCTCGACGCCGAGCTCCGCGCCGGCCTGGGCGACCATCGGCTGCTCACCCCCGACTTCGTCCGCGGAGACGCCGACTCCCTTGAGTCGGCCGTGCTGGATGGGGGCTGGCCGACCGTCGAGCGTGCGGCGGGCCGGTTCTTGTTCGTGCTGGACGAGGGGGGCGCGAAGCGCGACGCGTACATCGCGGGGCATCCCTCGCTGCGGGGGAGGGTGCTGTTCACCAATTCACCGGCGGGCTCGCCGGAGGCGGCCTTCCACATCGTCAACAACCCGATCAAGGACGGCGCCCGCATCCGCGACCTGGTCGCCCGCGGCTACCTGGTGCGGACACGGGCCGACGCCGAAACCGTCGAGGCGCGGAAGAACGACACCCGCCGCTTCGTGGCCGCGGTGGAGAGCGGCGCCCAGGTCATCAGCACCGACTACTACGTGGCGGACCCGCGGGTCGGTCCCTACCGGGTGCGGTTTGACGACGGCGGCTTCGTGCGCTACAAACCAGAAGCCCCCCACCCTGCCGCAACCAAGGCCCCGCCATGAGCTCCGAAACCGTCCGCCGCGCCAAGAACGTGCTGGGAGAAGAGCTGCAGACGTGCGGCACGCGGCCGATGACCGGCTTCTACCGCGACGGCTGCTGCAACACCGGCCCCAGCGATCAGGGGCTGCACCTGGTCTGCTGCCGGGTCACGGCCGAGTTCTTGCGCTACAGCAAGCAGTCCGGCAACGACCTGTCGACGCCGATGCCCGAGTACCAGTTCCCCGGCCTGAAGCCGGGCGACCAGTGGTGTGTGTGCGCCGAGCGCTGGAAGCAGGCCTACGACGCGGGGATGGCGCCCCAGGTGGTGCTCGAGGCGACCCACATGTCGATGCTGGAGTTCGCGACGCTGGAAGAGCTTCGCGAGCACGCCGCGGAGTAGCTACGGGGGCTTCGGCACTACACCTTCCCAGCGTCCAGCGCGGCCTGGACGTCTACAAGCAGGCCGGCGAGGAGCTTCGAAGAGGCAGCTTGCCCGGGCGTGAACACGCCATATTCCACATAGGCGTTGCTCCCTTCGGGCAGCACGAACACAGAGATCTTCTTGTCCCTGGGATCAACGATCCAGTATTCCGATACCCCGGCCGCGGCGTAGTCACGCAGCTTCTGGTCGTAGTCCCGCTGACGGCTTTGGTCGTCGTCGCTGACGATCTCCACAGCCAAGTCGGCGGCGTCCCACACGCGTGCGCCGCGCTTGTCGAAATTCTGTTTGCACAGGAACACGATGTCCGGCTCGCGGACCTGGCCCGGCCTCAGCCGGACCCGCAGGCCGGCAAAGGATACTTTGCCGAGGTCACCGGCCGCGACGAACGCCCGGAGCTGGTCGAGAAGGTACAGCAAGATGTCTTGATGGTCCTCGGTGGGCATCGCCAGGAACTCCAACTTGCCGTCGCTGAACTCGATGAGCCGGTTGGCGCCTTCGGTGAGGTCCAGGTAGGCGTCTTCGCTCCACTGGCCCTGATACGGGTACATCGTCGCCAGCTCCCACACGGGTTCTAGCGCGTTCGGACTGGCCGTGGGGAGAATGCTCATCGTATCGCTATTGATCCGGTCGGCGGGCTAGGGTTGTGCCGCCGTGAACACATCTTGAACTTGAACCGAAAAGCCATCAAGCAACTTCGACCCGGCCGACTGACCTGAGGTGAACACTCCGAGTTCTGCATAAGCCTCGGCGCCCTCGGCCAGCGTCAGCACCGTGATCTTCTGCTCCTCGGGATCCACAATCCAGTACTCGCTCACGCCGGCGCGGGCGTAGTCGGAGAGTTTCTCTACGTAGTCGCGATTGCGGCTCTTGGGGTCGGGGCTGACAACCTCGATCGCTAGGTCGGCGCCCTCGAAGTAGTCTTCGCTGATCCGGCCGCGATTTTCTTCCAGCATGAACACAATGTCCGGCTCGCGGAACGTGCGATTCCGAAGACGCACGCTGAATGCGGCAACAACCACAACGCCCAATGCGTGGGTCCGAACATGTCGGTCCAGCGGCTGAAACATCCATTGGACGATGAGCTGATGAACTCGCTTCGGCATTGGCAGCACCTCGATATGCCCGTCCACCAGCTCGACAAGATGGTTTGTATCGAGGGCGACGCTGAGGTACTGCGCCTCGCTCCACTCGCCTTGATTCGGCCAAAGCGCAGCGATCTCACACGAGGGCCTGGGCAGACCCGTATCGCCGAGCGGCAGCAGGGCCGCGTCGAAAAAATCAGACTGTGGCGTCGATTCGATCATGGTTTGATTATATCACCCCCGTCCGATCGGTTGCACAACCCGGCGCCTCAATGCACGCGCTGCCCCGGCTTGGCCCCCTCATCGGGCGACAGCAGGAATACCTCTTCACCACCCGGGCCGCTGGCGACCACCATCCCTTCGCTCAGGCCGAACTTCATCTGCCGCGGCGCTAGGTTGGCGGCCATCACCACCAGCCGCCCCACGAGCGTCTCGGGCTCGTAGGCCGCCTTGATGCCGGCGAACACCTGCCGCGTCTGGTCCCCGCCGAGGCTCAGGGTCAGCTTCAGCAGCTTGCGGGCCTCCGGCACCTGCTCGGCCGCAACCACGCGGGCGACGCGCAAGTCGACCTTGGTGAAGTCTTCGTAGGTGCACTCGTCGGCCAGGGGCTCGGCTGCGAGGGGCTCGGGTCCATCACTGAACTGCGTCAATGCGGCGCCGATCGGGGCGTCCGTCGCTTCCTGCTCTGCTGGTTTGCTGTCTTCGATCATCGCGTTCACCTTGGCGGGTTCGACTCGTTGGAGCATGTGTTGAAATTTGTTGACGGGCGTGCCGACCAGCGGCTCTTGCGCCTGGTCCCAGCCGGTGATCGGGTCGCCCAGCAGCTCGCCGGTCTGCTCGGCCAGCTTCGGAAGCACCGGCGCCAGGTAGACCACGATCTGCCGGAACAGGTTGAGCGCGACGGTGCAGACGTCTTGCAGCCGCTGCGCCTCGGCGGCGTCCTTCCGCAGCTCCCACGGCTTGGCCTCTTCGACGTACGGGTTGGCCCGATCAGCGAGCTGCATCACCAGCCGCATCGCGCGGCCGTAATCGCACGCCTCGTACGCTGCGGCGATCTCTTCGCTGAGCGCGGCGCCCGCGGCGAATAGTCCGCCGTCGTCTGGGTAAGTCTTGCTGAGTCCCGTCTTCTCCGCAAACTTCGCCGAGCGGCTCGCCAGGTTGACCACTTTGTTGACGAGGTCGGTGTTCACCTTGGCGATGAACTCCTCCAACGACAGGTCGAGGTCGTCGACCTTGCTGGAGAGCTTCGACGCGTAGAAGTACCGCAGGTAGGCGGGGTCGAGGTGGTCGAGGTAGGTCCGTGCAGAGACGAACGTCCCCTTGCTCTTGGACATCTTCTCGCCGTCGACGGTCAAGAACCCGTGGATGTGAACCTTAGTCGGCAGGCGGTATCCGGCGGCGTGCAGCATGCCGGGCCAGAACAGCGTGTGGAAGTAGGTGATGTCTTTGCCGATGAAGTGGTGCACCTCGCGGCCGTCGTTTGCTGGAGCGTCGGCCTTGGGCCACCAGTCGTTAAGCTTTCCGTCGTTGGCGTCGCACCATTGCTGGGTGCTGGCCATATAACCGATGGGGGCGTCGAACCACACGTACCAGTAGTTGCCCGGCGAGTCCGCGATCTCGAACCCGAAGTAGGGCGCCGGGCGGCTGATATCCCAGTCCCGCAGGGCGTCTCCCAGGAAGTGCCCCTTGAGGTAGTTGGCGACCTCCGGTTGCAACGCGCCGGACGTTTGTGTCCACTCGTCCAGCATGCCGTGCAGCTTCTCGAGCTCGATGAACAGGTGGAGCGCCTTGCGTGTCTCGGGAACGGCGCCGCTGAGCGTGCTGCGGGGGTCGATGAGCTCTGCCGGCGAGTAGGTGCTGCCGCACTTGTCGCAGTTGTCGCCGTACTGATCGGGCGATTTGCACTTGGGGCACGACCCCTTCACAAACCGGTCGGCCAGGAACGTGCCCGCCTGCGGGTCGTAGAGCTGCTCGATCTCCTTCTCTTTCACCAGCCCCGCGGCACGGATGGCCTTCCACAGCACGTGGCAGAGCTGGCGGTTCTCTTCGCTGTTGGTGCTGCCGTAGTTGTCGAACACGATGCCGAAGTCGTCGAAGTCGCGCTCGTGCTGGCGCTGCATGTCCTCGATGAGCGCCTCCTCGCTGCGGCCCTCCTGCCGGGCGCGGATCATGATCGCCGTGCCGTGGGTGTCGTCCGCGCACACGTACAAGCACTCGTGACCGCGGAGCCGCTGGAAGCGGACCCAGATATCGGTCATCAGGTACTCCACCAGGTGCCCGATGTGGATCTGCCCGTTGGCGTACGGCAGGGCGGAGGTGACGAGCAGGCGGCGGGGCATAGTCACTGTGGGAAGTGGGAGTACTCAGTTGCGCCGGGACCGGGGACGGTCCGGCTCACAAGCGGCTCGCGTGTGAGCCGGGGCGTCCCCGCCCCCGGCGAGGTTCAAGAAAACGCAAGTCTACCGGCCCGCCTGCCCCCCCGCGACCCGCATCGGCACGCGGTGTGCTTCGCCACAGGACAACGCCAGCGACCGCCCAGTTCGGTAATCCACGGCTTGAGTCAACCTCTCAAAAACCAGGAGAATCGAGGCGCCAGCACCGCCATCAGTCAGGTTTTCCCGCGGCAATGGTCTTGTAACATTTACGCAAAAGGGGCAAAGTGCCCGCCGCGGCACGCAGTTCCTTCGCCCGCAAGGATGCAGCGAAGGTCCCGAACCGCCCGCCCCGCACGCGTGACCTATGGAGGGAACAGGGATGTTCCGCATGCAGAAACTCTTCCTCTTGGCCCCGGCCTCGTTGCTGTTGCTGTTGGCCGCCGCCCCCGTGAGTGTTGGCCAGACCGTTCTGCTGGATGTCGGCACCGTCAACTGCACCTACTGCCGGCAGATGGACCCCGTGGTCGAGCGGCTCAAGGCCGAGGGCGCCCCGATCGAGAAGGTCGACGCCTCGCGCGATTCGCAGATCGCCTCCCAGCTGGGCGTCCGCAGCTACCCGACCTTCGTGATGCTGGTCGACGGCAAGGAAACGGGCCGGATCGTCGGCTTCACCAGCTACGAAAAACTCCGCGGCCTGCTCGCCACGGCGTCCTCGCCGCGGGCGCCCGCACAGGAGCAAAGCACGCCGCGCAACGATCGGGTGCAGGCGACGTTCGCCTCGAACAGCCGGCCGGCCGGCGAGCAGGGCCCGCCCGCCGCGTCGCTCTCGAGCGGCGAGGCCTCTCTGGTGTCGGCCTCGGTGCGGATCCGCGTCGACGACCCCGAGGGGCACGCCTTCGGCACCGGCACCATCATCGACGCCCGCCAGGGCGAAGCGCTGGTGCTGACCTGCGGGCATCTGTTCCGCGACAAGAACAAGCAGCCCCTGGGCGACCGGGCCAAGGTGACCGTAGAGATCTACGACGCCTCGCAGGGGACGCCGCAGGTGGTCGACCGCGTTTCGGCGGTGGTGGTCCGCACCAACTTTGAGAAAGACCTGGCCCTGATCGCGATCCGGTCGGCCCGCCCGCTGGTTACGGCCCGCATGGCGTCCCGCGGCCCCGCTACGTCGCCGGGCGAAGCCCTGCGCTCGGTCGGCTGCGACCACGGCGCCGACCCGAGCCTGCGGACCGGCCAGGTAGTAGAACTCGCCCGCTGCGACGGCGCCGAGTGTGTAGTCGGCACCGGGGCGCCGGTCGTTGGGCGTAGCGGCGGCGGGTTGTTTAATCGCGATGGCGAGCTGGTCGGCGTTTGCTTTGGCGCCGATGTCGACAAGAACGAGGGGCTGTACGTCGGCGTCGCCGAGGTGCACGCCGAGCTCGACGCCCAGAACCTCAGCGCCGTGTACCGCGACTCGCCCATCCGACTTGCTTCCAACCCGAACCCCATTGGGGTCGGCCCCGGCCTCGAGCCGGTACCCGGGCCCGCGGCGCCCGTCGTCCGCGGTCAGGATGCCGGCGCCGACCAGGGCTGGGACAACCCGGCCCCGCTGGCGCCGATCGCCCCGGCGGCGGCCCAACCTGCGATGGCACAATCCCCGATGGCCCAACTCTCCGGCCTCAGCCCGCGAGAGCAGGGCGCCCTGGCCGAGCTGGCCAGAACGGCTGCCGACGCCGAGGTGGTGTGTGTCGTCCACCCTTCGACCCCCGGGGCGACCACCGAGGTCTTCAGGCTGCGGAACCTTTCGCCGCAGTTTATCGAAGCGTTGCGGGCCATGCAGGCCCATTCCGAGAGCGGCGCAGCACAACCGCCCCAGCGGCGCTAGCCGGCACGACCCGCAAATCGGCCGGGAGAGTCCCGCCAGCGCCCGCGGCGGGCCGCGCCGAGCGTGTCCTAACCTTGATTGAACGGCGCGATCGAGCGCCCGGTCTCTTTCGAGGGTGTAGGACGCCATGATCTGGTTTGTAGCGGCGGTAGCGGTGGGCAATGTGGCGGTCGGCTATGCCCTGGGCGCACGCCTGGGGTGGCCGCTGAAGGGCCGCGACGCAGAGCCGCTGCTGGCCGACCGGCCGCAGGCCGCTGCGCCGGTCGCCCCACCAGCGGCGCCGTTTGTCGCCGCCACGCCGGCGCCGGCCCCCTTCGCTCCGCCGGCGACCGCTGCGTCGCCCCAAGAAGCCAAGGCGGCACTCGACGCGTTCCGGCAGCGGCTGGAGGCGGCGGGCTCGAGCCTGCGCGCCACGATCGACCAGCCCGAAGACTTCCAGCGTTCGGCCGGAGAGCTGCAGAAGACGAACCACGAGTTCCTAGACGACGCCGCGCAGCGGCTGCAGGGCTGGCGCCCCGGCGGTCAGGACCAGGCGCAGCGCGACGCCCTGGCCGCGGGCGCCGAAGAACTCGGCCGCCAGGCGGCCAAGATCGACGCGTTGCTCGAGCAGCCGCTCGACCCCGAGCGGCGTAGCGAGCTGGTGGCCGATACCGAAACACTCTCGGCCGAGGTTGCCGCCAGCGCTAGCCGGCTAGAAGCCGCCGCAGGCGGGCCGGAGCCGACGACGCCGGGGCTCCACCCGACAATGGCCACGCTCGACGCCCTGATCGACGCGATCACCCACGAGCTCGAAGAAACCGATCAAGCGCCCCCCACGGCGCTGCTGCAGTTCGACCCCCCATCGGCCCCGCACCCGGCCGGGTGCGGCCCCCGGCTCGAGGCGAAGCTGGTAGAGCTGCTGCAGGAAGCGCTAGAGCCGCAGCAGATCGTCACCTCCAAAGAGGGGGCCGGGTACCTGGTGCTGCTGACGGGCGACAGCCCTGAAGAGGCGCTGGCGCGGATCGACGGCTTCCGCCAACAGGTAGAGGCGGGCCGCTTCAGTGCCGACGGCCCGGTGGTGCAGGCCACGGTCTCTTGCGCCGTCGCGGCATCGGAAGGCTGCGGCGGGTTCGAGGAGGTGTACCAGCGGCTCGAGGCGGCGCTGGCAGACGCGCAGCGGCTCGGCCGCAACCGCACCTACCACCACGACGGCCGGATGGTCGCGCCGGCCCTCCCCGAGAGCCTGGGGCTCTTGCCGATGACGATCGAGATCTAGCGCCCCCACTTCACGTAGGGAACCGCACGCGCAGGTCGGCGACCTGCGCCTCGGTAAGCGGCCGGATGGGCTGGCCGCGGAGCAGCAAGAACAGCTTGGCGGTCTCTTCGAGCTCCTCGGCGGCGTAGACCGCTTGCTCGAGCCCCGCCCCGGCCACCACGGGCCCGTGGTTGGCCAGCAGCACCGCACGGCTCCGCTGGGCGAGCGTCGCCACCGCTTCGGCTAGCGCTAAGTCCCCCGGCGGGAAGTAGGGCGCCAGCGGCAGGCTGCCGACCCGCATCACGTAGTAGGCGGTGAGCGCCGGCAGCACGTCGTCCGGGTTGACGTCCGCCAGGCAAGAAACGGCCACCGACCACGTTGAGTGCAGGTGGACGATCGCCCGCTCGTCGGGCCGTCGCCCGTACATGGCTTGGTGCAAGAACAGCTCCTTGGAGGGCTTGTCTCCGTCCAGCACCTTGCCGTCGTGGTCGACCAGCGCGATCTTCGCCGGGTCGAGCGTGCCCATGCAGCTATTGGTCGGCGTGATCAGCATCCCCTCGTCAACACGCAGGCTGATGTTCCCCGAGCTGCCGCAGCCGTAGCCGCGGTCGAACAGGCTCTTGGCGTGGTGGGCAATCGCTTGGCGCTGTTCGCGGTAATTCATGCTGGGGGGACCGATCGAGGCGAAGTTTTGACCACAAATAGCACAGATTTCACGGACGACGTTGGCTGAGACGGCGGCCACAAAACGGCACAAGAAGCACAAGGCAAGACGCGACTTCGGATAGAAAGTTGAGCGCCTAGTTCACTGCCTGACGCCGGGAGCGTTGGCGTTGGGGGGTCTGTCGGCGCCGTAGTCTCCGGGCGCTCACGATTGGGGCTCAATGCTGCCTAGCTCGTCTCATGTCCTCGTCCATTTTCTGCGCCTTTTTGTGCTTCTTCGTGGCTACCGTCATCCGTGGTTAATGGCAGTTTAGCGCGCGGGCGAAGAAGTCGTCCTGGCCGAAGTTGCCGCTCTTGAGCGCGAGGTCGAGCTTGGGCTGGCTGGTCGACTGGGTCCAGGGAACGCCCGGGGCGATCGACGGCCCGATCCGCAGCGAGGCGACCCCGAGGGCCTGCAGCACGGCGCCCGAGGTCTCCCCCCCGGCCACCACCAGCCGCCGCACGCCCAGGTCGACCAGTCCGCGGGCGAGCCGGCCCATCGCTTCTTCAACCAACGACGAGGCCTGCTCACCCAGCGACGAACGGGTCTGCTCGATCTCGTGGGGCGTGGCGGTCGACGAGATTAGCAGCGGGCCGTCGTCGAGCCGAGACTCGGCCCAGGCGAGCGCCTCGTCGACCACGCCCTGCCCCAGGGCGAGCCGACGTGGATCGATCCGCAGCGCCTGGCGGCCCGCGCTCCACGCGGCGACCTGCCGCTGCGTGGCCATCGAGCAGCTTCCGGCCAGCACCGCGGCATGGCCGTCGGTGGGCGTGAACGACGCGTCGTCCGGGTGGCCCGCCAGCAGCCCGCGGCGGCGGTAGGCCTGCCCCAACGCAGCGGCGAGCGCCGACGCGGCGGTGATCAGCGGCGCCTGGACCAACGCGTCCGCCCAGGCGTCCAGGTCGTCGTCGCTGGTCGCGTCTGCGATCACTAGCCGGACCCCCAGGCTGCGCAGCTCGGCAAGCCGCGCCTCGATGGCCGCGCTCCCGGCCCGCACGACGTCCAGCGGCACCAGGCCCACCTCGCCGTGCGATTGCAGGCAGAGCCAGCGGACCAGGTTGGGGTCGGTCATCGGGTTGAGGGGGTGGTTCTGCATGCCCGACTCGCTCAGCAACGCGTCGCCCACGAACAAGTGCCCGCGGTAGACGGTGCGTCCGTTCTCGGGGAACGCGGGGCAGAAGACGGTCTGCTCGGCGCCGGTCGCTTCGAGCAGCGCCTCGGCCACGGGACCGATGTTGCCCCGAGGGGTCGAGTCGAAGGTCGAGCCGTACTTGAACAGCAGCCGCTGGGCCCCCGCGGCCCGCAGCGCCCGGAGCGCGTCGAGCGAGTCCCGCACCGCGGCTTCGGGCTCGATGGAGCGCGACTTGAGCGACACCACCACCGCGTCGACATCGTTACAGTCGGGCAGCGGCTTGGGAACGCCAACCCACTGCACGGTGCGCATCCCGCCACGCACCAACATCGAACCCAGGTCGGTGGCGCCGGTGAAGTCGTCTGCGATACATCCAAGCAGTGGCATTTTTCTGGTCGCCAGAGAGCTACGAAACGGTTAACGACAACGAACACGAAGGAGCACGAAGTTAATACCAAAGCCGCGGCGGGGACGAAGCAAGAGATCGGCGGACAGGTCGGAGCAATGCATGAGGGGGCGCGTCGTTGAGCGTTCCTCGGGTGTGTGACAACTGGTTCGCAACGTTCACTACGTCGCCGGCCGATTCCCAGACGGGTCGCCCCGCCGAAACGCCATCCCTGCTTCTCCCTTCCGCTTTTTCTTCGTGTTCCTTCGTGACCTTCGTGGTTAAACGTCCGACGATGACCGCAGCACGGCGACCGCGCGGATGGGGGAGCCGTCGCCCCCGGCTATCTTAAGCGGCAGGGCGATGAGCTCAAACTCGTGGCCCACGAGCCGATCGAGGCCCACCAGCCCCTCGACGATCGTCACGCCGCCGCGGAACAGGGCTTGGTGCACGTCGGTCAGCTCCCGCATGTTGTTGACGTCCGCGACCGACGGGGGCTCCACCCCGACCAGCGCCACCCGCTTGGCCACGAGCCACTCGGCCAGCTCCAGCGAGATCCGCGGCAGGGCGTCGCGGTACTCGGGCGCCGGGTAGCGCAGGCTCCAGTCGGTGCGTAGCAGCAGCCGGTCGCCCGCCTCGATGCGGTCGGCCCAGTCGCTCAGCCGGGCGACGGTGATCAGCTCCGCCGGTTCAACCGGCGTGAGGTCGATCAGCTTGGCGGGGCCGACGCACACGGCCAGGTCCTGGGCGTCCAGCGGCGCGGCGCCGTCGATGAAGTGCCGCGGCGCGTCGATGTGCGTCCCCGCGTGCGAGTACAGCGACAGCGTCGTGGCGTTCCAACCTTCTTTGGCGATCGTCTTGGCGGGGCTGATCGCGACGCCCGGCATCTGGTTGTCGATCGGGCGGGAGAGGTCGATCACGCGCGTCGTGGGCAGGCCCTCCGGGCGGACCGGCCGATCCACCAGAGACGACTGGTAGGCGGCCTCCACCACGCGGAGCGACTTGAGGTACTGGGCGCCCGCGGTCTCAAACGGCGCCCCCGAACGCAGGCAATCGATGAAGTGCTGCTGTGTCGCGCGGACGCAGTCGCCGGCGAAGCCCTCGGTGCTAAACGTGTAGTCGTGCGGCCGCTCTGCTTCGCCCAGAGGCTGCAGCGTGATCGCGCCGTCTCCCCACAATCGCAGGCTGCCGGAGTCTCCCTCTACCAGCATCTGTCCGAAGGTGAGACGCGGGTTGGCGTCGGTCGATTCGTTGAAGCGGTTGGCGTCCCACGTGCAGACGGCGCCGCTGGCCATCCGCAGCGTGAGCGTGCCGGCGTCCTCGCCGGCGATCACCGGGTTGAGCCGGCGCAGCAGGGCGTAGATCGAATCGACCTCGCCCGCCAAGTAGCGGAAGGTGTCGATGAAGTGGACCCCCGTCTCGAACACCAGCAGCCGGGGCATGGTGCGGAAGTAGGGCTGCCGGCCCAGGTAGGCGTCTTCGCCCCAGCCGTCTCCCATGCGGGTGCGGAACGAGATGGAGTGCACCCGGCCCACCGCGCCGCCATCCATCAGTCGCTTGATCTCGCGGTGCCACGGCTGGAAGCGGAAGTTCTCGTGCACCATCAGCGGCACGCCGGCGTCGGCCGCCGCGGCCACCACCTGCTCGGCGGTCCGCAGGTCGGGGGCGAGGGCCTTCTGGCAGATGATCGGCAGGCCCCGCTGGGCCGCGCGCCGCACGAGGTCGAGGTGCGAATCGGGGGGCGTGATGATGTCTACGAAGTCGGGCTTTAGCGCGTCGATCGCCTGGTCGAAGTCGGAGAACGAGCCCGCCACGCCGTGCTGCTGCGCGGCCGCGGCCGCCTTGCCGGCGTCGCTGTCACAAATGCCGACCAACTCTGCCCCGTCGACACGCCGCCACGCGTCGAAGTGGAACTGCGCGAAGTAACCGGCGCCGATGGAAAGACCGCGGAGCGTGGGAGGGTTTGCCATGGGGCCGCCAAGTGCGATCAGATCGCGATAGAAGAGAGAACACGGTTCAGTCGAGTCTGTAGCATAACCAGAGCGGGTCGGCCCAGAGACGGCCAATCGCTTAGGATGGCTCCAGCGAACCGGCTCGACAATACCTTCACCGACTCAAGCAACGCAAGTTCCGCGACCGCGCTGCGCTGCGCGGCTGGCGGGCTTGGCGGGTTGCCTCATTGCGACTTCCCAGGGGCGGCGTCCGATGAACGACTACTGGCTGATCACCACCACCACGGGCGACCACGCCGTCGCCGAGCGCATCGCTGTGCAATTGGTCGAGCAGCGGCTGGCGGCCTGCGTGCAGGTCAGCGGTCCGATCCGCAGCACCTACCACTGGCAGGGCGCCATCGAGACGGGCGAAGAATGGCTGGTCACGGCCAAGAGCCGGTCCGACCTGTTCAGTCGGGTCGAGCAAACGATCGTCGGGCTTCACCCGTACGACGTGCCAGAAGTTGTGGCGACGCCGCTGACCGCGGTGGGCGCCGCCTACGGCGCGTGGCTGGCCGCGTCGCTGAAGTAGCGGCCGCGCCCGCCGGCGCGCAGGCCAGCAGCGCCAGGGTCGACCCCATCAGTTGCAGCGCCGCCACCAGCGACGGGTGGGGCAGCGGCGGGGGGGGCGTCGCGGCGCGGAACCAGGCGGGACGCTCCCAGCCGTGGCTGGTGCGGACCCACGACGGCTCGGTCTGGGCCCGCGAGACGGGCGCCGCGGACAACAGCATCGTGATCAACAGGAGCTTTCTCACGCAGCCCCCCAAGGCAAGCGGGGGGCCGTTCGCGCGCCGCAATCGGGCCGGCGGCGCTAACTGCTTGCGGCGCCTGCACTTCGCTCTTGGCAGGCGGCGGGCCGCGGGATCGCGACGCGGCGATTTCGCCACACGGCCCGCGGGGGCGCGTGGCGGAAACGCCACGCCCCGGCGGGGCCGGGTCTAGGTGTCCACCCCTCCGCGGGGTGCGGCGTTTGCCCGGTCGACAGGACCGACAACTCCGGAAGACTCGATTTTCTGGCCGTTACTGCCTGCGCCGCACCGGTTTACGGCGCGACTTTTGGCGGAGTGTTTGGGCCCCGGGCCGCGTAGGGATAGAATCCAGGCGCTGCGTCGGGGTCGGGCGCAGCAACGACGATGTTCAACGCGCACGCCCAATTTGGAGAGCCCGCACGTGGTCCGACTCGCAGCCAAACAACTCGAAAAAGCGACGCTGGAAGCGGAAGGTTACCTAGAGCTGGGGATGAGGCCACACGCCCTGGCCGCGCTGCAGCGACGCGGCAAACTAGTGCACGGCGACGCCCGGGCCTGCTACCTGCTGGGCGAAACGCTCCGCGAGCTGGACCGTTACCGCGACGCCCTCTACCCGCTGCAACGCAGCGCCGCCCTGGACGGCGACAACCTGCACGTGTGGCTCGCGCTGGGGTGGTGTTACAAACGGACCGGGCAGCTCCGGCGGGCGATCGAGGCCCTGGAGCGCGCCATGGAGCACGAGCCGCGTCAGGCGATCTTGCACTACAATCTGGCCTGCTACTGGAGCCTCGCCGGGCAACGCGGGCCCGCGATCGAGTGCCTGGCGCGGGCGCTGGAGCTGGACGCGGAGTTCCGCTACCTGATCCCCGAAGAGCACGACTTCGACGCGATCCGCAACGACCCCGACTTCCGCATGCTCACGGCGGTGGTGGTTTAGGCATCGGCGCTCGAAAGCGGGATGGGCCGGGTCCGAAGCGAGGGGACTCCGGCTCCTTTCGCACCGAGCCCCATGACGGGCCAGCGTCCCCCCGCGGTGGACTCGACCCATCCAACAAAACAAAACCGCCCGGTCGCTTGAGCGACCGGGCGGTTTGTTCGTTTCACGTGTAGCAGCCGGCGACTAGAACTTGCACTCGGCGCCCAACTGCAGGCCTTGCAGGAAGAGCGAGTCGGTCGAGTCGATGTAGCCGACGTGGCGGTGGTTCATCCAGTTGCTCGGCACCTGGTTCTGCGCCGTGGCGATGCCGGAGACCGCGATCAAGCGGTACGCGGCGGTGGCCCGCCACCGGCAGCTAAGCTGGTAGGCGACGCCGGTGCGGAGCTCGCCCAAGAAGGCGACTTGGTCCTTGTCGGAGCGGACCGCGGCGTCGCCGCCGGTGCCGACAAACCGCACCATGCCGCCGCCGTCGGTGTAGACGCGTTGGTAGGCCTCGATGTGGTTGTTGTAGACGCCGAAGTTGGTGTCCGCGAAGACCGACCAGTGGCACCCACACATCCAGTTCATGCTGCAGCCAAGCTGGAAGCCGACCATGTTGTTGTCGACCTCGATGTCGTGCAGCAGCACGTTGTCGTCTGGCGGGAAGCCACCCACGTAGGCGGTGGGGTTGGTTCCGACGGGGGCGGGCATGACGCCGCCGGCGCCGTCGTCAACGGTGAACATCACCGCGTTCTGGAAGCTCTCGTCCAGCTTCAGGTAGCGTACGCCCAGCAGGCCGTTGCACACAAAGCGGCGCTTCGGGGCGCAGGTGTTGCAGGACATCGGGGCGCACCCGTCGTAGCCGCCGCAGTCGGAGACCGCGGTGCAGGCGCCGTAGCCGGCGCTGGGGCTGCAACCCGCGGACGAGGGGGTGCCGAACCGCCAGAAGTTGAGCTCGACGTTCTGGGCGTTAAACGACTGACGCACGCGGTTGGCCAGCACGCGGATGTCGTTCACACCCGGCTGGTACGGCATCGCGTCTTCGATGGGCATCTGATAGTCGTAGTAGTGATTCACCGGGCGGTAGGCGTAGTTGGCGCCGCCGGTGCCGTCGCGGTCGTACTCGATGCCGGCGTAGTTGATGTTGCCGTACATACGCGTAGTGCCGCCGAAGTTGTCGGTCATCAGGGCCGTTTCGGTCTGATCCGCGATGCCCCAGTAGCCGAGCTCCCAAGCAAAGGGGCGGGTCCCCGAGCAGTCGCAGGCCGAGGCGCAACCGAAGGTGCTGCCGAAGCGGATCTCACCCCCCCCCTGGATGCCGGGGTTGGCGGCGTTGCTGGAGAGGTAGGTGACCGAGTCGTTCGGGTAGTACGGGTAGGCGGCCGGCGTGTTGGGCACGTACGTGGCCACCTTGGTGTCGCCGATGTTGCTGCGCTGCAGCAGCAGGCCGTAGGCGCCCACAAACCACTGCCGGCGCGGCGTGGGGGTGTAGCAGCCCGCGCCGTAGTCGCAGCAGCCCGAGTCGGGGTAGCCGGCATAGCCGCTGCACCCGGTGGTGCAGCCGGCGGCCGGGGCCCCGGTGTAGCCCGACCAATCGGCCGCGCCTTGGTTGCAGTTGCAGTCGCCCTGCGCGGGGCTGCCCGAGTAGGCGGCCGGGTGCGAGTACGCCTCGGCCGACGGGTAGCTGTTGTAGCCCCCCTGCGGCGCGGGCATCGGCTGACCGGGCTGCTGGCCCATCGCCGGCGCGGGCGCTGGGTTCACCGGTCGCGCCGGCTGAGGCACTTGTTCTTGCGGCGTCGGCAGGTCGGCGTTCTGCGCGGCGTAGGCGACACGCGGCGCGGGGCCGTAGTTCACCTGCGGGTAGGCCGGCGGCTGAGTCGCCTGCTGCTGGTAGTAGGGCTGTGGGTAGGGCTGCTGCGCGGGCGCCTGGGGGCGCTGGGCGGGCGAGTAGGCGCCGGGCCCGTAGGCCGGGTACTGCGCCGCCGCCATCTGGGCGAGCATCGCTGCGAGCGCGAACGTCGCGCCGCGTGTAGCCTGAGACTGGAGCTTCATCCTTGAACTCTCCTGTTAGTCCGTCGTGGGTCGCGACGGCCGGGGCGGCGCGGGCCGTTCTGGGCCGATCGTTCTTGCTGAGAGGCGCGCGTCCGCCGCGGGCCCCAAGCCGAGGGATTACGGGCCCCCGGCTGAGACGCGGGTAAGCGCCTCACCAGACGTTTTCGACCGTGGCGGACCGTGCCGGCGCTACAATTCGCGCATCCGGACCTAGGAACGACCGAGCGCGGCCGCTACACGCGCAACGCTGAGAAAAGAGGCCGCAGAGGCCCGGCGCCGCTTAATCGGAAAAGCTTGCCTCACGCGACCAGGGGGCCGGGCTATCCGCGAGCCGGGCCGTCCTCGGCCCCGGCGCGGGGGCCGGACGCGTGTGTGGCAGAATCACCCGCACCGCGCCGGGGGCGGGGGCGGGGACGCCCCGGCTCGCTGGCGGCTCGGTGGGAGGGCGGGCGGCGCTAGGCGGCCGTGGTCAGCAGCTTGCGGCCGGCGTAGTAGGCTTCTACCTCGGCGCCGAGCGAGGCGTAGTCTTCGGCACCACGCGAGTCGGCGGCGTAGCCGAAGATCGACTGCCCGAAGCTGGGCGCCTCGGCCAGGCGGATGTTGCGGCGCACGCGGGTTTCGAACAACCGCACGCTGCTCCAAACCGGGCCCGAGCCGCGGAGCTGGCCGAAGAACCGGCCGACGTCTTCGCTTACCTCGGTCGCTAGGCGGGTGCCCGATTCGTACATGCAGAGCACCACTCCGGCCATCCGCAGCCGCGGGTTGAGCCGCTCGGACACCAGGCCGACCGTCTGCATCAGCTTCGACAGGCCGTGCAGCGCCAAGAAGTGGGGCTGCATCGGCAGGAAGACGTCCTCGACCGCGGTAAGCGCGTTGAGCGTCAGCACGCCGAGCGACGGGGGGCAGTCGATCAGCAGGTAGTCGAAGCGGTCTGCTTGCGACGCTAGCTTGTCTCGCAGGATCACCTCGCGTCCCACCACGCCGGCCAGCTCGACCTCTACGGCGGCCAGGTCGATGTGCGCGGGGGCGACCTGCAGGTTCGTGTCGCCGTGGCGCCACAGGTCGTCCAGCGTGGCGTCGCCGGCCAGCAGGTCGTACATCGTGGCTTCGGGCCGCTTGGGGTCGACCCCCAGGTGGATCGACGCGTGGGCCTGGGGGTCCATGTCCAGCAGGCCGACGCGGAACCCGGAGCGGGCCAGGGCGGCGCTCAGGTTGACGGCCGTGGTGGTTTTCCCCACGCCCCCTTTCTGATTAATGACCGCGATCGACCGCATGGGGATTCCTCTATCTGGCGTGAAAGCTTCCTAGCCGACGGGCTACGCCCCGTTGGCGCGGCGTCCCCACGGGGGCGGGAGTCTAGATGCACGCCCCACCCCAGGCCCAGAGCAATCGCCCCCTGGAAAGAAGTGGTGGGCCGACTGGGGCGCCTGGGAGATTTATCCGAACCGGCCCCGGCGGGGGTCCGTAGCGTAAGAGTCGCCCCTGAAAACCGCTGCGCACCGGTCGCGGCGGGCCGGGCGGCCGCCTAGACAACCCAGAGCAACCAGGGCTACCCTAACGGGCCAGTGCGGGTTTTTTCGCCAAGGATCCGCTGCTAGCGGCCCCGCCGCCCCTTCTTCCGGAGCAACGCACAACGATGAGTGATTCGACGACCGACCCCGCGGACGGGCAGACCAATCGGCCGGAGGCCGTGCCAGGCCGGCCGGAGGCCATGATCGAGGCGGTCGGCCTCTCGAAGTTCTACGGCGACTTTGCCGCCACGCGGGACGTTACGTTCACGGTCCGCACGGGCGAGGTAGCGGCGTTCCTCGGCCCCAACGGCGCCGGCAAGAGCACCACCATGAAGCTGCTCACCGGCTACCTGGCGCCCAGCGCCGGCGAGGCCCGCATCGCCGGCTTCGACATGTTCAAGGATCGCATCGACGGCTCGCGGCGGCTGGGCTACCTGCCGGAGAACGGCCCCCTCTACCCGGACATGTCGCCCCGATCGAGCCTGCAGTTCTTCGGCCGGATCCGCGGCCTGAGCACGGCGCAGATCGAAGACCGCATCGAGAAGGTGGTCGACCTGTGCCGGCTCTCCAGCGTGATCGGCAAGCCGGTCGGCAAGCTCTCCAAGGGCTTCCGTCAACGCGTCGGCATGGCCCAGGTGCTGCTGCACGAGCCGGACGTGCTGATCCTGGACGAGCCGACCGCGGGGCTCGACCCCAACCAGATCCGCGAGGTGCGCAAGATGATCCGCACGCTGGGCGAGACCAAGACCATCCTGCTGAGCACGCACATCCTGCAGGAAGTAGAGGCCATGTGTAACCGCGTGATCTTTATCAACGAGGGGCGCGTCGTGTTCGACGGCACGCCGCTGGGTTTCAAAGCGGCCGAGGCCGACCTTGACCAGCGGTTCCAGCAGCTCACCAGCGGCGGCGCCGCCATCGCGTAAGTGAAACCACAGAGTCACTAAGGACACTGAGACGGACAGAGGAACCAGGAAAGCCCAATGTCCAAGCCCCAATGACCAAGAGATGAAACGCGGTAGTTCAGTTGCAATTGGTTATTCAGGCTTGATCATCGGTTGTTTTGATTTCTTTCTCTGTTCGTCTCTGTGACCTCCGTGGCTCTGTGGTGAGTTTTTATTGCTTTCCAATCACCAGTCTCTACTCACCACGACCCAACTGATGAACTGGACGATTATCCACGCGATCTTCCGTCGCGACTTCGTGAGCTACTTCTCGAACCCGACCGGCTACGTCTTCATCTGCGTGTTCGTGATGCTCAGCAGCCTGGCGGCGTTCTGGCCGCCGGAGTTCTTCGCCAACAACCTGGCGAACCTCGACCAGCTCAGCACCTGGATGCCGTTCATCCTGCTGGTGTTCGTGCCGGCGATCACCATGAGCACCTGGGCGGAAGAACGCCGCCAGGGGACCGACGAGCTGCTGCTGACGCTCCCCTCGACCGACGTCGACGTGGTGTTGGGCAAGTACCTGGCCGCCGTGGCCATCTTCACCGTCGCGCTGCTGTTCAGCATGGTCTCGGTGCTGCTGGTGTTCCTCTACGGGCTCGGTGAGCCCGACCTCGGTTTGTACGTGGGCGCCTACCTGGGCTACTGGTTTGTCGGCCTGGCGATGCTGTCGATCGGCATGGTGGCCTCGTTCCTTACTTCGAACCTCACGGTCGGCTTCATCCTGGGCATGCTGTTCAACGCCCCGCTGGCGATCGCCGGCGTGGCGGACTGGGTGGTGAAAGACCCCGCGATGGCCCAGGCGGTCCGCCGCTGGAGCGCGCTGGAGCAGTTCGCCGACTTCCAACGCGGCGTGTTCACCCTCAGCGGAGCGGTTTACTTCCTCAGCATCGCGGCCGTGATGCTGTACGTGAGCATGATCCTCATCGGCCGCCGGCACTGGACCGGCGGGGCCGACGGCGCCTCGCGCGGCGGGCACTTCCTCACCCGCGTGGTGGCCCTGCTGCTGGTCGCCGGGGCGGCCAACTACGCCCTGTCGAACCTGGGCTGGGGACGCGCCGACCTGTCGGTCGAGCAGCTCAACTCGCTCTCCCCCAAGACCAAAGAGATGGTCCGCAAGCTGGCCGACGACAAAGACGTGCGGCCCATCCGCGTGACCGCCTACGTCAGCCCCCAGGTCCCCAGCGAGCTGGCCGCCCAGAAACGCGACCTGCTGGCCACGCTCCGCGAGCTGCAAAGCATCTCCGGCGGCAAGGTGCAGGTAGACGTCAACCAGATCGAGACCTTCAGCGAAGAAGCCACCTACGCCGAACGCAACTTCGGCATCGAGGCCCGCGACGTCGAGACGACCCAGCGCGGCGCCCGCACCCGCGAAGAGGTGTTCCTCGGCGCCGCGTTCGAGTGCGGGCTGGACAAGGTGGTGATCCCGTTCTTCGACCGCGGCATCCCGGTGGAGTACGAGGTGGTCCGCTCGATCGCCACGGTCGCCCAGCAGAAGCGTAAGCGCGTGGGGGTGGTGAAGACCGCCGCCAGCCTGCTGGGGGGCTTCAACATGCAGTCGATGGGCCAGAACGAAGAATCCCAGCTCGTGACCGAGCTCAAGAAGCAGTACGACGTCGTGGAGGTCGACCCGGCCGGGCCGATCGCGGACGACTACGACGTGCTGCTGGCGGTGCAGCCCAGTTCGCTGCGGCCCGAGCAGCTCGACAACTTTGTCGCCGCGGTCAAGGCCGGCATCCCGACCGCCATCTTCGAAGACCCCTACCCCGTGACCGACTTCGCCGCCACGACCGTGGGCACCGCTCAAGACAACCGTCCCGCGGGCGGCCCGATGGCCATGTTCGGCGGGGGCCAGGCCGAGCCCAAGGGAGACATCTCGCAGCTCTGGCGGCTGCTGGGGGTGCGGTTCGACGGCCAGCAGCTTGTCTGGCAAGAGTACAACCCCTACCCCGGCGCCGAGGCCTTCACCACGCCCGACTGGGTGTACGTTGATCAGGACAACGGCGCCGAGGAGCCGTTCAACCCCGCGAACATGATCTCGAACGGGATGAAGCAGGTGCTGTTCTTGTTCGCGGGCTCGGTGGCGCCGGCGCCGGGGTCGAAGCTCGACTTCCAGCCGCTGGCGGTCACCAACGAAGCGCGTTCCGGGGTCATGAGCTACCAAGAGGCCGAGATGGCCGCCCGGTCCCCCAACATGGCCCGCCGCTCCCCGCCCACGCGCACCACCAGCTACGTGATCGCGGCGGAGATCAGCGGCAAGCCCCCCGAGGAAGACTCGCTCTCGGCGGACGAGGTCAACACCGGCGAGCTGAGCGAAGAAGACCTGAAAGAAGAGAAGCCGGCCGGCGCCGACTCCAAGGAGAAGGAGCCCGCGACGCCGCCGATCAAGGCGGTGGTGGTGGCGGACATCGACTGCCTGAGCAACATCTTCTTCATGATCCGCGCCCTGGGCGACCAAGAGGGTTCGCCGGTGGACTGGCGGTTCCAGAACACCACGTTCGTGCTGAACATCCTCGACTCGCTGGCGAATGACGAGCGGTTTGTCGACATCCGCAAGCGGACCCGCGAGCACCGCACGCTGACGCTGATCGAAGACGCCACTTACGAGGCCCGCAAGGAGGCCCTGACCGAGCGTTCGGAGTTCAGCAAGGAAGCCGAAGAGCAGATCGAGCTGGCGCAGCAGAAGTTCCGCGAGGCGATCGACGAGATCCGCAACCGCCCCGGGCTCTCGGCGCAGCAGAAGGCCGTGCTGGTGGACCAGGAGCAGGCCCGCCGGCAGCGGATGCTGGACGTCGAGACCAACCGCCTCCGCCAGAGCGCCCAACGCAAGACGCGGCAGATCGAGCGCGACCTCACCGCCGAGGTGCGGGGCGTGCAGGACTTCTTCAAGTTCACGGCCGTGATCCTGCCGCCGATCTTGCCGATCCTGCTGGCCGCGATCGTCTTCTTCCACCGCCGCCAGGCGGAGCAAGAAGGGGTGGCGAAAGAACGCCTGCGGTTCCACACGGCGGAACAGGAACCGGTCGTTAAGAAAGATTAACCACTGAGCCACACAGACCACGGAGACGACCGGGAGACCAACTACAGAAAGACTCTCGCAGAGGCGCAGAGACGCAGAGGAGTCAGCGCTGACTCCAACGATGACTTCCTCTGCGTCTCTGCGCCTCTGCGAGAGATAATTTGGAGTGCGATCCAGGACCCTCCGTAGTGTGCTTTTTAGCTATGAGTATGCGAGAACTATGAACGAATCCACCAAGACCTTCCTGTTCGTTGGCGTCGCCGCGGCGTGCGTGGCCGCCGCGGTTGCGACGCGTCCCCAGGCGATCGACCTGGAACGCGAGGCCCAGAGCCGCACCGGCAAGCCGCTGGTCGTCAAGTTCGACCCCGAGCAGGCGGCCCGGCTGCGGATCACCCGCTTCAACGAAGAGACCGCCACGCTCAGCGAGTTCGAGGTGGCCGAACGCGACGGCGTTTGGACCCTCCCCTCCAAGAGCGGCTACCCGGCCGACGCCGAGAAGCAGATGGGCGAGGCGGCCGCCGGCGTGATGGACCGCGAGGTGCTGCGGATCGCCAGCAAGCTGCCGGCCGACCACGAGGAGTACGGCGTCGTCGACCCCAAGAGCAGCAAGCTGGCCGTGGGGCAGACCGGCGTCGGCGTCCGCGTGGCGATGCTGGACGGCAGCGACAAGCCGCTGATCGACCTGATCATCGGCAAGGAGGTCAAGGGCTCCGAGAACCAGCGCTACGTCCGACTCGCCGACCAGGACGTGGTGTACGTGGTGGACGTCGACCCCAGCAAGTTCCCCACCAAGTTCGACGACTGGATCGAGGACGACCTGCTCAAGATCAACCCGTGGGACCTGGAGCAGGTGACCCTGGACAACTACAGCGCGTCTGCCGAGCTGGCGATGACGGCCGATGGCCGGATCGTGCCGCAGCTCAAGCAGAGCTACGACGACCAGATGACGCTCACCTACGACGACGGCGCCGGCGAGTGGCAGGCGAAGCGGATCGCCGTGTACGACAACCTCAAGCAGGGGTACGACGAGGTTGAGCTGTCCGCAGAACAAGAGCTGGACCCGGACAAGCTGCGAGAGCTCAAGGACGCGCTGGACAACCTGAAGATCGTCGACGTCGAACGCAAGCCCGAAGGGCTCAGCGGAAGCCTCAAGGCGGGCGAAGACTTCCTCAAGGACACCGCCACGATCGAGAGCCTGGCCCGACGCGGCTTCCTGGCCGTGGGGCGCCGCGGCGGCGGCGTCGAGCTGATCTCCAGCGAAGGAGAGTTTGTGGCCACGATGAAGGACGGCGTCGAGTACGTCCTGCGGTTCGGCGGCCTGCAAGCAGACGAAGACGAGGCCGCCCAGCCCGCCGCGGGCGCCGACCCAGATGCGTCCGCCGATGGCGCCCCGGAAGAGGCCGGCGGCGTGAACCGCTACTT
The DNA here is from genome assembly GCF_007750855.1 of Pirellulimonas nuda. Classification (GTDB taxonomy): domain Bacteria; phylum Planctomycetota; class Planctomycetia; order Pirellulales; family Lacipirellulaceae; genus Pirellulimonas; species Pirellulimonas nuda. Next base: position 6,496,860 of record NZ_CP036291.1, read on the forward strand.
GTTCGTGATGGCCCGCTTCGACGAGAACGCGATCGAGAAGCCGGAGCTGGAAGAGCTGCCGGCCCTGCCCGAGGGCGCCCAGGAGCCCAAGGACGAATCGGCAAACGACGAACCCGCCGACGACGAGCCCGCCAAAGACGACGCGGACACGCCCGACGCCGACAAGCCGGCCGATGACGAAGCGGATGGCGAAGCGGGCGACGAAAAGAAGGACGACGCTGCGGCCGAAGACGCCGACGGAGCCGCCAAGGCGGGCAACAGCGAACTGGTGGACGAGGTCATCGCCCAGCGGAAAGAGATTGAGCAGTCCAACCAGCGCAAGCTGGACGCCTACCAAGAGAAGATCAAGGCGGGCCAGGAGCGGGTCAAGGAGCTCAACGCCCGCTTCGGCGACTGGTACTACGTGATCTCCAACCAGGTCTACCAGAAGATCCACCTCACCCACAAAGACGTCATCAAGACCAAAGAGGCGCCCGAGGGCGAAGCGGCCAGCGAATCGGCGCCCCCCGCCGGCGCCGGCGGCATCCAGGGCCTGCCGAACCTGGGCGGCATGCTCGGGGGACCGGGCGGCCCGCCCAACGCCCCGGCCGAAACCACCCCCGACCCCGCGGCCGAAGAGATGACGCCGGAAGCAGAAGGGTCGGACGAGGCAGAGCCGTCAAAGGAAGAATCGGAGCCTTCAGCGAAAGATGCTGAGCCCTCAGTGGAAGACGCTGAGCCTTCAGCGGAGGACGCGGAGCCCTCAGCAGAGGAATCCGAGCCCTCAGCAGAAGATGCGGAGCCCTCAGCCGAAAACGCAGAGCCCGCTAGCGAGAAGATGGAGTCGGAGGACGCGGAGCCTTCGGCAGAGGAATCCGAGCCATCAGCGGAAGAATCGGAGCCTTCAGCAGAAAAACCAGAAGCCTCTGCGGAGGATGGGAAGCAGCCGGCCGAGCCGGCCGACGAGCCTGATGCGCCGCAGTCCGACCCGGCGGAAGAGGACGGGGCGGGTCGGTGAAATACTCCGGCGGCTGACGCCGGAGGCTATGCGGTCGCTACGCGCTCTCGCCCAGCTCGCGTAGCCTTTCGAACGTGAACAGCCCCGTGTTGTGGCCGTCGCTAAAATGGATGCGGTAGGCGTACGAGCCGACCGGCGCCATGCCGATGATCTCTAGCGGGAGCGTCTCGGCCTCGCTCAGCACGTTGAGTTGCAGCGGCGAAGGGGGGGGCGCCGATTGCTTCTCTCGGCACGACGCGCAGGGGCAGGCCCCTCGCAGCTCGCGGGCCGAGTACTCGCGCGTCTGGCCGTCGCTCCAGGCGATCCGCAGCCGGCGCTCGGGTAGCCTCTCGATACCGGTGGGTGTGGGCTGGCTCATGACTCTCCTCGTTTGTCGATGAAGCGGCGGCTCTTCCCCTCGCTGCGGGGCAGGCTCCCGGGGGGCGCCATCGTCACCTCCACCGACAGCCCGATCCGTAGCCGGAGCTGCTCGGCGACTTGTTGGGGCGTGATAGGCGTGGGCCATTCGAGTTCGGACGCGCCGACCGAAGGTCGGCTGCTGCTGTCTTGTGGTGACGGCGCGGTGCGGGGCTCGACCTCGACTAGCAGGTCGTCCATGGCGCCCCGCTTGCGGGCGGTCACGCGGTACTCGGCGACCCCCGGCAGGTCGAGCAGCACCGCGTCGATGGCGCTGGGGAAGACGTTCACGCCGCGGATCACCAGCATATCGTCGGCCCGCCCCAGCACGCCGCCGGCCAGGTGCACAAAGCGGTTGTCGCCCTCGAAGCGCCAGCTAGGCCGCACCAGGTCGCCGGTGCGGTAGCGGACCACCGGGGAGCCCCAGCGGCCCAGGCTGGTGAGGATCAGGTGGGAGAGCTCGCCCTCGGCCGCGGGCCGGCCCGACTCGACCGAGAGGAACTCGGCGATGAACTCGCTCTCCAGCACGTGCAGCCCCCGGCCGGCGGGGTCGCCGTAGCCCCAGGGGCCGACCTCGCTGGCGCCGCTGTGGTCGGTCAGCCGGGCGCCCCACGCCTGCTCGATCCGCTGCCGCACGGCGGGGACGCTGCCGCCGGGTTCGCCTGCCACGATGATCCTTTCCACTCCCAGGCCGGCCGGATCGCACCCCAGCGCCACGGCCTCGTCCGCCAGCCGCATCGCGTACGTGGGCGTGCACAGCAGCACCGAGGCGCGGACACGGCGGATCAGGTCGATGCGGGCGGCGCTGCCCATGCCCCCCGCGGGCGCGGCGAGCACGCCCCGCGCGGCCAGCGCGTCGAACGCGCTCCAGAAGCCGATGAAGGGGCCGAACGAGAAGGCCAGCACCGCGCGGTCGCGGCGGGTCACGCCGGCCGCGTCCAGCACGAAGGCCCAGCAATCGATCCACCACTGCCAGTCGAGCGCCGTGTCGAGCACCATCAGCGGCCGGCCGCGGGTGCCGCTGGTCTGGTGCAGCCGGACGTACGACTCTAGCGGGGCGGTGTGGTTGCGGGCGGGCTGGTCGTCGGTGTCGGGGATCAGGGCGTCCTTGTCCGTGAACGGCAGGCCCGCGATCTGGTCGATCCGATCCAGACGTGTTGGAGCATCCGCCAACAACTCCCGGTACATCCCGCCGGCGCCCCGGAGCCGCGCAAGCAGCCCGTTGAGCTTCTGGAGCTGGACCGCCTCGAGCGCAGCCCGGTCGAGCCCCTCGAGTCGGCGGCGATCGGTAGCGGCCAGGGAGTCGCTCATCAGCGGTCTTCTCTTGGCGAAAAAATTAACCACGGAGTCACTGAGGGCACAGAGACGGACGGAGACCGTGTAAACGGCCTCCTGTCAACAACTGTGTCAGTCATGAAAGGATCTCGCGGAGGCGCAGAGATGCAGTGATGCAGAGGAAAAATCTGAAGGTTCAATCACTAAGCCCTTGTCATAAGCAGTGCGGAGCAAACACCACGAGCATTCTAGTCTCGAAGGACTGGTCACCGCCGCTTGGCGTCCTCTGCGTCTCCGCGCCTCTGCGAGAGGATCCTTCTGCCGTCTCCGTTCGTCTCTGTGTGCTCTGTGACTCCGTGGTTAATCGCCTCACCGCTCGATGCCGTGCTGTTCGAACTTGCGGTACAGGGTCGCCCGGCCGATGCCCAGCAGCTTGGCCGCCTCGGGGACGGCGCCCCCGGTGCGCTCCAGCGCGGTGAGGATTAGTTTACGCTCCCAGTGGTCGATCCGCAGGCTCTCGGCGGGGGCCGAGGGCTCGGGGGCCGAGGCGTCGCGCAGCGCCAGGTCGGAGGGCTCGATCACGCCCCCCTCGGCCAGCACCACGGCGCTGTCCATCACGTTGCGGAGCTGCCGGACGTTGCCGGGCCAGCGGTACCCCAGCAGCATCTCGCGGGCCGCGGGGGAGAGGGTCAGCCCGGGGCGGCCGTGCTCGCCGCGGAAGTGTTCGAGGAAGAAGTCGACCAGCAGGCCGATGTCTTCGCCCCGGTCGCGCAGCGGGGGGACTTGCAGCTCGAAGACGCTGAGCCGGTAGTAGAGGTCTTCGCGGAACCGCTTCTCGCGGACGTAGGTCTGCAGGTCTTGGTTGGTGGCGGCCACCAGGCGGACGTTGACGGCGATCTCCTTGGCGCCCCCCACCGGCAGGAACGGCCTGCCGTCGAGCACGCGCAGCAGCTTGGCCTGCCCCTCGAGCGACAGCTCCCCCACCTCGTCGAGAAACAGCGTCCCCAGGTCGGCCTGCTGGAAGTAGCCCACGTGGTCGCGGTCGGCGCCGGTGAACGAGCCCGACTTGTGGCCGAAGAGCTGGCTCTCCATCAGGTCGGCCGGGATCGCGGCGCAGTTGACCGAAACCATCGGGCGGTCGGCCCGCGGGCTGGCGCGGTGCACGGCGCGGGCGACCAGCTCTTTGCCCACGCCGCTCTCGCCGCGCACCAGCACGCACCCCGAGGCGGGCGCCACCTTGGCGATCTTGCTCTTGAGCGACAGCATCGGGGGGCTCTCGCCCACCAGCTCGGCGAACCCCGGCGAACGCTTCACCAGCCGGTCGAGGTCGATCGCCATCTGGGTGAACTGCACGGCGCGGGCCAGCGCCACGCTCAGCAGGTTCGCGACCGAGATGATGAAGTCGAACTCCGACTGGCGGAACCGCCCCGCCGCCGAGTAGACGTGCACGGCGCCGAGCCGCTTCTTCTGGTCCCCCTCGACCCGAGCGATCAGCGGCGCGCACACCGCGTCGGAGAAGTGCGCCAGGCTGGAGTCTTCTTGGGGCGCCTCCTGGTTGGCCACCCACACGGCGTGGCCGCGCTTGAGCACCAGGTCGGTGAGCGACGGGCTGAGGCGGACGCTCTCGGCCGCGTCCTCCGGCAGCACCATCTTGGGGCGGAGCTTCCCCTCGTCGTCGATCCACAGGAACCCGACCACCGAGGCGCCGGTGCGCGACCGCAGCAGGTCGAGCGACTCTCGGACGGTCTCTTCCGGGTCGGTGGTGGACAGCAGCCTGACCGCGAGCTGGTGCCGGAGCGTGAGCTCCTTGACCCGCTCGAGGCTGGGGGCGGCGCCGAGCGACTCCGGCTCGGCGGGGGGCGATTCGACCGAGGCGTCCAGGACCAGCGTGTGGGTGTCGCTGGGGTCGCCCCCGGCGGCCGTGGGGGGCTGGTCGGCCTGGTGGAACTCGAGGTCGGTGGTGCCGATCCGCACGACGTGGCCCTCCCCCAGCGCGGCGGACTCGGCCCGCTGGCCGTTGACGAAGGTGCCGTTGCGGCTCTCGCAGTCGCGTACGACCCAGCGTCCCTCCTCGAGCGCCACCTGGGCGTGCACGCGGGAGCAGAGGCGGTCGTTGAGCGTGAGGTCGCAGTCGCCGCCGCGGCCCATGGTGACGGGCCGCTCGCCGTTGAGCGTGGTCACGACCCCGACCCGGTCGCCGCTCAGGATGGTCAGGTAGGCGTACAACGGCGGCCGTTTTGGGGGTTCGGGGTGCGGGGCCGCGGGGGGGCCCGCGGCGTTCCATCCACCACTCTATACGCGCCGCGCCGGGGGGGAAAACCGGCAAGCGGGGTCGGCTTTTCCTGGCTGCCAGCACCCGCGGCGGCTCCCCGCCGGTGGCGGTCGCTTGCTGCGCCCCGCCGCCCCCCCTATACTCGGCGATTCGATTCACCTCCCCCCGTCCACACAGGCTGCCAGTTGGGAACGAAGAAATCAGGTAAGGGCCGGCGCAAGCAGGGCCGCAAAAAGCGGCGCATGCGGGCCAAGATCCGCCACCGCAAGAAATAGCGCCGCGGAGCGCTTCTCGTCGCTTCGTCCGTGGGCGGCCCGTTCGTGGTCGCCACCAGGCCCCCGCCGCCAAGCCGCCTACGGGCGTACGCCGCGGCGGGCCGAACCCGCCCCGCTGACCGCGGCCGCTGTCTGCTGCGCCGACGGGCGCGGGGCTTTGGCGCCTAGGGGCGCGCGGCCTTGGCGCCTAGGGGCGCGGGGCTTTGAGACGCGGCACGCACTGCCGCCCGAGACGTGCACCAGGGTGCAATGCGCCGCTACCCCTTGGGTTACTTCAGAGGCTCAACGTCCACGCTGACCTCTAGCGTGTGCTGGCCGCCGCCGATGAACACCCCGCGAAGCGGCGGCACGTCGCCGTAGTCGCGCCCGCGGGCGACCGTGATGTGGTCCTGCCCGGTGATCACGTCGTTGGTGGGGTCGAGGTCGACCCACCCCAACGCCCCGCAGTAGACGCTGGCCCAGGCGTGCGACGCGTCGGCGCCCACCAGCCGCGGCTTGCCCGGCGGGGGCTGGGTGCGCAGGTAGCCGCTGACGTACGCCCCCGGGAGCCCCAGCGAGCGGAGCGCCGCCAGCATGATGTGGGCAAAGTCTTGGCACACGCCCCGGCGGCCGTCGAACGCCTCCTCCACCGGCGTGGTGACCACCGTGGCGCCGGGCTCGTACTTGAAGTCGGCGTGGACCCGGCGGCACAGGTCGAGCGCCCCCGCCAGCACCTGCCGGCCCGGGGGGAACGACTCGGCGGCGTAGGCCGCGATCGCGGGGCTGGCGGTGGCCCGGGGCGAACCGATGGAGAGCTCGATCACCGCGGGGAGCGTCGCCGCCAGCCCGGGGAGCGAGCCACGCACCCCCTCCCACGGCTCCGACTCACGGCCCGCGACCACGCTGGGGGGCGCCACGCACACCTCACTCTCCGCGCGCACCACCAACTGTTCGTAGCCCTCGTAGAACGAGAACACCGACACGGTGTTGCCGAAGTAGTCGGTCCGCTCCGACTGGCTGGAGGGCTCTGGCGAGACCCTTAGCTGGAAGCGCAGCAGCTCTTGGCCCGGCCCGACGAGGGGCCGGAGCCACGCCTCGTTGAAACCCACCGAGACGCGGTTCTCGCTGAGGTAGCGGGTGATGTGGACGACTCGGTAGCGCATGGCGCCGGGCGACGGTGTGGGTTTAGGAACGCAGCATGGGGTCTTCGGCCATCTGGCGCGGAGGACCCGAGTGGACAAGGTACTTTGCGGTGAGCCGGTCGCGCAGGTCGGACATGCCGGTCTCGATCTCGGAGAACAAGGAGATCAGCCGCACCGGGGGGGATTCGGCCAGCTCTTCAAGCGTGAGCATCCGCACCGCGTGCACCGCGGCGATCGCCAGCCGGGCGTGCAGGCTGCGCAGCGGGTGGTTGCTGGCCGACGGGAGCGCCTCAACGTGCTCCGCCAGCCGCACCACCTGGTACGCCAGCGAGTGGGGGTTCGTCTCGTCTACCAGAACTAGGTCCATCACCGCGTGCTGCTGCATGCGGTCGAGGTAGCGCACCCGGTAGGTCATCTGGCAGTTCACGACGTCCAGCAGCGCCTTGAGCACCTCCGGCCGCGCGAGCGACTCGGCCTCGGCGGCTGCGTCTACCAGGCTGGCGACGTTGCGGGCCGCCTCGATGCGCCGGCCCATGTCGAGGAACCGCCAGGCGGGGCCGCGGGTCATCCCTTCTTGCACCAGCCCCGTGGCGGCGGCCAGGCCCCCCAGCAGGTCGTCCAGCAAGCGGTTGAGCAGCTCCAGGTCGGCGTCGCCGCTGGCCGCGCCGTGCAAGAACGCCCCGGCGGCGCCGTGCAGCCGGCGCCAGGTGTCGTGGCTGATCCAGTCCCGCACCTGCGACGCCAGCCGGCGCAGCTCGGCGACGCTGCCGGCCAGCCCACGCGGCTCGCCGGGGTCGCACGCGGCCCGGGGGAGCGCCTTGGCGAGCGACGGCAGCCGGCGGCTGAAGTCTTCCAGCACAAAGTCGGGGGCGATCTGCCCCACCTGCACCAGCGCCCGGGCGAGCGTCGCGACCTCGGGCACCTCCTTCTCGCTCTCGGCGCTGAGCCTGTCGACCGTGCAGCGGATCAGCCGCGCCAGGTGGTCGCTGCGCTGCATCGAGATGCCCAACCAGAACAGGTTGTCCGCCACCCGGCTGGGGAACATCGCCCCGGTGCGGCGGAGCGGCGCCAGGCGGTGCGGGGGCTCCAGCAGGGTGACGCGGTCGATCTCGCCCCCGGCCAGCACCCACAGGTCTTTGCTCTGATCGCCGGCGGTGATGGCCAGCTCCATCGGTTCGGAGGTGGGCGCCACGCGCACCAGCCCGCCGGGCAGCGTGCGGTACTGCTCCCCGTGCCGGTAGGAGAACGCCCGCACCGCCACGTGGCCCGCCTCCAGGTGGTCGCCGTGCCACACGGGCGCCGCCGAGCGGGCGATCAGCTCTTGAGCCACGAAGGCGGCCGGGTCGGCGCGGATGCGGTCCGCCAACTGGCGCCGGCCGTCGATGGAGAGCTTGTGGACGATGATCTCTTCGCGCCCGCTGGGCTCGAACGCGGGCTTCACGACCAGCGACTCGAGGTTGGCCAGCACGTAGGCCAGCGCAGACGCGTCGCCGCACCACCAGGTAGCGACCGACGGCATCGCCAGGGGCTCGCCCAGCAGCGCCTGGCACAGCGGCGGCAAGAACGCCATCAGGATGGGCGCCTCGACCAGCCCGCAGCCCGGCGTGTTGGCCAGCTTGACCCCGCCGGCCCGCACCGCCCCCAGCAGCCCGGGGACCCCGTGCCGCCAGGCGCCCCCCAGCTCCAGCGGGTCGAGCCCGCGCTCGTTGCCGCGGGAGAACAGCACGTCGATAGGCGCCAGCCCGTCCAGCGTCTTGAGGAAGACGCGGCTGTTGCGCACCGCCAGGTCTCCCCCCTCGACCAGGGTGAAGCCCAAGTACCTCGCAAGGAAGACGTCCTCGAAGTGGAACGTCGCTTCGGGGCCGGAGGTGAGCAGGGCGATCCGCGGCGCGTCTGCCCGACGCGCCACGTGCTCGGTGAGCGTTTGCTGGAAGCCGGCGAAGAACGACGCGATCCGCTGCACCCCCAGGTCGTGCAGCAACTGCGGGACGCTGCGTAGCGACACCAGGCGGTTCTCGATCGCAAAGCCGAGCCCCGTGGGGGCGTCGGTGCGGTCCGCCATCACCCACCACGCGCCGCTGGGAGAGCGGGCCAGCTCGGCCGCGTAGAAGTCGAGTCGCGGCTCTTCTGCGGGACGCAGCCCGTGGAATGCGCGGAGGAACCCCGGGTGCCGGAAGACCACCTCGCCGGGCAGCAGCCCCTGGCGCACCAGCCGCTGCGGGCCGTGCAGGTCGCGGACCACCTCGTCCAGCAGCCGGGCGCGTTGATCGAGGCCGTGCGAGGCCGCCTGCCAGTCGTCCGCCGGCTCGATCAGCGGCAGCAGGTCGAGCTTCAGGGGGCCGCGGGCCTCTTCTTCGCGGGCGAACACGTCGAACGTGACGCCGTCTTCCTGAAGCAAGCGGTTGGCGCGGACGGCCCGCTCGGCGAAATCCCCCGCGGGCAACGCGTTGATCGCTGAAAACAGGGCGTCCCAGTGCGGCCGCGGGGCGCCCCTGCCGGCCGACGAGTCGTCGAACGCCTCGTTGTAGACGCCTGGGGGGCAGGCGATCTTCATCGAGCTCATCGATGCCGACGGGCCCGTGGCGCTGGGTGCGGGCGTCTTTGCCATGCTCATCGACAATCCATTGCGGGTCGCGGACAAGTTACTGGCTACGACGTCCGGGGCCAAGCCGCCTTTGACAGTTTAGGTAACCGCCACGCCGCCACGAGCGCCAAGCACGCCACGACGGACGGGGACCGACAGGAAGAAGAACAAGTTGATTGCGATGGAAGCACTTCTCTGAAGAGAGTTCGTGTTCATCCGGCAAATCCTGTCGCTACCTTTCGTCCGTCTTGGCGCTTCTTGGCGACCTTGGCGGTTCAATTCTCTCTTCTTTACTCCCGTCGTGGCGTGCTTGGCGGTCGTGGCGTCGTGGCGGTTGAGGTCCTTCACACCGACGCCCACCGCAGGTCGAGCGTGTGGGGGAAGTCGGGGTGGCGTGGGAGGGTGCGGGGTTCCAGGCGTCCGCCGGTGTGGCCGATCTCGGTAAACCGCCCCCCGCGGCGGCTCTCCGCCTCCAGGGCGTTGACCGGGAAATTGGCCGAGTTGATCCCCCCGGGGTGGTCCACGTAGTAGCGGGCCCCCCCCAGCGATCGGTGGTTGTGCAGGTCGACCAGGTCGAACACCAGCGGGGTGTTCACCGGGATCGTCGGGTGCAAGCAGCTCGGGGGCTGCCATGCGCGGTAGCGCACGCCGGAAAAGTGCTGGCCCACCTGCCCGGTCGGCTTGAGCGGCACGCGAACGCCGTTGCAGGCCAGCGCGTAGCGGTCGGTCACCAGGCCATCGACCAGCACCTGCAGGCGCTCGACAGAGGAGTCGACGTACCGCGCGGTCCCGCCCCCGCCCGGCTCCTCGCCCAGCACGTACCAGGGCTCGATCGCCGTACGCAGCTCCACCTCGATCCCCTCCCGCTCGAACACGCCGATCCGCGGGCAGCGGAACTCGATGTGGGGGGCAAACCACGCGGGGTCCAGCCTCATGCCCGCCTCGGCCAGGTCGCTCAGCACGCGGTCGAAGTCCTTGGTGAGCGGCAGCGGCAGCATGAACCGGTCGTGCAGCGCCGTGCCCCAATGGATCAGCGGGTCGGTGTGGGGCTTCTCCCAGAACATCACCGTCAGGGCGCGCACCAACAACTGCTGCACCAGGCTCATCCGCACGTGGGGCGGCATCTCGAACGCCCGCAGCTCGACCAGCCCCAGCCGCCCGGTCGACGAGTCGGGGGAGAAGAGCTTGTCGATGCAGATCTCGGCCCGGTGGGTGTTGCCCGTCAGGTCGACCATCAGGTTGCGGAAGACGCGGTCGACCAGCCACGGGGGGGTGCTGCCGAAGTCGGGCACCTGCTTGAACGCCAACTCCAGCTCGTACATCGCGTCGCGGCGCCCCTCGTCGACACGCGGCGCCTGGCTGGTGGGGCCGATGAACAAGCCGGAGAACAAGTACGACAGCGACGGGTGGTTGTTCCAGTAGCCGATCAGGCTCCGCAGCATGTCGGGGCGGCGGAGGAACGGGCTGTCGCCCGGCGTCGGCCCGCCGAGCACCAGGTGGTTGCCCCCGCCGGTGCCGGAGTGCCGGCCGTCGAGCTGGAACTTCTCGGTCCCCAGCCGCGTCTGGTGGGCGTCTTCGTACACCCCTTGGGTGATCTCCTTCAGCTCGTCCCAATTGCTGCCGGGCTGGATGTTCACCTCGATCACCCCGGGGTCGGGGGTCACCTTGATCACCTTCAGCCGGTGGTCGGCCGGGGGGAGGTAGCCCTCGATCACTACCGGCGTGTCGAGCGTCTCGGCCGTTTCTTCGATCGCCGCGACCAGCTCGAGGTAGTCCTCCAGCGTGTGGACCGGCGGCATGAAGATGTGCAGCCGGCCGTCGCGCGGCTCGATGCACATGGCCGTCCGCACCACGCCCAGCGGCGCCAGCGGGGGGGGGCCTTCTTCGTCCCACGCGGGGGTCTCGTACAACGCGTCGCGGCGCTCCTGACGGGTGATGGTCGCCTCGACCGGGTCCTGGGCGCGTTGCCGCGCGGCCTCGCGCAGCCGCTCGTACTCCGGCAGACCCGTGCGGGGGCGGTGCGGGTCTTCCGGGTAGAACCGGCCGAGGTCCGCGACGCCCACCTTCGGCAGGCTCTCCAGCGGCAGCCGCAGGCCCACGGGCGAATCGCCCGGCACCAGCAGCAAGCGGTCGGAGCGGAACGGCCAGGGGCCGCTGGTCCAGCGTGGGCGGGCCTGCCACCAGGCGCGGGTGAGCGGCAGCACGTAGCCCACCGGCCGGGCGGCGCCGCGTTCCAGCATCTTGGCGAGCCGGCGGCGCTCTTCGGGAGAATCTAGATCGAACTTGGTCGGGTCGACGTCGGTGGGGAGCCGCTGCTCGATCGACAGCGTGTGCAACGGGTCCTCGTACGCGGGGCGGGCCCAGCGGTCGTCCACCATCAGCCGGTCGCACAGGCCCCCCAACAGCCGCGCGGCCTCTTCGATGCTGGCCTCGCCCGGCTCGGAGACCTCGCCGAACAGCTTGGGGTTCGACCAGATCGGCTCGCCGTCGGCACGCCACAGGCAGGCGTACGACCAACGGGGCAGCGACTCGCCGGGGTACCACTTCCCTTGGCCGTAGTGCATCAGCCCGCCGGGGGCGAAGCGGTCGCGCAGCCGGCGGATGAGCTGGTCGCTGCGTTGCTGCTTCATCGGACCGACCGCGGCGGTGTTCCACTCGGCGCCCTCCATGTCGTCGATCGACACGAAGGTCGGCTCGCCCCCCATCGTCAGCCGCACGTCGCCGGCCACCAGGCGTGCGTCGACCTCGGCGCCGAGCCGGTCGACCGCGTCCCACTGGGCGTCGGTGTAGGGCTTGGTGACGCGTGGGTCTTCGTGGACGCGCGTGACGGTCATGTCGAATTCGAACTCGCACTCGCACGGCTCCACCCCGCCGGAGATCGGGGCCGCGGTCTGCGGCATCGGGGTGGCGGCCAGCGGCAGGTGCCCCTCGCCCGCCAGCAGCCCCGAGGTGGGGTCGAGGCCGATCCAGCCGGCGCCCGGCAGGAAGACCTCCGTCCAGGCGTGCAGGTCGGTGAAGTCGGCCTCGGGGCCGGGGGGGCCGTCGAGCGGCTTGACGTCGGGCGCCAGTTGGATCAGGTACCCGGACACAAACCGGCTCGCCATGCCGAACTTCCGCAGCAGCTCCGCCAGCAACCAGGCCGAGTCGCGGCACGAGCCGCTGCCGGTGGTGAGCGTCTCTTCGGGCGACTGCACGCCCGGCTCCATCCGGATCAGGTAGCTGATGTCCTTCTGCAGCCGCTGGTTGATGTCGACCACGAAGTCGAGCGTCCGCCGCGGCGTGGCGTCGAGCGAGTGGAAGTACTCGAGGAACCTGGGCGTCTCCTTGGCCGGCTCGAGGAAGCTCAGCAGGTCGTGCCTGAGGTCGGAGTCGTACTTGAAGGGGAACTCGGCCGCCTCGTCGGCGACGAAGAAGTTGAACGGGTTGATGGTGGTCATCTCGGCCACCAGGTCCACCGTGACGCTAAACTTGTCGGTCGGCGTGTGGAACAGCAGCCGCGCAATGAAGTTGCCGAACGGGTCCTGCTGCCAGTTGATGAAGTGGTCGTCCGGCTCGATCTTCAACGAGTAAGCGCTGACCGGCGTGCGGCAGTGGGCCGCGGGCCGCAGCCGCACCGCCTGGGGGCCGAGGCTGACCCTGCGGTCGTAGTGGTACGAGGTCTTGTGGTGGAGGGCGACTCGGATCGGCATCGAGGGTGTCTATCGTAGGGGGTCGAACATTGTGTGTCAGGCCCGGAGGGCCGACGGCGTATAGCCAGGGGCGCGAGCCCCTGGAATCGTTTCAATGCGTATCACAAGCCCCGGAGGGGCGACGGCGCAACCAAGATCTCCGTCGCCCCTCCGGGGCTAGTTTCCTTCCGTTCCGCTCTCCAGGGGCTCGCGCCCCTGGCTATACGCCGTCGCCCCTCCGGGGCTACTCGCCCGCCGCGGGGTGCGTCACGCCTGCTGCGACTGGGTCTGTGTCTGCATCGGCGGGACGAAGAAGAACGTTTGGAAGATCGCTTCTCCGATATCGTTCAATCGGCGTTGGAAGTCGTCGATAAACTCATGCATTCCGGAAGTAACGATTTCATCGATCGAGGCGTAGTTGAGCCGGGAGTTGAGCTGCCCCATCGTCTGCTCGGCGGTGTTGGTGAAGAACCCGGGCGCCGAGCCGGAGATGGTCCGCAGGCACTGCTCTGCGTGGTTCACGCAGAAGTGCATCGACCGCGGGAAGTAGCGGTCCAGGATCAAGAACTCCGCCACGTTCTTGGGGCTGATCTGCCCGAACCGCTTGCGGTACATGTGCAGCGAGCTGGTCGACTCCAGCAGCGCCGACCACTGCACCACGTCCAGCGTCGACCCGACCGCCAGGGGGTTGGGCAGCAGGGTGTAGTACTTCACGTCGAGGATCCGCGAGGTCTTGTCGGCCCGCTCGATCAGCCGCCCGAGCTGGCTGAAGCTCCAGGCCTCGGTGTGCGACAGCGTCGCCGCGGTCACCCCGATCACCTGGTGGCTTGAGCGCTTGACGCGCTGGATGAGCGCCGAGGGGTTCCGCAGCACCTCCGCGGGGTCCAGCTCTGCCTCGCGCACCCGCAGGTAGAACCGGTTCACGGCCTCCCACATGGCGGTGGTCAGCTCGCCGCGTACGGCCCGGGCGTTCTCGCGGGCGGCCCGCACGCACTGGCTCAAGGAGTTGGGGTTGTCGCGTTCCAGCAGCAGGAAGTTGAGCACCCTCTCGCGGCTGTAGTCGTCGGCGTACAGCTTCTTGTAGGGGGCCTCGTCGCCGCTGGCGTAGATCAGCGGAGACCACTGCGAGTGGGCGCCCCCCAGCGCAAGCGACTGGTTCACGTCGATAAAACGGGCGATGTTCTCCGCCCGCTCAACGTAGCGGCTCATCCAGTAGATCGCGTCTGCGACTCGACTCAGCATTGGTAGTAGGTGTTGGGTCTTAGGTGTTAGGTATTAGTCGTTAGGACGCGAGTTAGTAGGGTGCGATGCAGCGTAGCGGAATCGCACCGGGCGGGGGGTTGAGGGATTGGGGATAGAGCACGCATTGTGGTGCGATTCCGCTTCGCTTGATCGCACCCTACATCTATGGTGAATGACCAATGACCAAGCCTAAATGACCAAAACTCGCAAGCGATCCTGGACATTGGTCATTCCGACTGCCACGCTCACTCAGCCACTCCGGGGGCGAGGACGCCCCGGCCCACGCACGCTGCTTTTCTCTATCATCTAACCTCTATCCTCGATCATCTCTCCCGTCAGTCTTGCAGCACCCAGGTGTCCTTGCTGCCGCCCCCCTGCGAGGAGTTGACGATCATCGACCCCTCGACGAGCGCCACACGCGTCAGCCCTCCCGGCAGGATCCGCACCGACGAGCCGTACAGGACGAACGGCCGCAGGTCGACGTGCCGGGGGGCCAGCTTGCCGTCGATGATGGTGGGGACGGTGGACAGCGTCAGCATCGGCTGGGCGATGTAGTTGCGGGGGTCGCTCCGCACCGCGGCGGCGCAGGCGGCCAGCTCTTCTTTGGTGGCCCGCGGGCCGAGGCAGATGCCGTAGCCCCCCGAGGCGTTGGTCGGCTTGACCACCAGCTCCGCCATGTTCTCTAGCACGTGGCTGCACTGAGCGGGGTCGGAGCAGATGAAGGTCGGCACGTTCGGCAGGATGGCGTCTTCCGACAGGTAGTACTGGATGATCTCCGGCACGTACTGGTAGATGGCTTTGTCGTCGGCGATGCCGGCGCCCGGGGCGTTGGCCAGGGTGACCCCGCCGCGGAAGTAGACGTCCATCAGCCCGGGCACCCCCAGCATCGAGTCGGGGCGGAAGCACTCCGGGTCGAGGAAGTCGTCGTCGATCCGACGGTAGATGACGTCGACCCGCTCCAGCCCGTGCGTGGTGCGGACCCACACCCGCCCGTCCTGCACCACCAGGTCGGAATTGAGCACCAGCTCGACCCCCATCTGCTGGGCCAGGAAGGTGTGCTCGAAGTAGGCCGAGTTGTAGATCCCGGGGGTCAGCAGCACCGCCCGGGGGTTGTCTGGCGTGGGGGCGGTTTCGAGCAGGGTTTGCAGCAGGCGCTCCGGGTAGTCCTCGATCGGGGCGATCGCGGTCCCCTGGAACACCTCGGGGAGCACCCGCTTCATCAGCTCGCGGTTCTCCAACACGTACGACACGCCGGACGGGCAGCGGAGGTTGTCCTCAAGCACGTACACAACGCCGTCGTTGTGCCGCACCAGGTCGGTGCCGGTGACGTGGGTCCACACCCCGGCCGGCGGGCGGAAGCCCTCCAGCTTCGGCTGGTAGCTCTCGGACGTCATGACCAGCTCGCGCGGCACGACGCCGTCGTCCAGGATCTTCTGGTCGCCGTACACGTCGTCCAGGAACAGGTTCAGGGCGATGATCCGCTGGGTGAGCCCCTGCTCGATCATCGTCCATTCCGACGCGGCGATAGGCCGGGGGACCACGTCAAAGGGCCACACCTTCTCGGCGCCGTCGCCGTGCCCGTACACGGCAAACGTGATCCCGCGTTCCCTCAGGTCGGTCTCGGCGACGTGCTGGCGTTGCGAGAGCGTCTCGAGCGACAGCGTCCCCAGGCTCCGCGCCAGCGAGGGGTGGCGGGGCTGCTCGAGGCTCTGGCCCAGTTCGTCAAAGGCCGTTTGGTCGCCGTTGGAATGCATGCGGAAGCGACGGCCGAGGGGCCGCCGTGGGTGGGGTAAAGGGGGCGGAGTCTCGTAGTTGGGCCGTTCCGACCGGATGAGGATAGCACGATTGAAGCGGGAAAGCGAAACCACAGCAAGTTTCGCGCCTCAACCCGGGCCGCACTAAGATTCAGCCCTTCCCAGCCAAACCAGCAAAGCTCGCCGCAGGAGGGCGCCCGACGATTGGGCGCCCGTGCGCCCCGACGGCGCAGCCCCACTCCGCCGGCGACGCATTGCGGTATGATGCCCTCCCCCCGATCGACCGATTGCAAACTGCAAATTGACGCGCCAAGCGATCGGCAATTTGCGATTCTCACTTCGCAATTTTTTAATGTGCAATCCGTCAAGAACGGCCCCCCACACCATGCCGCTGCCCCCCGCCAACCCCCGCCCCCCCGAGCTGCTGGCCCCCGCCGGCAACCGCGAATGCATCGAGGCGGCCATCGAGAACGGCGCCGACGCGGTCTACTTCGGCCTGCAAGTAGGCTTCAACGCCCGTGGCCGGGCGACCAATCTGACGCTTGAAGAGCTGCCAGAGGTGATGGACCACCTCCACCTCCGCGGCCTGCGGGGCTACGTGACCGTTAACACGCTGGCGTTCACGGACGAGCTCCCCAGGCTCGAGTCGCACCTCCGCGCGATCGCCGAGGCAGGGGTCGACGCGGCGCTGGTGCAAGACCTGGGGGTGGCCCGGCTGGCCCGCGTGGTCTGCCCCACGCTGGCGCTGCACGCCAGCACGCAGATGACCATGACCTGCGCGGAGATGATCGCCGTCGCCGCGCAGCTCGGGATCGAGCGCGTGGTGCTGGCCCGCGAGCTGTCGCTCAAAGAGATCCGCAAGATCGCCGCCGAGACCACGGTCGAGCTCGAAACGTTTGTCCACGGCGCGTTGTGCGTGGCCTACAGCGGCCAGTGCCTGACCAGCGAGTCGCTGGGCGGGCGCAGCGCCAACCGCGGCGAGTGCGCCCAGGCCTGCCGGCTGGCGTACGAGCTGGAGTGCGACGGTCAGCCGGTCGAGCTGGGGGACGTCAAATACCTGCTGAGCCCGCAAGACCTGGCCGCCTACGAGCTGCTGCCCGACTTGATCGACGCCGGCGTGGCGTCGCTGAAGATCGAGGGCCGGCTCAAAACGCCCGAGTACGTGGCCAACGTCTGCCGCCACTACCGCGCGGCGATCGACAGCGCCGTCGCCGGTCGGCCGCTGAAGTTCAACCCCGCGTCGCGCCGCGAGCTAGAGCTGAGCTTCTCGCGCGGCTTCTCCCCCGGCTGGACCGCCGGCAACGACCACAAGCGGCTGGTCCCCGGGCTGTCGAGCTCCAAACGCGGCGTGCTGATCGGCCGCGTGGTGAAGCTGCGTGACGAGAAGCTCGAAGTCGAGCTCACCCAGCCGCTCCGCCGCGGCGACGGCATCGTGCTAGAAGGAGACCGCGAAGCGGGCGAGGAAGTCGGGGGCTCTGTCTACGAGGTGCTCCGCCGCGGCCGGCCGGTGGACGACGCCGCCTCGGGACGCCTGACCCTGCTGATGGAGCACGGCCTGCTGGCCGACGCCGACGTCTGGCCCGACCAGCTCATCTGGCAGACCTCCGACCCACAGCTCACCAAGCGCCTGCGGGGCTCGTTCGGAGGGAGCAAGCCGTCGCGCACGGTCGACCTAGCCGTGCACGCACGCGTCGTGGTCGGGCGGCCGATCGAGGTCGAGGCGACGTGCAGCGACGGCGTCCGCGTAAGCGTGACGCACGACTACCTGCCCGAGACCGCCCGCAAGCACCCCGCCAGCGAGGCGACGCTCCGCGAGCAGTTCGACCGCCTCGGCGGCAGCGGGTTCCGCCTGGCGAGCTTCACCGCCAAGATCGGCGGCCAGCCGATGACGCCCCTAAGCGTGCTGGGCGCCATCCGCAAGCAGATGCTGGCGCAGCTCGCCGAGGCCCGCCAGCACAAGCCGGCGGCGACGCTCGGCGCGGCAGACGCTGCGCAGCAGATGATCCAATCGGCCGGCGAAGACGCAAGCGGCGGCGGCGACGCCCCCGCCGAGCCCCAACTGAGCGTCCTGTGCCGCTCGCTCGCGCAGCTCCGCGCGGCGCTCGACGCCGGCGCCCGGCACGTCTACGCAGACCTGCACGACCTCCGCGAGTACCGCCCCGCGGTCGCCGCTGCGCACGCCGCCGGCGCACAAATCCATCTGGCCACGCTCCGCATCCACAAGCCGGGCGAGAACGGGTTGTTCCTCAACCTGCAGAAGCACGGCGGCGACGGCTGGCTGGTGCGCAACCTGGCGGCGCTCGACTTTGCCCGCCGCCATGAGATTCCGGCGGTGGCCGACTTCTCGCTGAACGTCACCAACCCGATCACGGCCGCGTGGCTCATCGAGCAGGGCGCCGCCTGGCTGACCGCCAGCTACGACCTGAACCGCGACCAGGTGCTGGAGCTGGCCGCGGCTACGCCGCCGCGTTGGCTGGAGGTGGTGGTCCACCAGCACATGCCGATGTTCCACATGGAGCACTGCGTGTTTTGCGCCGTGCTCTCCCCCGGCAAGAACAAGACCGACTGCGGCCGCCCCTGCGACCGCCACCAGGTAGAGCTAACCGACCGCGTCGGCGTCAAGCACGTGCTGCACGCCGACATCGGCTGCCGCAACACGCTGTACAACGGCGCCCCGCAGAGCGGCGCCGAAGCGGTCGCGCCGCTGATCGGCCTGGGTGTGCGGCGGTTCCGCATCGAGCTGCTGCGCGACGCGCCGCCCGACGAAACCAAACGCCTCGTGGGCCTCTACCAAGACCTGCTCGCCGGGCGCGCGACGGGCGCCGAGGTGTGGCGATCGCTGCGGGCCGCCAACCGGCTGGGCGTGACCCGCGGGCCGCTAGAAGCGGCACGGAACCCGCTGGCGGTGCTGTAGGCCTCAAGGGGCGCCCAGCAGGCTTGAATTATCGAAGATCGGTCTCCGGCCTCCAATCGGAAACAATGCGCTCAACGAGCATCGTATCATTCCAAATGCCCCGAATTGGCAGTTTCCGCTGTTCTGGCTTGAGCTGACCGACCCGCCATTCGGTATGCCCGTCCCAAAGCCACCACGTAGCGACTTTCTTTGTCTTGGGATCGATCACTCCTGCGCGAAACACAGGAAAGCTCTGCAATTCGTCCGGAATCGCGACTTGTCCGACGATGGAAAATACTCGTTGTTTGATCGCTTGTTCCAACGGGAAGAAAACTGAGAATCGAACGCCATCTTCCGCTATTCGCGGTACATCAGAGGGACGCGTGCCATACAGCTTTTCGAAGACGCGGAGAAGGGCTCCGTAGCCTCTCTGATAGTGAGTGCAGAGTGCATAGGCGAGCCCCGACGAAGTAGGGATTTCGAGAACAGCTCCGACGACATCGGATTTCATGCAACCACTTCCTACTCACGGCTTCGGTGCGTTTACCACGTCGAGAATTGTTGTACCTAGCGCGATGGCTCCACTCGTGCGTGACTTTAACCTCCATTTGAGCTACATCGCGACCCGCCCTCACCAATTCGCCACCTGGTAATCCTTCAAAAACTTCCCCCAAACATGCTCCCCCGTGATCTGCCCGTCGAAGTACGGGGCGCAGATGCGGGCCGCGGCGTCGACGATGTCGAGCGGGGGGTGGAAGCCTAGTTCTTGCTGTTTGCGCTGGGCGATCTCGGCCGGGTCTTCGTCGGTGATCCAGCCGGTGTCGACGCTGTTCATGTGGATGCCGTCGCGGGCGTAGTCTTGGGCGCTGGTGCGGGTGAGCATGTTCAGCGCCGCTTTGGCCATGTTGGTGTGCGGGTGCTTGTCCGTCTTGTAGGCGCGGTAGAACACCCCCTCCATCGCGCTGACGTTCACGATGTGCGTGTCGCGCGTCGGGACCCGCGCCATCAACGGCTTGAGCCGGGCGTTGAGGATGAACGGCGCGATGGCGTTCACGAGTTGCACTTCGAGCAGCTCGACCGTCGGCACGTCCGCCAGCCGCAGCCGCCAACTGTTGATGCTGCGGAGGTCGATTTGTTGCTCGTCGTGGTCGTACTGCCCGCTGGGGAACAAATGCTCGCCCCGCTGCTCGTCCCCGGGCGCCAGCGGGATTTGTGATAGCTCTGCGGCGCGCACCACCCCTGCGATGCTCTCCCCCGCCAGCTCACCACCCAGCGCCGCCAGACCCGCACGTGCCGGTTCGTTCTCGCGCATCCCCTGCCTGCGCAGCTCCTCGTCGGACGCCAACAGCGGCCGCGCCTCGGGGGGCAACGACTCGCCGAGCCGGCGTTCTCCTTCCATCAGGTGCGCATAGAAACCCGGCGGCCGGCGGACCGTCTGGCAGGCGTTGTTCAGCAGCAGGTCGAGCCTCGGCAGCGTGGCGGCCAGGTGGTCGGCCAGCGCCTCGACCGCGGGCGTGTGCCGCAGGTCGACGCCGTGCAGCTCCAGCCGGTTGCGCCACCTCTCGCTGTCTGCTTCCGCCAAGAACCGCCTGGCCGCGTCGCGCGGGAAGCGGGTCAGCACCACGGTGTGGGCGCCGGCCCGCAGCAGCTTGAGCGCCGCCTGGTAGCCGATCTTCACCCGCGCGCCGGTCACCACCGCCACGCGGCCCGATAGGTCGGCCGTTTGATTGCGCTTGGTCCAGTTCAGCTGGGCGCACGCGGGGCAGAGCGCGTCGTAGAAGTGGTGCACCCGGTCGTACTCCCCTTTGCAGGTGTAGCACGTACGGGGGACGTCCAGCTTGGGCCAGTCGGCCGTGGGACCGGTCGAATGAGAATGCGAGAGCGCCAGCGGCGGCGTGTCGAATGGCGCCGGGGGCTCGGGCTTCTTTAGCTTGCGGACGCTGTACGGCGCGCTGAACTGGGCGCGGATGCCGGTCTCGGCCAGCCGCTGCTCGTCCGCCTGCCGCTGGGCTTGGAGATTGGCCTGCCGCTCGCGGTGGTACTCCTTGCGCAGCTTCCGCCGGGCGGAGCGGTCGGGCATCGCCACCTGATGCACCACGCGCAGCAGCCGCTGCCGCTCCGATTCTTCTAGTCGGGCCAGCAGGCTGCGGTCGCTAGCGACCTGCTCCAGCAGGTCCGCCACGCGCGCCAGCTCCTCGGCGGTCGGTTCTGACGGTTGGGACGGGGGAGGTTCCATTGAGTCGCTTTTCGGCAGCTATGTTGTGCGGGGCCTCGGTTGGCAGAGGGGGCATTCTACCTGTCGGCGGGCAGTCCAACAGGCTCACGGGAGCCATCGGCTCGCCGATTCTGATTGGGTCGCGTGGCTGGGTGCGCTATACTTGCAGCATGGACTACGACATCAACCAGTTCCTCGAGATGCGTCCCAAGCGCGATGGGCGGATGCGCCCTTTCATCAAGGGGACACGTGTCGAGGCGCTGTCCATCATCAGCGACAGCGAAACTCACAACATGACGCCCGAGGAGATTGCCGAGGGCTACCCGCATGTGTCGCTGGCGGCGATTTATGCCGCCCTTGCGTACTACCACGGCGCCCGGGACGAGGTGCGTCGTATGATCCGCGAGGACGACGCGAGCTTGAAGCAGCAAGTCGGCGCGGCGCAAGGATAGAGCGACCGAGAGCGACCCAGTCCGCTTCCACCTGGATGAATCGGCCGATTTTCGGATCGCCACCGGACTCCGCCGCCGCGAGCGCGACTGCACGACTTCGGCGGACGAGGGATTGCTTTCCGAAAGCGACGAAACACAGTTCGCCTTCTCTGTGCAGCAAGGGAGGGTGTTGATCACCCGCGACCACGATTTTCGCGAGCTTGCCAGCGCCGTCATCGATCACCCGGGCGTAGTCTTCTGCAAACGCCGCTCGCACTTCGGGGCGATCGTCAAAGAACTGGACGGCATGGCTTCGAGCATGAGGGCCAGCGATTTCCGCGGCAAGCTGTTCTATGTGTAGAAGCCGCGGCTCGGCCGGGGGCTAACGGGCGCTGCCGCGTCTCCACAGGCGCCACGCCAAGAAGAAGCAGGCAATTCCCACGATGGCGATGGCGACTCGCAGCGTGAGGTCCGCCGCAGTGAAGGGCACGGCAGCCAAATCAACCAGGGACCAGCCCACACCAAACATCAGCACCGCAGCGACGCGTGGCGGCAGGACCTGGCGTTTGAATAGGCTCATGCCGTCCAAGCTCCGCGTCAGTTTAGCGGGCGGGGTGTCGCTGTCGCGGGTAGCCGATCTTAACAGCTACTTGCCCAGCTCAGCATTCATCCAAGCCCGCGTCGCCCGTCGGTCGAGGTACACGCCGGCGAGCGCCACCGCCACACAGGCGGCCAGGCACGCGGGTAGGCCGTAGTAGTCGTTCAGGGCGAAGCAGCAGGCGGCGACGCCGGCGACGAGGTAGAGCACCATAATCAACTGCAGCATCCGCCACAGAGCGTTTTGCACCAGCGCTAAACGCAGCGCCGCTGCGTGGACCGCTGGCGAGACCGCCACGGTGATCGCCAGTGCGGCAGTGACCTTGGCGGGCGTTAAGTAGGAGGGAAGAAACAACGCCGCGAGCCCGGCGACCAGCAGCAGGCTCCCGACGGCCGAGTAAGCCAAGTCGCGCCAGGCCGTCTGGCTCAGTCCGGAGATGTAGTCGCGGCGGGTGAGGGGCCAGAGGAGCTCTTGCTGCATCCGCGGCCGCCTTTGGGCAAGCAGCATGCACGACTGCACCAAGCCGATCAACCACCCCATCGCGGGCGTGAGCAGGATCACGCCGTTCCGGCGGCTACCCGCGTAATCGAGCACGGCGAGCTGCACGCTGATGATCATCGCGACCATCACTGTGATGAAGACCGCACGCACCGCTGGCGGAACCGGGGTCGATCCGTACGGCAGTAGCCTTAGCCGCGCAACAACCGGCAAACCACCGCCCGGCTGTGCTCCAGTCGGCAAGCGGTTCAGCCACCCATCGATCATCCTGCTGTTCACCCCCCCCGCGGCCAGTTGGCGTGCCATCGCTCGGCGGGCTTCGGACTTCTCAAACCGGCTGCCGCTCGACTGGTCCGACGCCATCAACGCATAGTCTCGGTCCCCTTCGCGCGCCGCGGTGAGCCGGCGGAGCCACAACGCGACGCCGAAAGCCCCCGCCACCAAGATGACCGTGAACAGCGCTTGGTCGTCGCCGCCACGATCGAGCCAGAAGTCACGCGTCGGGCCATAGATCATGCTCACGACCAACCCTGTGTTGGCCATGCCCAGCGCAAACGACATGCTCTGCACGGTCCACAACATTGAGGCCGCGGCCGCGAGCCCATACGCAAGCAGCCCAACCGGCGAAGCCCGCAACGCCAGCGCTGAGACCAGCGGCGTCAGCACGGCACACCCCAGCAGCAAGCCCGCCAGCAGCCCCACATGCGGTGCGGCATACCCCGGGGTGAGCCGGGCGCGGGGATGGACGAACAGCCACTTGCCGTGCTGCGCGGCGACCATGGCGCCGAACATCGCCGGCATAATGACTAAGAAGATCGCCATCTCGCTTGGCGCCCCCTGCGATGTGTTGTTCGTTGCGGCAATGACCATGGCCACACCTACCGGCACGCAAAGCACGGCGATCCCCAGCATCAGAAATCGATGCGTGAGCAGCGTCATCGCGGCCTGCGTGAACCGCGCGGTCATCGAGGTCGTGTGCATGGTCTTTCAGGTTTAGTGTGCAGGAACGACAGGCCCGGAGGGCCGACGGCGTCTAGCCAGGGGCGCGAGCCCCTGGAAAAAAGGCAAACACATTCCGAAAGCCCCGGAGGGGCGACGGCGCGTTGAGGTTAGACTCGCTGTCGCCCCTCCGGGGCTTTGGTTTCCGTCGCTCGAACTTCCAGGGGCTTGCGCCCCTGGCTATATGCTGTCGCCCCTCCGGGGCTGGTTCGTTGCATCGCACGCTACGTGTGCATGTCCACAAAAATCTCTTCAAGGTTCAGGTCGTCCACTTCGACTTCGGCGTCCCAAACGCGGCGTAGCTCTTGGGCGAGCTCCGGCGTGTAGCCGTCTACGGTCACCGCGGCCGCGGGGCCGTCGATGTCGTAACGCACCGCGCCCGGCACGGCGAACGCCTGCGGCAGGGGCTGCTGGGCCGTGATTCGGAGCCGTTTAACGCGTTCCTTCAGCGCGTCCTGCTCGCCCGAGTAGACCAGCTCGCCGTCCCGGAGGATCGCTACTTGGCCTGCGACGCGTTCGAGGTCGCTGGTGATGTGCGTGCTGAACAGCACCGCGCGGCGCGGGTCTTCAATGATCTCTAGCAGCGTGCGGAGGAACTGCCGGCGCGCCGCAGGATCAAGGCTGGCGACAGGCTCGTCTAGCACCAGCAGCTCCGGCTCCGGGCCGAGCGCCAGCACGATCCCTAGCGCCTGGAGCTGGCCGACCGACAGCGGGCCGACGCGTTCCTCCAGCGGCAGCCGCCAACGGTCGCACAGCTCCGCCACCAGCTTGTGGTTCCAACCCGGGTAGAACGCGGCGTGGTAGGCGATCACCTGCCGGACCCGCATCCACGGGTAGCTGGCCACCTCTTGCGGCACGTAGCCGATCCTCGCCTTGGTTTCGGCCGACAGGTCCCACGCGTCGTCGCCGAAGATACGCGCCTGGCCCGCGGTGGGACGCAGCAGCCCGAGCGCGCACTTGATGAGCGTTGACTTACCCGATCCGTTCTGCCCTAGCAGCCCCAGCACCTCGCCCGGCTCGATCCGCAGGTCGACGCCGCACAGCACCTGCTTGTCGCCGAAGCTCTTCGCGAGCTTTGTGGTAATGAACGGACAGTCGGCGGCGCGGCCAGCCGCGGCGCCGCGGGCAACTTCGGGGGTGGCGCCGGAGTTAACGTCTTGGGTGGCGGTCATGGCTGGTACTCCTTGAGGATCGCGTCGATCACGTGACGCAGTTGCTTCTCGGTGAGCCCGAGCTGGGCCGCGCGGTGCAGGGCGGGGGCCAGCAGCTCGCGGAGCTGTAGTTGCCGCTCGGCCGCGGTCCCCGTGCCGGTCGTCGGCAGCACGCGCATCCCCTGGCCGCGGACGCGCTCCACCACCCCCTCGGCCTCGAGCCGCGAGTAGGCCTTGCTGACGGTCATCGGGTTGACGTCGGCCGCTTGGGCCACCTGGCGGACGCTGGGGAGCAGGTCGCCCGCCCTGAGCCGGCCGCCGGCCACCAGGGCGTGCACCTGCTCTACCACCTGCAGGTAGATAGGGGTCCCGGCGCTGGGGCGGATGTCGAACTGGCAGGGCTGGGCGTCCATGTGTATTACTACAGTAGACACTGTGTATTAGTCTGTCAATACACTTCGGGCGGGTGAGGAAAAGTTCTCTCGCAGAGGCGCGGAGGCGCAGAGACGATCGCGGAAACCGCTGTGGCAGCAGGTGTAGAGTAGGTGGTTCTGCCGGCGTAGAAGGGCCTACGATCGAGAGATTCCGATCCGCCGGCAGGTTCAACTACCTTTTGCCCGTTGCGGTCGTGGTGGCTCGTGGGCTGACGGGAAGGGAAAGGTGAACCCGCCGGATCCGTCGGTAGCGCCAACACCGGATCCCTCGCCGGCGGAACCACCTACCTACAAACTTCGCTCTGCGTCTCCGCGCCTCTGCGAGAGCCCCCGGTCCCACCAGAAAATGGCGCAAAATCGTGCTCGCGGCTGGCGCTGCGTTTGGGATAATGCCGGGTTGGCTGCGGCGGGTGCAGGGAGGGACGCGCGGGGTTTTGTCCCTCTGGTGTCCGCTGGGGGCCTTGATAGTCCGCGGCAAGAAACGACGGCGCCCCGAGTTACCCCGCGGCTGGGGGGGCTCCGTCGACGTAAGTTGTTTATCCTCCGACAATGCAGGCGGGTTCCACCACGCGAGGGGGGGTTTTGTCCGAAAATCGCTCCCGGCAGTGACGGACAAAAGGGACAAAACCCCGCGACGGCCTTTGACCCCCATTCCGACCATGACCCAACGCGACGCCCCCAACGCAAACGCCCCGGCCGACGGGGCGCGTCCCCCGGCTCGGGGCCGGGGCGCGCAGGGTCAGCCGGACAACCCGTACCTGCCGCTGCGGGTCGAGCCCTGGCTGGAGGACCTGGAGGATGAAGCCTGCGCCGCGCCCCGCACCACCTACTACGACGACTTGTCGCAGTCGATCGTCTCCGAGAACAACAGCCCGGACATCCCCTTCCGCTACAGCGTGAACCCCTACCGCGGCTGCCAGCACGGCTGCAGCTACTGCTACGCCAGGCCGACGCACGAGTACCTGGGGCTGAGCGCGGGGCTGGACTTTGAGACGAAAGTCTTCGTCAAACGCGACGCGGCGAGGCTGTTCCGCGCGTGGCTGGCGCGGCCCAAGTACGTGCCAGAAGAAGTAGCGATGTCTGGCGTGACCGACTGCTACCAGCCGGTCGAACGGCAATTGCGGATCACGCGCAGCGTGCTGGAGGTGGCGGCAGCGTGCCGGCAGCCGATCGGCATCGTCACCAAGAACGCTTTGGTGACGCGCGACCTCGACCTGCTGTCGGACCTGGCGCGCGACAACGCGGCGGGGGTAGCGGTGTCGATCACCACACTCGATCCCAAGCTGGCGCGCGTGATGGAGCCGCGGACCAGCACCCCCGCGGCGCGGCTGCGGGCGATCCGCGAGCTCACCGCGGGGGGCGTTCCCGTGCGGGTGATGGCGGCGCCGGTGATCCCGGGGCTGAACGACTCGGAGCTGCCGGCGATCCTGCGGGCCGCCGCCGAGGCGGGGGCGACCTCGGCCGGGTACGTGCTGCTGCGGCTGCCGACGACGGTGCGGGAGGTGTTTCTGGAGTGGCTGCGGGCGTTCGAGCCGACGCGTTACGAGCGGGTGGTGTCGCTGGTGCAATCGACCCGCGGCGGGAAGCTGAACTCCAGCGACTTCGCCGACCGCCAGCGGGGCCGCGGCGCGTACGCCCAGCAGATCGGTCAGACGTTTGCGGTGTTCGCCAAGAAGTGTGGCCTGTCGGCCAAGGGTCGGCCGCTGAGCGCGGCGGCGTTCCGTCCCCCCGTGGTCCCTGGCGCCCAGCAGCGTCTGTTTTGAATTCCTGCGAAGGCAGACCGCATTGTTCAATCGGGGGGGCCGTTGTGGTTAGAATATCGGCTCGGTTTAAATGAGCTCGTCGACTCTAGGAACAGACACCATGATCCGTATTGCTGTGCTGCTATCGCTGCTCGCCGCCCCGGCCCTGGCCAAGGAGTACCTCACCGGCAAGCAGTGGCAAGAACCGACGATCATCACCCCCGGCGAAACCTGCGGCGCGGCGCCGTCGGACGCGGTGGTGCTGTTCGGCGGGGAGGACCTGTCTGCCTGGAACGGCGCGGAGCGCTGGAGCGTGAAGGACGGCGACATGGTGGTGGGGAAGGGGAAGATCTACACCAAGCAGGAGTTCGGCGACTGCCAGTTGCACATCGAGTGGTCGGCCCCCACCCCTCCGAAAGGAAAAAGCCAGGGGCGCGGCAACAGCGGCGTGTTCTTCGTCTCGCCCCCGGGCAAGAACGGATTCGAGATGCAGGTGCTGGACTCGTACGACAACAAGACCTACTTCGACGGCCAGGCGGCCAGCATCTACAAGCAGACCCCGCCGATGGCCAACGCGATGCGTCCGCCGGGGGAGTGGAACGTGTACGACATCGCCTGGACGGCGCCCACGTTTGACGACGCGGGCAAGCTGAAGAGCCCGGCGGCGATCACCGCGCTGCACAACGGCGTGCTGGTGCTGAACCACTTCGAGCTGCTGGGGGACACCCCGTTCGACCGCCCGCCGACCTACGAGGGCTACACGTCGCGCGGCCCCATCGGCCTGCAAGACCACGGCAACCCGATCCGCTTCCGCAACATCTGGGTGCGCGAGATCAAGGCGCCGGTGGGCGAGCAGGTGCGCGAGCCGTGGTTGCGGTAGTGCAGCGGTAGCGGAAGCGGACGGTGCAGGGGGGTGTGACTTGGGTGCGCGAGGCTTCGAGCGCAACGATCAGGATGCACGCGCCATCGGCGCTGCCCTCAACACGAGGCGCCAACGCTCCCGACTCGGCGGGCTCGAAAGCTAGACCCGTCCCCACATACATCGCCGCGATCCCGCCGTAACGCATCGCCTTGACCCGGCACGCAACGTCAAACAGAAACCCGTCTGGCAGAGGCTCGATGCTGGCCGACCAGTGGCAGTCCCTGTCTGCCCCCGACAGGAACAACAAGTCTCCCTGCTGATGAACCTCGGTGAAGACAGGCGAATGGAGGCACTTAATGAGTTCGGACTCGCGGCGTGCATCGCCCGCGGCAAGAAGTTGTTGGTAGCGGTCGTCGCGCCACGCAAGCGTAAGCTCTACGTGCCCGGACTGGACGACAAAGGTTGGGTGAGCGCTCATTAGCAGTCATTATCCAGCACGCGTGCGGCAACCTTGCGAGCCGGGGCGTCCCCGCCCCCGGCGCCACGCGATGGATAATCTACCCTGGCGCGCCGGGGGCGGGGACGCCCCGGCTCGCACGTTGCCGATGGTTTAGTCCTCGCCGTCGTCGTCCGCGATGGGTTGCCCCGCGCGCCAGCGGAGCGTGGCCTCCAAGAACCCCTGGATATCGCCGTCGAGGACCGCATGAAAGTTGCCCATCTGGAACTTGGTGCGGGCGTCTTTCACGCGTTGGTCGGGGTGCAGGAAGTAGTTGCGTATCTGGCTGCCGAAGCCGCTCTTGGCCTGGTTCTGGTACTTGGCGGCGTCCTCGGCCTCGCGTTTCTCTTCCTCGAAGCGGGCCATCCGGCTGCGGAGCATCTTCCAGGCGGTGGCGCGGTTCTTGTGCTGGGAGCGTTCGCTCTGGCACTGCGCGACGATGCCGGTAGGGATGTGTGTGAGCCGGACCGCGGAGTCGGTCTTGTTGACGTGCTGCCCGCCGGCGCCGCTGGCGCGGTAGGTGTCCGTGCGTACGTCGGCCTCGTTGATCTCAACGTCGACGCTCTCGCTGATCTCCGGCGAGACGTCGACCGCGGCGAAGCTGGTCTGGCGTTTGCCCTCGGAGTTGAACGGGCTGATCCGCACCAGGCGGTGGATGCCGCTCTCCCCTCGCAGGTAGCCGTAGGCCATCGGGCCGCGCACGGCGATGGTGGCGGTGTTGATGCCCGCCTCTTCGTTGTCCTGGCGGTCGATCAGCTCCGAGGAGTAGCCGGCGTGCTGCGCCCACTGCAGGTACATGCGCATCAGCATCTCGGCCCAGTCGTTGGCGTCGGTGCCGCCGTCGCGGGCGTTGAGCGTGATGATGGCGCCCGCGGCGTCGTGCTTGCCGCTCAAGAGCGCGGAGAGCTTGAGCGCCTCGATCAGCCCCTCGAGCCGTTCCACCTCGGAGCGGACCTCGCCGGCGAACGAGTCGTCCTCTTCCGCCATCTCGAGCATCGCGGCCAGATCGCCGGCGCCCGTGAGCGCTTTGTCGAGCGGATCGACCACGGCGCCCAGGCCCTTGAGCTCACCGATCACCTCTTGGGCGTGCTCTTGATCATTCCAGAAGCCCGGGTCGCCCTGCTCCTTCTCGATCTCCCCGATCCGCTGCTTTTTACTGGCGTAGTCAAAGAGAGTCTCGGAGCTGCTCCAGCGCGTGCCGGATCGCCTCGCTGCGGTCGTACCACTCTTTGTCCATGACGTGCGCCTGTAGGTGTGGGGGAAGCATGGAAGTATACGAATCACTCGACGCTTAAGGAACCGCCAAGACGCCACGACGGACGGATAAACCGCCAAGGACGCCAAGAGCGCGAAGAACAGAAGAAAGAATGAGTTCGGCCGTGAGACTGTCGGGACGATTTGCAAACCTTGCGGATTTCATCTTGATGCTGCCCATCCAGTCGATCCGGTCCGATTCTATCGTCCTTCTTGGCGTTTCTTGGCGGTCTTGGCGGTTTCAACGTCCGTCAGTCCCGTCGTGGCGTGCTTGGCGCTCGTGGCGTCTTTGCGGTTTCGTCCGTAAACTGGATAGATGGCGCGTGTCGTTTTGGCTATGTCTGGCGGGGTTGACTCCAGCGTTGCTGCCCACCTGCTGCTGGAGCAGGGGCACGACGTGGTGGGGGTGTTCATGCGCCACGGCGAGAAGTCGCCCGCGGCGTGCGACCTGGAGCCAGCATCGGCGAAGACGCTCCTGCCGATCATCGGTCAGGGGGGGGCGGGGAGGCTCGACCACAAGCAGGGCTGCTGCACCGCCAGCGACGCAGAAGACGCCCGCCGGGTGGCCGACCGGCTCGCGATCCCGTTCTACGCGATCGACCTGCAGGCCGAGTTCGGGCGGATCATCGACTACTTCGCGGACGAGTACGCCCGCGGCCGAACCCCCAACCCGTGCGTCCAGTGCAACAACTGGATCAAGTTCGGCAAGCTGTTTGACTACGCAGACGCGGTTGGGGCCCAGTACGTGGCGACCGGGCACTACGCCCGTTTGCGCGCTGGCGAAGATGGAGCCGAACTGCTGCGCGGCGTCGATGCCGGCAAGGACCAGTCGTATGTGCTGTTCGGCATCGACCGCGGACTGCTGCCACGGATGCTGCTGCCCGTGGGTGGGTTCGAGAAGCCCGCGATCCGCCGGATGGCCGCGGCGGTGGGCCTGAATGTCGCGACGAAGAAGGACAGCCAAGAGATCTGCTTTGTCACCAGCGGCCGGTACGATGCGCTGGTCAAGCACCGCCGGCCCGAGGGCGCCGAAGCGGGCGAGCTAGTATCGACTTCAGGCGAGGTGCTCGGCCGGCACGCGGGGGTCGCTGGGTTTACCGTGGGGCAACGCAAGGGGCTCGGCGTGGCGCTGGGCGAGCGGCAGTTTGTCGTGCGGATCGAGCCCCAGTCGAACCGCGTCGTGCTGGGGAGCCGCGACGAGCTGATGCGCAGCGAGCTGACGGCGGCCCGCTGCAACTGGCTGGTGGATACGCCGATCGGCGAGCCGCTGAAGGGCTTGGCCCAGATCCGGTACAACGCGCCGCCCGCCGGCGCCGTAGTGACCCGCCTCGAAGGCGACCGTCTGCAAGCGGTGTTCGACCAGCCGCAGTTTGGCGTCGCGCCGGGTCAAGCCGTGGTCTGCTACGGAGGCGACCGCGTGCTGGGGGGAGGATGGATCGAGTGACGGACAATCGGCCCTATAGCCGCCAGATCATCAGCGCCGAGTAGTTGGTGTTGTGCGGCTTGGCGCCGTCCGGTTCGCTGTCGTACCGGTCGTTGGCGGAGAGCTTGAGGCTCACTCTTGAGGGCACCGAGAGCTGAACCTCGAATCCAAGGTCGGTGAGCATACGGTACCGGCCAAAGTCTTCCCACTCCGGGAAGTAGTCGATCTTGCCGTAGAATTTCTGGGTGTCGGAAATCTTCTGCTGAAAGTCGAGGCCCGCCTGCGCTTCGGGCACCCACGCGTCTTTCTTGCCGCCGAACTCACGCGAGGCGCCGTTACCGATCCGGCACGCGAGCTTGAAGAAATCCTCGTCGATGAACTGGTAGCCGATACCGGAGTTGACGTTCACGTTCAGGTCGTACGTCTGAAACTCGTCGTGGAAGACCTGGGAAAGGATGTAGATGGACCAGGGCGACTTGGCGAACAGCCAGTCGTGGCGGGCGTCGAGCAGGGCGTTGTTCTGCGTCTCGATCCCGTTTGATTGGGTCTGGTTGTGGTACAGGCTGATGTCGAGTTTGTGGCGCTCGGTCTTCCGTTTGACATAGCCGCCTACCCGCATGCTGAGCGTGTCGCTTGTGCCACTCGAACCGTTCAGGCCCAGCTCAACGGCGGTGTCCCACGGCGTCGGTCCGAACCAATAAGCAACGTTGTACCACTGGGGCTGAGGCTCGGCCTCGGGCTCGAGCTCTTCTTTGAGGACCGCTTCTTCGGCAGCTACCTCAGATTCTGGCGGGGGCGCCTCGATCGGCTCGATGTACGCACCGAGGGCGACCGGGTCGCTGAATTCCACCCCGGTGGATGGGTACGGGGGCGGGGGCAGCTCCGGGTCCGGCTGTTGGGCCATCAGCGGGAGGCGACAACTCAACAACGCCACCAGTGCGATGTGCGAGACGAGATGTTGGCGCCAGGGCATAAGTACGGCCGACAGGGATGAAGTGTGGAGGGGCGCAGCGTCCCCTCGCGCCCATGGCTTGTAGCAAACGTCCCGACAATCCGCCAACACCGCAATGGACCCCGCTAGCACCAAACGGCACGGCGCAAAAAAATCGGGCCGGGCTCCCGAAAGAGCCCGGCCCGTCGTAGTTCAGCGTTCTAGAAGCCTAAGCCTCAGTTGCAGCCGCACGGCGCCGGGGCGCTGGAACCGCAACCACCACAACCCGAGGTGCTGGCGCCACAGCCGCCAACGGCGACTTCCACCTGGCTGGCGACCATCTTGCAGACCTGGACCGGGACTTCCTTGGTCACCGTGTGCGGGACGCAGACGGTGTACGTTTGGGTCTTGGTCTCAGGAACGCAGTCGTAGCTGGTGACGGTGTAGGTGCGAGTCTTCTCCTCGGGGACCATCACGCAGTAGTTGACTTCCTTGCTCATCTTCTCCGGCACGCAAGTCATGACGGTGTACTCGCGGGTGCGGGTCTCCGGCTTGCACTTGGTGACGTTCACGGTGCGGGTCTCGGTGGTCGGCACGCACTTGGTGACCGTGTAGGTGCGGGTCCGGGTCTCGGGCACGCACTTGGTGACCGTGTAGGTGCGGGTCTTGGTCTCGGGGACCATCTTGCACACCTTGAACGTACGGGTCCGCTCTTCGGTGGTCATCTTGCAGACCTTCACGGTGCGGGTCCGCTCTTCCGTGCTGCACTTGGTGACCGAGTAGGTGTAGGGCACCTCTTCGGTAACGCACTGGTAGGTCGTGCAAGGAACTTCCTTGGTCTCACAACCGCCAACCCAAACGCGCTGGCAAACGGTCTTGGTGCAACCGCCGCAGTCACCACAACCACCGCAGCCGCCGCAACCGCCGGCCGCCGAACCACAGCCGCCGCCGGCAGCAACCTCAACCATCTGGGTTTCCCAGTGGCCGCTGTTGACGGTGACCGTCTTCATGGTGGTGACGGGGACGCGCTTCGTCACGGTCCGGGTCGCCTCAACCTGCTCGGTGTGGGGGACCTGCACGGTGTAGGTCTGCTCTTGATCCTCGTAGACGGGGACGCTGACCGTGTAGGTCTCGGTCTTGTCCTCGTACGTCGGGGTCATCACGGTGTACTCTTGCGTCTTCTCTTCGGTGGTCGGGACCATCACGGTGTAGTCGGAGGTCTTCTCTTCGGAGACCTGCTTCATCACGGTGTAGTTCTGCTCAACCGCCTCGGTGTAGGGCACCATCACGGTGTACTCTTGCGTGCGGGTCTCGGGGACCTGCTTCATCACCGTGTACTCGACCGTCTTGGTCTGCGTGGTCGGGACCATAACCGTGTAGGTCGAGGTCTTCTCTTCCGTGCGCGGGACGCGCTTCATCACCGTGTACTCACGCTCACGCGTCTCGTTCGTGTACTCCGTGCTGGTGACCGTACGCATTTCGGTCACGTACGTCGGCGTCATTACCGTCTTCATCACCGTGGTTGCGCCACAGTCGCTCGTGGCGGAGCCACAACCACCGCCGCAATCGCTGGCGGCCGAGCCGCACCCGCAATCGCTGGTGGCGGCGCCACAGCCACAATCGCTGGTCGCTTGTGCACAACAGGGCTCGCTACAACCCCCGCCGCACGGCGAGCCGCAGCCCCCGCACGCCCAGGCGTTGCCGGCCGTTACCGCCAGCACACACGCTGACAGCAGTCCAAATACCTGACGCATCACGATGTCCTCCATCGAAGAAAAAAAGAGAGAAAGGAAGTTCACTTTAAGCAAGATGGGCACCCCTGGCATTCAGAGAAGCCTGTACCGGTCGCGCTATTCGGGATGAGTTTAGCCCCGCTGCGGGTAACGTCAAGTGTCCGTAGTTTCCCCGCGTACAAATGCGGACAGTCGCAGTAAAACTAGCGAGGCGTGGCTCAACCGAGGCAGGATAGACTACCCATCCAGCCCAGGCCAGCAAATTGCGGCCACAAACAGGGAAATCTCCCGATCTTTCCGGGGTCTGCACCGGACAGGCCGCGTAGTTCGTTTCACGGGTACTTGAGGCGTGCTCACGCGGAAAACTTAGGTCATCCCCGGATCAGCGGACGACCCGGAGCAGTTCAATCCGGAAGATTAGCACCTGGTTCGGCCCGATCGGACCGCCCGGCGTCCCTTCCGCCCCGTAGGCAATCTTGCTGGGGAGCACGACTTCCCACTCGGCTCCGGCTTTCATCTTTTGCAGCGCTTCGGTCCATCCTGGGATCACGCGGCCCACAGGGAACTGGGCCGGCTCGCCCCGCTCGAAGGAGCTGTCGAAAACGGTTCCATCGATCAGCTTTCCTTCGTAGTGGCATTCAACGACGCTGCTGGCCGTAGGTGAAGCGCCCGTCCCGGGCTTAATCACGCGGTACATCAACCCGCTGGGCGTGGTCTGCACCCCCTCTTGCTTGGCGAACGCCGCCAGGAACGCGGCTCCTTCTTTCTCGTTGCTTCCCGCGGCTTCGGCCATCTGCTGGCGGGCCTGACGCTCAAACAGCTGCGAAAGGGCCATCATGCACTGCTGCATACGCTCCTGCGTCATCTGCGGCTTGCCGTTCTCTTGGAGTCCGTCCGTGACGCCGGCCAACAGGGCCTGCTGGTCTAGCTGCACCGGCGTGCTGCGAACTTCGGTCGCGAAGTTTAGCCCCAGGGCGTAGCTCATCTCCTTGGCGCTAACCGGGGCGACTGCTTCGGCAGCGGGTTGGGCCGGCAGGTCGTCCTGCCCCAGGGTTGGTTGGACAGCGAGCAGCGTCAGCGCTAGGGCGCACATCGTTCGGGATTGGCAAAGCATGTGGGGCTCCATGGAATTGGCGGGGGAGGGGAGTTTGATTCGTACAGCGGGGGGCGCCAATCGATTCCAACGCCCGCTGCGGCGCGGTATTGTAATAGTGATCCCCCGCAGATGCGATAACCTGACGGCTATTCAAGGTTTTCTCTTGTTTTTCTCGAGCTCCACTCCTCGCAGGCGCCGCCAGTACGGATTGGCGGCAACCAATGCGTTCACGCTGGTAGAGCTGCTTACCGCGATCGCGATTGTTGGCATCCTGATCGCCCTGCTGTTGCCCGCAGTGCAGCAGGCGCGTGAAGCGGCGCGCAACGTTCAATGCAAGAGCCGACTCCGGCAGCTCGCTATCGCTAGCAGCAACTACGAGAGCGCTCAGGGTCAGCTCCCTTCGGCCGGCGATGTTGAGTACGACTCCGGGACCGCGTTTCCGTCGTCTGGCGCGCTGGACTTCGATGTGTTTATGCCGAAGCAGGGGCGGCAGATCGGCTGGGGGGTAACCCTGTTGCCCTATTTAGAAGAGCAGCCGCTGTTCGACCGCTTCGACCTGGACGCACCCTTATTTCTGCAGCCCGGCGATCCGCAGGCGACCCGCCTGCCGATGCTCGTTTGTCCGAGCGACTTCGGCGATCCCGCCCCCTTTCAGCACCCGACGCACACGCTTGGCCGCCCGCTGGCCAAGGGAAACTTTGCCGCGTTCTGCAGCCCCTTCCACGTAGAAACCCAGTTGCTTGCGCCGGGGGCGATCATCGGGCGGGGCCAGCCGCTCCGCAAAGTGACCGACGGCATAAGCCACACGCTGGCGTTCAGCGAGGTCCGAACACGCGATCACGCGTTTGACGAACGAGGCGCCTGGGCACTGCCGTCCGCCGGCGCCAGCCTGCTGGCCTTCGACATGCACCCAGACGCTACTTGCTACCCCTACGTGCCGTTTGGCGGCCCGTACGGGTCTGGCACCATCGCCGATCAAACACAACGCCCCAACACCCTGGGCCCGAATCAGGACGTGATCCGCGAGTGCCCAGAACCGGCCGACGCGCAGCTCGCCGGGATGCCCTGCTGGGGAACCTCGGCAGGATTTCTTTCTGCAGCGCCCCGCAGCCAACACCCCGCAGGAGTGAACGCCGCGGCGCTCGACGGGAGTGTCCGGCTGCTGACCGATGATATCGACGCCTTCCTGATGGCGTACCTGATCAGCATCAACGACGGGTTCAGCGACTCCAGCGATACCCCTCAACGCCCTTCATCCACGAAAGCATGCCCCTACCGCGTCCCCAAACTCTAGCGGCCCTCGTGCTGCTGACGCTGGGCGCTGGGGCCATGGCGGCGTCGCTTGCGCAGTCCGGTTCCGGGGGCGCCGCGGCGTGGACGAACGAGCGGGCCGTCGAGTACCAACAGGCGGCTGGCGAGCTGCACAGGCTGGCATTTGCCCCGGATTCGGCCGAGTCTCGCGAAAAACTCGCCCTGGCGCAAGCCCGGTACGACACACTGCGGGGCGAACTAGACGCGGCTCGAAGCGGCGGCTGGTCGCCGGCGGACCTGCTCTTCTGGGGGGGCGGGGCCCTGATCGTCGGCGCCGGTTTGGCGGCCGCCTCAGGCCGGGAGAGGGCCCGAACGAACGAGCACGCCCACCGACGCTAGCGGACCGCGGGCCAGCATCGGGTCCGAATTAGACGGCGCCAATTATCGCAATCGGGCCGATTAATTGGGCTACGGAGTTGACGCGGACCTCCATTGTGGCCAATACTTTTGAGGTTGATTCCCCTGGGAATGCTCGGCCGGCTCATCGACCACGGCCCCAATATGCATTGCCAAACACCAAGTAGCTGGAGATAGCTTGTCCCGACTTCGTCCTAGCGACCGCAACGCGGTTAGCAAAAACCAACCGCGGATCAACGAACTGATCCGCGTCTCTCCGATCCGCGTCGTTTCTGAAACCGGCGAACAGCTCGGCATCATCCCGACCGAGGACGCCCTGACGCGGGCCCGCGCCGCGGGTCTCGACCTGGTGGAAGTCGCTCCCAACGACAAGCCGCCGGTCTGCAAGATCATGGACTTCGGCAAGTTCAAGTACCAGCAGAAGAAGCGGCAGCACAAGGGCCACGCCCACCAGAGCAAGAACAAAGAGGTCCGCCTGCGGCCGAAGATCGGCGAAGCCGACCTGATGACCAAGGTGAACCGCGCCAAGAAGTTCCTCAAAGAGAAAGACAAGGTGGTCTTCTCCGTGATCTTCCGCGGTCGCGAGAACGCCCACGTCGACGAGGGCTTCAAGCTGGTGGAGCGCGTCGTAGCGGAGCTGACGGAAGTGGCCAAGGTCGAGCAGAACGCCTCGATGCAGGGTCGCCGGATCGTGGTGACGTTCGCGCCAAAGTAGGGGCCTCAGCTACGGCGCTCGGTCCACCCGCACTGGGTCCACCCGCACTGGGTCCACCCGCACTGGGTCCTCCCGCACTGGGTCCTCCCGCGATTGGCGCTAGTTACGCGGAGTGCAGGCTGCTACGCGCCGCGATCGCCTGCGTGCGAGCCTCCTCCGGGCTGCCAGCCTGCACCGTGAGGTGTCCCATCTTCCGCCCGGGCTTGGGATTGGTCTTTCCGTACAGGTGGACCGTGGCGCCGAGTGCGGTCGCGCGGTCCCAGTTCGGTTCGCCCTCGCTCCACAAGTCCCCTAGCAGGTTCGCCATCGCCGCGGGTCCACGCGGCGTGAAGTCCCCCAGCGGCAGCCCGGCGAGCGTGCGTGCCTGCTGCTCGAACTGCGACGCGGGGCTCGCCTCGATCGTCAGGTGCCCCGAGTTGTGGGGGCGTGGGGCCACCTCGTTCACGAGAACCCGGCCATCCTCGGTCTCGAAGAACTCAACGCACATGACGCCGACCACGTCGAGCTCGTGGGCGACCCGCACCGCGACCCGCCGCGCCTCGGCGGCGGTCGCTGGCGAACAAGACGCCGGGTAGACCGACAGGTCTAGGATGTGGTTGGCGTGCTCGTTCTCGATCGGTCCGCACACGCTTGTTGCGCCTTGGCTGTCGCGGGCGACGACTACCGAGAGTTCGCGCCGGAACGACACGAATCCTTCGAGTACGCACTTGTGCCTGCCCAAGTAGGCCCAGGCGTCGGAGGCCTGCGAGGCGTCGCGGACCATCGTCTGCCCCTTGCCGTCGTAGCCGAACTGAGTGGTCTTGAGGACGGCCGGGGCCCCGATCTGGGCGATGGCAGCCTGAAGCTCGTCGTTGCTGCGGACCATCGCGAAGGGCGCGCACTCAACCCCCACGCCGATCAAGAAACGCTTCTCTCTCCCACGGTTCTGCACCGTGAAGAGCGCTTCGCCGCTGGGGCGGACCGGGCAGTGCCGGCCGGCGGCTTCGACCGTCGCGACCGGCACGTTCTCAAACTCGAGCGTGGCGGCCGCGACCGAGCGGGCGAACGCCTCGACCTCGGCAAAGTCGTGGTAATCGGCCTGCGTGTGGGAGTCGGCCACCTGGCTGGCGGGGCAGCCCGCCTCGGGGGCAAAGACGTGCGTCTGGTAGCCCAACGCCGAGGCGGCCTGGCAGAACATCCGCCCTAGCTGACCGCCGCCAAAGACGCCGAGCGTAGAAGTGTGGGGCATGGCTGGATTCGCGATCGGCATTCGGTCAAGCGGCTTGGGTGCGTCTCGAGCGATAGCTCGAACTACTCTCCCAGCTCTTGGTCGAGCACCGCGTCTCGTTGATCGTCTTGAAACGCCCGTAGGGCGGCGCGGAGCTCGGGTTGTTCGATCGCCAAGATGCGCACGGCCAACAGGCCGGCGTTCTTCGCCCCCGCGGCGCCGATCGCGAGCGTGCCAACCGGCACGCCGCCGGGCATCTGGGCGATCGAGAGCAGCGAATCGAGCCCCGACAGCGTCTTGCTCTGCACCGGAACGCCCAGCACCGGCAGGGTGGTGAGCGAAGCGACCATGCCAGGCAGGTGGGCGGCGCCCCCGGCGCCCGCGACGATCACCTTGAGGCCGCGCGACTCGGCGCTCTTGGCGTACTCGACCATCCACTCCGGCGTGCGGTGGGCAGAGACGACACGCGCCTCGCACGACACGCCAAACTGCTCGATCGCTTCGACCGCCTCGCGCATGGTGGGCCAGTCGCTCTGAGAGCCCATGATGACGCCGACTTGGGGCGATTGGCTAGTGGACACGCTCTTTCCGCTACCCTTTCGCTATCACAAGCGGGCTGAAGACGACGTAGAGGACTATCGTAAGGAGTATACCCAACAGGCCCATCACAAAAGCCCCGCGTGAGCCTTCGACGTTGATGTCCGACTTGGCTTCGAACGTCACCGGCTCCTTGAGCGGCGCGACAAGCGTCAGGCCTGTGAGCACTAGCAGACAGGCGCCAAAGGAGATGGCCATCCAATTGAGGAAGTTGTTCATAAACGGCACGTCGCGGAACACCTGGGTGTTGGCGGCCAAGTACCACAGGCCGCCGTAGCAGATCATGTTGGTGATCAGTCCCGCGGCGCCGCAGATTCGCGGGGCGCGACGGACGAGCAGGCCGAAAACGAAGACGGAGAGGATCCCCGGCGAGACGAGCCCCTGCCCTCCCTGGATGATGGTGAAGATTGAGTTGGAGAGGTTCGGGTCGCTCAATTTGGGAGTGAGCCACACCGCAGAGGCGGCGAGCAAGACCACTGTCACTCTGCCGATAGTGACCAGCGTCTTCTGCGAAGCCCCAGGCGTCACGTGCTTGTGCATCAGGTCGAGCGTAAAGATCGACGCGGCGGCGTTGAGCATCGCCGCCAGTGAGCTAATCACGGCGCCCAACAGCGCCGCCATCACGAAACCGAAGAGCCCGTTGTGCGGCAGCATCGCTAGTAATTGACCGAGCGCCGTGTCGTACTTGTAAGCGACCAAGGCCTGCTTGCTCACCCCCTTGCCTGCCTCATTGGCGGCGCCGGTGACGCGCTCGTTGTGGGCCTCGACTTCCTCCGCTAGCGCCGGGTTCACGGACCTCCAAGATCGGTCTTCCTTGAAGTTGAACACCTGGAAATCGGCAGGCTTGGTCGCCGCGTAGGCGGCGTTGGTCATCGGCAGCACCCACGGACTGGCGGCCTTCTCTGCCTTGATGGCGTCGTTTGATTCGTAGAGGGCGATCACGTAGTCGGGGCCCTGCTGCGACTCAATGGCGGCCGTGTCGGGGTTCTCGACAGTAGTGACGAACTGCGTATCGGGGTTGGCCTTCATGTAGAGCGCGAGCGCTCCAGCCGAATCCCAGCGTGCTTCGAGACGCATGTCGTTGCTAAAGAGATTGAACGCGATGATGCCGGGAATGACAACGACGAACGGGATCACCAGCTTCAGGTACGCGGCGAATACGATGCCGCGTTGCCCCTCCGCCAGGCTGGACGAGCCGAGCGTGCGTTGGGTGATGTACTGGTTCAGCCCCCAGTAGTAGAAGTTGGGGATCCACACTCCCAGCAGCAGCGCTGTCCACGGTAGAACGTGATCGTCCATGGGCAGGAACATATTGAGTTGCTTGTTATTGAGCTTCATGAAACGCTCAACAGATCCCTGTTCTGGATCAAGCGGCACCGTGGCGACTTCGCCCGACGTCGTGCTGACGAACATTGCGGCTTCGTCCACCTCGCCCAAACGCTCGAAGGCGAGCCACATGATGATGGCCCCTCCCAAGATCAGCGCCGAACCCTGCACTAGGTCGGCCCAGACCGAGGCCTTAAGCCCGCCGGTCACGACGTAGATCATCGCGATCGCCGCGATGAACAAGGCGGGCATCCAGAGGGCGATGTCTGATCCGAATCGTGAGCCGAGCGTCTGCACGGTCAGCGCGCCGGAGTAGGTCACCGCGGCGATCAACAGCACGTAGATCAGCACCGTGGCGGCCGCCATGATGAAACGCGCTAATGGGTTGTACCGGTACTCCAGGAACTCCGGCATGGTGTAGATGCCCGCCCGCAAAAAGTACGGGAGGAATCCGAACGCAACAACCACCAACGTGATGGCCGCAAGCCACTCGTAGCTGGCGATAGCGAGCCCCACATGACTTGCGGCGTTGCCGCTCATGCCCACGAATTGCTCGGTGCTAATGTTCGCGGCGATCAGCGAAAAGCCGACCAGCCACCAGCTCAAGCCACGGCCGGCGAGGAAGTAGTCCTGCGCTCCCGTCTCTTCGCTGCCGCTTCCTCCACGGCTCTTGAGCAGTCCGACGGCGAGCACCGCCAAGATGAATAGGACGAAAACGGCGATGTCGACCGGACTCATGTGAGTTCACTTCCCCGAGTATTCCAACCGAAGGCCGCCCGTCGGAACAGGAGCGGCGCGAGACGAGACGCCCAGGGGCGCCGGCGAGTGCCGATTCTAATCGCCGTTGGGGGCGTGTGTAAGCCGCGAGAGGCAATTTACCCCAGTTGGAGGCAGGAACGCCGGCGCGGCGGGTCCCCTCTGCTATGGACCGTAGGACGGAGACGGTCGCGGCTAGCCCAGGTCGATCACCGCGGCGGCCGCTTGGCCGTAGGAGTTGAAATTGACGGCCAAGAACGTGTCGAAGTCGGCGGGGATCGGCTCGGTCATCACGTTGACAGGGCAGGCTGGGTCGGGGGTTTCGTAGTTCAGGGTGGCGGGGATGCGCCCGTTCGCGGCGCCGATCAGCGTCACCGCCAGCTCGACCGCGCTCCCCGCGGCGTCGATGTTGCCCAGGAAGCTCTTGGGAGCGGTTACCGGCACGTCGCCCAGCACGGAACGGATGGCGCGGGCTTCGCCGATGTCGTCCAATCGCGTGCTGACCCCGTGCGCCTTCACGAGCCCGATGTCGCTCGGCTTGGCGCCCGCCAACTCGAGCGCTCCGCCGATGGCCTGCTCCACTGCGCGTCCGGTCGGTTGACGGTTGTAGACTGCGCCCTCGCACCGGCTGGCGACGCTCCGCACACGGGCCAGCGGCGCCCGACCGCGGCGGCGTGCGTGGCTGGCGCTCTCGAGCACCAGGATGGCGGCGCCCTCGCCGAAGACCTGCCCGGAGCGACCCGCGTCGAACGGACGGCAGATCTTGGCCGGATCGGCGTCGCTGCACGACGCGTTGAGCATGCCCCGCCAGGCAAGGTCGGCCAGGTGCAGCCGGCTGCTGCTGCCGCCGGTGATCATCACATCGGCCACGCCGCGGCGTATCGCGGCCGCGGCCTCGCCCAGCGCCAGCAGGCTAGAGACCTCGCCGCTGAGGATGGTGTTGTTGGGCCCTCGGGCGTCGCGCCGGATGCCGATGTGGCAAGCAGACATGTTCGGCAGGTACTTCAGCATCCACAGAGGGAAGAACTCCCCCATCGCGTTCTTGCCCCAGCGATCGTACTCGAAGCCCTCGTCGCCGATCGTGG
Source organism: Pirellulimonas nuda (assembly GCF_007750855.1). Lineage (GTDB taxonomy): Bacteria > Planctomycetota > Planctomycetia > Pirellulales > Lacipirellulaceae > Pirellulimonas > Pirellulimonas nuda. The sequence goes on from NZ_CP036291.1 coordinate 6,538,554, forward strand.
CTCGGTAGGGGGCCTCCATCTCGGCAAAGTCGCTGAACAGAAACCCGGCGCCGCAGACCACGCCCAGGCGCTCTGGCTCCACCGAACCGTCTTCGAGCCCCGCGTCGGCCCAGGCCTGCTCGGCAGCGGCGAACGCGAACTGGATCTCCTGAGCCATCACCTTCAGGCTCTTGCGCGGGGTGACGAACTGCTTCGCGTCGAACCCCTCGATCGTGCCGCCAAACGGCGCTGGCCATCCGGCGTCCGCTAGCGCAGGGGCGTGGCGGATGCCGGTGCGGCCCGCGCGCAGCGAGGCCCAGACCTCATCGCGGCCGACGCCGATGGGGGTTACGAGGCCCAGTCCGGTGATGACAACATCTTCCAAGTGCGTGCCGTCCGTTCGCGGCGAGTGAAACGGTAGGGGGACGAATAAATTAGTCTAGTTGTAGGGGCGGGGCGTCTCAACGAGGGCGCCGGCGATTGGGGACCCCCGGCCGCATGAGCCAGAGACAACCTTCCTGAACCCAGACGAAACGGCGGTGTTCCCACCTATCGACCACACGCGCCGCCGACCATCGCCCCCCTGCCGGTTGCGCGGGTTGCAGGGCCGGCCGGTCTCCCAACGATCAAGCAAGCGGTTTGTCGTACACCCGGTACTTCTTGTATTTGAGGGCGCCCCCTTTCTCGAGTGATTTTCGCGACAAGTCGTTCGATTCCAGCACCCAGGAGAACTCTGCCTCGCGGATGCCGAACTTCAGCGAGGGGCCAAGCATCGCGTAGGCCAGCGTCACCCCCACGCCCCAGCTCTGGTACTTGGGGATCACGTTGGTGCTCACCAGCCGGATCCGCTTGATCGCCCGCTTGTTGTACAGCAACCGGAGGAACCCGAACGGGTAGAGCCGACCGTCGATCTTCTTGATGCGTGTGTTGTAGTCAAGCAGCGCAAAGACCACCCCCACCGGCTCCCCTTCGACCTCGGCCACGATCGCAAGCTCCGGCACGATCAGGTGCTTGAGTTCTGCGGCGAGGTGGTGGATCTCTGCCTTCGAGAGCGGCACGTGCCCCCAAGTCTGCGACATCGCTTCGTTGTAGATCCTGAGAAACATCTCCACTTCTTCACGGAAACGCGAGCGGTCCATGTCGCGGACGGTGACGCCGAAGCGTTCGCGGATCTGCTGGTCGATCCGGATCACCTTGGTGTCCTTCTTCAGCTCTTGCAGCATGGCGACTTCGCCATAGAAGGCGAACAGGTCCTGCGCCTTGGCGAACCCGGACGCCTCGACCAGGGCGGGGTAGTAGGGGGGGTTATGGGTCATCATGAAGAACGGCGGCGTGTCGAAGCCGTCGATCAGCATGCTCCACTCGTAGTTGAGCGAGGGGTTGGCCGGCCCGCGAATCACGGTCATCTCACGCTCGGCGAGCCAGGCGCCGGCCGCGTCGAACAAGGCGCCCGAAACCGCCGGGTCGTCGACCGACTCAAAAAAACCGAAGAAGCCGACCTTGTCCTTCTGAGTGCGGTTGTGGGCGTGGTTGATGATCGCCGAGATCCGGCCCACGGGCTTGCCGCCCCGCAGCGCAAGGAACTGCTGCGTCTGGGCGTCGTTGTAGAAGGGGTGTTCGCCGAAACCCGCCAGCAGCCGCTGATTAGCGCGCAGCGGCGGGACCCAGTTCGGATCGCCCGCGTTGATCTTCCAGGGGAGCGCCAGGAACTGTTTCTGCTGCTTAGAGCCGACGACCGGCACGACTTCTACCTGCGACATCCGGCCCTCGGGGCAGCGGGAACGGGTGATGGGAATGACTGGCGGCCCAAGTCTTGCGACAGGACCTAGAAGGTGCGAGTGTAGTCGCTCGCCGCCCGGCGGTGGACCCTGCCCGGGAGAATAGGGGCCTTGAGGGGTAAAGAACTGCACCGATAGCGTGTACGAGTGGTGGCTATGCAACAGGTTCTTGTTACCGGCGCCAGCGGGTTTATTGGGCAGCGTCTTGTCGAAAGACTACGGTCAGATGGGCACGACGTGGCCTGCCTGGTCCGCCGGCGATCACGCACCCAGCGGCTAGAAGCACTGGGCGCCAGGCTGATTTCAGGGGACGTCACCCGGCCCGAATCGCTCCCGGCGGCGCTCGAGGGGGTCCAGCGGGTCATCCACCTAGCGGGGCTGACGCACGCCCGCACGCTAGCGGACTTTCTAGCCGTGAACGAAGCGGGCGCCGGCGCCCTGGCCGAGGCCTGCGCCCGACAAGCCTCGCCGCCGGTACTGCTGATGGTCAGCTCGCTGGCGGCCGCCGGGCCGTCGCCCGAGGGGGCGGCCCATCGCGAGGCAGACCCCTGCCGGCCCGTTTCCCAGTACGGAAAAAGCAAGTTGGCCGGCGAGCAGGCGGTCCGCCGCTGGGCCGGTGAGACGCCGATCACGATCCTCCGCCCGCCGGTGGTTTTCGGGCCGGGGGATCGCGACGGGCTCACGTTGTTCCTGGCGGTACGCCGGTTCCCGATCCACTTGGTGCCCAATCTCAAGGGGCTGCCGCTTTCGTTGGTGTACGTCGACGACCTGGTCGACGCGATGGTCCGGGCCGTGGACCAAGGAGAACGCCTCACCGCGATGGACGGCTCCGCGGGGCAGGGGGTCTACTATGCCGCCGATCCGGCTGTTAGCTCGTACGCCGAGATGGGGCGGTTGGCCTCCGCGGCGCAGGGGCGGCGCGTGCTGGTGATCTGCCGGCGAAAGTACCCGTTCCTTATCCCTGCGCTAGCCGGCGACGCCGTGAGCTGGCTGACGGGCAAGCCGACGCTGTTCAGCATGGACAAGCTACGCGAGGCGAGCGCCACGGGCTGGGTTTGCAGCAGCCAGAAAGCGGCCGAGCAGCTCGGCTTTGCGGCGCCTATTCCGCTTGTCGAGCGGTACCAGCAGACGGCCGAGTGGTACCGGGCCGAGGGTTGGATTTAGCCGGAGCGGGATGAATCGACTGGGGGTAGGCGATCAGCAGCTCGCGGAGCGTGGCCGGCAGCGGCTTCAGAAAGAAGGTCTGGTCGAAAGACTCGTCGATCTGCAGACGGTTGTCGTCGGCCGAATAGCGGCTGAGCCGGCCGACCGCGTCGCCGGCTTGTTCCGTGGAAATCGACACGCCAACGATCGAGTCCGCCGGCGTGAAGTCGAGCGTTCTCAGGTCAAGAGACTTGATCCCCGGCGCCGAGTCCGTGCGGAAATAGACCACGCGTTCGCTCTGCGCGTAGACGATCTGCCACTTCGTAAAGTCGCCCTGGGCCACGCGGGCCAGCGTGTCGAATACGCCTTCGACACTCGGGGCGGCGCTGGACGCGTTGCAAGCGCGAACCGCGCCGGCGGCCGCGGCGAAACGAGCAAGCGAGCTCCGGTCCGAAGACGGACCCGCGTCGCGCCGCGCCGAGAGCCGGGCGGCCGCCTCGGCGTAGGGGGTGTTGCTGAGCGTTCTGGTCATCTCGGCGCCGGTGTGCACCACACGGCGACCGTTCAGGAACTCGATCGCGGCGCAGCCGCCCTGCGCGTCGGCCACCAAATAGTGCACCTGCACCCCGCCGAAGCCGGACACACGCACCCGCCGATCGCTCTTGAGCACCTCGTCGACGGTGCTCGCGGTGTCGAGCTGGTACTGCACCCACTGGGCGGCCGTCACGGCGGGGCGGTCGTCGGGATTCGGGTACCGGGTCTCTGGCAGCCACATCACCGCCACCACCAGCCCGGCCTCGTTCATTCCGTCGCAGGGGAACTCGCGTCCGTACTGGTTGAAGGTCACGCTGCCATATCGGCTGACCCACTCCGCGGGGCGGTCGAACACAAAGGCGCGTTTAGCGAGCCCCCGCGGGTTGACCAGCACCGTGGCGGTTTCGATGTGCCAGTCGTAGTTGCGGCCAAAGAAGGCCGCGTCCCCGCAGTGGAGAGAAAACGTCGTGCACGCGGGCGCGGGTCGATCCGCCAGCGCCGAAACGAGCAGGACAAACGGAGCGAGTACTAGCCCGCGTAAGGTATGCATGCTTGCTAGATATGCCACATGGGTGACAGGGTCGCCTTGTCCAGCAACGCCCCCAGCGAGGAGGACTCGAGGCATTCACGGTAGGCCTGCTCGGCCTCTCCCAGTTCGGCCTCGAGCAGCTCTGCCAGCGGCTGACCCGGGGCCGCCTCGCGCTTCGCCTCGCCATCGACCGCGACGATCACGTCCCACAACGAAATGTCGCCCCGGTCGCGGGCCAGCCGGTAGCCGCCGGCGGCGCCGCGGGTGCTGGCGACCAGACCGGCGCGTTTCAGCTCCGAGAGCACCTGAACCAGAAATCGTTCCGGCAACTGCTGGATGTCGGCCAGACGCCGGATGGTTGTGGGGCACTCCAGGGTAGCGTCCGCCGCGAGTTGGAGCATGGCTTGGCAAGCGTACTGGGCTTTCGCGGAGAGTCGCTGCATCGTCAGGGTAGTCTCGGGTTGGCGGCGTAAGCTAACGCTTATCCTAGATGCCGCTGCCGTCTGATTCCAATGAGTGCAACCCGCATTCCGTTTTGGACTTGCCGCTCCAGCGGCCGGCACGTTCGTCTGTCTCGTCCCCCTGCACCGCACGCGTGCATGGCCAGCAACCGATGCTGGGATAGCCCTGGTCGTGCAGTGGGTTGTAGGGAACCCCTTCGGCGATGAGCCGCCTCCAAACGTCCTTCTTGGTGTAGTTGGAGAGCGGGCTGAGCTTTACCAAACCGAACTTCTTGTCCCAGCCCACCACCGGCTGAACTGCGCGGTCCGCGCTCTGGTCGCGGCGGATGCCGCTCATCCAGGCCTGGAAGCCAACCACCGCTTTGCGGAGGACCTTCACCTTGCGATCGAAGCAGCACTGGTCGGGATTTGTCTTGTAGAGAGGCCCGCCGTGCAATTCCTCGTACTCGATGACCGTGTGCTCCGGTTGGAGCATGGCGACCTCGATGCCATACTTCGCGGCGATCCGGTCGCGGAGGTCGAGCGTCTGCTGGAACTGGTAGCCGGTATCGAGATTGAAGACGTGCGTCTGCGGGGCGACGCTGGCAAGGATCGACAAGATCAAGCAGCCCTCGGGCCCAAACGCCGTGGCCATCGTCAGCTTGTCTCCGAACCGCTCGGACCCCCACGCCACGATCTCCTCGGGCGTCGCCGCCTCCAACAACCGGCTGGCCTGGGCCAACTCTTCCATCAGCTCCGGCGTGGCGGCCAAGGCCCCTGGATTGGATTCTGGCCCGCCTGAGCCATTAGCGGACGGGCTGTTGCCGGGGATACTCGGCAGAGCGGGGGGCAAGGTCGGCTGCGTCATCGTTGGCATGGGTATTTCGGCAGAGAAACTAGTGAATTGTAGCTGCATGACGCGGCCCGCTCGGCTAATCTTACCAATCTACGTAAACATTAAAAGGATTCGGTCGTTCGGATTGATCGACTTTTGCGGCCCCCCTGCTTCAGTCCGATAGCTGAAAGCAATTGCGAACTGACGGATACAACATACGCAAAACGTTGAGGCCCCTCAACTTAGGGCGACTTGACGATCGCTCCGCAGTTTCTCAGGCTGTAGGGCGTCCATTGTCCCCTTTTCTGAGCAGCTCGATCATGGCAAGTCAGCGCGTCTATCTGGGAATCGACCTCGGCGCCTCGGGGGGTCGCGTGCTGGCCGGCAAGTACGACGGCGAGCGGCTGGCGCTCCGCGAGATCCACCGTTTCCCGAACGGACCGGTCCGGATCGGCAACCGGCTCCATTGGGATTTCCCCGGCTTGTGGCGCGAGGTGCAGGACGGGCTCCGGCTCGCGGCACAACGTTACGGCGACCGGATTGCTAGCGTCGGCGTCGATTCTTGGGGCGTCGATTACGGCCTGCTGAGCGCCGACGACGAGCTCCTCGGCAACCCCTACCACTACCGCGACGGCCGCACCCGAGGGGGCTTGGAGCGGGCATTCGCCACCGTCTCTCGCGACGAGATCTTCGCAGCGACCGGCTTGCAGTTCATGGAGCTCAACACCCTCTATCAACTGTTGGCCGCTCGTGATTCCGGCTCGCCGCTGCTTGCGTCGGCCCAGACGCTGCTGCTCATCCCCGACCTGATGCACTGGCTGCTGTGCGGCGTCAAAGCCGTCGAAGCAACGAACGCCTCAACGACGCAACTTTTCGACCCGATTGAACGCGGGTGGTCGAGAGACCTAATCAGCCGTTTCGGGCTGCCAGACACGATGTTCGGTCGGATCGTCGAGGGGGGGACGCGGCTCGGTACGCTGCTCCCCTGGGTCGCCGAGCAAACCGGCCTGGACCGGCTTCCGGTAATCGCACCCGGCACGCATGACACGGCCTCTGCTGTGGTTGCTGCGCCGGGAGAAACCACCGGTGATCCCGCGCCCAGTTGGTGCTACCTGAACTGTGGCACCTGGTCGCTGATGGGGGTTGAAGTCCCTCGGCCCATCATCAACGACCAAGTCGCCCAGTGGAACTTCACCAACGAGGCGGGCGTATTCGGCACGACCCGGCTGCTCAAAAACGTCACCGGCTTGTGGCTGGCGCAGGAGTGCCGAAGGGTATGGAACCAGTCCGGCGGCGACTACGGCTGGGACGAATTGGCCCGGCTGGCGAGCGAGGCGCCCCCGCTGGTTTCGCTGGTCAACCCGGACGACCCCCGCTTCGGCGCCCCGACCGACATGCCGGCCGCGATCGCCGAGTTCTGCCGCGAGACCGGCCAACCGGCCCCCGCCTCGCCGGGGGCGACCATCCGCTGCGCGCTCGAGAGCATGGCGCTGCGCAGCTCGCAAGTGCTCGTGTGCCTTGAGCAACTCATCGGCCGGCGGATCGAAACGATCCAACTGATCGGCGGCGGCGTTCAGAACGAACTGCTATGTCAGCTCACCGCCGACGCCTGCGGACGCACCGTACTTGCCGGACCGGTCGAGGCGACCGCGCTGGGCAACATCATCGTCCAGGCGATCGCCATGGGCGACCTCGCGGGAGTGGCCGAGGGCCGGGCGCTGGTGCGAAGCAGCTTTGCGATGAAGCGGTATGAGCCGAGGGACGCAGAGCGTTGGCGTGAAGCCCGGGATCGGGCGCCCGCCGAGATGGGCATTTCCTAGAATTCGGCGGTCGCTGCAAGACCCCCATGCCACCCGGTCGAACAGCTATACTATGGGGGGAAGAGGCCGGACAGATTCTACGGAGGCGTCGCTATGCCAAGTATCCCAGAAACCCTCAGCGGCATCGTCCACGGGCGAGTGATTGAGCTCGACGCGGCATGCGCACTCCCAGACGGGCAAGCCGTGGTGGTGACGGTGCGATCAGTAGGGCCTCCTCAAGAACCTCGCACGGGCGAAGGAATTCTCGCGTCCGCCGGCTCGTGGTCGGATGACCCCGACGGAGTTGACGAGTTCCTACGAATCACTCGGGAGGCGCGACGCAGGGATCGGCCGCCGATCGATCCGTGAGTTTCCTCCTCGACACCGATACCTGCTCTCACCACGTCAAGACCGGCGGTCACCTGTCTGGCCGAATTTTTCAGCATGCAGGTCGCTTAAAGATCTCCGTGCTGACGGTCGGGGAGTTACTAACTTGGGCTCGTCGACAACAGGCGCCTAAGCGGCGGATGGAGGGCCTGACGGAACTCTTCCGGGAATTGGAAACCGTCCTCGTCGACACAAACGTAGCCGAAGTTTTCGGCGACCTGCGAGCTCGCCAATTCGACGCAGGACGCCTAACGCCACTGACGGACCTATGGATAGCGTCGACGGCCATCGCGCACGACCTAACGCTCGTCACGCACAACACGAAAGACTTCGAAGGGATACCGGGGCTGTCGCTCGCCGATTGGCTGACTCCCTAGGCTTGCGGCGCCTTATTCCACCTTCACGTCCGTATTGGGCGCCTTCACACGCACCCCGGCGCCGTCCACATCCACCTCGGTCCCGGGCGCCCGGACGCTGGTGCCGGTGGCGGGGTCGCGTCTGACGTCGACGCCGGGCGCCTTGACGTCCACCTTGCCGTTCTTCGTCTTCACGTCCACACCCAGGCCGGGGATCTCGAGCGAGAAGCCCCCCCCTTCCTCACTCTGGGCGTCGGCCGCGGTATCAACGGCCGGCGCGGGCGCAGTGCCTTTGTTCGAATCGACTCGCACGTCCGCGTCACACCCGGTCAGCACCGACGCCGCCGCTACGGCGGTCAGCAGCACGAACGCCTTGGCAAAGCAATTCATAGTAAACCCTCGAATCCGTACGTCTTGAGGTAAAGGAAACCCGCACAGCCTACCAATGGCTACCGGGAAAACCTAGCAGGCCGGGGCGCGGTTCGCCCGCTACTTCTTGTCGTCCTCGCCCGTCTCGAGCACCGCCAAGAACGCCTTCTGCGGGATGTCGACGCTGCCGATCGACTTCATCCGCTTCTTGCCTTCTTTCTGCTTCTCCCAAAGCTTCCGCTTGCGGCTGATGTCGCCGCCGTAGCACTTGGCGGTCACGTTCTTTCGCATCGCGCTGATCGTCTCGCGGGCGATCACCTTGCTGCCAATGGCTGCCTGCAACGCCACCTCGAACATGTGCCGCGGGATCTCTTGCCTGAGCTTTTTGATGATCGCCCGCCCGCGTGTGTCCGAGTCGCGGCGGTCGCAGACGATGCTCAGGGCGTCGACACGTTCTCCCTTCACCAGGATGTCGAGCCGCACCAGGTCGCCCGGCTCGTAGCCGCGCAGCTCGTAGTCCATGGTGCCGTAGCCGCGGGTGTTGCTCTTGAGCTTGTCGTGCATGTCGTACACCACGTCGGCCAGCGCCAGGTCGTACACCAGCATCGCCCGCGTGGGGGAGAGGTACTCCTGACGGACGAACACGCCGCGGCGGTCGGAGCACATTTTCATGACGCCGCCGATGTACTCGCTGGGGAGCACATAACTCACCCGCACAATCGGCTGCAGGAACTCGTCGATCTCGCCGATGTCCGGGATGCGCGTCGGCGTATGCACCTCGTGCCACTCGCCGTCGTGCGTCTTGATGCGGTAGGTAACGTTGGGCGCCGTCTGCACCAGATCGATGTCGGACTCCCCTTCGAGCCGCTGCTGCACGATCTCCATGTGCAGCAGCCCGAGGAACCCGCAGCGGAAGCCGAACCCGAGCGCGTCGGACGTCTCCGGCTCGAAGTCAAAACTGGGGTCGTTCACCGACAGCTTGTTGAGCGCCTCGCGTAGCTGCTCGAAATCCTGGCCGTCGGAGGGGTAGAGGCCGCAGAAGACCATCCGTTTGGGCTCTTCGTACCCATCCAGCGCAGCGGCCGGTTCGCCCGTAGCGACGCTCAACGTATCGCCGATGTGCACGTGCCCGAGCGACTTGATGTTGCAGATGATGTAACCCACCTGCCCGGCCGAGAGCAGGTCGCGCGCCACGCGACGCGGGGCGAGCTGCCCCAGTTCGACCACTTCGTGTGTGGTGCCCGCTTGGATGAACTTAATACGCTGCCCCTTGCGGACCACGCCGTTCATGATGCGGACGTACATGATGGCGCCGCGGAAGTCGTCGTAGACGCTATCGAACACCATCGCCTGCAGCACCCCGGCGGGGTCGCCGGGGGGGGGGGGACGCGGTCGATGATCGCGTCGAGCACCTCCAGGCAGCCGACGCCGGTCTTGGCGCTGCACCCAAGCACCTCGTCCGGTTCGATCCCAAGGGTGTGCTCCATCTCCTCCTTGACTTCCTCCGGGCGGGCGTAGGCGAGGTCGACCTTGTTCATCACCGGCACGATCTTCAGGTCGTGCTCGATCGCGTTGTAGGCGTTGGCCACCGTCTGGGCCTCGACCCCCTGGAACGCGTCGACCAGTAGCACCGCCCCCTCACAGCAAACGAGCGACCGCGACACCTCGTATTGGAAGTCGACGTGCCCCGGCGTGTCGATCAGGTTCAGCTCGTACGTCTGGCCGGCGTGCTTGTAGCGCATGCTCACGGCGCGCGCCTTGATGGTGATGCCCCGCTCTCGCTCCAGCGCCATGTCGTCCAGCATCTGCTCCTTCATCTGCCGTTTGCTGACGGTGTCGGTCAGCTCCAGCAGCCGGTCGGCGAGCGTGCTCTTGCCGTGGTCGATGTGAGCGATGATCGAGAAATTTCGGATCAGCCTGGGGTCCGCCACGCCCGGGGCGAGTTTCGAGGCAGATTGGGGAGAGACGCTAGCCATACGAGGGGGGGTGCGCAGCAGGCGGGGGGGTGACAGCGGACCGCTCATTGTAGACCGCCCCCTAGCCGACGGGCTACGCCCCGTCGGCGTGCTAGCGATTTATGGCCGGGGTCGCAGCGCAGCGACAGGGGCGGAGCCCCTCGGCTAGCGGTGAGAGCGGTCCGCCCCGCCCGGGCGTGCGGGGCGCCGATTCTGGGGAAAAGCCGGTCATTTGATTCGACCGTCGCAACCCGAAGAGCCGATCAATCCGGAGTAGGACCCGCGTGCCCGCCGGCGCCGACGTTTCGCAGTCGAGGAGCCAAGCATGAAGCTAAAGACGACCCGTTTCGGCGATGTCGAGGTGCTGGAAAGCGACGAAATCTTGTTCCCCTCGGGCCTGATTGGCATCGAGCAGTGCACCCGCTGGGTGCTGCTGGCCGACGCGCTGAACCCCGCTCTCGGGTGGCTGCAGTCGGTCGATCGGGGCGAGCTCGCGATGGCGGTTGTAAGCCCGCGGCGGTTCGTCAGCGACTACCGCGTCCGCGTTTCTAGCCGCGAAACCGCGGCGATCGGGCTCGAGTCTTCGGCCGACGCCCAGGTGCTGGTGCTGCTGAGCAAAGGCAACGACGGGCTAGTGGTGAACCTCAAGGCGCCGTTGGTGATCCATCTGTCTAAGCGGCTCGGACGGCAGGTGATCGCCAAGGACGACCACGCGGTGCAGTACGTGCTGGGCGCCACGGTGCCATTCCGGCGTTCTGCGTAGGTCGCCGCGATCTCGACGGCGCTTTCCGCAATAGCGGCGCAGACGCAACCACGAGGTCCGGTCGCGCCGGTCGCCACGGCGCGGGGGGCTGAGAAATAGCAGATTGGCGAGGCGCCGCTCTGCAGCGGGGCGCCAGCACTGGCCGATCCACATGAGGACGGGGGTCGGGCGCGGGCCCAATACCTAAGCCAGACCTTGGCGGCCCCTCTCCGGACACCCCTACCGGCCCCCCAGAACGGGAATAGCACGATGTTGGTTCTTTCGAGGCAGCGTGACGAGAGCATCATCATCGGGGACAACGTCGTTGTGACGATTGTTGATGTGCGCGGAGACAAGGTGCGGCTCGGCATCGAGGCGCCCGTTGAGATCCCGGTCCACCGCCGTGAGGTGTACGAGGCGATCCAGCGTGAGAACCGCCGCGCGGCGCAGATCCAGTCCGACGACGCCCGCGAAGTGGGCGGCGGCCCGAAAGCCGCCGAGTAGCTGCCGCTATCCCTCGCAGCCGACCTGAAGGCCGGCGGTTCCGCGGTCGGGGGCGCCTCCACCCACGTAGCAGGCACGCCGGCCTCGTTCGGTCGGGGCCCTCCTGAGGCCGACCTCTCCGTCGACCCGATGCGGGGCCTGCCTATTTCTTTGTTGACGGAAACCTCCCGTCCTGAGCCCCCAACGAGCGGCTCGAACCTCGCTTGCTTTTTGACAGCGCAGGTTGACGGTCTTGCCGGTTGCACGCCGAGCGCCGTCGCCGGCTGGCGAAACCCTTCGGGCGGCGCCGGATAAGCGGGTTGTGCCGGATGGCGACCGCCTCTTTTGCTCCGAAACGGCTTGCCAGCATCCAGCGCGTCATTCCGGCGGACGATACGTTCCCATAGGCGCTCTGCTATCGGCGGGGGGCTTACATGGAGATGGCTCTCGGCCTCGCGGCCGGGGGCGGGTCTGTGTCGTTGGCGTTCCCCTGCGGGGCGAGATGGCCGGGTGCGATGCTCGCGGCCGCCGAGCCGAGTCCGATTTGAGACGCTACCGAAGATCGACAACCCGGATGTTGAACAACCGATGGGTTCGAGCGGAACGGTCCGCCCGACGCATTTAACAAGACCAACGCCACGCCCGGGGAACCGATCTCCGATCGTTCCGGCAGGCGTTGGGAGCCAGTTCTCACTGAGAAGGGGTCACACCGATGACACGCATTAACACGAACGTTGGTTCGCTGGTCGGCCGGAATAACCTGGCCAAGGCGAACGCCACTCTGTCGCAGTCGCTCACGCGGCTCTCGACCGGTCTGCGCATCAACACGGGTAAAGACGACCCGGCCGGTTTGATCGCCAGCGAAAACCTGCGGAGCGACATCACCTCCATCCGCAAGGCCATCAGCAACACCGACCGCGCCAACCAGGTGATCGCCACCGCCGACAGCGCCCTGGGTCAGGTCAGCTCCCTGCTGAACGACATCCGCGGCCTGGTGACCGAGTCGGCCAACTCCGGCGCCCTGAGCGACGCGCAGCTTGCCGCTAACCAGTTGCAGGTCGACAGCTCGCTGGAAGCCCTGAACCGGATCGCCCAGACGACGACCTTCCAAGGCCGGCGCCTGTTGGACGGCAGCCTCGACTTCATCACCTCGACCAGCGACACCGACTTCTCCAACGTCGGCTCGCTGCAGATCGACCAAGCCAACCTCGGCGCCGCCGGCTCCGTGCCGGTGAGCCTGAACGTTACAACCGCCGCCACCAAGGGGCAGTTGAACGTTGCGAACATCCCGGCCGGCGGAACCCCCGCCGTGTCCGCCTCGGGCAGCATCGCCCTGACCGTGCAGACCGCCGCCGCGACCGCCGCGACGGGCAGCCTGGACGTGACGGTTCAGACCGCCGCCGCCACGCCGGCGACCGGCAACGTCGATATCGCGTTGCTGGCCAACCAGGGCGCCGGCACGTTCACGCTCGACACGACCAACAGCGCCTCGTTCACGCTGACGGCCCTGGCCGCCGGCAACGCCGAAGGTGCGGAAGGCGTCGGGGCGAAGAACATCGTGATTGTTGACGGCGCGGGCGAAGGCACGCTGTACGACGCGGGCACCGACACGCTGACCGTGACCGTAGACATCACCGGCGGCAACAACACCGTGGCCGACCTGGTGGGCGTGATTAACGCCGGCACCGAGTTCGCGGCCACCGCCACCACCGACGGCGGCGACGCGATCCTGGCGAGCAACACGGGCACGGGCACGCTGGCCGGCGGCCGCGACGCCTCGACCGAGCAGATCGCCGTGACCTCGGCCTCGGGCGACAACCTGTCGTTCACCATCGCCGAAGCCAACGGCAACGGCGCCACCCCGACCGTGACGGGCGACGCCACCAACGGCTACACCATCACGATCGACGACACCGTTGCGACCACGGTCGACGACATCCGCGCAGCGATCGCCGGCATCGGCGAGGTGAGCGCCGCCACCTACGGCGGTTCGGCCTCGTACATCGGTTCGCTGGACGTGGCGCCCGGATCGGCCGCTACGCTGACCGGCGGCGCCGCGGCGACCACCAGCACGGAGTCGATCGCTATCACGTCGGCGACCGGCGACAACATCTCGATCACGCTGGCTGAAGCCAACGGCAACGGGGCCACCCCCACGCTGACGGGCGACGCCACCAACGGCTACGTGGTAACGGTCGACGACGCGTCGGCCACCACGCTGGCGTCGATCGCGAGCTTCATCCAGACAAACATCTCCGAGGTCTCGGCCGCCACCTACAGCGGTTCGGCATCGTTCACCGGCGCCACCGACACCCCCCCGTCGGCCCTGACGCTGACGGGCGGCGCCGCAGGGACCACCGGCACGGAGACCATCAGCCTCACGTCGGCGACCGGGAACAACATCTCGATCACCATCGCCGAAGGCACGGGAGTCGGAGCCACCCCGACGCTGACGGGCGACGCCACCAACGGCTACACCGTCACCGTGGACGATTCGGCTGCGACCTCGCTGTCGGCTATCGCCAGCTTCATCCAGTCGAACATCGCTGAGATCTCGGCCGCTACCTACAGCGGTTCGGCGTCCTACACCGGCGCCACCGACACCCCCCCGGGATCTGCTTCGACGCTGACCGGCGGAACCCCGGCCACCTCCGGCGGCATCGCGGCCGCCGTGGTGTTCGAGCTCGCCGGCTCCAACGGCTCTGAAGTGCTGAGCTTCGGCGTTGGAACCAGCATCGCGCAGCTTGTGACCGGCATCAACTTGGTCAAGGACGCCACCGGCGTTGAGGCCGTCGCCAACGGCACCACGCTCGAGCTGACTTCCACAACCTACGGTTCGTCGTCCGTTGTCGACTTCAAGGTGATCTCGGAAGGGACCGGGAGCACGCCGAGCGGCGTGTTCTCCACCGCGGCGGCCGTCAGCTCCCGCGACACCGGCACGGACATCATCGCCAACGTCAACGGCATCGCGGCCAAGGGCGCCGGCAACTCGCTGTCGATCAACACCGCGACGCTCGACCTCAGCTCGACCATCACGGCCGGCTTCACCGGGCAGATCGACTTCAACATCACCGGCGGCGGCGCCCTGTTCCAACTCGGCCCGGACGTGGTGAGCAACCAGCAGGCCCGCCTGGGCATCGGCAGCGTGAACACCGCCCGGCTGGGCGGCGTGAGCGGCAAGCTGTTTGAGCTGGGCACCGGCAACGGCGCCGCCTTGGCGACCGACGCCAACGGGGCCGCCAAGATCGTCGAAGAGGCCATCGACCAGGTCACCGGCCTCCGCGGTCGGTTGGGCGCCTTCCAGCGGACGACGCTGGAAACCAACCGCAACGCCCTGAACGACACCCTGGTGAACCTGCAGGACGCCGAGTCGGCCATCCGCGACGCGGACTTCGCCGAAGAGTCGGCGGCCCTGACGCGTGCCCAGATCCTCGTGCAATCCGGCACGTCGGTTCTGTCGATCGCCAACCAGAACCCGCAGAACGTGCTGGCCCTGCTGCGTTAAGCCCTTCACCCTTCGAAGGTTAGCGACCGCTAGCACGATAACGTTAAGACCCCTACAAGCCGGTCCGACCCCCGTGGTCGGGCCGGCTTTCTTCGTTTTCCTGGGCCTGGTAGCCGCGCGGAGTCGATAAAGCTTGTGCAGTCGTGCGCGCCGGCGCCGCTGCGCGCCGTAGGCTTTACCGCCATCCTCCCGCCTCACGCTCCCACCTCCGACCTTCCCCGCCCGCTATGTCCCAGATCCAGTCGAGCGTCGGCCTGATCACGGGCATCCCGATTGAGGACACGGTCAATCAACTGCTGTCCATCGCGGGGCGGCAACGCAACCTGCTGCAGTCGCGGACCGATCAGCTACAGTCCGAGCAGGTCGCCGTCGACCGGCTCGCCTCGCTGACGCTCTCGTTCCAGTTTGCGATCAACAAGTTCAAGAACAACACCACGTTCGCGTCGTCCAAGGCTTCCAGCTCCAACAAGGACGCCCTGGCGGTCACGGTCCAGGCCGGCAAGACCCCGGCGCCCGGCAGCTATCAGATCAAGCCGGTGCAGACCGCCGCGGCCCAGCAACTGCTCTCTGGGCGGTTCGACGAGCAGACCAGTTCCTTGGGCGACGGCGTGCTCAAGGTCCGCTTCGGCGGCCAGGTCGACCAGGGGGTGAAGCTCGATCAGCTCAACTCCGGCGCCGGCGTACCCGGTGGCAGCATCAAGATCACCGATCGCAGCGGCGCCACCGCGGTGATCGACCTGAAGCGTGCGCAGACCGTCGACGACGTGATCGAAGCAATCAACGCCGCGACCGAGATCAGCGTCACGGCCTCGACCGATGGCGACTCCTTCTCCCTGACCGACTTGTCAGGGGGGTCGGGCTCGCTGAGCGTGCAAGAGGTTGCCGGAGGCAAGACCGCCGCCGGGCTCGGCCTCGCCGGTCTGAGCGTCGCATCGAACACGGCCGTCGGGACCGACGTGCTGGGCCTCTCTACCGCTTCAAGGCTGAAAGACCTCAACGACGGCAACGGCGTCTCGCTCACCGGCGCCGGGGTCGACGATCTGTCGATCCAGCTCTCTGACGGCGCCGACCCGGTGCTGATCGACCTGGCAGATGCGACAACGCTCGGCCAAGTGGTCAACGCCATCAACGCCGCGGCGCCCGGCAGGCTGTCCGCGGCGGTCTCGGCGGACGGCGCCCGGCTAGAGCTCCAAGACCTGTCGGGGGGCGCGGGCGCGTTTACCGTAGCAAGCGCCGGCGGGGGCACGGCAGCGGAAGACCTCGGCGTCGCTGGCGACGGAGCTGGCGCAACGCTCAGCGGCCGTCGATTGATCGGCGGCCTGCGCGGAACGCTGGTCTCCAGCCTCAACGGCGGCCGCGGCGTCTCGCTAGGCGCCATCGAGATCACCGACCGCGCCGGCGCGGCGACCACCCAGATCGACCTGTCGGGCGCCGAGACGCTCAGCGATATCGTCAACCTGATCAACGCCTCGGGCGCCCAGGTGACCGCCTCGATCAACTCGGCCCGCAACGGCGTGCAAATCGTCGACGCCTCTGGCGGCTCCGGCGCGTTGGTGGTGGCCGATGTCGGCGCCGGCGCCACGGCCCAGGAGCTGGGCATCGCGGTCAACGACACGGTTGCCTCGATCAACAGCGGTTCGCTCAACCGCCAGGTCGCCAGCCGCGGGACGCTGCTGACCAGCCTGAACGGCGGCAAGGGGGTCCCCGCCGCCAACTTCCGCGTCACCAACTCTGCGGGGGTCTCCAAGGTCGTCGACCTGAAAAAGACAAGCGACCCGGCCACGACGCTGGGGGACGTGATCGACCGTGTGAACGCCCTAGGGATCGACGTCGAGGCGCGGATCAACGACTCGGGCGACGGCATCGTGTTGACCGACCTGGCGGGCGGCTCAGGCACGCTCTCGGTCGCCGAATCAGGGGGCAAGGCGGCCGCGGGGCTGCGGCTGCTTGGTTCGTCCACCGCGGTCGATGGGTCCGGCAGGCAGGTGATCGACGGCACAACCAACTTTGAGTTCGACCTTTCCGACCTTAGCCAAACGACCGGCGACACGTCGCTGAGCTCGCTCCGCAACGGCGCAGGGATCGCGCTCGGGCTGTTCCGCGTGACCGCGTCGAACGGCTCATCATTCGTCGTCAATCTCAGCGAGGCCGGCAACGAGGCGCAGACCGTCGGCGACGTGATCAACAAGATCAACTCCGCCGCGGACGCGGCGGGGGTTTCGGTCACGGCCGCGCTCAACGCCGGGAGCAACGGCATCACGCTTTCGGATAGCTCGCCCGGCGGCGATCCGCTGAAGGTGGAAGACCTTGGCTCGGGGGCCTCCGCAACGCAGCTCGGCATCGCCAAGAGCTCTACTTCGCTCAGCGGGGCGGGCGTCCGCACCGTCGACAGCGGCGCCCTGTTCACCGCCGCGGACGCCAAGCAGGGCGCGCTGGGCGCGCTCGCTTCCAAGATCAACAAGCTCGACGCGGGGTTCTCTGCCAGCGTCCTGTTCGACGGCGTGGGCTACCGCCTCTCGGTGCAGTCCGCCAAGACCGGCGCCGGGCCGGGCCTGCTGCTTGACTCCGGAGAAGAAGCGCTGGGTTTCGAGCAAGTCACCAAGGGACGCGACGCGCTGATCGAGTTCGGTGGCGGAGGCGTGCTGATCGCCTCGAAGACGAACAGCTTCACCGGCGTGGTGGACGGCCTGTCGCTGACCGTGAACGCCACTTCTGACGCCCCCGCCCGCGTCGACGTCTCGCGCAACAACGACCCCATCTCCGCGGCCGTGAAGGACTTTGTCGATTCCTTTAACGCACTGCGGACGAACCTCGACTCCGTTACCGACTTCGACTCCGAGAGCAACACCACCGGCATCCTTTTCGGCAAGGGAGAACCCCTCCGCGTTGAGTCGGAACTCGGTCGGCTGCTCTCCGGCCGGTTTGCAACCGGGGGGCGTTTTGAAACGCTTCAGTCGATCGGCGTGAGCCTGAAAGCCGACGGTTCGCTGGAGCTGGATAGCGCCAAGCTTGAATCTGCGCTCACGGAGAGCGCCGCCGATGTTGAGTCGTTGCTGCGTGATCCCACAAGCGGCGTGGCGGTTAAGTTCACCGCCAGCATCGATCGCCTAGCGGGAGACGATAACTCACTGCTTCTTACCCGCTCGCGCTCGCTCACCGTGCGTATCGATTCCGGGACAGACCGCGTCGCCGAGTGGGATGAGCGGCTCACGCGGCAGCGCGACCAGATGTTGGCGGAGTTCTATCGGCTCGAGGAGACGATCGCCAAGCTGCAGACGAACCAGTCAACACTGAACGGACTTCAGATCATCCCGCCGCTGTAGACGCCAAACCGGTCCTTACGTCGTTAACCAGCCAATCCCAACGGAAGCCATGAAGCCTGACTACCTAGAGTCGAAGGTCAACACCGCCTCGCCCGCGCAGCTCCACTTGATGCTGATCGAGGGCGCCGTTCGCTTCGCCCGCCAAGCAGAGCAGGCGATGTTGCGCGACGAAGAGGTCCGGGCCAACTCGTCCCTGACCAAGGTGATTGACATCGTGGCCGAGATGCTGGCCGGCGTGCGGCACGCCGACACCGAGATCAACCGCCGGCTGGAGGAGCTGTACCAGTTTGTCTTCGCCACGGCCGTGAGCGCTTACGTGAACTTCGACTCGAACAAGCTGGCCGACGTGCTGCGGGTGCTGGAGTTCGAACGGGAGACGTGGCGGCTGGCCTGCGAGCGAACCCAGGCCGCCGACGGGCCCAAAGGGGCCCCGATCCCGGCCGCCCACCTGCCGCGTGTCGACGCCCCGACCGGCGTATCGTTCCAGGTGTAATCGCCCGGCGGCGCCAGAAGCGGCGGCGCCCCGCGGGCTCCTTGCGCACCCGAAGGCCGCCCGGAGCCGAAGCGGCTGGCTCCGGCTGCACCGAGGGTTTGGCCGGCGGCGACGAGCCGGTAACATACGGGGCCCTGCAGGGGTGAACTCCGGTCAAGAACCGCGGTTCACCCCCTTAGACACGCCGCCCCGCCAGCCCCGGCCGCCATTATGCTGATCCGAGTAGGTCACAGCCCCGACCCCGACGACGCGTTCATGTTCTACGCCCTGGCGAAGGACAAGCTTCCCACGGGGGACTACCAGTTCACCCACGAGCTGGTCGACATCGAGACGCTCAACCAGAGGGCGTTTTCCGGCGAGCTGGAACTGACCGCCGTCAGCATCCACGCCTACGCCTTCTTGCAGGACAAGTACCTGCTGTGCAACTGCGGCGCGAGCATGGGAGACGGCTACGGGCCGATGGTGGTGGCGCGCCAGCCGCTGACGGTCTCGCAGCTCCGCGGCAAACGGATCGCCGTGCCGGGCAAGCTAACCAGCGCGTTCCTGTCGCTGCGGCTCTGCCTGGGCGAAGACTTCGACTACGTGCTCGTGCCGTTTGACGAGATCATCAATGCGACGGTGGCAGGAGAGTACAACGGGGAGAAGATCGACGCGGGGCTCATCATCCACGAGGGCCAGCTCACCTACGGTGAGCAGGACCTGAAGCTGGTGGTAGACCTGGGCGTCTGGTGGGGCGAAGAGACCGACGGGCTGCCGCTGCCGCTGGGCGCCAACGCGATCCGCAAAGACCTGGGCCCGAAGGTGATCGCCGATGTCGAGAGCCTCCTCAGCCAAAGCATCAACTTCGGCCTCGACCATCGCAAACCCGCTCTGGACTATGCCCTCCAGTACGGACGCGACCTCGACGACGCCAAGGCAGACAAGTTCGTCGGCATGTACGTGAACGACTGGACCCGCGATTTTGGCGAACGCGGCCGCGAGTCGGTCCGGCTCTTCCTGGAACGCGGGCACGCCGCGGGAGTGCTGCCGGAGCTAGTAAAGCCCGAGTTCGTGCAGAAGTAAGGGGCCGGTCACCCCGCCCCGGCTTCGGCCGCCATCGTGATCGCCAGCCTCGGCGCGCGCAACACCCCGTGTGAGCCCAAACCGTTGAGCCAACCGATCCGCGGGTTGTCTTGCGACCACCCCGAGCTGGGGAGGCGGTGGGCCAGCAGCGGGCGGACCCCCGAGTCGTGGGCGACAACTTCCGCCGGCGCCTCGATCAACGCCGAGAGACGCTCCAGCAGCCAAGCGCGCCCCTTGGGGGTGGGGCCAGCGCTCAGGCCCAAGCAGTCGTAGGTGGCGCCTACCCGGAACAATCCCTCGCCCAACGGCGCCAGCCAAACGCCGCCGCGCACCACCCGCGTCTCGACCACCCCTGGCAACCGCACGGTGAGCAACTCACCTCGGGCCAACGCCCACGGGAGCCCCGCGGTCTGCGGCCAGTCGACGGCCGCGGCGCCCACACTCATCACCAGCCGTTTGGCGCGGAGCTGGCGGCCGACGAGCTCGACCGCGTCCTCGCTAGCGTGGATCGACTGCGGATCGATCTTCGCACTCATCAGAGCCCCTTCGTCGCGCCAAGTGGCGTGTGTCGCGTCGAGAAAGGCCGCGACATTTAGTCGCCCCGCGTTCGGCGCCTGGGCCGCCCCGTGCGGCGTCCGGTAGCAGGACGGCAAGTGCGGCGCAGGAGCGGTTTGCGGGCGCCGAGAACGCCACTTCTCGGCCTGCTCGACGCTGGCGAAAGCATAAACGGCAGGCCCAATCGACAGCAGCCCAGCGCCGGTATCCGCTTCAATCCGACGGTAGAAGGCTTGGGCAACCTCCCAGTCGGCGTCGAACCGCTCGACCATTACCAGCCTTTGACCGGAATATGGAGCGACCAGCCCGGCCGCAACGCGAGAAGCCGAGCCCGGCGACGGCCGATCGACGATCAACGACCGCTGGCCACTCAGCCGCATCGCCCAGGCAAGGCAGCACCCGGCCACCCCCCCGCCCACAATGACGCAGTCCCAATCGCTCGTACGCATCGAGGGGATGCTACTCCAAGGGGAGGCTGGCCGAAATGCGTCTCCGGGCGGAAACGCGGATGGCGCGTTCCGGCTATAATCGGGACGACCCGTAGCGAGACGCCCAATGCCGCCGATGTGGCCGGAATCCTCTGACACCCAAAAGCTCCTCGCCGAGATCCGCGAGGGAGACGGGGCGGCCGTCAACCGGTTGCTCGACCGCCATCGCGCAGCCGTAAAGCGGATGGTCGACCTGCGGATCGACCCGGTGCTCCAGCGGCGGGTCGACGCCAGCGACATCGTCCAAGAGGTGCTGATCGAGGCGAACCGCCGGCTCGGCGACTACCTGGCCAACCCTGTGATGCCTTTCCACTTGTGGCTCAGGCAGATCGGCATGGACCGGCTGATCGACGCCCATCGCCGACACCGCGTCGCGGCGCGACGCAGCATGGACCGCGAAAGACCCCTGGTTGCCGCCGTAAAGACAGAGCAGTCGACGCTCGATTTGGCGGGACAGCTAAGCGACAAGCAACTCACCCCCGCTGCCGCCGCGACCTGGCGAGAGCTGCAACGGCGGTTCGAGCAGGCGTGCGAGCAACTCGATCCCCAGGACCAAGAGATCGTTCTGATGCGGCACTTCGAGCAACTGAGCAACTCCGAAGCAGCCGACGCGTTGGGCCTCTCGGCACAAGCCGCTAGCATGCGTCACCTGCGGGCGATGCGCCGGCTGCGATCGTACCTTCACGACGTCGATCCGGCCCAGCAGAATTGAGACCCACAAGCTAGTTGACCATCTCTCTATGACAGCCGAACCGATTCCAGAAGACGAACGGCTGGCCTTGGTGCTAGAGGAGCTTACCGACGCGGCGCAGCGGGGAGACGACTTGGCCCCCCAGCGCATTGCGGACGCGCAACCCTCCCTCGCGCCAGCGGTTTGGGAGCTGTGGGGGGCGTTGATGATAACCGGCGCCGCTGCCAACGGGGCGACGGTTCGTTGGCAGCGAGACTCCGTGCAAACGGCGCAGGCGCCTGCCGAGTTCGAACTTCCGCATCAGATGGGAGACTACGAGCTGCTGGAGGAAGTGGGCCGCGGCGGGATGGGGATCGTCTACCGCGCCCGCCAATCGAGCCTGCGGCGGGAAGTCGCCGTCAAAGTGATCCTGCGGGGCGCCGTGGCCTCGCCGCAGGACCGCAGCCGCTTCCGCAGCGAGGCCGAAGCGGCTGCCAGGCTGGATCACCCCGGCGTCGTCTCGATCTACGAGGTAGGCGAGCACGACGGGCAGCTCTACTTCAGCATGCCGATGGTGCGCGGCCAAACTCTGGCGGCTAGGCTACAGTTGGGGCCGCTGGCCGAGGCCGAAGCAGCGCGGATTGTCGCGGCGGTCGCCCGCGCGATCCAGTACGCCCACGAGCGAGGCATCGTCCACCGCGACCTGAAGCCGGCCAACATCCTGCTCGACGCCGCGGGGGAGCCGCACGTGAGCGACTTTGGCCTCGCCAAGCGGCTCGAGCCGAGTTCCTCCGCCACCCTCACCCAGGCCGGCGCCATCATGGGGACCCCGTCCTTCATGGCGCCCGAACAAGCCAGCGGCGGCAGGGGCGACATCGGCCCCTGGACGGACGTCTACAGCCTAGGCGCCCTGCTGTACGCCGCGGTCACCGGCCGCCCGCCGCACCAGGGTCCCTCGCCGGTCGACACGCTGATCTCACTGCTTGAACAGGAGCCCCCCGCGCCCCGGCTGCTCAACGGACGCGTGACCCGCGATCTCGAGATGGTGATCCTCCGGTGCCTGCAGAAGCCCGCCGACCTGCGGTACGCCTCTGCCGCTGAGGTTGCGGACGATCTCGACGCCTTGCTTTGCGGAGAACCCGTTTCGGCGCGGAGTGGGCGGTTTTCTCAAGTCGTCTCACGGGTCTTCCGCGAGACCAGCCACGCGGCCCTGCTGGAGAATTGGGGCCTGCTATGGATGTGGCACTCCTTGGTGCTGCTGGTGATCTGCCTCGCTACCAACGCGATGCACGCTCTCCGCCACAGCGTGCCGGCGATGGCCCAGCCGTGGCCCTACCTGCTTCTCTGGGGAGGTGGGCTGTCAATCTGGGCCCCCATCTTCTGGAAACTTCGCCACCGATCGGGGCCAGTCACCGCCATTGAGCGGCAGATCGCGCACCTTTGGGGCAGCAGCGTCGTGGGCGTGGTGCTGCTATTCGTGATCGAGGGGCTGCTGGGGCTTGAGGTGCTAACCCTCTCCCCCGTCCTCGCTGTGATCAGCGGGATGGTGTTCGCCGTAAAGGCCGGAATGCTGGCCGGATCGTTCTACGTACAGTCCGCCGCGCTCTTCGCAACGGCGCTGGTGATGGCCAAGATGCAACGCGAAGGGCTCGACCTAAGCGTCACGCTCTTCGGAGTCGTCGCCGCAGCGGCATTCTTCGTGCCGGGGCTCAAGTACTACCTGCAGCGCCGCCGGCTGGGCCGCCGATCCCGAGGCGGGGGAGAAGCCAACCCTTGATGTACCTACCGGCGCTGCGGCTGCGGGTAGTAGTGCGACATGTTCCCGAAGACCGTTGAGTGTCCGGTCGGAAGCTGCTGCTCAGAGCCCTGCGGATTGAAAGCCGGCTTGGCCGCGATCTCCTGGACCCGGCGATTGAGCGCTTGCCCCTGCGCCTGGATCTGACGGTTGAAGTCCATCTGATTCTGCTGCGGCCTGACCAACGATTGATAGGGCACGAAGTTCGGGTCGCTGGTTAGAGAATCGCTAAGGAACAGGTTCAGGTAGGGCGAGACAGTATTGTCGACGCTTGAGTTGGCGAAGGGCTTCGAGGAAGTGCCAATCCTGGTCGGATTGAAGGTCGACGTTGGCCGAGAAGTACTCTGAGCTCGCGATTGTTGTTGGTTGAGCGCGACGCTGGTCGATAGGCCGGTGCTGAGCACTCCGCCGACTCCGTCGCCGAGATCGTTGCCACGATAGATCGACCCCACGTCATTCCGGATCACGCCGTCTATCGACGTCGGATCTAAGGCGCCAGAGTTGCCCCGGATCGATTGCAACGCTGTTGAAGCGGCTTGGCCCCAGCAAATCGTGGGAGCGGAAATGCAACCAACTGCGACCAACGACAGCAATGCCCGGTTCATACCCAGTCTCCGTAAACGTTAACGACGAATAGAAAGCTAGAACTCACACGGACTCGCTTTCCGATGGCGTAGCTCACGCCATCTATATGATACCTGGGAGCGACAGCAAGGCAAACAATCTCAATGGGAACGGCCCCGGAGAAACGCTTCGAATCCGCCACAACCCAGGCCGCCTTTGACGGTTGGAGGGACTGCCCGGAGTGCCGCCGCTGCCGGGTTAGGCGGGGGGACTTCGGACGCCTGGGCTAGACAGCGTGTCGCGGCCCATAACCTTCGTCATGGCGAGAATGCTTCGGTCGCTCTCGCGAAGAAGCGACCCGCGGGCGCCAGTTCGAGCATCCACTCGATCAACCTGGGCCCTTGCGCCGTTTTTCTTGGCGCCCCCCCTTTCTCTGTGACATACTGAAAAACCGCGGGTGATTTCGAAGCTCTACGAAGTGACGCGACCCCTGACAACTTTCATTGCTAGCTCAGACCCCTCGCGGCCCACGGTCGTCCTAGTGCTTAACGCGCTTCCCCCTTATCAAGCCCATTTCCAGAAGCGACTAGCGGAAGACCTGCCGGAGGTCCGCCTCGTCGTTGTCATTACTCACCGCGACCGAGAACGCGATTGGCAGGCCGAAGCAGCGCAGGGGGTTGAGTACATCGATTTGAGCGACGGAGATCCAATCCCCGCACGTGCACGCGGACATTTCAGCGTGCGAGAATGGCGTCGCGGAAGCAAGCTCATCGCGGTCCTCCGACGCCTTGCGCCCGCCGCGGTCATCGTAGGCGGCTACTACGACATCGCCCGTATCCGCTTGTTGCGATGGTGCCCTCAGGCAGGGATTTCGACGTACATCTGGGCCGACTCTAACCTCCGTGGCGAACGCGGCAGGGCTCCACACTCCATCTGGCGGAAGCGAACGTTTATTCGAACGATTACGCGACCGCTCGCGGGTTGCTTTGCCTGTGGTTCGCTTGGGAGGGCCTTCTGGAAGTTTTATGGGGTTCCGCGAAGCAAAGTCTTTACTTGTCCCTACACCCCCGACTACGGCGAAATAGAACAGATCACGCCGGGCGAGGTAAGTGCGACCCGGGAGCGCTACGACCTCAGTGAGTCACGCCGCTGGCTGGTCTACTCCGGACGCCTCGTAAGCGTCAAACGGGTCGACCTCTTGATCGACGCGTTCGCCAGCATCGCGGCAGAGCGACCCGATTGGTCACTCGCCGTCGCCGGCGATGGCGAGCTCCGCGACGAGCTGCAGGCTCGCGTGCCGCAGCACTTAGCCGAACGCGTGCGGTGGCTTGGCTTCGTCAACAAGCAGCACGAGGTCAGCAGCATCTATCGGGCGGCCGACGTGCTGGTCCTCCCCAGTGACTACGAACCCTGGGCTCTGGTCGTCAACGAAGCGTTGGCCGCGGGGCTGGCCGTGGTGGCCACCAACGTTGTCGGCGCAGCGCAGGAGCTCGTGCGTGACGGCGTAAACGGCAGGAAGACCCCGCCGGGAGACGCCGCCGCACTAGCCGATGCGTTACGCGATGTCACCGACGCCGCGAACATCGACCGCTACAAAGCCGCGTCAGCCGCCGTGCTGGCCGACTGGCGGAGAGACTTCGACCCCGTCGATGGGGTGCGGCGAGCGTTGCGAGCAGCCGGCGTCTTGCCGGAAGTGCAGACGGGCGCAGGACCGGACTCAGCGTTGCAATAGCCCGTTGTTCTCGAGAGGGTCCCCCTGCACGCGCCGCGCTAGGCCAGGCCAGAGGGCCGGTGATTTGGCCGCCGCGGGCTGCCCTGCGTTGTTGCCGCGAATTATGATAGCGCCTTGGCCTATTCCACGCGCCTCGCTTCTCTCACCATCGTGATGCCCAATGATTGCGTCATCCTGCCGGCGTGTCGCGGCCATGGTTGTCCTAGCCCAACTGCTGCTCGCCACCTCGCACGCGCTGGCGGCCGCACCGCCCAACATCGTCGTGATCGTCTCCGACGACGCGGGCTACAACGAGTTCTCCATGCAGGGCGCGGCGCTCTTTCCGACGCCACGGATCGATTCGATCGCCGCCAACGGAGTCCGCTTCTCGCAGGGCTACACCAGCGGGGCCGTCTGCAGCCCCACACGGGCCGGCCTGATGACGGGCCGCTACCAGAACCGCTTTGGGCACGAGTTCAACATCCCGCCCGCCTACAGCGAGGTGAACGGGCTCTCGCTGGAAGAGACAACCGTCGCGGAAGTGCTTAGCGCCGGCGGGTACCGAACCATCGCGCTGGGCAAGTGGCACCTGGGCTACGCGCCCCAGTTCCACCCGCTTTCTCGTGGGTTCAGCGACTACTACGGCTTCTTGCAGGGGTCTCGCAGCTACTTCCCATCGCCCAAGCCAACCCGTCTGAACCAGCTTCTCCGCGACCGGACGCCGGTGGCGGAGAAGTTCGACTACATGACGGACGAACTGGGCCGCCGTGCCGCCGAGTACATCGCGGCCAGCGGGGACAAGCCGTTCTTCATGTACCTGGCGTTCAACGCGACGCACGGACCCGATCAGGCCACCGAGTCCGACCTGGCGGCGGTGCAATCGGGCGGCGGCAACAAGAAGCATCGGGCGATGACCATCGCGCTCGATCGCGCCGTCGGGGTCGTGCTAGACGAGCTGCACGCCAAGTCGCTCACCGACAACACGCTGGTGGTATTCCTGAACGACAACGGCGGGGTGAACGGACATGACAACACCCCGCTGCGAGGCTTCAAGGGCAGCACCTGGGAAGGGGGCGTCCGCGTCCCGTTCGCGATGCAGTGGCCCGGCGTGTTGCCCAAGGGAAAGATAGTTGACGAGCCCGTGATCTCGCTCGACATTTTTCCGACGGCAGTGGCGGCCGCGGGGATCACCCCGACGCCCGGCAAGCCGCTGGACGGCGTAGACCTGCTCCCCTTCCTGACAGGCAAAGCAGAACACGCCCCCCACCCAACGCTCTACTGGAAAAACGGAAACAACTGGGCGGTCCGCGACGGCAGCCTCAAGCTCGTCTCTTGCAACGCGCCGCGCCTGCGAAACGCCAACTCCCGAGGCGGCGCTCCGGAGCTCTTCGATATCTCAATCGATCCCCAGGAGTCGCAAGACCTGGCGGGCGCCCGCCCCGACGACGTCGCTCGGCTAACGGCGATGTACAACACCTGGAAACGCGATTTCCCGCAGCCGTCCTGGCGATCGGGCGGGCGTAGCGGGAATTAACCCGCCGGACGCCCGCCATCGCTGCTCCGTGAACTGAGTAACTACGCAAGCATGGCCAAGGCGTTGATGCTCCGCTCCGCCAAACGCGACAACGCTCGGTCGGCGTGCCCCTCCTCGTCGAGCGTCTTCTGCAGCTCGTCCGCCGCGTCGTGGTGGCCAAGCTTGTCTGCGTAGGCACGGGCGGCCCCGTAGCCGGCCATCTCGTAGTGCTCAACGCGCTGGGCGGCGCTAATCAGGGCCGCGTCGAGCACCTTCGCAGGAGCGTCTGCCTTGAGCAGCTCGGCGCCCTCCTTGATCAGCCCTTCCATCCCGGCGCAGCGGTGCCCACCGGGGGCGAAGTCCAGCTTCTTGAACAGCGACTCCAACCGGGCAACATGCCCACGGGTCTCTTTCAGGTGGTCGCTGAACGCCTGCTTGAGCCCCTTGTCCGTGGCGGCGGCCTCCATCTTCGGCAGCGCCTCCAGCAGTTGCGTCTCGGCGCTGTACAGGTCTTTCAGCTCATGGACGTAGAGTTTTTCAAGCGAGTCGAGTTTCATGGCGATGGTTCCTGGTTGACGAGGCGCGTGGACAAAGCAGCCTCAAGATGTAGCATCTCGCGTGCCAGGCGCAGCACCACAGCAAACCCGCGACGGACCACCCTGCCGCCGCCGCGGCAGTGGACGACGCGCGCTCATGGCGATCCATACGCTGCCGTGCTGGCGGCGGCAAGCACAGGCCGGCCCGAGGCTCGGCCCTTCACAACGCGGCGCCTCTAGGCTCACGCATTCAGGGTCGCCTCCAACGTCACCTCCGCCTTGAGCAGCTTCGAAACCGGGCAACCCGCCTTGGCTTTGGCGGCCAGCTCCTGGAACTTGGCGTCGTCCGCGCCCGGGATCGTGGCGTTAAGTTTCAGGTGGACCGACGAAATCGCGTAGCCCTCATCCACCTTGTCCAACGCGACCACCGCGCTCGTCTCCATCTTCACCGCGGTCAGCCCCGCCTCGCCCAGGATCAACGACAACGCCATCGTGAAGCATCCGGCGTGGGCGGCCGCGATCAGCTCCTCCGGGTTGGTGCCGCGCTGCCCCTCGAAGCGGCTCGCAAAGCCGTACGGGTAGCTGGCCAGGGCGCCGCTCTCGGTCGATATTAGCCCCCGGCCATCCTTGATCCCCCCCGACCACTCGGCCGAGCCCTTGCGCTTGATCGACATCGCACCGTCCCTACTTTTGAGTCTTGGCGGGTTGAAAGCAGCCTCTCCGAGGAGTCGCATGCAATTCCCGAACCGCGTGCGCCAGAAAGCGCAGCTTCGAGAACAAGCCAGCCGCCCAATGCAGGCGGAACGATGCCGGGGTGCGCAGCACTCCGCTTACTGGCGTGCGCGGCTCGATTGCATCCGTCCGCTGGTCCAGGGGGCGGGCTACGTTAGCCGCTGACCGCTTTGGCGATCCGGTCGCCGATCCCCTTGTCTACATTCCGCCAGTACTCAAACGCACGCTGCAACACGGGCTCGGAGACGCCCCCCTTGAGGTGCCCCGAGACGTTCGCCACCAGCCGGTCGCGGGCCGCGTCGTCCATCACCTCGCGGACCAGCGTGCCGGGCTGGCCGAAGTCGTCGTCGTCCTTACGCAGCGTGTAGGCGGCGCGGACCATGTCGCCGTCGGCGCTCCACACGGCCGACTCCGGGTAGCGCTCGGGGTCCGCCTGCGGGCCCCCCTTGCTGTTGGGGGCGTAGACCGGGTCGGAGACGTTATCCACCCGCATCGGCCCGTCCTTGCTGTAGCTGTGCACCGGGCACTGCGGGCGGTTTACCGGGATCTGCTTGTAGTTCACCCCCAGCCGGTGGCGGTGCGCGTCGGCGTACGCGAACAACCTCCCGAGCAGCATCTTGTCGGGGCTGGCGCCGATGCCCGGCACCAGGTTGTTCGGCTCGAACGCCGCCTGCTCGATCTCGGTGTGGTGGTCGGTCGGGTTGCGGTCGAGCGTCAGCTTGCCCACCTCTTGCAGCGGGTAGTCCGCGTGCGGCCACACCTTGGTCAGGTCGAACGGGTTGAAGCGGTAGGTCTTGGCCTCCTCATACGGCATGATCTGCATGTGCAGCGTCCAGCTCGGGTGCTCGCCGCGCTTGATGGCCTCGAACAGGTCGCGGCGGTGGTAGTCGCCGTCCTCGCCGGCGATGCGGTCCGCCTCGTCCTGGGTGAGGAAGTCGACCCCCTGGTCGGTCTTGAAGTGGTACTTCACCCAGAAGCGGTCCCCCTTCTTGTTCACCCACATGTAGGTGTGGCTGGAGTAGCCGTTCATGTGGCGCCAGTTCTTGGGGATGCCGCGGTCCCCCATCAGCCAGGTCACCTGGTGGGCCGACTCGGGCGAAAGGGTCCAGAAGTCCCACTGCATGTCGTTGTCGCGCAGGCCGCTATCGGCGCGGCGTTTCTGCGAGCGGATGAAGTGCTGGAACTTCATCGGGTCGCGGAGGAAGAACACGGGGGTGTTGTTCCCCACCATGTCGTAGTTCCCCTCAGAGGTATAGAACTTCAGCGCAAAGCCGCGCGGGTCGCGCCACGTGTCGGGGCTCCCCAGCTCCCCCGCCACGGTAGAGAAGCGGATCAGCGTGTCGGTTTTGGTCCCCGGCTGGAACACGGCCGCCTTGGTGTAGGCGCTCATGTCGTGGGTGACCTCGAAGCGCCCGAACGCGCCGGAGCCCTTGGCGTGCGGCTGGCGCTCCGGGATCTTCTCCCGGTTGAAGTTGGCCATCTGCTCGATCAGGTAGTGGTCCTGCAGCAGGATGGGGCCGTCGGGACCGATGGTAAGCGAGTGCTCGTCGCTGGCGACCGGGATGCCCGCGTCGGTGGTGGTGTGCTTGGGAGATTCTTGCTTCATGATGAGTTCCTGTTAGGAGTGCGTCGCGCCGCTTCGGTGCAGGGGGCCGGTCTGCCCCCTTGCGCGGAGGGCATTCTATCGCAGGTCGCTCGCGGATGGCAAAACTACCCGCGAAGAAAAACCAGACCCCGCGCGTCCACCGGCGGCGCGGGGCGACTTGTGTCCCTTTTGTCCCCCCGCCCAGCACTCAAAAATCGGACAAAACCCTCCCCGCCGCTCGACGGGCCCCGCTGTTTCTCGCGTGTTTGCCCCGGGGCCACGCTCCGCGCCGGCGCCAACGACGACCGCCGACCCGCCAGACCGGACAAAACCCCCATCGATCGGACACCTCCGGGACAAAAAAGGCGCACCTTTCCAACGGGCCCCGCCGACCGCGCACCCCCAGCGGCCGGACCAGAGGCCCGCGGCGCACGCTTCGGCGACAGCAACCCCGCATTGTCGCGGCGCCGGCGGCTAATTGCGACAAGAAAAAACAGCCAGAAGAAGTAGAGACGCGCCGCGCTCACTCCTCAAAGGGAAGCAAGCCGACTCCACTGGCGAGGGCCGCTGTCGCGAGCGACTTGTCTTGCGTCGCCAACCGCGAGTGTGTGCTGATCGCGCACGACAAATAGACCGCGTCGTAGACCGAGAGGCCGAACTCTCGGGCGAGTCTTACGGGGGCAGCCATATCCGAGATCTCGAAGGTCCGCAGGGAGAGCCGCTGGCGGACCATGGCGAGAAACACGTCGCTTGTGGCAGGGTCGATCCTCCCACGTCGCTCGTTAACTACAAGCACGTTACCCAGCTCCTCGAAGAAGAGCCGCGGGACCCAGGCGAAGCCCTCTTGCTCGACCTGGGACAGCACCCTGTTGGCGTATCGGGCGTCTTCGTCCCCCAGAGTGAGCGGCGCAATGGCCGACGCATCGATCACCAACGCCATTACAGCAGCCCTGCGTGTCGGTCGGCCGCCAACTGCTCTACCGTCGTCTCTTTCATCGTGCCGCGGAATCTCGCGAACGCTTCCACCAGCGCGCCGCTGGGCTGGCCTTCGATGGGGGCGGGCTCTGCGGATACCGCCTCGCGCAGTTTCTGATCTGCTAGGACGCCCACGTCGCCAACCGGCAAGCCTAGTCGCTCAAGGTGCGTGACCAGCCGCTGGTAGGTGTCGTCTGAAATGGTGATCTGCATGTCTGGTTCGCCCTACAGGTCCGGCCGGTCCCTAGGCTAGTCTTTCCACCCCTTCGGCCAAAAACAAGCCTTGCCGGCAGACAGAACCACGCTTCTCGAAATTCCCTCGCCGCCCCAGCTATTGCTTCCCACGCCCCCCCGAGTCACAACAATCCACAGGCTCTTCTGGTTCTTCCCAAGGAGTGCGCGATGTGCTGCTCAACCGTGCGCGGCAACAGGCTCGGTCGCTGGGGCGCCGCCGCGGCGGCGCTGGCCGGGCTGCTGGCGTGCCACCCGGCCCTGGCGTTTGTGCATATCGGCGGGGGCGTGGCGTCGAAGTGGGGGGACACCACCGCCGGCACCGGTGCGGTGGTCACCTGGGGCTTCGTGCCCGACGGCACGACGATCGACCCCGGCTTCCGCATCGACCCGTTCGGCTCGCCCGACGACGTGGGCGCCGTGGGGGGGAGCAACCTCTCGCAGTTGCGTTCTTTGATCGATACAAACCACGGCGCGGGCGCCTTCGACGCGGCCATCCGGCGGGCGTTTGACACGTGGTCGGCGGTCGCCGACATCAATTTTGTTGAGGTGGCCGACCCGGGGACGCCGATCGCGGCCGCGGGGTCGGTGACCCCCAACATCCGCATCAGCGCATTCGCGCCGCTGGCGGGGCACTTCTTCGAGGGGACCGGCGCGGTGGGCTTCGGCCCGCCGGGGTTCATCGTCAATCCAGAGCTCGACTTCCCGGAGTCGGGCGACATCTTCTTCAACCTCAACGGCAACAAGTTCGGCGGGCAGCAGACGCCGTTTCAGATTGCGCCGGGCGTCGAGGACGTGACCCCCGTCGATTTCTACAACTTCGGCGACGACCTCGAAGGGCTGTTCCTGCACGAGGTTGGGCACGCCGCGATCGGGCTCGATCACCCGCCGTGGGACGGCGCCGACCCCGACCGCCGCGTGATGTACGTGGGCGACTATCTGAACCCCTCGGCCCCCTACTGCTGCACCGCGCTCAACCGCGGGCTCGACCCCGACGACATCGCCGGCGCCCGCTTCGTGTACGGGCTGAAGGGAGACAACAACGCCGACGGCCGCGTCGACGCGGCCGACTACAGCGTGTGGCGCGACGCGCTCGGCCAGACCGGCGCGTCGCTAGCGGCCGACAGCGACCGCGACGGCGCCGTCACGGCGGCGGACTACGACGCCTGGCGTGTGAACTTCGGCGCAGCGGAAGTGCTCTCGCAAACGGGCGTCGGCGCGGTCGGCGTCCCCGAACCCTCAGCGGGGGCGGCGATGCTGGCCGCGCTGTTGTGCTGCGCCGTCTCGGTTCGCCGGTTTGGCCGTCGAGCCCCGTTAGGAGACGACTCCGCTCGCTAGCGCTTTCCTGGCGGCCGCCGGGCGCCTATCTTGGCGAGTGACGCACATGACAACCTAGCGCCCACGGGCAGGAAGCCGCCATGACTATCCTCGAGACGCTCCGTCCCTATTTCGACTCGGCGGTGCGAAATCGCGGTGAAGACTACGCCAGGTCGGGCGCGGTTCATCTGGTCGAGCACGACGGCGAAGCGGTTGAAATGGAGGTCGATGGATCGGGGGGCTGGCACTACCTGGTGAGCCTCGATCGGGTCAGCCCGACCGAGTTCGACCTCGACTGCACCTGCCCCCACTTCGAAGACGGAAACTTCTGCAAGCACCTGTGGGCCGCGGCGCGGATGGCCCAGGAGTGGGGGCTGTTCTCCGGCACGGAGGCGCCGCCCGCTTCGTCCACCAACGGTCGCGCGAGGGGAGGCGCCGCCACGCCGAGCGCCGGCGCCTCCAAGCCGCCCTCTTGGCAGAAGCAGCTCGAACGCCACGCTCATTTCTTGAAGCGGGAGGCCGCGCCCGCAGCGCCCAGCCGCGCCGACCGGCGCGTGATCTACCTGCTGGAGGCGACCGACGACGGCGCCCAACCCGTGATTACCCTGGGGCAACAGCTACGCAAGAAGGATGGCGCGTGGGGCGTTTGCAAGGCGTTGTCGGTCGACCACCGGTCGGTTGGGAGTGTGGGCGACAGCAAGGACCGCGATGCGCTTACGCTGTTGATCGGCAACCGGACGGAGACGCCCAGGCCCGGGTGGATGGGTTACGGCGGGGGCTACAACGCATCGGTCTCTACCCGGGTAGAGGTGGCGGCGCCGCTGTTCGCGACCGTCCTGCCCGCCCTTGCCGCGACCGGGCGGCTGATGTGGGTGCTCAGCTTGGATCAGTATATCGAGGACGCGCATCCGCTGGCTTGGGACGGGGGCGACCCCTGGCGGTTCCGCCTAAACGCCACGGCGGCCGATCGAGGCAAACAGTGGAGGCTCACCGGCGAGCTGGTGCGCGGCGACCAGGTGCGCCCGGTCGCCGAGGCCGTCCGCTGCTACGAGACGGGGCTGGTGCTAATCGACGACAAGCTGGGGCCGTTCGAAACGCCCGCCGACTACCGTTGGGTCGAGTTGCTGCGGGCCAATGACGCGCTCGTCGTCCCGCACAGCGAGCGGGAAGCGTTGCTGAAGGAGCTGTGGCGTGCCGGGCACGCGCCCGACGTGATCGGCGACGAGTCATTGAAGATCCCCTGCGAAACGGCCACGCCGGTCGGCAGGCTGGAGGTCCACCCGCCGGCGCCCGGAAGGCGGAGCGGCAACACGCTGTACGCCAGCGTCGCCTACCGCTACGGCGACCACGAATGCACCCCGCACGGCAGCGACGCGGCGTGGCCCCTGGAGGGGGGCGCCCGCATGGCGACGCGCGACCGCCGGGCCGAAGCGGCGCTCTACAACCGGCTGTTTGACCTGGGGCTAAGAACGAAAGAAGAGTCGCGTTACGGCGATTCCCCCCGAGGCCACTTGCAGTTCCCGCCTGCCTTGCTGTCAAGCGTGGTGGAAGTGCTCATCGGCGAGGGCTGGCAGGTGGAGGCCGAGGGCGCCCTGGTGCGCCGCGGCGAGAACCTCTCGGTCAGTGTTTCGTCGGGGGTCGATTGGTTCGACCTGGAAGGCGCCGCCGACTTCGACGGCGTCTCGGTCGAGCTCCCCGAGCTGCTGGCTGCTGTGCGTGCCGGCGAGCGCTACATCAAGCTGGGGGACGGCACCCGCGGACTGTTGCCCCAGGCGTGGCTCGACCGCTAC
This sequence comes from Pirellulimonas nuda, assembly GCF_007750855.1. Lineage (GTDB taxonomy): Bacteria > Planctomycetota > Planctomycetia > Pirellulales > Lacipirellulaceae > Pirellulimonas > Pirellulimonas nuda. The sequence goes on from NZ_CP036291.1 coordinate 6,572,728, forward strand.
GCGTCGCTGGCGGAGCTCTCGACCCCGGGCGAGGGGGGCGCGGTGCGGTTCCAGACGGGCCAAGCGTTGCTGCTGGACTCGCTGCTCTCGGCCCGCGAGTCCGAGATCGACGTGAAGGTCGACCGGCAGTTTTCTGCGTGGCGCAAGCGGCTGCGGTCGTTCACCGGCGTGAAGCCGGCCGCCGCGCCGCGGGCTTTTCGCGGCGAGCTGCGCGACTACCAACGCGAGGGGCTCGGCTGGCTAAAGTTCTTGGAGAAGTTCGGCTTCGGCGGCTGCCTGGCGGACGACATGGGCCTCGGCAAGACGATCCAGGTGCTGGCGCTGCTGGCCGACCGCAACCGCCGGCAGCCCAAGGAGGCAGAGCGTCGCCCGTCGCTGGTGGTGGCGCCCAAGAGCCTGGTCTACAACTGGCGGCTGGAAGCCCAGAAGTTCGCCCCCAACCTGCGGGTGGCCGACTACACGGGGCTCGACCGCAAGACGCGCGTCGGCGACTTCGCCGAACACGACGTGGTGCTCACCACCTATGGCACCCTGCGGCGCGACGCGGCGGAGCTCGGGGCCGCGGCCTGGGACTACGCGGTGCTCGACGAGGCGCAGGCGATCAAGAACGCCGCGTCGCAGTCGGCCAAGGCGAGCCGGCTCATTAATGCCCGGCACCGGCTGGCGCTTTCCGGCACGCCGGTAGAGAACCACCTGGGAGAGCTGTGGTCGATTTTCGAGTTCCTCAACCCGGGGCTGCTGGGCAAGAGCCAGACGCTCACCCGCCTGGCCAGCGGCGGCGCGGGGCCCGGGGACAACGAGCGGTTCCAGGCCCTCCGCCAGGGCTTGGCGCCCTTCTTGCTGCGCCGCACCAAGGCGCAGGTGCTGCCGCAACTGCCAAAGAAGAGCGAGCAGCACCTCTACTGCGAGCTCCCACCCGCCCAGCGCAAGCAGTACAACCAGCTCCGCGACCACTACCGCCAGAGCCTCACCAGCCGGATCGCCGAGAGGGGCCTCGCGAAATCGAAGATCCACGTGCTGGAGGCGCTGCTGCGGCTCCGCCAGGCGGCCTGTCACCCGGGGCTGATCGACGCCAGGCAAAAGAAGAAGCCCTCAGCCAAGCTCGACCTGCTGATGGAGCAGCTCGGCGAGGTGCTGGGCGAGGGGCACAAGGCGCTGGTGTTCTCGCAGTTCACCACGATGCTGGGAATCGTCCGCGACCGGCTCGACAAGGCGGGCGTCGTGTACGAGTACCTCGACGGCAAGACCCGCGACCGCCAGGCCCGCGTTGAACGTTTCCAAGCAGACAAGAACTGCCAAGCGTTCCTCATCAGCCTCAAGGCGGGGGGCGTCGGCCTGAACCTGACCGCGGCCGAGTACGTGTATATCCTCGACCCCTGGTGGAACCCGGCGGTCGAGGCGCAGGCGATCGACCGCGCCCACCGCATCGGCCAAGAGCAGCCGGTGTTCGCCTACCGCCTGATCGCCCAGGACACGGTGGAGGAGAAGATCATCGAGATGCAGACGCACAAGAAAGAGCTGGCCGACGCGATCATCTCGGAAGACAGCTCGCTGCTGAAGCGGCTATCGGCGGAGGATCTGCAAGCGCTGCTGGCGTAGGGTGGTTGACGCGACGTGGGCGGCTCGTTGCTGCTGGCTTTGCTTGCGCCCGGCCCCGTACACTACGGCTTCGGCGCGGTGACGACCATTAGCGAACCAAGATAGCCAAAGTCGCGGGCGTTGTGCGTCACTAGGGGCACGCCCAGGGCGACGGCGGTCGCCGCGATCCAGGCGTCGGCTGTCTTCAAGACGCGGCCTTGCCGCTTGGCCTCCCAAACGAGGTCGGCCCAGCACCGGCAGACCCGCCTGGTCACGCCGTACTCGACGTAGTTCTGCGCGACGTAGGCCCGCAGTGCAGACATTCGCGGTTCGCCCCAATTCCGATTGCGCATTCCAAACTCTAGCTCGGCGACGGTCATAAAGCTGACGACCGCGCGGCTGCCTTGGATCGCGGGCCCGTAGAAGTCTGCAAAGATTGCGTCGAACCGAAAGCCGGCCGAGAGAACGTCGGTATCAACCACAACGTCGGACATCAATTGGAACGCGGGGCGTCAGCTTCCCGACCGTTTCGCAAGAAGGAGAGGAAATCTGATGTCGTCTCTCCCGGAGGCCCGATGTCTGCTTTGAGATCGGTGAAATCGAGCACCACGCCTACGCCTTGTTGCTCGGCCAACGCGTCTACCTCGACGTGCTCCGCCAAGGGGGCTAGGGCAGACGGCGATCCTTGGTCCCGCGCCCGGCCCGCGGCGGCTGCAATCACGTCGTCGATGCCATCGTAGAGACCTGAGGCGAGCAGTTCCGAAAGGAGTTTCTCGGACTGGCTGTTCAGTTCGATCTGCACGTGGAGTACCTCTATTGCGAGCTCGTGTGCGGCGCGGACTTTCGTCGGCTCGCGCGGATTGCTGGTCGTGCGCTGCGCGCTGTTTTCCTGCCCTATTCTCGCTAGTCGTTGCGCCAATCGCAACACTGCTGAGCCGATCTAGGACCTGGACGTATTCTGCTTGTTTCCACCGCGCTGCGACAGCGCTCCGCCTAGGTTTCCCCCCGCAGCACCTGCGCGTCCACCACCGCCGCCCCCACGGCGTCGCCGTAGACGTTGATCGTGGTCCGTAGGCGGTCGAGCAGCCAGTCGATGGCTAGGATCAGGCCGATGCCGGTGGTGGGCAGACCGACCGCGGTCAGCACGATGACCATCGTCACCAGCCCCGCCGAGGGGATGCCCGCTGCGCCGATGGCGGCCAGGGTGGCGGTGAGGAAGATCACCAGCAGTTGGCCCATGCCCAGCGGCACTTCCAGGCTCTGGGCGATGAAGATCACCGCCACCGCCTCGTACAACGCGGTGCCGTCCATGTTGATCGTGGCGCCCAGCGGCAGCACGAAGCCCGCGGCGCGGCGGGAGACGCCGTTGTTTTCTTCGACGCACTCCATGGTGATCGGCAGCGTGGCGCTGGAGCTGCTGGTGGTTAGCGCCGTGAGCATCGCGCGGGTCACCCCCAGCAGGTACCGCAGCGGGTTGCGGCGCGCCAGCAGCGCCAGGATGCCGCTCAGCACCAGGCCGTGGAGCGCCAGGCCCAGCACCACGGTGAAGACGTACTTGCTGAGCGCCTGGAGCTGTTCGAGGAACGCGGCGCCGCCCCCTTGTTTGGCGATCTCGAACGCCACCAGCCCGAAGATGCCGACCGGGGCGATCCACATCACCAGGCCCACCATCTTCATGATCGCCTCGTTGGCGCCGTCGAAGAACTTGGCGACCGTGTCGCCGCGCTCGCCGAGCGTGGTCAGCGCGCCGCCGAACACCAACGAGAAGACGATGAGCGCCAGCACGTTGGTCTCGCTGGCGGCCAGGAACAGGTTGGAGGGGAACATGCCGCTGCCGGGCTCGCCCGGTCGGCCGCGTACGACCGCCAGCATGGTGTCGAGCGCCGAGGCGTTCTGGTTGCTCTGGGCCGAGGGGTCGACGTACGCGAACGTGTCGTCGGCGCCGACGCCCGGCTGGATCACCTGCACCAGGACGATGCCGATGAGCACCGCGATGCCGGTGGTGATCGTGTAGTAGACGACGGTCCAGCCCCCGAGCCGGCCGAGCTTGCGGATGTCTCCCAGCGAGGTGATGCCGCAGATCATGCTGCAGACCACCAGCGGCACGACCAGCAGCTTGAGCGCCTGGAGGAACAGGTCGCCGCAGAAGCTGGTGAGCGTCCACGCGGCGTAGGGGAGGCCGCGACCCGGCTGGTTGGCGTCGGCCAGCTTCTGGGTTTCGTCTAGCTTCTGCTGGATGATGGGCACCTGGGCGAGCAGCCGCTGGGCCTCGGCGGGCTCGGCCGCTTCGGCCAGCGATTGCTTCTGCTCGATGGTGGCGGCCAGCCGCGCGGCGGCCCGCGTGGGCCCGCCGCCGGCGAGCCACATCGCCCGCCCGTAGAAGACGCCCATCAGCACGCCGAGCACGATCGCCAAGATAATGGCGATCAGGCCGCCGGCGTGGTGCTCGCTCGAGCGCGGTTGGGCGGGCTGGGAGGGGGGCGCCATTGCTTGCGGGTCGTTGTTCATGCCGAGCAGCGTACCGTCCGCAGAAGCGCCCAGTCGAGGTCTAGCCCCCAATCGGCGCCCGATGCGTGAGCGAGGGCGCCCCTGGCTGGCGTGGCGGGTTACGATCTGGGGGCCATGCACAAACGCCTGAACCGCCTGCTGAACTTCGCCAAGACCACCGCCATCGGCGGGGTCATCTTTCTGCTGCCGCTGATTGTGATCGGCGTGCTGGTGGGCCAGGTCGTGCCGTTGGTGATCTGGATCGCGGGGTTGATCCACGAGTACTCGCCGCTGAAGTCGGCCCAGGCGTACGCGATCGCGGTTGTCGCGGCCCTGGCGATCGTGGTGGCGTTGAGCTTCGCGGCGGGGCTGGTTGCCCAGCGCTCCATCGGTCAACAGTTCTCAAGCTGGGTAGAGAAGAACCTGACCCTGCTGTTCCCGCGGTACGCCATCTTCAAGCAGCAACTGGCGGGCAACCTGGGTGGCGGCCGGCCCGAGGAGCTCCCCAAGAGCGTGCTGGTGCGCGTGCAAGATGCCACTTGGCTGGGGCTAGAGATGGAACGCAGCGAAGAGGGCTGGGTGACGGTCTACCGGCCCAGCTCGCCCGACCCGTGGACCGGCTCGGTGGTGCTGCTGCGGGCCGAGCAGGTGGAGCCGATCGACGCCGAGTTCCTCCGGCTGCTGACCTGCTACGAGCAATTGGGGCGGGGCTCGCTGGGGGTCGCCTTCCCCGCGGCCGCTCCGCCGCCGAGCGGCGAGTGAGTTGAGGGGGGCTAAAAGTCTCTCGCGATGCCGTGATGAGACGCGACCCGCTACAGGTCGAGGCCCCGGCACAACAGCGGCGCCGGCTCGGCCAACGGCCGGCGGCTGAGCTCGATCCGGGCGCCGGCGGCGCCGGGCCCGCACGCAGCCGGCGGCTTACCCGAGCGGCGGGGGCGGTCGTCCGAGTGCAGCGGCCGGCCGCGGTCGGCGTAGCGGAGCGTTCTGTCTGCGGGGGGCAACATGGCAGCGTTGGGGAGGCTTGGGTCTGGGGTCGTGGGAGGACCTACCGCAAACGTGATACCGAAGCCCAAGAAAATATCGGCCGCGGCCTACCGCCGCCCAGCGGCGAAACAAACTGTGCAATCTTCCCATTTTCACGCCACTTCAGGCGCCCTGGAGGACGAAGCAATCTGTGAGGCCTAGGAAGCCTGCGGACCCAGCGTGGTCTGCATGGCTCCCGCCGAACGCATTCAAGCCACGCTGATCGCCGCGAAACCCCACTAACCCCTGCGTGCCGCCGTGGATCTGACCACCACCGCCTTCGACCCGCCGACGCTGCCGTTCAGTTTGCGAGCGGCCGACCCGGCGCCCCCCGTGCGGCGCGAAGACGCGCTGTCGACCCCGCTCAGCCGCAACGACCCGTCGCACGCCGAGACGCGCCTGGCCGCCGTGATGCGTGGCGCCGCCAACGGGTTCCACGCCGACCGGGCCGAGCTGTGGCTGGTGGACCACACCAACCGCCGGCTCGACCTGGCCCAGTGGCACTCGAAGTCGGCGCCGCGGTTCCAGCAGCGGACGCTGGCCCTGGCGGCGGCCGACGTCGCGGCGATGGCCGGCGGCGCCGTGGTGCTCGAGGACCGCGCGATGCTGCGTGAGTGGGTAATGGCCGACGGCCGCCAGGCCGCGGTGTGCGTGCCGGTGGCCTCCGACGCCACCATCCACGGCACGTTGTGGATTAGCTGGAACACCCCCCGCGCTATCCCGGACGAGCAGGTAGAGCTGATCGAGATCGTCGGCGGCCGGCTGGCGGTAGAGCTAGAACGCGGCGTGGGGGGCGACCCCACCGCGGGCGCCATCTGGCTCCCCAACCGCCCGCTTGCCGAAGAAGAGCTCGACCTCTGCGGCCGCACCGACCAATCGCTCGCCGACCGTTCGTTCTACGACTGGCAGATGCTGGCCGGCGGCCGGATGCTGGCCGTAGCGGGCTGCGTTGCCGACGGCGCCGGCGCCCAGGCCGGCTTGCAACGGCTGGTGGCGCACGCGGCGCGGATCGCGTTGCGGGCCCACGCGGACCACGCGGCCACCGCGGCCGAGCTGCTCTCGGCCGCCAACCGCACGGTGTGGCAGGCCTCGCCCGGCGGCGAAGGGGCGGCCGTGTCGGTGGCGCTCATCGACAGCGAGGCGTGGCAAGTAAGCTGCGCCACGGCCGGGCCGACGCTGGCCCTGCGGACCCGCACCGGTTCGATCGAGCCGCTGGGGACCGAGGCGCCGCCGCTGGGCTGGGACGACCAGGCCGAGTTCATCACCACGCATTGCGAGCTGGGGGTGCGCGAGAGCCTGACGCTGGCCGCCGGCGGGGCGTCGCTGACCCGCCCCGGCGTGATGCGTGGGGTGCTGGCCGACCACAACCGCTTGCCGCTGGAAGCGCGTCGCACCAGCAGCGCCAGCCGCCGGCTGAGCTTGTTGTGGGACGCGATCGGGGGCGACTTGCAGTCGGCGCTGGTGATCCGCAGAAGGTAGATCACCATTGCGTGTGAGCCGGGGCGTCCCCGCCCCCGGCGCAGCGGAGTAGAACAACCCCACAGACGCAACGGGGCCGGGGACGGCCCGGCTCGCTGGTTGCTGCGTTTGCGCGTTCGCGGGCAATATCGCCACGTTGGCCGGCCCTCTCGGGTCGGCCGAACCAGCCGCCCCTCGTCAACCACGCGCAAGTCGTGTTTCACCACGTTCGCGGTGTCCGAAGCCCCGCTGATGGTCTCGCTCGACAAACCGATGCGAGCTAGGCGGAAACAGCCTATCACGCAGCGTGAAGGTTGAGATCGACACAACTCGCGGCTACACTGCGACTTACGAGGAGCGCTCGCCCGCGCGTTAGGCCGACAAACTTGCATCCTATGGATGTTACGTTGTTCATCCTATAAACAAGTTAGCAACGTGTGCGCCGTGACAAACGAGGAGTGCAAGCAGGAAGCGCAACGTCTTTCGGCAAGCTTCCCATCGGAAAAGCGAGACCGCGTGTACGCCGCCATGCTTGCCTTCAATCAGTTTCACGCAGGATTGGATGTGACCGCCACTTGCCCTGTATGCAAAGCAGCCGTCGTTGTACAAGACGTCTGCAGTGCTAGCGGTGAAGTGTGGGCGCATTCCTGCGAGTGCGGCGCGTGTTCGGGAACAATGAAGGGACTGTGACCGACTCGCCCGCCAACCAAGCGTTGCACTTGACCGGGCCGGCACTATGGTTTTTCAGGACATCACGTTCCGTGCAGCTGGCCCGGCAAGTGAACGCAGGCGTTAGGCGTGATGATCCAAAGCAGTTCGGTGTGCTGCCCCTGTTGCGGACATAGAACACTACGCGAGCGTGGGGCGTTTGAGATCTGCCCCGTTTGCTTCTGGCAGGATGACGGGCAAGACGAGCACAATGCTGCGGAAAGCTTGGGAGGACCCAATGAGATCAGCCTTTCTGAGGGGCGCAGCAACTACAAACTGTTTGGCGCTTCCCGCCGACAGGACCTTACTCACGTTCGTCTTCCACGCCCCGATGAGCGCGTCGGGGATGCCTAACTTTCCATTCAAGCCGACGCCTTAGTCGCGGCTTAACTCAAGGCGTTATCCCGCCATGCCGCTCGTGATCCCAAAGTCCGGCGCCGTGCAGTACGTACGCAGCGAGGAGGTGCTCGGGGAGATTCTTGGCCACAGCAACTTCGATGGCGAGGACTGGGCCATCGGCGACCGCCTGATCTTCGAGGACGGGACCGAATCGCGGATCAAGCAGGAGCCGGGCGAACAGTTCCATGTGTGGGATGTTCCGACACCCGCGGACTTCGATGAAGTGAAACTGGCGGTTGGCGTCGCCGACGCATCGGATTGGTCGGCACTCTTCAAGAAAATCAGCCTGTCAGAAGATTGAATCGGTCGCAACCCAGGGCGAGACTATCACTTACCGGCATGGGCCGCATGCGCGACAGGCCGCAGTCCTCCGGTCTACAGGCATCACGCTGACCCTCCTAAGACCGAGTTCTCCAAAGAACAAATGTTGTGCGCAACCTGTGACTCATTCCCAGCTCCCGTAACTAAGTTCGAGGAGTTGGGCGTCTCTGTAGAGAGACGCGGCACACTCTACCGGTGCACGGATTGCGGACATCTTCTCGAGATGATCGCCGAGGAGCGGTCGGTAAGAAAACCCGAACTCGCAGAATCGCTGTCAAATTATTTTCACGCCCAGTTCTGGCCAATTTCCGTTCCTCGCATCTACTGCAAATCATGCGGTGAGACAATCGACCTCAACGGCGCCATTCAGAACTCACCTTATTCTTGGCCGTACCTGTCTTCGTTTTGGCACGAGTGTCATGGCTGCGGCACAGGAAACCACATTCAGATCAAAAAGGGTAAAGTATCGATCATTGAGATCACTGGCGCACCGGGGCCGACTTGGGTTGTGCTATCCACTTCACGAGTTGCTGATGCCGACGTGCGAGAAGATCCGGAGTTCCTCCAAGTCTGGCTGGGAGACCTCCATAGAGCGATTCCCAGCCGAAAATGAAAACGGGGAGAACAAGTCGTCGCAGATCAACTCCCTGCCCGCCGCGAGTAGCAATCGAGATGGAGGCTCGAAATTGTCTCCCGAATTGAACGCGCGCTCTCGGCAGGGCGTGACTGGGCTCAAAGGCCAGGCAAACAAAGCACCCGCCTTCGCATACCGCCCCACACTGCCGAGGCTCCTCGACGCTGCCCGATCCACTCGTCGCTTCGGCCGCTAGCCCAGCCTCACCAGCGTGCGTCCCACCACCTCGCCCTCAAGGATGGTCTCGACGCGCTTGGGCAACTCTTCCAGCCCACACTCGGCAACCATCGACGCGGGCAAATCAACCCGCCACGGCCCCGCCAGCCGGTCCCAGATGTCGAGCCGGGGCCCGCGGGGGCACTTGGCCGAATCGATGCCGGCCAGCGTCACGCCGCGCAGAATGAACGGGTGAACGGTTAGCGGTAGGTCCTCTCCCGCGACCAAGCCGCAGCAGGCGACGCAGCCGCGGTGCTGGGTTGCGCGGACGATGGTCGCCAGCGGCTCGCCCCCCACGGTGTCGACGGCCGCGGCCCAACGCGACTTGAGCAGCGAAGCGCCCGACTCGTCGTGCACCGCCTCGCGGCCCACGACCTCGGCGGCGCCGAGCGCGCGGAGCGCCTCGGCCTGGTCGGGCTTGCCGGTCACGGCTACCACGCGGTAGCCCAGCTTCGCCAGCAGCGCAACCGCGATCGATCCAACGCCCCCCGTGGCGCCGGTCACCACCACGTCGCCAGCGTCCGGCAGGATGCCGTGCTTGTCGATCGCTGCCACGCACTGCGCCGCGGTAAAGCCGGCGGTGCCGAAGATCATGGCCCGCCGTGCGTCGAGGCCTTCGGGCATCGCGACGACCCACTCGGCCGGCACGCGGATGTAGCGCGACCAGCCGCCCCAACTGGGGGCGCCCAGGCCGTGGCCGGTGACGATCACCGCATCGCCGGCCTTATACTCACCTGAGTCGCTGTGCACCACGCGTCCCGCGGCGTCGATGCCCGGCACGTGCGGCAGGCTCCGCACCACGCCCGGGTGGGCGCGGGTAGCGAGCGCGTCCTTGTAGTTGAGGCTGGACCACTCCACCTCCACCACCACGTCGCCGGCCGGGAGCGCATCGAGCGAAAGCCGCTCAACGGCCATGGTGGGGTTTTTGGCGTCGCCGCGGACGATCATTGCGGGAAAGTCTTGCATGGGGGCCTCGCTACTTCAGGTCGATCGGCAGCCGGTCGATCTTGGCCGCGAGGATGAAGTCGTTCTCGCTCAGGCCGCCGATGGCGTGGGTCCACAGCTCGACCGACACGTTGCGGTAGCCCTCGATGTGCAGGTCGGGGTGGTGGCCGTCCTTCTCCGCGACGATCGCGCACTCCTCGAAGAACCGCAGCGCCGCCATGAAGTCCTTGGCCACCCAGTCCTTGCGGATGCGGTGGTTGTCGTGGGTGAGCCGCCAGCCCGGCAGCTTCTCGAGCTGGGCGCGGGCCTCGCCCAGGTCGAAGGGCTCGACCCCCCCTTCGCAGGGCTTGCACTTCTTCTTGGTGAGTTCGTCGGCGGTTTGGACGGCCATGGCTGGTTTCCTGGGTGGTGCGGTGTGCTCTGATTATTGCCCAACAGCAGTCGCTGGCAAACCGCTGGGGCGATCGCTGTGGGTCCAATAGCCGCCGATCTACGGTCGGCGCGTCCGCGCCCCGATTCCGGATCGAGAGGTCCACGGGGCGGCGCAACCCCGCGCCGACCGTAGGTCGCCAGCTGCTACTTCATCCCCGAGCAGCGGAACTCGACCTGTCTTCCTGGGGACCCTAGGGGTACATTCGGGGTAGGTCCTCTCCCCGACGCGGTGCGAATCCCATGCCCAAGTACGTTGTCCGCCACGGAGTCATGCGCCACCTGGGGGTGTTTTCCTCCCGGGGGTCCGACCGCTTCTCCCGCGGGCAGCAGGTGATCGCCCGCACCAGCCGCGGGATGGAGTGCGGCGAGGTGCTGTGCGAGGCCACCGAGCACGTCGCTAGCCAGATGCCCAAAGACGCCCGCGGCGGGCAGATCGTCCGCGGCGCCACCAGCAGCGACCAGATCGAGCTGCGCAAGCTCGCCGAGCAGCAGGCCGTTGAGCACGAGACGTGCCGCCAGCGGATCGAAGAGCACGCGCTGCCGATGAAGCTGATCGACGTCGAGCGGCTCTACGGCGGCGAGCAGGTGGTGGTTTACTACCTGTCGGAGAACCGCGTCGACTTCCGCGAGCTGGTGAAGGTGCTCAAGACCGACTTCCAGACCCGGGTCGAGATGCGGCAGATCGGCGTCCGCGACGAGGCGAAGCTGCTGGCCGATTACGGCGACTGCGGCAAGCCCGTCTGCTGCAACACGCACCTGTCGGAGATGCCGCCGGTGTCGATGAAGATGGCCAAGCTGCAGAAGGCGACGCTCGACCCGACCAAGATCTCGGGCCGGTGCGGGCGGCTCAAGTGCTGCCTGCGTTACGAATACGACACCTACCGCGACATCCAGCGCGACCTGCCGCGCGTGGGCGCCCAGATCGTCACCCAGCGGGGGCGGGCCAAGGTGCTGGCCCAGCAGATCCTGGCCGGCGAGCTGCTGATCCAGACCGAGGAGGGGCTGCGGGTGGTGATCGACGCGTCGGAGGTGCTCACGGTGCTCGGCAAACCGGCGGCCGGTAAACCGCAGAATGAGGGAGAATCCGGGGGGGGCGGCAGGGGCCCCGCCCCGGCAAACGCCCCGGGCGCCCGGGGGCCAAACGCGGGGGCGCAAGGGGGCGAAACCGGCGCCAACGGCGCGGCGGCGCCAGCGGACGAGGGCCCGTCGGGCTGATTTTTGCTTCGCAATCGGCGTGGTTTTGTTATTGTAGAAGAGTCCAGTCACCCGCCGCAGCCTGCCGTGGCCAACCGCGAACCATCCCCGAGCTCCGCCATGCTCGAACCGATAAATCCATTGGCGGAGCTGTTGCGGCGTGACCGTCGCTACCGCGCCGACGCCTATTTCTTCGTCTTCGACGCCCTCCGCTTCGCCCAGGACCACCTGGGGATGGGGCAAGAAGCAGCGTCGATCCCGCTGGACGACGCGCCCGACGCAGAGGCCGGCCAATCCGAAGCCGACGACGACGACTTCGACGACGCGTTCGCCGACGAGGAGTTCGACGAACACGACGATGAGGACGACGAGGACGATGACGACGACCTGATGGCCGAACTCGACGGCGTGCTGAACGATGAGGATGACGACGACGAGCACGACGGGTCCCCCACCGGCAAGCACGTCAGCGGGCAGCAGCTTTGCGAAGCGATCCGCCGCTACGCCCTCGACCAGTACGGCCTGCTGGCCAAGCACGTGCTGGGGCAGTGGGGCGTCCGCAAGACGGACGACTTCGGCGAGATCGTCTTTAACTTGATCGACATCGGCAAGATGCGTAGAACAAAAGACGACACGCGTGAGGATTTTGTCGACGTTTTTGACTTCGAAGAAGGATTGGTCAATCAGTTCCGCTTCCGTGCGCCGGAAGTCGAGGCGACCAGAGACGACCGATGAGCGCCTCTTCCCCAGCCAAGCCCGACCGGCCAGGCCAGCCAGCGCCGGCCGGCGTCCCACCGGCGGTCCGCCGGCCTCGGCAGTTGGCCCTCGCGGCGACGCTGTTGCTGGCCTGGAACCTGTTGCTGGCCTACCTTGCCTGTACGGGCCCCGCGTTTAGCGGCTAGCCCCTCCAGCGGCCCCCCCACCCAATTCAGAGAGAGCCCCACGATGCAGCGCCGTGCCCACAGCAGCCTGTTGGCCCTGTCGATCCTCGCTACCGCTGCCGCGGCGGCGCACGCGGCCGACCCGGTCGGCCGGGCCGTCTCCTACCTGCGCAGCGCCCAGGCCGAAGACGGCTCGTTCAGCCCGCAGCTCGGGCCCGCCGTCACGGGGCTGGTGGTGACCGGCCTGGTGAAGAACGGCCGCTCGCTGGAAGACCCGATGGTGGCCAAGGGGCTCGGTTACTTGCTCAAGCACGCCAAGCCCGACGGCGGCATCTACAGCGACAACTCGAAGTACCAGAATTATGAAACTTGCATCGCGATCATGACCCTCGCCGCGGCCAACAAAGACGGCCGGTACGACGACCAGATCGCCAAGGCGGAGGCGTTTGTCAAAGACCTGCAGTGGGACGAGGACGAGGCCCACGACCCGTCGAGCATGGCCTACGGCGGCGCCGGCTACGGCAGCCACCGCCGCCCCGACCTGTCGAACACCGCGTTCTTGATGGAAGCCCTGCAGGCGGGCGGCACGCCGGCCGACGACCCGGCCATGCAGAAGGCGCTGGAGTTTGTCTCCCGCTGCCAGAACCTGGAGACCGAGCACAACACCACCAAGTACGCCTCGATGGTGAACGACGGCGGCTTCTACTACACCTGCGCCGCCGGCGGATCGAGCCAGGCGGGCGAGCTGGAGGGGGGCGGCCTGCGGAGCTACGGCTCGATGACCTACGCCGGCCTCAAGAGCATGATCTACGCCGGAGTCGGCCCGGACGACCCCCGCGTCAAGGCGGCCCAGGAGTGGATCGCCAAGAACTACGCGCTCGACGAGAACCCCGGCATGGGGACCAGCGGCCTGTACTACTACTACCACACCTTCGCCAAGGCGTTGGCGACCCTGGGCGACGCCCAGCTCACCGGCGCAGACGGCGTTACCCACGACTGGCGGAAAGAGCTGACCGAGGCCCTCGCCAAGCAGCAGAACGAAGACGGCAGCTGGACCAACGCCAACGAGCGCTGGCTGGAGAGCGACCCCAACCTCTCCACGGCCTACGCGCTGGTGGCGCTCTCGTACTGCAAGTAGGGCCAAACGCAAATGACCAAACGCCAAGCCCCAGTGACCAAAAAAGTTTGGTCATTGGGGCTTGTGCATTGGTCATTCGATCAGTGGGCTCTTGGTTGACGGGTGCGGCCCGGTGGGGCGTCATGCTAGCACTGGCTTCAGCGCTCAAATCGGCGTAGCTTCCGATAACTGGCTTTGCTACTTTCCGCCCCTCGCTGACCAGACCCACCGATTTATCTAAGGGGCGACCCATGCGTGCTGCTGCCTGCTGTGCTGTTGTTCTTTGCTCGCTCGTGATGACCGGATGTGGAGGGGGCGCTGCGACCCCGCCGCAAGCCGCCCAGTCGGGCGCCCAGAAGGGCGCCCCCCAGCGGCCCACCGACCCGGCCGCCCAGGTGACCTACGACTTCCTGCAGGCCGTCATCCGCGGCGACACCGACGCCGCCACGGGGCTGCTGACCCCCACCGCCATCGAACGCTTCAACGCCACCGGCAGCCGGTTCGCCCCCCCCGGGCTGGCCAGCGCCCGCTTCCGCCTGGGCGATGTCGCCTACCCGGCCCCCGGCGCCACCGAGGCGGCCGTGCAGTGCATGGTGACCGACCAGAACGCGACCGAGGGCTCGGCCCGCGAAGAAGAGCTGGCCTGCCTGCTGAAGCAGGTGGCCGGCCAGTGGCGCGTCTCCGGCATGGCGTACGAGGTGGCTGCCGATCAGCCCCCGATGGTGCTCGACTTCGAGAAGTTCGCACCGCAGGGCGAAGCGGCCAAGCCAGCCGTCGACCCGGCGCGCACCGCCGCGGCGCCCGAAGAGACGCAGACCAAGTAGCCCGGAACACGTAAGCAAGGCGAGCGCCGTTCCGGCCTACGGGTTGCGGCGGAGCTGCAACTGCCAGGCGCCTAGCTTCACGAGCGCCTCGAGCGGGGTGAGGCCGTTCAGGTCGAGCCCGCGCAGCTCGTCTAGCATCGGGTGCTCTGCCGTCTCGAACAGCGTGAGCTGCAGCGACCCGCCCCGGGTCGGGGGCGCCACCGCCGCGGCCGCGCCGTTGTCGCTCGCCTCGAGCTGCGCGAGGATGTCGGCCGCGCGGCGGTTGACGCTCCGCGGCACGCCGGCCAGCTCCGCGACGTGGATGCCGTAGCTCTTGTCCGCGGCGCCCTCGACGATCTGGTGCAGGAACACGACCTTCCCTTGGTGTTCCTCAACGGCGACGTTGCGGTTGGCCACCCCGGCCAGCTCGCCCGCGAGCCGCGTCAGCTCGTGGTAGTGCGTGGCGAACAACGCCCGGCAGCCGACCGCGTCGTGCAGGTGCTCGGTGATCGCCCAGGCGAGCGAGAGCCCGTCGTAGGTGCTGGTGCCGCGGCCGATCTCGTCTAGCACCACCAGGCTGCGGGGCGTGGCGGTGTTGAGGATGCGGGCCGTCTCGGTCATCTCCACCATGAACGTGCTCTGCCCGCGGGCCAGCTCGTCGCTGGCGCCGATACGCGCAAACAGCCGGTCGGCGACGCCGATCACCGCCCGCCGCGCCGGCACGAAGCTGCCGAGCTGGGCCATCAGCACCAGCAGCGCGCTCTGGCGGATGTAGGTGCTCTTGCCGGCCATGTTGGGGCCGGTGATTAAGAGCAGCGAGGGGCGAGGGGCGAGCGGTGAGGACGGGACGCGCGAAGCGGATGATGTCGTCGATGGAGGGGCGCCCGGCCCCTCGCCGGTCTCGCCCCTCGCCCCTAATCCCTCACCCCTGACTTCGTCCCCGCCGCTCGCCGCTCGTCCCTCGCCCCTTTCGCGCCCGGCGCAGCGCGTGTCGTTCGGCACAAACGTTCCCTCCGGCTCCGTCACATCCAGCACCGGGTGGCGGCCCGCCTCGATGTCGAGCACGGGGTCCTCGACCACGGTGGGGCGTACGTAGCCGCGTGTCGCGGCCAGCTCCGCCAGGCCCGCCAGCACGTCCAGCTCGGCCAACGCCGCGGCGGTGGCCAGCAGCCGGCCGGTGGCGGCGGCGCAGCGGTCGCGGAGGTCGCAGAAGACGTCGTACTCCAGGTCGAACGCCCTTCCCTCGGCCGAGAGCACCTTCTCTTCGTACTCCTTCAGCTCCGGCGTGATGTAGCGTTCGGCGTTCTTGAGCGTCTGTTTCCGCTGGTACTCGGCCGGCACGCGGTCGCGGTGGGCGTGCGTGATCTCTAGGTAGTAACCGAACACCTTGTTGAAGCCGACCTTGATCTGCGGGATGCCCGACCGCTCGGCCTCGGCCGCCTGGTAGCGCGCCATCCACGCCTTGCCGCCGGCCATCAGCTCGCGGCACTCGTCGAGCGCGGCGGAGTAGCCGGCCCGCACGAAGCCCCCCTCGCGGGCGGTTAGGGGGCAGGAGTCGTCGAGCGCAGCCTCGAGCGCGCCGCGCAGCTCGGGGCAGAGGTCGACGGCCCCCTCGAGCCGCGTCAGGCGCTCGCTTGCGCGCCCGGCGAGCTTCGCCTTGAGCGCCGGCAGGCCGGCGAGCGTGCGGGCGATGGCCGACAGGTCGCGCGGGCTGGCGCGGCCGGTGGTCACCCGCGCCGCCAGGCGCTCCAGGTCGTACACGCTGCGCAGCGCGTCGCGGACGTGCTTGCGGAGCGGCGCCGTGGAGACCAGCTCTTCGACCGCGTCAAGCCGGTCGTCGATCTCGTCGACCCGCGCCAGCGGCCGGCGCAGCCACTCGGCCAGCAGCCGGGCGCCCGACGGGGTGGCGGTGCGGTCGAGCACCCACAGCAGCGAGCCCTCGCGGCGGCCGTCGCGCGTGGTGCGGGCGATCTCCAGGCTGCGCCACGCCGCGGCGTCGATCTCCAGCGCGCCCCCCGCGAAGATGGGCCGCAGCCGCTCAACGTGGGACAGCGACGCCCGCTGCGTCTCACCCAGGTACTCCAGCACGGCGCCGGCGGCCGCGAGGGCCCGCTGATCGGCGGGGCGGTTGGCGTCGAAGCCGAACCCTTCGAGCGACTTCACCCCGAAGTGCTTCTCCAGCGACGCCAGCGCCGCGGCCGCGCCGAAGGCCCACGGCGGGCGCGTGGTGCGGGCCGGCGGGCGGGGCAGCTCCGCCAGCGGCGGCAGCGCCGCGCCCTCGGGCGAGAGCAGCTCCGAGGGGTCGATCCGCGTCAGCTCGTCGGTCAGCCGCCCGGGCGCCACGGCGGTGGCGTAGAAGGCGCCCGTTGAGATGTCGACCCACGCCAGCCCGACCGGCCCCTGGGGGTCGTCCGCCGGCGCCAGGGCGGCCAGGTAGTTGCTGGCGTGGGGGTCGAGCAGGGCGTCGTCGGTGAGCGTGCCGGGGGTGACCAGCCGGGTCACCTCGCGCCGCACCAGCCCCTTGGCGTGGCGGGCGTCTTCTACCTGGTCGCAGATGGCGGCGCGTTGGCCCCCGCGGACGATCTTGGCCAGGTACTGGTCGAGCTGGTGGTAGGGGAAGCCGGCCATCGGCACGGCCTTCTCCCCTTTGTCGCGGCTGGTGACGGTGATCCCCAGCAGCTCGCCGGCGCGGGTGGCGTCGTCGTAGAACAGCTCGTAGAAGTCCCCCATGCGGAACAGCAACAGCGCGTCCCCCGCGGCCTGTTTGGCCTGGTGGTACTGCTGCATCATCGGGCTGACGGACATCTGGCTCGCGCTCCGGGAGGGGAGCGGCGATGCTAGACGATGCCGGCGCCTAGGCTCAAGTGGCGCCAATGGCGAGCAGGAGCCGGGGGGGCCGCGCGGTGGGGTGCAGCAAAGCCCCCATGACCAAGCCTGAATGACCAAGACACGAAGGACGTCCGCTTGCGCGCGTTGGTCATTCAGGCTTGGTCATTGGTCATTCAGCTTTCCGGACAACGCCGGGGGCGGGGACGCCCCGGCTCGCTGTGGGCTTGGCTGAGTGCTGAGTGCTGAACGCTCTGCTACTGCACCAGTTGCTCTTGCTCGTCGTTGTTCTTGATCTCGATCTCGCCGGAGTCTTCGAGCTCCCGCGCCTTGTCGACGATCTGCTGCTGCATCTCCTCCACCGCCGAGAGCTTCACGGCGCCGAGGTACTCCATTTCTTCCTTGAGCGTCTCCCCCGCGCGTTGCGAGAGGTTGCCCAGCACCTTCTCTTTGATCTCGGGGCTGGCGCCCTTGAGGGCCATCGCCCACTGCGCGGTCTCCACGTGCTTCATCAGCGTCTGGATGTCCTTGGCGCTGAACTTGGCGATGTCGTCGAAGACGAACATCAACCGGCGGATCTCTTCCACCAGCTCGGGGTCTTCGCTCGTGAGGTTGTCCAGGATGGCGCGCTCCACGCCGCGGTCGGAGACGTTCAGCACCGCGGCCACCGACTCGACCCCGCCGGCCACCTGGTAGCTCTGGTTCACCACCGAGGCCATCCGCCCCTCGAGGCCGCGCTCCACCTCGCGGATGATCTCGGGGTTGGTCTGCCCCATGGTGGCCATCCGCCGCACCACCGCGAGCTGCCGCTCGGCGGGGAGGCCCGCCAGGATCTCCGCGCCGAACGCCGCCGGCAGGTGCGAGAGGATCAGCGCGATGGTCTGCGGGTGCTCGTCCAGGATGTACGTGAGGATGTTCTGGCTGTCGACGTGGCGCAGGAAGCCGAACGGGAGCGCCTCGATCGACTGGCGGATGTTCTCCAGCGCGCCGGTGGCCCCGGTGCCCAGCGCCTTCTTCACCAGGTTCTTCGCCAGGTCGAGGCTCCCGCCGGCGCCGCTGGCCGCGGGGTTCGACTCCGCGAACTCGCGGATCGCCATGTCCTGCTCGTCCCCCGTGACGCGGGTCGTGCGGGCGATCTCGATCGACACCTGCTCTACCTGCTTCGGGTCGAGCCGGCTCATCAGGTCGGCCGCCTGCTCTTCCGGCAGGCTCATCAGCAGCACGGCCGCTTTGTGGATGTCCGACACGGTTTTCCCCCTCGTCACATGGTGGCGCATTCTGTAGGGGTATCGACCGGGGAGGCCCTGCGGATTGAGCCGATTGGGCAACCCGTAGCGGCGCCAGCACGGTGAGCGGCAAAGCGAGCTTGGGAGCCGGGGCGTCGTCCTTTCGGAATGGGGCCCCCGGCGCAGCGGTTTAGAGCGTCTGTTGTGGTACGCCCCATTCCGAAAGGACGACGCCCCGGCTCACCGAGGGTGGCTGAGCCGACAAACCCCTACTTGCCCGTCGCATTCGTCGACGGAGACCTCCACTGAGCAAGCGTGGATCGACTCCAGCAGCCGCTCGCCGATCCACCGGGCCAGCAGCTCGGCCGTGGTGTTGGCGATCGGCAGCAGCACGCAGTCGCTCAGCGGGAAGACCCACCGCCGGTCCTCGAACGTCGCGGTCACCTCCCGCTGGTCGGCTGCCACCCGGATCTGTGGGTGGAGCGTGGGGAGCAGCACGCGGTGGTCGAGCCCCAGGGTGATCTTCTGCACCGCGTCACGCACGGCGATGAAATCGAGCACGTAGTGGTTCTCATCCAGCGGCCCCTCTACCTGCACCTCCACGCGGTAGTTGTGCCCGTGCAGCGGCTCACAGACGTCGCCGGCGTAGGTGATGAAGTGCGCGGCGCAGAACACAAACTGCTCCTTCGCCAGCCGCACACGGTAGCTCGCTGCGATCGCGGGGTTGGGGGTTGTGGGCAGGGGGTCGGGGGAGGGGTTCATAGCGTTCCGCGGGGGCGATCGGGCAACACGGGCTAGCGACGCAGCAATCAAGATAACCATAGCAGCCGACGTAGGGTCGACGCGTGCCCACTAGTTCAGAAGCGCAGCGGCCACCCCACCCCGTCCTCCAGCAGCAGAAGGAAGAGCGCCGCCCCCAGCACGTCGGCCGTGGCCCCCGGGTTGCGGCGATGCCCGTCGGCCCGCAGCCAGAAGTCCAGCTCGCTCAGCCCCTGCTGGTAGGCCTCGCTCCCGACCGGCCCCGCGGCCAGCGCCGCGGCGGCCCTGGCGGCCGACTCGGCCGCCACGCCCGGCCCGCACTTGCGCGCGATCAGCGTGTCGGGCCGCTCGCTCATCAGCCGCACGTGCGCCTCGACGATCGCCCCCTCCAGCGGCCGGCCCCGGCCCGCGGCCGCGGCCGCGGCGATCCGGTCCGCGGCCCCCAGCACCTCGGCGTAGCCCGCGGCGTACTGCCGGGCCACCAGGTCGCGCGGCGCCGCCAGCCGCATGGCTTCGAGCAGCGTGACGGTCGGCTCGTCGGCGACGTCTTGCTCGGCGGCGGCGCCCAGCCCCCCGGGGGCCGCCAGGGCGATGGCCCGGTAGGCGTGCCGGGCGTCGTCTACCGCGAGCCCCGCCAGCACCCCCGGGAGCGATGCGCGGACGCCCCCCTGCTGCGCGGCGGCCGCGAGCGGCGCGGCCAGCAAGATCGTCCCCAGGTGGGTGTTCACCCCCACGACGCTGCGCATCGCGGCGACGGCGGCGTAGATGCCTTGGCCGACCGCGCCGGCGTTGGTCTCGGCGATCGCCGGCCCGATCGCGACCGCCGCGGTCTGCATGTCCGCAAACGTCATGTCGTCAAAGTCGGCGCCGCGGTACACGTTGCCCGGCTTGGCGGCGGTGGCCTCCCACACCAGCGCAAGGGTGGCTTGCTGCGCGATCGACAGGGGCGTCGGGGGAGTGTTCACGTCAACAACCTAATTCTGCGTTTCGCTTCTACGACTAGCCAAACGTTCAATAGCCGCCGACCTAAGGTCGGCGCGTTCGAACGAGCGTCATCACACGACGCGCCGACCCTAGGTCGGCGGCTATTGGGCGCGCACTTTGAGAACGAGGGACGCCGCGTCACAACGCAAGGAACCCCTCGATCGCCCTCAAGCACTCCTTGGGGGCGTCTTCCAGCACCCAATGCCCCGCGTCTGCGACCCGCACCGCTTGGGCGTCAGGCCAGTGCCCCAGGAACCGCTCAAGGCACCACGGCGCGAAGCACCAGTCCTTCATCCCCCACACCAGCAGCGCCGGCCGGTCGGCCAACGAGGGGAGCCCCGCCTCGATCTGCTGGAGCACGCCCCACGTCGGGTGGCCGGGGCCGGCCGGGATGTCTTCTACAAAGTCGTACACCGCGCGACGGTGGTCCCAGGTGTCGTACGGCGCCACGTAGGCGGCGGCTACCAGCGGGTCGAGCCCGTCGCGCCGCGCGAGGGTCATCTGCAGCGCCGCCAGCGAAAACAGGTTCAGCCCCTGCACCGCCATCCGCCCCAGCACCGGCGTCCGGCACACGGCGATGCGCGCGGGGATCTTGGGGGGGGGGAAGGCCCCCGTGTTGAGCAGCACGATCCGCTCGAACCGCTGGGGCGCCCGCAGCGCCGCGCCCAGGCCGATGGCGCCCCCCCAGTCTTGGGCCACCAGGGTCACGCGCCGCAGGTCGAGGTGTTCAACGAGCGCCGCCAGGTGGTCGACCCGGTCCGCCAGACGGAAGCTTTTGGCCGGCTTGTCGCTCAGCCCGCAGCCCAGGTGGTCGGGCGCGACGCAGCGGAACCGATCGCTCAGCGCCGTTAGCAGGCTCCGCCAGTGGAAGCTCCAGGTCGGGTTGCCGTGCACAAACAGCAGCACCGGCGCGTAGCGGGGGCCGATGTCTACGTACTGCATCTGGTCGCCCGCGATCTCGAACCAGTGCGGATCGAACGGGTAGAGCGACATCCAGGAAGGGGAGGGCATAGCACAGGCGGGGTCGATCTAGAAGCACAAAGGTGACGCGGGAGCCGCGGCCCCGGCCGCCCCCGGCGGCAGGCGGGGTCGGTCTCCATGCACGAAGGTAGCGTCCTTTGTGCTGCGCCGATATTCACCCAGCGGGCGCCCCCCGCTCGCTACGACTGCTCGTCGAGCGCCAGCGAGAACCGCGGGTCGAGGCCCACGGCGAGGCCCGGGTCAACGTCCGGCCCGGGGCCGTCTTGCTCCGGCGCGGCCGCTGCCGCTGCCGGGGCGTCGGCCTCGGAGTAGTGCGCGGCGCGGTCGACCGCCAGCAGCAACAGCAACGCGTCGTCCGCCGAAACCTCTGAAGACGGGCTGCTGAGCTGCGCCGCTCGCCCGGCGCTCGGGGCCGCGAGAGGGGCTAGCACGAGCCCGGCGGCCGGATCCGAGGCGACGGGATCCGCCACGACTGAACCCGCCACGACGGGGCTGCCCACCGCGGCCGCGATCGGCTCGGCGTACGCGGCCTGCGGGGTCGACGCACCGCCGGAAGCCGCCACGGCCAGGGGTGTTGTCGTCTGCCCCAGCGCGTCGCGCCACACGCTGTAGTCGGCGGCGTCGACCACTAGGTCGCCGTTGCCGTCGGCGTCCAACTGCGTGGTCGAGCCGAACGTGCTGCGCCACACGTCGTAGTCGGCCGAATCGACGATCCGGTCGCGGTTGTAGTCGCCCGGGCCGAAGGGGAGTTCGGCGACGTCGAAGGCGGCCTCGTTGATTGCGCTCCACTGGCCTCCGTCGATGGCGCGTGCGCGGACCTCGCCCGAGGCCAGCAGCACCGGGCCGCTGGCGGGGTTGTAGAGCACCGCGGAGGGAGAGACCGCGCCGCCCGGGAGCCGCGGGTCGGAGCCGTCGGTGGTGTAGTAGACGTGGTCGGCGCCCGAGGGGATAGAAATCTGCAGCACGAACCCGGCCGTCACCGACCCGCCGTGCTGGTTGAATCCGGGGGCGTCGAGATCGGGGTAGTAGCCCTGGTCGCGCATCGCGGCGATCAACTGGGCGGCGTTGCCGACCATCAGGCCGGCGATCTGGTTCACCTCGTTCTGCCAATCGACGTCGCGGGTGCGGGTCGGCTGCCCCAGCGTCTCGAGGGCGTCGCCCCAGCGGGCCGACTCGGCCACCACGGCGTCTCGGACGTAGTCGTTCAGCGTGTTCCACCGCTCCAGCGAGCTGGCGTCGGTCAGCAGGCCGTCGTTGGCCAGGTGCTGATGGGCTCGGTCGGCGAACTGCTGCATGAACTCGTCGCTCTGCACCAGGGCCCGCCAGATCTTGGTGGCGGGGGTCGAGGTGTTGGAGCCGACACGGAACGCCGGGTGCACCCAGGCGCCGTCGACCGAGCCGCCGTTGCTGGTGTCCCACGACCACTCCCCGTCCCAGGCGAAGAACTTGGTCGGCGTGGGCTGGTCGTTGCGGTTGCTGGCGTACCAGTTGTTGTTGGGCCAGTCGGTGGTGGCCTGGTACCAGTTCAGCAGCAGGTAGTCTGTGAAGTTCTCGACGTCGATGTACTGCTTCAGCTCTTCGTAGTTGACCGCCACGCTCATGTCCTTCTGCAGCAGGGCGCCCTGCAGGTAGTTCCACCGCGTGGCGTCGCCGGAGGTCCGGCCGTCGTGGTTGATCGAGAACCACTCCTCGTCGGCGCCGCCGAAGTACTCCGACGAGAAGCCCTCGTCGGGACGCTCGACCGGGTTGTAGAGCCCCCAGTAGATGCCGTTGATGTACAGGTGCACGAAGGCGCCGTGCGAGCCGTACCCCTGCATCGCGATCTGGGTGTCGCGGTACCACTGGTCCTCCGTGTAGGTGGTCATGCTGGGGTTCCAGGCCCGCGACCACGCGCGGTTGTTGCCCGCCCGCAGCACGAGGTTGTCCAGCACGTTGGCCGCGGTGTCGCCATTGAGCGGCGACTGCCGGAACAGGTCGGAGACCAGCTTGGTGGGGCCGTACTCCGGCTTGAAGCTCAGCCGCAGCGACCGCTTCAGGCGGTTGTGGCTGTGGGGCTCGATGCCGCCGTCGACCTGCTGGTTCAGTCCGGGGTTGGCGGGGTCGAAGATCTCGACGCTCACCGGCTCCTCGCTCTCGCCGGAGTAGAACCCGCCGGAGCCGTACATGTCCGCCAGGTTCACCGTCAACGCCATGGTCGGGATGGCCTGCAGACCGCTCAGCAGCGCGTCGTGGTAGGCGGGGTTGTTGACGACAGCGGGGTCCATCTCGTAGTCGGTGGGCGCAAACTTGCCCGCCCCCACGCTCACCACCGTGTTGGGGTGGCCCGCGATGTTGGCCGGCTGCTGGATGACGTCTTCCAGGAACAAGAACGAATGGGTCTGCACCGTGGTGGGCTGCATCCCCGTCTTGTAGGCGATGGCCCGCACGACGCCGGTGGTAGAGATGGGGATCGCGCCGGTGTAGACCTGCCCGACGGTGGTCGAGGGCGCTGAGCCGTTGGTGGTGTAGCGGATGGTGGCCCCCACGGTGTCGCTGGCGAGCACCAGGTTGAACGCCGCGTCGTAGAACCCCCGTTCGTGGCTGAACTGTGGGTTGGCGACCTGGTTCACCAGGCTCGCCAGGTTCAGCACCCCGGGGGTGGGGGTCTGCAAGAAGCCGGCCGGCTCGGGGTTCAGGTCGAGCGCGATCAGCTCTGGATGGATCAAGAAGTCGGTGCTGCCCACCGTCCGGTTGAGCCCGTGGATCGCCAGCACGTTGTTCCCCTCGACCAGCAGCGACCGCTGGCCCGTCAGGTCGACGGTCGCCGTGGAGGGGGCGCCGGCGGGGGTGCTAGCGGTGGCGACGGAGTTCCACACCGCCGAGGCGGGGGCGTTGCCCCGGGCGACCTCCGTGCCGTTCAGGTAGGCCACGAAGCCGTCGTCGAACTGCATCTTCAACAGCAGCCCCTCGACCTCCGCCAGGTCGCTCACGGTGAACGGGACCCGCAGGTAGGCGGACGAGCCGACCCCCTGCATCGCGGTGCGGATATCGGTGCCGATCAGCGGGGCGTAGTCGCCCCCCGTGTGATACCCCACGGCGCTGGCGACGGGCGTCCAGGCCGAGGCGTCGAAGCCGGGGGCGGTCCAGGCGGTACCCAGCGAGCCGTTGGTGGGGATCAGCACCCCCGCTCCGCTGGCGGGCAGCAGCTCGACGCCGACCGGCGTGTAGCCGTAGGAGACGTTGGCGCTCTGCGCCGGGAACTGTGGGTCGTAGGCCGAGGCGACCGTGACGCCGTCCGGCGCGACGAGCCCCAGGTACTCTCCCCCGGCCGAGAGGCTGAAGTTGGCGTGGAGCTCCGAGGCCGGGTCGGTGCGGTCCTTGCTGGAGGCGAACACCACCAGGCTCCCCCCGGCGGGGATGCTGACGCTGGGGAACTGCCACTTGGTGAGGTTCGACCCGTTGTCGGTCAGGTACCAGCCCCCCAGGTCGACCGGCGTGAGCGCCGGGTTGGTGATCTCCAGCCAGTCGGAGAAGTCCCCGTCTTGGTCTTGCAGCCCCCCGCTGTTGGAGGCCAGCAGCTCGCTGATGAACGGGGTCGCCGACAGCAGGTGACGGACCTCAAGCGTTTCGAACGATAGAGCCGCCCGACGCACCCTTCGAAAACTCATAGCCAGCGCCCTAAAGGAGAAGAGGAGCAACATCCCCGCGCAAGGCGGGGGGGGCGGCGTCCGACCCAGACCGACCCGCCGCGGCAACACGAGTTCGGGAGCGGTGGATCGGGGCCGGTAGTCCCTGATGCATACAATAATTAATTTTTCGTTAGGACGCGAACATTCCGCGCACAGATTTATTTTCGGCGCAGCCGGCCGCCCCCGCACCCCATCCCCACTAGGCGGGCAACGCAGCGGCGGGGGAGACTGAACGCCCTGCTGCACGGATCCACCCCGCCGCCGTCCCACCCCCCGCCCCGCCATGCCCAGCCTGACCGTCGAGAACTACCTCAAGGCGATCCTGGCCCTGGCCGAGCCGGACGGCGCCGTGCCGGACGCGGGGGGTGACGCGGCGGGGGACGGCAGCGCCCCGGTCTCTACCGGCCGGATCGCCACGGCGCTAGGGGTCTCCCCCGGCACGGTCACCAGCATGCTCAAGACGCTGGACGAGGGGGGGCTGATCGCCTACGCCCCCTACAGCGGCGCCAGGCTGACCCGCGCCGGCCGGGCGATCGCTACCCGAGTGGTCCGCCGCCACCGGCTGATCGAGCTGTTCCTGGTGCAGACGCTCGGGCTGAGCTGGGACGAGGTGCACGACGAGGCAGAGCACATGGAGCACGCGGTGAGCGACGCCCTGGTAGAGCGGATCGACGCCTTCTTGGGCCGGCCCGAGGTCGACCCCCACGGCTCGCCGATCCCCTCGGCCGACGGCGCCATCGCCGCGACCGCCGACCACCGCCTCGACGCCTGCGACGTCGGCCAGCGGTTCGAGGTGGTCCGCGTTGACGACCAGTCCCCCGAAACGCTCCGCGGGCTCAGCGAGGCGGGGCTGCTGCTGGGGGTGGTCGCCCGGCTCACCCGCCAGAAGCCGCTGGGGTGCGTGGTGGAGATCGACGGCGCCCCGGTGGCGCTCGACGCAGAGCAGTCGGCCGCGGTGTTCGTCCGCGTGCTGGGGTAAACCGGGGGGCGAGCCGTCGGCGCGCACAAAAAAGGCCGCGGCGGGTTGCCCCGACGCGGCCTTTTTTAAGAAGACTTTCCGGTCGATTGCGACGGAGTGGAGTCGCTCGAAGAAGAACGCGGATCGAACAGCGCTGCGCGCTGCTATAGCCGAACCGGGCTCATCGAAAAATTGGTCCTCCCGACGGAATGCTGACCGGAAAGTCTTGGACGGTATTCGGCCATACGTTTCCCCCCTGCCAATGGTTCGGGGGGCGTGGGCCGCGTTTGGTTTGTTCTGCGAGTGGTATCGACTCGGGCAGGGGTCCGGCGTGAGCCGAGCCCCCGAATGCCGGGCGTCACACGTATGACGCTTCCAGGGGCGGGAACCCTACCACGCAATTCTAGTCTGTGAAAGAGCCGATGGATCGGTTTTTTACTGTCGCAAAGCCCATGCCACTGCGGCCGATAGCCGGCGGGCTCCGCCCCTTCGGTGGATCGGTCGGAGCCGCACGGGTTGGTGACGCGTCGACGGGGCGGAGCCCGCCGGCTATCGCGACTTGGGCAGTCGGTAACTGCCGGGGGACTGCTGTGGTGGGGGGGCGCTCGATCTGCTAGGGTCCGCCGCCCTCGAAATGCGCGCGAGCTATCTCATGACACAAAACCGACTATCCGTCCTGCTTTCGCTCCTGCTCGGAGTGGTCGTCGGCTGCACCTCTGGCATCGGGGGTCGGCTCGGCGACCGGCTGTTCCCGCGGCCGGAGATCACGTCGTACGAGACCCCGAAGAAGCGGATCGCCGAAGTGGAGGGGCTCGCCGCCCGCGCCACGGGTAAGGACACCCCCGAGCAGCAAGAGCTGGTGGCCCAGCTCGCCCGACGCATCCAGACCGAACCCGACCCGCTTGTGCGTCGGTCGATCGTCAAGGCGGTCGGCGGCTTCCAGACGCCGCTGGCCAACCAGGTGTTGATCGCCGGCAGCAGCGACGCCGACGCGGGGGTCCGCAGCGCGTGCTGCCAGGGGCTGGCCGGTCGCACTTCGCCCGAAGCGGTCGCCCGGCTCGGAGAGCTGGTGCGGGCCGACGAGAACTTCGATGTTCGCGTCGCGGCCGTCAGAGCGTTGGGAGAATCGGGGGGCAGCGACGCCCCCAAGGCGCTGCTGGCGGCGCTAGAAGACCGCGACCCTGCCATGCAGTTGGTCGCGATGGAATCGATGCGGTCGGCCACCGGCCGCGACCTGGGTCAGGACGTCAACGCGTACGTGGCGCTGGCCCGCGGGGAGACGCCGCAACCCCCGGCGCGCGAGTCGGCCGTGGCGCGGACACTGAAAGAGTGGTCCCCCTTCTGATAGCGGCGCCGGCGCCCGCTTTGCTTGCCCGGTTGGCTACGCGGCTCGCGCCGTTTGCCTAGTGTCTCGCCCCCGTTGGGGGGCGCGAGAAACGCCCCGCATCGGACTGATGCCGTCCGCGGCGGTTCCCGATACCTCTGTCTGTGGCGCCCTGTGTCTAGCGGTGCGCCCCAGGCCCGGCGGCGCAGCCTCGTGCTGTGCGGCTCGGGGGAAAGGAATCGTTCGCGGAAACGTGGGGGGGGATCTCGATGCGGAAGCGCGCGCCCATTGGGCTATCGAAACGGGGCCTATCGCAGCGGATGCTGGCCGGGGCGCAACGCCTGGGCGTCTCGATGGTCTACGCAGGGGTCTACGCGGGCGCCTGCTCGGGCGTCGCGCTGGGCGCGGCGCCGTCTGGCAGCCCCCCTCCGATGGCGCCCCCGGCGATCTACGACAGCGGTTGGTCGCTGGCGCCCGGGCCGCGCATTGCGCTGGCCAAAGGGAGCATCGCCGCGGACGTGGTGCTGCCCCCCGACGCGCTGGACCAGCTCGAGCTCCCCGCCTCGCCGGTCCCTGTAGAGACAGGCCTGCAGTGGCGCCCCGCCAAGAGCGCCACCCCGCAGCCAGAGCCGGCCGACGGCCCGAGCCTCGGACACGCCGGCCCCGCGCTGAGCGGCCCCGCGGCCGTGGCCCCCGGCGTGGCGCCTCAAGCCGCCGCGCCGCAGGCGACTGATTCACCACAGGCTGCAGATGCGCCGCAAGGTACTGGGCCCGAGGCGAAGACCGAACCAAAGCCGGCGCCCGCGACCCGGGTTCCCGCGGTGGTCGCCGCGCCCAGCAGCGAGCGCGACCTGATGAAGGCCTTCTCCAGGCCGATCGCCAGCGCGCCCCAGGGGAGCGCCGAGCGCAAGCCGATGGAGGGCCCCTCGGCCAAGGACATCCTGCGTGGCATGGGGACCACCCCGGAAGCGGCCAAGCCCGCAGCCCCCGCGGCCTCACAGCCCACCGGGCAGCCCAGCCCGCTGAAGATCGACACCGACGCCGCGCCGCTGGCCAAGCCCGCCGAAGCGCCCCGGACCGCCCCCAAGCAGTCCGCGCCGGTCCAGCAACGCACCCCCGCTACGCAGACGTCCCCGCCGCAGGCGGCGCCCGCCGCGCCGCTCAAGCCGCTCAGCCGCAGCCAGATGTACCTGCGTTCGCGTCTGCGGTCGGTGCTGGCGTACTACTACAACAAGCCGCTCAACAGCCGCGACCACGACCCGTGGCAGGTGATGCACGGCATGCTCGCCTACGAGCTGCACAGCAAGATCCTAGACGGCGGCCCCACCGGCAGCCCGATCACCTCCATCGGCTACCTCTGCTACAACAAGCCGTGCAAGGGCAAGACGATGCTGTCGGTAAACGCCGATGGCGAGCTCGACGTGCGCGTGGGCGTCGGCCTGCAGGGGCACAAGGGGCAGTTCCTGGCCATGCTGGCCCAGAGCAACGTGAGCCCGGAGTACCCGATCCGCGTCGACGGCCAGGAGTTCACCATCGCGGACCTGATCCGCTCGGAGCAGCGGAGCTGCTTCTCGCGCACCGAGCTGTCGTTCAAGCTGATGGCGCTGATGCACTACCTGCCCTCGGACGCGACCTGGGTGAACGAGAACGGCGAACAGTGGGACATCCCCAAGCTGATCGCCGACGAACGGACCCAGAAGATCCGCGGCGCCGCCTGCGGCGGCACCCACCGGCTGATGGGGTTGGGGCTGGCCGTGCGGAAGCGCGCCCTGCGGGGCGAGCCGATGGACGGCGAGTGGGGCCAAGCGGCCAAGTTCGTGGAGAGCTACCAGAACTACTGCTTCCGGCTGCAAAACTCCGACGGCAGCATGAGCACCGAGTGGTTCCGCGGCCCGGGCGAAGAAGACGACATCGACCGCCGGATCCGCACCACCGGGCACCAGGTCGAGCTGCTGGCCGCCACGCTGCCGGACGAGAAGCTGGAGTACTACCGCACGGTCCGCGCGGTCACCTACCTCACCAACCTGCTGGCGACCAACACCAAGCACGAGTGGGAAGAGGGGACCCTGTGCCACGCGCTGCACGCATTGGTGGTGTACGACCGCCGGGTGTTCGGGCCGCACGACAAGCAGCCGGTGATCGCCGGCCGACCGGCACAGCAGCCACAGCAGCAGCGGACGGGGCAGTCGCAGCCGTCGGTGCGTTCGCGGTAGGCCGCTGTGCCAGGGCGGTTTTTTTTGACAACAGGCGGGCAGTTTGCGAGACTAGGCGCATGGAGATCTCTCTTACGCCCCTAGAGCAAACCCGACTGGCTAGCATGGCCACGCAGGCGGGCTTTGACAGCGTCGACCGCTTCGTCGCCGAACACGTAGCCGCGCTCGCCTGCGAGCCGCTGCCGGAGGAGATCGGGCGCCTGTCGCCCGAAGCACTGCGGGAGAGCCTCGCCATGTGCGACCTCGGCATGCGCCAGGCCCAGCACGGATTGGCGATCCCCGTCGACGAGTCGCGTCAAGCCGTAGCAGGGCGGCTGGAGCGCCTTGAGTCGCCGACGAGTGGGCCTCCAATTGCTGGTGCTTCGCGTACTGAGCGTACTGACGAGGAGCCTCGCGAGCAGTCGCGATGATCCGTTACCGGGTGGTCGTGACGCCCATCGCGGTAGACAAGATCGCAGAGTACGCGGCGTACATCGCCCAGCAGGCTGGATCGATCGAGGTGGCGACGCGCTGGTCGGACCGTGTCCACGCCAAGTTGAGCACGCTCTGCACCTTCCCTGCCCGCCATGGCTTAGCCGAAGAAGACGCTCACCGCGGTTACACCATCCGCAGGCAGATCGTCGGCAAGCACTTGGCGCTCTACACCGTGGACGAAGTGAGCCGGACGGTTTACGTAGTCGGGTTCCGGCACGGCCACATGCTGCCGCGCCCCGATGAGCTGCCGGAAAGCCCGCGGTAGGGCGGCAAGGGGCGGCCCACACCCTGGGCGATTGTTGCGCGATTGAAAGCGATCGCTCCATCCGCTAACTTGGGGGGTGTGCGGCGGCCTCTCCGCTCGCGACACTTGCCCCCTCCCTTTTTGGCGACCGGATCCGACCGATGGCCGCGCCGCGCCGTTTTAGCGACCAGCTCCGCACCATGTGCGGCTTGGCTGTGCAGTTGGCAGACGCCAAGCAGGTCGAGTCGATCTTGTTCCTGATGGAACGCCCCACGGACTGGGAAGCGCTGGCCGCCGCCGTGGGGGGACGCAGCATGATCTTGGCCGCAGACTCGGCGGAGATCCTCGACGGCGCCGACGACGGCGCGCTCGACTGCGACACCATCGTGCTGAACATGTCGGGCGCCCCGGTGTACGAACGCCTGACCGAGGCGCTGCTGGAGGCCGTGGCGGACGACCACCTGACCCCCGGCGCCAGCGTGGTGGCCGTCTACAGCGGGTTCGAGGACGGCGTCACCGACTCGCTGAGCGTGATCCACCTCGACGAGCACCTCGGCCGGCTGACCGTCCGCGACCTCCGCCCGCTGGGGGGCCGGGTGCCGACCGAAACCCTCAAGATGGTGGTCGACCTGGCGGTGGAGATCGGCCGCGAGGGACGCGAGGGCAAGCCGGTCGGCACGCTGTTTGTCGTGGGCGAGCACCGCAAGGTGCAGGAGTTCTGCAAGCCGATGGGGTTCGACCCGGTCAAGGGCTACACCTCGCAAGAACGCTCGCTCACCGACGCCAAGGTACGCGAGGGGATCAAGGAGATCGCCCAGATGGATGGCGCCTTTGTGGTGTCGAGCAAGGGGGTAGTGATCGCATCGGCGCAGCACGTCTCCGCCCCGCCGGCGCCCGACATCGCTATCTCCAAGGGGCTCGGCGCCCGCCACTGGGCGGCCGCCGAGATCACCCGCGCCACCGGCGCCATCGCCGTGGCGATCAGCTCCTCCAGCGGCACGGTGCGCGTCTTCCAGAACGGCGACGTGGTGCTGCGGATCGAGCCGCTGCGCCGCGCGATGACCTGGCGCGACTTCGACAGCGAGCCCGCCCTGCCCCCCGAGAAGACGGTCGAGCGGGCCAAGAAGCCGATCGACAGCCCGCCGGTGACCGACGCCTAGCGGTTCGCCGCGCCCGCCGGGCGCGAAAACGCTGGTTGCAATCCGGCCCGGCGCAGTCGAAGATAGAGGCTTGCCTGCGCAACCCAACTTGCCAGCCCCGCCTCACCGGAGTCTTCCCGCCATGCCGCGCGTCGCTACTGCTCTTGCCTGGGCCCTCCTCGCCACGCTGCTGGCCCAACCCGCGACGCTGCGGGCCGACGACAAGCCCAAGGAGGCCGCCGCCGACGCGAAGCCAAGCGCCGACGCAAAACCAGACGCCGACGCCCAGCAGGGCGACGCCAAGAAAGACGGCGACAAGAAAGACAGCGAAAGGGCGTCTTCCGACGAGAAGGCCAAGCCCAAGCGGAAGACGCACACCGTGGCCGGAAAGAAGATGACCGTTGAGGTCTCGGTCGACGGCAAGTTCGTCGCCAACGAGGGGGTCGAGGTCGAGCTGCGGCCCGAGTCGTGGAGCAGCTTCGAGGTGAAGACGGTCGTCCCGCACGGGGCCACGGTGAACAAGGGAGATGTGCTGATCCGCTTCGACGACAAGGACCTGGAAGAAGCGATCGACGACCTGGAGATCGAGCAGCGGCTCGCGGAGCTGTCTCTGATCAAGACCGAGCAGGAGCTGCCGCGGCTAGAGAAGACCCTCGCGATGGCCCTGACCGACGCCCAGCAGTTCAGCGAGCGGTCGCTCGAGGACTACCAGAACTACCAGGACAAGGAGCGTGACCTGGTGGTGCGCTCCACCGACATGCGTCTGAAGAACAGCAAGCAGTTCCTGCAGTACGAGCTGGACGAGCTCGAGCAGCTCGAGAAGATGTACAAGGCGGACGACCTGACCGAAGAGACCGAGGAGCTGATCCTGGCGCGCCAGCGGGCCACGGTCGAGCAGGCGAAGTTCTCGGTGGAGATCGCCGAGTACTTGCACGACATGGCCCTGAGCACCGACCTGCCCCGCAGCGACGTCGACCTGCAGGAGAGCCTCGACCGGGTGAAGCTGTCGTTGGAACGCGCCCAGATGGCGGCCGAGCTCGACCTCAGCGCCGCCCGCTACCAGCTAGAACAGGAGCGGGCCCGCCGCGCCAAGTCGTTGGAGAAGCACTCGAAGCTGATCGCCGACCGCGGGCTGATGGAGATCAAGGCGCCCGCGTCCGGGGTGGTCTACTACGGCGAGTGCGACGAAGACGGCGACTGGGGCGACCTGAACACCCTCAAGGGGAAGCTGCTTGAGCACGAGAAGGCCCCCACCGACAGCGTGCTGATGACCATCGTCCAGACGCGCCCGCTGGGCTTCGTGGCCGGCGTGGGAGAGAAGTTCCGCCCCGACATCGCCAAGGGGCAGCCCGTGAAGCTGCAGCCCGCCTTCGAGCCGGCCGACCCGCTCAAGGGGCGGGTCAGCCAGGTCGACTCGGTCCCCGACGGCTCCAGCGAGTTCGGGCTGGAGGTCGAGGTCGCCAGCGACAAGCTCCCCGAGTGGCTGATGCCCGGCATGAGCGGCAAGGCCAAGATCACGGTGCTCGAGAAGAAGGACGCCCTGCTGGTCCCCAAGGCCGCCGTGCACAGCGAAGACGACGACGAGGACGCCCGCTACGTGTGGCTGGTCGACGCCGACGACTCCAACGCCAAGCCCAAGAAGCAGGCCGTCAAGGTCGGCCGCACCAAGGGGGACGACGTGCAGATCGTCGACGGCCTGGAGGAGGGCGACGTGATCTCGCTAGACGACGAGAAGGACAGCGAGAAGGACGACGAGAAGGATAGCGACGATTAGCCACAGGGCCACAGAGAGTACAGAGGCGACAAGACGTTACTCTCGCAGAGGCGCGGAGACGCAGAGGAAGAAGCGGCAGACTGTGTCCCCCCCAACCTCAGTCCACCAAGTAGAAACGAGTGACCAACAGGACCAGGTTGGTCATGGGTCATTTCCTCCCTCCGCGCCTCTGCGCCTCCGCGAGAGACCTTCCTTCAAACGAGAACGCGAATGTTGTGTCAGAAGCTGATGCGTCTCTCGGTAGTCGTCTGGGCAGCTCTGTTGTTAACCCCCATTGCCGGGGCCGAGGAGCCGACCAAGAACTCCCCGCTGGCGACCCAGGGCCCCAAGCCCGAGGCGATCGTGCCGCCCAGCGCGGCCCAGGTGCAGTCGGCGATCGACCGCGGGGTCGATTTCTTGCTCGCCGACCAGCGGCCCGACGGCGCTTGGGGGAGCGCGGAGAACACCAAGGGGCTGAACATCTTCGCCCCGGTTCCGGGCTCGCACTACGCGTTCCAGGCGGCGGTCTCGGCGCTGGCGCTCTCGGCGCTGGTCAACGCAGAACCGACCCTCACCGACGAGCGGGCCGAGCGCGCCGACGCCGCGATCGAGAAGGGGCAGACCTGGCTGCTGGAGCACCTCGACCGGGTCCGCCGGGCCACGCCCGACGCGCTGTACAACGTGTGGGGGCACTCCTACTCGCTGCAGGGGCTGGCCGACCTGCGCCGCCGGGCCGAGGGGAAGCCGGAGCTGCAAGCCACGCTGCTCGGGGCCATGCAGACGCAGGCCGACATGCTGGCGCGCTACGAGTTTGTGGCCGGCGGATGGAGCTACTACGACTTCGACTACGGCACCCAGAAGCCGGGCGACGCCCCGTTCAGCTTCACCACCGCCACGGCGCTGGTGGCGCTCAAGGACGCGATGGGGCAGGGGGTCGAGTTCCCGCAGAAGATGATCGACCGGGCGATCGCCTCCATCAAGCGGCAACGCTACCCCGACTTCAGCTACGCCTACGGCGAGTACCTGAAGATGGCGCCCCGGTACGACATCAACCGGCCCGCCGGCAGCCTGGGCCGCAGCCAGGCCTGCAACCTGGCGCTGCGGCGCTGGGGCGACCCAAGGGTGACCGACGCGGTGATCGAGACCTGGCTCAACCGGCTGTTTGCCCGCAACGGCTGGCTGGGGATGGGCCGCAAGCGGCCGGTGCCGCACGAGTCGCACTTCGCCGTGGCGGGGTACTTCTACTACTACGGGCACTACTACGCGGCGCTCTCGATCGAGGAGCTGCCGGAGCAGGACAGGCCCTACTTTCAGGACCACTTGGCGAACATCCTGCTGCCGCTGCAAGAGAAGGACGGCAGTTGGTGGGATTATCCCTTCTACAACTACCACCAGCAGTACGGCACCGCGATGGCGGTCACCTCGCTGGTCAAGTGCCAACGCAACACGCCCAAGCCTCAATGAGGCGGTTCCGCGCGTGAGCCGAGCCGTCTCCGCCCCCGGCGCGTCAGAGCAGAGCGTCCCTCCCAGCCGCGCCGGGGGCGGGGACGCCCCGGCCCCCGCCCGGTTGCTGCGGGTTCCCTCTGCGTCGCCCCCCTCCGGGTTGAGCATTCTCGACGCTTTTCCCGCGGCTTTGTTGCCTCTGGGCAACCGCCCAACCGCGTAATCGGAACCGAGTTGGGTCGTGCCGGTTCTGGCGCGGAGGGCGCCCCCCTTTCCTGGCCGGCGGGGTTGTTGGCGGTTTGGACTTGGCGCGCGTGACCTACGGTTGTGCAGACCCGCCGGCTGCTAGGAGGCGCCTGGGTTGTCTCCCCATTTACTGCGTGTACGAAACCGACCCACTCCCCGTGTTCAGAGACGACCAAACGATGGGCTTCCTGAAGGACTATTTCACGAACGTCACCGACGAAGCGCAGGCGCCCTCACGCCAGCTCAGCAGCTTCGACCGCCTGACCGAGGAAGAGCTGGAGGCCCACCTGGGGGTCTATCGCTACGGCAGCTTCTGCCTGAGCGACGCCGTCCGGCCCAGCTACGACCTCGAGGTGGTCCCGTCGGCCGGCTTCCGCCACGACCGCTACCGCGACCCCGAGTCGAAGAGCGACGTGCCCGTGCTGATGGCCGCCGCGAGCCGCGAGCGGATCATGGACACGTTCATGGAGCTGCTGCTGCCGCTGGGGCAGGTGGTGGATGTGGTGCTGGAGACCAGCCACCGCGCCCAAGGGGGCGCCCACACCGACCTGTACCGCGAACACATCGACATGCCGATCCTGCAGAGCGTGCTGTGGGACTTTGAAGACCTGCTGGTGCACGACGGCTGCACCGGCATCGCCGTGCTGAACCCGGCCACCCCGCAAGAGGTGCAGCTAGACGAGCACAAGCTGCTGATCGTGTACGGCGAGGTGCTGACCCCCTACGAGTCGATCCTGATCGACCACCACGTCGACTGCCGCGAGGAGATGAAGTTCATCACCGAGGCAGAGCACGTGCACTCCACGACCGAAGAGTTCATCGACCAGTTCGAAGAGCTGAAGATGCGTCTGGGGATGGACGGGCGGTAGGGCCGGAGGACGGCCAAGACGCCACGAGCGCCAAGCAAGACAGAAGAACGGGCCGCGACGATTCGCGGCCCGTTCTCTTTTTTTGGGCGCGGCTTGGCGCCCGCGGCGTCTTGGCGGCTTGGCAATTTGGAGGATTTAGCCCGTCCGGAGCGCGCCGTGCGGGATTCTCGCACGTTTTACCGGGGAGCCCCCCCTTTTTCCGCCGCTCCAGGGGTTTATTTTCGCCCGCGGCGTGCGAAACTTGTAACGCAGGACTTTGGACCGCGTACAGCAAGTCAGGGCCAGTCCGAAACGCGAGGGAAGCAGAGATGATCGCCGCTAGAACAATCGTGACCGCCGCTGTGCTGCTGGGGTTCGCCGCAAGCGACTGTGCGGCCCAGTACTACTCGGGGTACTACGGGAACCGCCCCTACTACAACGGCTACGGATACGGCGGCGGGGGCTACGGGTATGGCTACCGCGCGTCGACCGCCGCGGAGGGCTACGCCCGCGGCATGGCCAAGGTGATCCAGGCGCAGGGGCAGAAGAACCTGCTCGATTCCGCCGCCCGCATCAACAACGAAGACGCCCGCTCCAAGTACCTGGATAACCGGGTCAAGGCGGTCGAGACCTACTGGAAGCGGCGCGACATCTACAACCAGAACATGGAAGAGAAGCTCTACAAGGACTCTCTGGAACGGCAAGAACGCCTGACGCAGGTGAAGCTCAAAGCCATCACCACCGAAGAGCTGAACCCCACCACCGGCGCCGTACGCTGGCCCGCGCTGCTGGCCACCGAACGCTATGACAACTACCGCCGGGCGATGGACGAGCTGATGGCCAAGCGCGCCCAGTACGGCATGCTGCCGGTAGACGACACGCTGGACGCCCAGCAGATCATCAAAGACTGGCGTGAGGCCGTGACGCAAGACAAAGAAGCCTACTCGGAAGCCATGGTCCGCGACTCGCTCCGCTTCTTGCTGAAGCTCAACCGTGAGCTAGAAGACAACCTGGGCTAGCCGACCACCGTCGGGCGGGCCCCGCCTGCCGGCCCGCTGGGGAGGCGCCCGCCCCGCCGAGCGGGGCCCGGTCCCTGGAAACCCCTCGCCCGCGGCTGGGCGGTTCACCTGAGCTCTTCAACTCGAGACGCCCCCGATGCTCCTCGCCCGCTGGTGTGTGCTGGTTTGTCTGCTGTGGACCCCCGTGGCGGCCTGGGGGCAGTTGAGCCCCACGGACGCCCAGCGCTACGCCGAGGTCGACGCGCTCGCCTCGAGCGACACGCCGCTCGCCGGCGACACGCTGGTCGAGCTCTCGCGCAGCGACAACGCCCAGCTCCGCTGGCGTGCCGCCCGGGCCATCGGCCTGCGCGGGGCGCCCACCAAGCCCGAGAGCGAGGCGCTGGTCACGCTGCTGGCCGATAAAGACCCCGTGGTGCAGTCGCACGCGGCCATCGCGCTGGCCCGGATCGGCGAGGCCTCGCCCGAGGCGATCGACCTGCTGGTGGCCCAGGCCGCCTCGCCCGACCAGCGGGTGGCGGTGAACGCGATCCGCGTGTTGCGCAGCCTGGCGGTCCCGCCGGAGCGGCTGGTCGAGGCGATCGAGAAGGTGCTGGAGTCGGACAACGAGTCGGCCATGGCGTTTGTGGTCGAGGCGGTCGTCGAGTCGGGCGCCAAGGCGACCCCGCTCTTGATCGAGGCCCTGGGGCGCGACCGCGCCGCGTACTGGGCCGCGGTGGCCATCGCCCAGATCGGCCCCGACGCCGCCGACACCACCGCCGCGCTGGCCAAGGTGGTGGCCGAGTCTGCGGACCCGCTCAACGTCAAGCAGGCGCTGGTGGCCCTGGCCGAGATCGGCCCCGCCGCGGTCGCCGCGGCGCCCGCCATCGAGGCCCGCGCCCAGCGCGCCACGGAGAACCCGGTGCGGATCGCGGCCGCCTACGCGCTGGGCTCGCTGGGGGATTCTTCCGCCAGCGGCTGGCTCCGCACCGCGGTGAAAGACCCCAGCCCGATGCTGTCGATGGTCTCTAGCTGGGCGCTGGCCCGGCTGCACCCGGACGACCCCGACGCCATGCAGCGCGCGGTGTCGGTCTTGGTGCGGCGGCTCTCGAGCCCCATCAGCACGGTCCGGCTGACCGCGGCGACGGGGCTCAAGAGCCTCGACGCCCCGCCGCAAATGGTCCGCGACGCAATCATGCAACAACTAGCCAGCAGCCCGGCCGCGCCCCGCGAGGGGGACGTCCAGCCCGGACGCGAGCTGATGGCCGAGGCGCTGGCGAGCCTCGGCGCGGACGCCACGCCGGCCGCCACGCGGGCGCTGGGCGAGCCCCACCTGCGGGCGTTGGCGATCGACGTGCTGGGCCGGCTCGGCCCCGAGGCGGCCGCCGCCGCGACCGAGCTTGCGCCGCTGGCCGCGAGCGAAGACGCCGGCGAGGCGGTCCGTGCGCAGTTCGCTCTGGCGGCCATCGGCCCCGCCGCCGGCGAGGCGACGCTGGACATCGTCGCCAACCTCGCCAGCGACGACCAGGACGTACGCGAGAGCGCGCTCTTCGCCCTGCGCAGCATCGGCCCGGCCGCCGCCGAGGCGGTGCCGGCGCTGTTGGCCCGGATCGAGAAGGCCGAGGCCTTCGACCGCTGCGCGGCCGCGTGGGCGCTGGCGCGGATCGCGCCGCGCGACGCCAAGGTGCTGCGTGCGGTGCGGCCCGTGTTTGAAGAGGCGCTGGGCTCGAAGGAGCTGGGCTGCCGGATCCAAACGCTGCTGGCGATCCGCGACCTCGGCCCCGCCGGCGCGGCGTACGCCGAGCGGGTAGCGGAGCTGGCTAAGGCCGATCCCAGCGAAGAGGTCCGCAGCCTCGCCCGCGAGCAAATCAAGCCGTAGGCCTAAACCGACTGCGCTAGTTAACATGGGCACGGGTCGGTTTCTTATCGGGCATCGCGTGACCATGCCTACAAATCACGATACAACCAGTAAGTATCCGGGCTCTCCCATAGTCACCGTCAAATCAAGGGACTGGGCATTGCTAGTTGTCTTGGCAATTGCCCTTATCGCCTTGGTGGCTATGGCCTGTCACCTGCTGTCTGACTGGGGCGCGATGGGTTGGGAATCGAGAAGTCCTCGCATAGGTGGGTCCTGCTGCTCGTTTTTATGGTCGGCGGGTTTTCGGCTCTGCTTCGGTCTCGCATGCGGGTCGGCAACCGATTGATCGTGGTCTATCCTGACCACGTGGTGTTCTTCCACTCTTCGTGGCGAAGCAACAGCGCTTGCTTGAATCGCAATCACATTGCCTCCATCTCAAAACGCTGCGTGACGTACGATACCGACGCCATCGATATTCAAATCCGCACCACTGCTGAGCTTCCGAAAGAGGTGGTCCATCCGGGTTTCTTGTGGGTAGAAGGATTCCGACCTCCGCTCCTGCTCCAACAAAGGGGGCGCCCCTCCGTCGCCGCTCTCGCATCGGCCGCAGTAGGGGTGACGGCCGATGCGAGAGCGACGACGAAGGGGCTAGAACCCGCTCTGATCCAAAAAACCCTATGCGCAAAGTCTCCCGAGCCCCTTCCTCCTTCACCGTCGCATCGGCCTCGCCCCGCTCCCCAGGGCCGATGCGACGGGGAAGGAGGGAGGGGCGGCCCCTTTCTTCGAGCCCGAGCTGAGGCTTTTCTACCCACAAGAAACCCGGATGGACCCGAAATGGCCGACGTTGCCGGTCACTAGCACTCGCCCGTGGATGAGCGCCGTTGCTGCAATGATAAGGTCGGCGTCCATCTTTGGCTTGCCCTGCGAGGCCCCGTCTGCCCACAGCTCGGCCGCTCGATCAAGTATCTTAGCCGTGACGGGGAAGATGATCATCGACTGGCAGAGCCGGTCGAAGGAGGTTAGCTTCGCGGTCGCCTTTTGCCACCGCAGGCCCCGCACAACCTCGAAACGGGTGAAGTCGGATATCGCAAACCGGCCGTGGAGCTTGAGGTAGGCGTCGGCATTGTCGGTGACTACTTGGTTCCGCCCCTTAAGAATATCCGACAGAATATCCGTATCCAGCAGAGAGGGTTCAATCACAGAGCGTTGTCCCGGCCGAGCGATCGCAGCAGCATGGCGTCGACGAGACGGTCCGCTTCTCCGGCGTCTAGATCTGCCAGAATCGCGTAGTCAGCAGCGGTGCGGGGTGGAGCCGCGCCACACCCTTCGTCCGCGTCGAACACCTGCACAACAACACGCTGATTCTCATCCAGCGGTGCGCCAAGCATGTGTTCGATGGCGGTCCGTTCGTCCGCCGCCAGATCGGTCGTGTTGCGAGAAATCGTTTCCATGTACCAAGTATAACACGATTGAAACGCTAAGGTGTGGGTCAAACCAACCCAAGAATTACGCCCCGGCTCGCGTTGGGTCGCTTTTACGTGGCGTTAGCCGTCCTCCAGCATCCCTTCCCCTTTGGCGATCACCACGATCCCTTCTTCGGAGATGGTGAAGCCGTTGCGGCGGTCTTCTTCGTGGTCGTAGCCGATGCGCGCGCCCTCGGGGATGCTCACCTCTTTGTCGATGATGGTTCGCCGCACCTTGGCGTGGCGGCCGATGTTGACCCCTGCGAACAAGATCGACTCTTCGACCTGGGCGTAGCTGTTCACCCGCGCGCCGGGGCCCACCACGCAGCGGTTCACGTGCCCGCCGCTGATGATCGCGCCGGGGCAGACGATGCTGTCGATCGCCTCGCCGCGTCGCGCCTCGGCGCCCTCGCTGCCGAACACGAACTTGGCCGGCGGAAGGTTGGGGTGGTAGGTGCGGACCGGCCAGTGGTCGTCGTACAGGTTCAAATGCGGCTCGACGTCGATCAGCTCCAGGTTGGCCTGGAAGTACGAGTCGATCGTGCCGACGTCGCGCCAATAGGCGTCCGCCTTGCGGTTCTCGTCCTTGAACGGGAACGTGAACACGCGCTTGGAGTCGATGATCGAGGGGATGATGTTCTTGCCGAAGTCGTGCGCGCTCTCCGGCAGCGTGGCGTCCTTGCACAGCTCGTCGAACAACAGCGGCGTGTTGAACACGTAGATCCCCATCGACGCCTGGCAGTGGTCGGGGTCGCCCGGGATGGGCTTCGGGTCGGCCGGCTTCTCTTCGAAGCCGATCACGCGGTCGTTCTCGTCGACCTGCATCACGCCGAACTGCCCCGCGGCCGTCTTGCGGTCCACCCGCAGCGCCGCGATCGTCAGGTCGGCGTTGTTGGCGGCGTGGGCGGCCAGCATCCGGCCGTAGTCCATCTTGTAGATGTGGTCGCCGGCCAAGATCAGCACGTGCTGCGGGCGCTCCTTCTCAAGCGCGTAGATGTTCTGGTACACCGCGTCGGCGGTCCCCTGGTACCACTTCTCGTCGATCCGCTGCTGCGGCGGCACCACGTCGATGAACTCGCCCAGCTCGCGGCACAAGAAGTTCCGCCAGCCCAGGGTCACGTGCCGGTCGAGGCTCATCGCCTTGTACTGGGTGAGCACCAGGATCTTGCGCACCCCGCTGTTCAGGCAGTTCGACAGCGTGAAGTCGATGATCCGGTACGAGCCCCCGAACGGCACGGCCGGCTTGGCCCGGTCGCGGGTTAGCGGCTCTAGCCGGGAGCCTTTGCCTCCGGCCAGAACGACAGCGAGGACGTCTTTCATCGCGGGTGTGCTCCAATCCATGGGTGTGCGTCGAGAGAAGAGGGCCGCATTCTAACCCGAGGCCCCCGGCCCCCCTAGTGCGGTGTGAACGCAATCTCCGCCGCCCGCCCGCCTAGGATGCGGGCCGCAATGGGGGTCGTTTGGGGCTTCTTCTCGCGATCTTTTTTCGGCCTACGCCGTTTCTACACAGAGTGCTTGCATACTCGTCCCGTGCGGTCGCCAGCGGCCCTGGCGCCAAGCGACGATGCCGAGGCCGGCGTCGATCTACCCGATGCCCATCGCCCCCCGACGATCGGCGTCCGGCCTCTTTTTTCCTTCGACCGATTCGAGCAACGGAGATCACGATGCTTTGGTTGGCTGACGACGCCACGTTGGACCTAGGCCTGGGGTCGACCGACGACCTGCGGCGGATCGACTACATGCCCTCCCCGACGGAGATCGCCGACGCCTGTGCGGTGATCCGCGATCGGTGGACGCACAGCGAGAAGCGGCGTCGGTTCGTCGGCGAGTACGTGCCCGACGGCATGGAGCCCGCGTGGCGCCCGCCGGTGATCGACACGTCTTGCTTCCGTCACGCGGGACGCGGACCCGGCGACGCGACCGACTGACCTTCGGCTGCCCGATGGTAGAGCTCGGTTAGCCGCGTCGCGGCGGCTTCGAGCGTCTGCACCGACTGTTCTCCCCTCGGGCGCCAGGGGGGCGCCTGGCAGGCGAGCGCCGCCACCGTGGCGCGGATCCGGTCTGCCCGCTCGTGCACGCCGACCGCCGCCGAGGAAAAGCCGGCCCCGTCGGGCCAACGCTCCTGCACGCCCGGCGCGTCGGCGCCCACCATCGCAACGCCCGCGGCGTGGGCTTCTAGCAGCCAACGCGGGGGGCACAGCCACCGCCCGGCGTCCCACACCAGGTCGACGTGCGGCCAGAGCCAAGCGCTGTCCGCGCCGGGGCTGGCGAAGCGGATGTGCTCGAGGTCGCACGCCAGCCTGGCGAAGCGGATGAGGTCGCGCCGGCAGGGGCCCGCGCCCAGCACCAGCACGCGCACCTCGTCGCAGACCACACGCAGCAGGTCGGCGGCCCACAACAGCTCCGTCACGCGGCAGGGCGCCTCGAGGGGCGCCGGGATAGCGATCAGCCGCGCGTCGGCGGGGGCCGCGATCCGCGCCAGCGCCTCGTCACGCGTCGCCGCGGCGAGGGCCCCGGTCGGCCGGACCGCGTCGGGCGCCACCAGCAGCCTGGCGGGGTCGAGCCGCGGCGCCGCGCGCAGCGCCCAGCGGCGCGCGGCCTCGGCGCCCAGCACCACACGGTCGGCGCGACGCAGCGCCCAGCGCAACGCCGGCGTGCGCGGCAGCCGCCGCAGGTCGGCGTCGGCGCCGAGCCCCACCACGCGCCGCGCGCGTCCGGTTAGCAGCGTCGCCGCGACGGCCGAATCGGCGTCCCACGCGTGCACCACGTCTGGCCGGAACCGCCGCGCTGCGCTGCGCAGCTTGGCCAGCGACCAACGCCCCGCGCCCGTGGCTCCGCCGAGCTGCACGGTGTGCTGCGTCAGCGACCGCTGGCCCGCCAGGGCGCTGAGCGTATCGCCCCGCAGCGGGTCTTCGGCGCAGCGGCAGACGTGCAGGATGCGGAGCGGCATGACGCGCTAGGCCCGGGGGAAGCAGCAACCAACAGGCCCCCCGCAGCGGCCTCGCGGCGCCGCGTTGGGGAGAAAACAAACAGGCCGACCCGGCGCGAGCTCGGGACGGCCTGGGATGGCGTCGTGTTGCGCAACGGCGGCGGACGGTTAGTCGTCGTCGTCGTCTTCGTACTCTTCGTCTTCTTCCTCTTCGTCTTCGTACTCGTACTCTTCTTCGTCGTCCTCGTCGTCGAGCTCGTCATCCTCTTCTTCTTCGTCGTCGTCCTCGTCGAGCTCGTCGTCCTCCACCTCTTCCCACTCTTCGTCTTCCTCGTCCTCTAGCTCTTCGTCTTCGACCTCTTCATCGTCGTCGTCATCGTCGTCTTCTTCATCGTCCTCGTACTCATCATCGTCGTCTTCATACTCGTCGTCATCTTCATCTTCATCTTCGTCTTCGTACTCGTCGTCGTCCTCTTCCTCGTCGTCATCGTAGTCGTCTTCATCTTCGTCCAACGCGAATTCGACCGCCCGGCTAGCGCCGGACCAATCGGCGAGGGCCCCGCTTACCGCGGCCCACGCAGGACGGTTGTCGGCGACCAAGTCGTCCGGATTCACCAACGTAGCGCTCATGTTCCGTTTCCCCCTCGCAGTCCATTCCCGGATGTGTTCGAGCCAAGTTAGTTCGACGTCGGCGATTGCCGGCGCAGACGGTCTGCTGCGGGCAGGTCGCTTAGGTCCCGCAGCCCAAAGCGTTGCAAGAACCGACGCGTCGTTCCGTAGAGCAAGGGGCGACCCAGCTCACGGGAGCGCCCGACGATACGCAATAAGTCCTTGTCGATCAACTGCCTTAGCAGCTCTCCGCACTGCACCCCGCGGATCGCCTCGACCTCGGCCCGCACCACCGGTTGTAGATACGCGGCAACGGCCAGGGTTTCCAGGGCGGGAGGGGTGAGCACGGGGTCCGCCTCGCGGTCGGTCAGCCGGTTGAGCCATGGGGCCAGTTTCGCCCGCGTGAGCAGTTGGTAGCCGCCGGCTACCTGCTGGATCTCCAGCGCGCTGCCGGCCGTGTCGTAGGCCTGCTGCAAACGGCGCACCAGCGCCTTGACCTCGCCCGCATCGGCCAGGCTCGCCAGCGTCGCCAGGCGGCCCAGCGTGAGGGGCTCGCGGGCCAGGAACAGCACCGCTTCGAGCCGCTGCACGCGGTCGTCTCCCGGCGTTTGGGGCGCCGGGGGCGCGCCTCCCGCGGCCAGCCGCTGCCGCCAACGCCAGCCCACCGCAGCAGGGTTCGGTGCGGCGCGCAGCGCCGCTGACGACGGGCGCCTCATCGGCCCGCTTGCCAGGCGCGGATGTCGGCCGCCACACGCTGGGCGGCAAGATCGGCGGTCGACTCAACGGCGTCAAAGTTCCGCAGGAAATCGACGCTGCCGGCCACCGGCACCACGCACCGGCAGCGGTACAGGCCGCTCTGGCCCCAGGCGTCGACCGCTACTTCGTGGGCCCCCAACTCTTCAAGCTGCCGGATG
Organism: Pirellulimonas nuda; assembly: GCF_007750855.1. Taxonomy (GTDB): domain Bacteria; phylum Planctomycetota; class Planctomycetia; order Pirellulales; family Lacipirellulaceae; genus Pirellulimonas; species Pirellulimonas nuda. Next base: position 6,616,778 of record NZ_CP036291.1, read on the forward strand.
GGCGCGCCGAGGGCCGGGTCGCCCGCCAAGGCCGGCGCCGCAGCGAGCTCCGGCGCCGACGGCCAAGCGTCGGTGGGCAGCATCTTGAGGGCGGCCTCGGGGTCGTCCCAGGCGGCCAGCGTGTCGGAGTGGGGCGCCCCGGCCGGCCCCGACGCGTCGCCCCGCAGGGCCTGGTTGACCAGTTGGTTGGCCTTGTTCAGCAGCGGCGCAAGCTGTTCTGGCGGGGGACCGTACACGCACCACGCCAGGGCGCCAACCACCAGCGTCCCCATCATGATCACGGCCCGCGCCAGGGTTTGAAACGGGTTAGACGCGTGCTTTTTGTCGCTGCGGGTATCGGCCATCGCTGCACCAAACGGGTTGAATCAAGCTGGCGAGCCGTCGGCATCGGCCGCCGGAGCACACAACGGTCCCCCCACTTCGGACGACCGGGGCGCGGCGGATAATAAGCCCCCCACCCCGCGCACGACAACGTCAGCTTGGCGAAAACCGGTCGCCGGCCGGGCGGTTACAATCGATTCATGGCCCCTCTGATCTACCTCGACCACAACGCCACCACGCCGCTGCTGCCGGCCGCGGGCCGCGCGATGGCCGACGCCGCGGCCCAGTTTGCGGCCAATCCGGCCAGCCAGCACGAAGCGGGCCGACGCGCCCGGCGGCGGTTGGAGCAGGCCCGCGAGCGCATCGCCCGCGCCCTGGGCGCCAGCATCGATGGCCCCCGCGCGGACCGCTTGCTGCTGACCAGCGGCGGCACCGAGTCGAACAACCACGCCATCCTCGGCCCGCTGCGGCGGTGCGCCACGCCGGGCCGCGTGCTGGCGTCGCGGATCGAACACCCCAGCGTGCTCGAGCCGCTGGCCTACCTGGCGCAGCAGGGCTGGACGATCGACTGGCTGGAGGCCGACCAACAGGGGCGGGTCGACATCCGCGGCGCCGAGGCGTTGCTGCGGCCCGACACGCGGCTGGCGGTGCTCATGCTGGGCAACAACGAGACCGGCGTGCTTCAACCGGTGGCCGAACTAGCGGCCCTGTGCGCCCGCCGGGGCGTGCCGCTGCACTGCGACGCGGTGCAAGCGGTCGGCAAATCGCCGGTGGACTTCGCGGCGCTGGGCGTCGCCAGCCTGGCGTTCACGGCCCACAAGCTGCACGGACCGGTAGGCGTCGGCGGGCTGCTGGTCCGCAGCGGCTACGAGCTGGGAGACTGGTTGCTGGGGGGCTACCAGCCGGGGGGCCGGCCCGGCACCCAGAGCGTGCCGCTGGCGGTCGGGATGGAGACCGCGCTGCTTGAGTGGGACGCCGATCGCTCCGCTAGCGCGTCGCGGCTAACGGGGTTAAGGGACCGGTTGGCGCGGCTTGTTCTTGCGGAATGTTCGGGGGTTGTGGTGATTGGGGCCGATGCGCCGCGGTTGCCGCACACGTTGTGTTTGGCGTTTGCTGGGATCGATCGGCAGGCGCTGTGCATGGCGCTCGACCTGGCCGGCGTGGCTTGTTCGACCGGCTCTGCGTGCGCCAGCGGGTCGGGCGAGCCGTCGCACGTGCTGCGGGCGATGGGGCTGCCGGAGGCCCAGATCCGGGGCGCCATTCGGCTGAGCGTGGGGGCCCTGACGCAGGAAGCCGAAATTGATCAGGCCACTAGCCGTATCTCGTTATGCGCCCGGAACTTGGGACAAGCCTCCCAGGCGTGAAAATGGGCTTCGGCGCCTCCCGGAGGCGGCCCAAATCGGGTATGCTTGTGGCTTCGGCCCAACGGCACGCAGCGACATCCTTCTGCACGACGCACCACACACGTTGGCAGCGGGAGACCGCATCACCGCGTGCCTGCTTCGCGGGGCCCTCGCCGCGACCGGACGGAGCCATGGCGCCCTAGGCGGCGCTCATTCAAGCC